>JAFPYX010000022.1 GCA_017417585.1 Victivallales bacterium
CAGCCATCCTGCGAATCTGGTCGACGACGTGCGTATTGACATCGTCTACTAACCTGAATGTTCTGTCCACGCAGCGGCTGCCGACGTGGTAGAAGCCTTCGCCATCGTTCTTCAGTCTCAACTTTCTCATGGTTTTGTATCTCCTTCCGGGGGTGGCGCCGGTCATTGCGCCGCAATTTCCCCACATATATAAAGCCTTTAAAAACTCAAATTTCCGCGAGATTTTCACTAGAATGGCAACTGCCGACACCAGATAATTGCTCCTGAACATTGCAGCGCAACTTACTGACGTCATGAAAGAATATTTTCACTTCAATTCTACGTCAACACAAAAATGCCGTTTTCAGCCAGTTTTCGACGTATTCCCCGATCATGGATGATGGCAAACATAGCCTGACACCCTATCCCTATGCCAGCAACTTGCGCAATTCGCGCCTGGCGGTCGCCCTGTCCTGAACAAGGATGGTGCGGATGCCGAAAGCTTCGGCACCCTGGCAGTTGGCCGGGGAATCGTCGAGAAAGACGCAGGCGGCGGAATCCAATGCGTAGCGGTCAATCAGCCGGCGGTAGATTTCCGGCTCAGGCTTCACGATTTTCTCCTGGTAGGAGATGACACCGCCGTCCGTCAGCTTCAGGCTGTCGAAGTGCTCGTAGGCGTAGGTGAAGGTCTTGCGCGAATAGTTGGAGAGGAGCAGGGCTTGACGCCCCAGACCATGGACCTCCCGAATCCAATCGGCGGAATCGGGGTACTCACGCACCAGGTCGTAGGGGTTGTCCAGGACCCGGTGTATCTCCGCGCGGTAGTCCGGGTGCTTCCCGCAGAAGATTTCAACGATCTCGTCCTCGGTCATGACGCCGCGGTCCCACTCGAACCAGAGGGGGTCGAGAAAGAGAATCCTGCCAAGCTCCTCCTGGAAGGCCGGGGAAAAGCCAAATGCCTGCAGGTAGTCCTTCCAACGAAAGGCCGCAAGGACATTGCCCACGTCAAAAATCACCGTCTGAATCTTCATGGCTCGTTGGTGAACATGATACCACATCCGACTTTGATTGCGCAAATAAAGACACCGCGAATCCCGAAAAACCGCTTGCGTCCCGGCGCATCCTTGCCGTATAATTCTGCAAAACCACAAAACCGCGGCCGTCGCGGTTCGTCCTTACGCCAGACCTCAAAACCCAAGGAGAATCAGCCATGCTGCCAACACTACTGTCATTCCTCTTCTTCACGGCGCTCGTCGCCTTCATCACCTGGTGGAAGAGCAAAGGAGCGGATGTCTCGTCGAACAGCGGCTTCTTCCTTGCGGGGCGGTCGCTGACCTTCCCCTTCATCGCCGCATCGCTTCTCCTCACGAACCTCTCGACCGAGCAGCTCGTCGGCCTCAACGGCCAGGGCTACACGACGGGCCTCGCCGTCATGATGTGGGAGGTCGTCGGCGTCGTGGCCATCGTGCTCATGGCGCTCTTCTTCCTGCCCAAGTTCCTCAAGAGCGGCATCACGACGGTGCCCGAACTTCTCGACATCCGCTTCGGCGGGCGCGCCCAGCTCGTCTGCAACATCATCTTCATGCTCGCCTACATGTTCATCCTTCTGCCGATGATTCTCTACACCGGCGCCAAGGGCATGATGGGCATCCTCGACCTCCATGCCGTCACGGGCATCCGGAACGACACGGCGCTCCTCTGGTGCATGGTCTGGCTCATCGGGTTCATCGGCTCCCTCTACGCGCTCTTCGGCGGTCTCCGCTCCATCGTGATCTCCGACC
>JAFPYX010000004.1 GCA_017417585.1 Victivallales bacterium
ACTGGTCAAGTCAACGATGTCATCACCCTGCCCCGCGCGGATTTCGTCGATTTTCGCAATGCGTGCCTGCGCGTCCATTCCCTCCGGGAACATGGAGTAGATGTCGTCCAGGAAGAGCGCGTCGCCGTTCGTATCGTCGGTAAGGAGGAGGAGAGACGCGTCGTCCGAGCCGGCGTAGATGTCCTCGATGCGGTTCCGGCCGTCCAGCTCGGCAAACACATCCAATGCAGTGTGCCACGCCTGGTAGTTGGCATTCCAGGTGCTTTGCACGCCAACGAAGAAGGCATCCCATTTGTCGTCCTCCGAGGCAGTCAAAAGTTGGGGGGCTGGCCGGTTTTCCACTGTGATGTCATTCCCTATCGACCATTCGACATCCTCAATGTCACGCACGCGCCAGGAATAGCTTCCCGATGGCAACCCATAGAAGTTCAGGCGATCTGTGGCAAGCTCCAGTTGCAGGCAGTGCCGGTAGCTGTCATTTGAGAACTCCAGCAATTGCCGCGACAGAGACTCCGGCAGGCTCAGGCCGCTGGCATCCCCGCCGTCAATGGAATAGTAGTGGATGATGTTGTAGACTTCATGCTGGACAACCTCGGACTGGTTTCCGGCGGCATCGGTTCCCCGGAACCACACGAAGCCGTTCTCCGCCATCGTCACGCCATCGACATACTCCTGCCAAGTCTCCCCGTCGTAGGAGTATTCCGGGGTGACGATGTCCTCGCTGAAGACCGCCGTGACAAGGACGGGTTCTATAGTTAGGCAACTGGAGTCGGATTCCACGGACAGCACACTTAGCGAAGCCCATTCAACATTAAACACCAACGTGTCGCCCTCCACGGAGAGCGTGTAGAGTTGATTGGCGACCTCCAGCGTCTCGCCCACGGCCAGCGTCCCCAGCTCGCCATCGAAGAAGCCTGGTCGGACGGAATAATCGCCGTACGTTGCCCCGCAGACCATTACCCTGCCGTCAAAACCAGACGCGCCATTGGCAAGTAGATAACGCCCCGTTGCCTGTTCGGCATCCACAGTAACTGAGAAACTCGCCGCCTGGGCATTGTGCAGGTTGTCGAGCATTGCCTCGTTGCCAGCCATGAGATTGGTGAGGTTGAAGTCAAACTCTGCCGCCGATACATCTGTACCAGCCGAGACCGAAATCGTTCCCCCGTAGGTCAGGACCTTCCCTGTTACTTGCGAGCCGGTATCAAACACAACACTCGCATTGCTGTGAATATACATCGTGTCTGCCGTCGCTCCAGATGCGATCTCCAGAACACCATCCGCTTCGACAACAGCATCCACAATGGAGCCATTTACCACTGTGACAAGGCTGTTGGTGCTGACATCGGAAGAACGACTGGCAGAGATATTGTCATTGATTCTTTTGGGAATAAAACTCTCGAGATCCAAAGATGTCATTCCTTTTGTTTTTCCAAGAAACGAGGTAAAGGATTTGATTTCTCTTTCGCCGTCTTGGTATTTTATAAACCAGTGGTTATTCTTTTTATACAATTCGGCTTTGCGTTTTGTAGGCGATTCAATATCATAGTCGGAATCCTCATACCAAATTGTTGCCGATTCCTTTTTCAGCTCAATGACAGAAAGACAGGTAATCTCATGATCAATCTCACGACCGACAATGCCAATGGAAGCGGCAATTTCAGTTCCTTGTTTTTGATTTTTCAGATTATCTAATCCCTCATATACATCGAGATATGATATGTATTTAGACGACAAACCGAAATCCTCAAAAACACGAGTAGCCTGCCCCCCTCTTGAGCAGCCATCGACATTGAAGTATTTTTCACTTAATTTTTCAAAGCATTTCTGGGCACTAACACCATCTGGAAGATAACCACCTTTGTAGAGCATATTGGCAGCAACGGCTATCCAACAATGCATTTTCTGTTTTAACGCACATTCTATTCCCAACCCTTCCTTGGTTATTCTGTTGCCCTTCTCCGTTTCTTCGTGGGTGAATGAGATTTTCTCCCCGGGAATCAATATCTTTTGGGAGTTGGTAATTTCATATAATGCCCACCCCTTATCTGTATGCTCTAATGAAAAATCACAGCCAATTTCAGAGACTTCGGAAGTTGGTATTCTGATTACTAGGTTTAGGTTTCTTAAATCTATAACCGAAGATTTGCCAATTGGAAATATATCTATTTGTGTTTTTACTTTACTATAACCAGGCACATCAATTGTTACTGCGTATTTGTCATAATTGCCATTATTTGAATCCTGCTCAATCACTATTGAATATGTTTTATTTTCCTGAGTGACATAATCTATCTTGCCAAATAAATAATATCCTTTCTTGTTGGCATCAGCTTCCCCCTTGCTGACAGTCTCGACGTCATTGTCCGAACAGCCCGCCAGAAGCAGCACTCCTCCGACCACAATAGCTCCCAATATAATGGAGCCATTTTCCTCATAGCGGATTCCGACGGGCATGCTGGAGTCTGCCTTTTCGGTCAGGAGGAAATCCTCTATGTTGTTGAACTGCCAGGTGGCGGTGAAGGCATCTTCCTCAACCAACGTGCCGTACTGACATGCTTTGGTGTTTTCGTTGAGATAGACAGGCATGCCGTCTATGACCTGCAATTTAATGTCCATTTTTGCATCGTCATAGTCGTCCAGGAAGGTGGTGAAGGTATATTCGCCGTCCGGGATGTACTTGTCCATCTTCACCGTGGCGGTCGCCAGATAGGGCACTTTCAGCACCGTGGTGGAGAACCGTTCACTGCCTTCGCCGTCATAATACTCAATCTGACGGATTTCATCGATCGAGAAATCGGTCTCTATCTGCGCACCAACCCTCAGGCAGAGTTCGCCGTCAAGATTGATGAGGGTGTACAATTTGTTGTTTACCAGCAGCGAATCGTAGTTCTTTTCCTCCAGCGAGAAGACGCCGCCTGTCCCGCCAACGCTTAAACTGACTTCGCCATCGAACCCTTCCGCGCCTTCCGCGAGGCGGTAAACGCCTTCCTCCTGAGTGGATGATACAGAAATGGTGTACGACGCCCCAATCAGGTCCGACAGATTCTCCACCATGATGTCCAACTCATCTGGAACACTCTCCGTCAAGTCGAAGACTATCATTGCATCCGTGGCGGTGAGTTCTCCCGATGTGGCAAGCTTACCGCCTTTCAGAATGATTCTGTCTTTTAGGATTCCCGCCTCCTCCGCATTCAAGACACCGCCACTGCTGACGGCGGCGGATGAAACTATGCCACCGCTGGAAACCTTCAACTCTGTCGAAGAATTGATGGTCGTCTCTGATGTAACGCCTCCGCTAGAGACGACCAGATAGTTATTGCCTTCTGTATTTAATGTCACATTGGTCATGCTTGTTGAAGCTGAAACCAAAGTATTATTGCTATAGAGTTTTACTAAAGGTTCGATATAAATTTCTCTTTCTATAGTTATGTATGCCTGATCACGGTAGTGAGATTTACTAATTGTATGAACAATATCTATAACATTTTCATCTATATTTTCTTGCTTTACAACAACAGTGAAACAAAATTTCCAATTGGCGAATCTACTATAGATGCGATCCCAATTGTCAGGCTCGCTTGCATAATTAAATAAGTTATTACAGAATTGAAAATTAACAAACGAATCTCCCTCTCCTCCACCAGCTGTTATAATGTATTCGTCATAATATGAACATGAATTTACATATACCTGGCTTATCATTCCATTTGTCAAAGAAACATTAAATCCATGGTAAAGTGGGAAGATCTCATGCCTATCCATGCGCCAGTCATAACCAGAAGTGATTATTTTATATAAAATTGTATGATTGCTATTTATGTTAGAATATGTATACGTTTGCAAGTTCTCTCCCCCATGCTCCAGCGTTCCCAGAAGATGCTGTGCCTCGTGGGAGATGGTCGTGACGATGGAGGCATCATCTGTCGTAGAATCCAGCATCACGAAGGCGTTGTCGTTCTTTATCTTATTGCCG
The DNA here is from genome assembly GCA_017417585.1 of Victivallales bacterium. Taxonomy (GTDB): domain Bacteria; phylum Verrucomicrobiota; class Lentisphaeria; order Oligosphaerales; family Oligosphaeraceae; genus RGIG1601. The sequence goes on from JAFPYX010000004.1 coordinate 3,974, forward strand.
ACATCGACAGTTTCGGCGAGACCCGCGAAGTCGCCATATTCGCTGAAGCTGTCGGTCTTGCCGACATAGATGGTGGAGAACTCCGCGTCGGACGGCTGTTCGGTCACGAAGACAACATTCTGCGCGCAGAACTGCCGGTTGAGTTCCTTCACAATGACGGCGATACGTTCCTGGCCCAGTCCGGAATCCTCCACTTCCACATCGTCAATCTGGATATCCAGGTCATGGTTGTGGTAGCTGGCCCATTCCCCGTCGAAGTCCAAATAGATGACTTGAGGCGGCAGAAGCGCCTCTGGAATAATGGTTTGGATGCCGCCGTTGACGACGGTCAATAGCTCTGTGTTCTGCATTGGTATTCTGAAGGTAAATGTATGGAGTGCTCACGCAAAAACGAGCGCATCAAGAAATCTGCATGAAAAGAAGGGAATTAACCAGTTAACTTGCCATCGTGGTTTCCGACAGCAGAAGGTTGCCGGGTGGTGTTTCCCGCGAAACACGCGAAAAGACGCGAAAGCCCTGCCGGGCGAAGCCGCCATGCTTCGCACGGGCGGGCGCCCGGCCGTCGACGGCTCGAAAGGGAGCTTTCGGCCGTCTCGCCCGGGGCACTCCGCCGTCCGCTGCGCGTCCGGCGTCTTCGCCGACATGGACTAGTCCGTTCGGGCAGCCTGGCGCCTGCGCGGAACGAAGTGACGCGCGGGCCGTGCGGACGAGCGTCCGCAGGTGGCAGGCATGATGCAGGCCTTTTTTCGCATGTTTCGCGGGAAATGGCTTTAGGCAAGTCAACTGTACAATTCCCAAAGAAATGGGTGCCAGTTTTCGATTCCACGACGGGATCCACATCCGGGCAACAAGGTGCGCAGGAACGCGCGCGCCCTACCCGTAGATTTCGTCGATGATGGCGGGGTCCTTGCCGATCATCTCGAGGTAGCGGGCCAGGAGCCGCCGTGCGGAACCCCACTCGGTGTTGGGGCTCATGCAGCTGAAGAACTCGTAGGTGATGATGCGCTCGACCAGCGGACTGGCCTCCTGAAGTTTCATGTAAAGCGAGCGGTAGTCCGCCTGGCGGAAGACCTCCGGGGGCTCGCCGTGGCCGGGGAACGGCCGCTGGAAGGTCTCGATGTTGCTCCACAGCTCGATGCCGCACTTGCGGAAGAGTTCGCCGACCTTCTCATACCAGACCTTCAGGCCGTTGTCGCCGATGACGCCGTTGGAGCACTCCGGCGCGGTGATCTTGTCCTGCGGCGCGCAGTAGTCCAATAGCCCGGCGACCTTCTCGAAGAAGTACCGTCCGTAGATGTCGCACCAGGTGTCGGGGTCGTAGTGGGTCTTCATGTCGCCCATGGGGCCGCCAAAGCTGGGCGACATGAAGGTCTTCATGGTCGGGAAGTTCGACTTGGCATAGACCAGCACCTCGCGGCAGATGTCCAGGAAGTTGAAGTGCCACGGCAGCGCCTCCAGGCTCACGTAGATTCCCTGAAGGCAGGGATGGCCGGCGTATTTTGCCATCACGCGGTCGTAGTAGCGCTTGGTGTCGTCGATCTCCTTGAGCCAGTCGCCGCTGTAGAGGTTGGTGATGCCGATGGGGCCGCCCAGAAAGAGGCGCATGCCGTACTTGTCCGCCAGGCGGAAGACCATGTCCAGCAGACATTCGTCCTCCGGCCAGGTGGTGGAGCGTGGGTCCTCTGCGGAGAGGTGCACGCCGTTGCGCTCGTGTTCGGTGCGGATGACGAAGAGCTGGTCCATGCCCATCGCCTTCATCATCTGGAAGTCCTGCTCCCATTCCTTCAGACCGGCGTTCACGATGCCGGTGTCGGAGATGAGCATGTTCACGAAAGTGCCGGTAATCGGCTTCAAGGGGACGTTGTGAAGCATGAAAATTTATCCCAAGTTATTTATTAACAATTATTTATTTAGTTATAAAGAAGTTTCGGCGGGGACTTTGTCGCCGCCAGTATTCCCCGGTTCGACGAACTCTGCCGCCAGACTGACGTCGACCTCCTCGATGTAAACGCATTTCAGCGGTTCGATACGGATATAGATGAAAAGGGTATCCTCTTTTTCATCCAGGAACACCTGTCCGGTGCGCATTTCCCCCATTTTTGCGAAGGATTCGGAATAGGGGAAAGGATGGAAGACGAGCGTGCCGTCATGGCTGCTGGGCTTGAGGTCCGACTGGTCAGTGGCATAGATGTCCCCCTCGAAATGAACAAGATAATGCGCCTTCACCTCCGGATGCACAAAGAGCCGCTGTGCATAGAGGTCGAGAATGGCAGCCAGGTTCAGCACGGTGACTCCGGCGCCGATGCGTTCGTTCTTGCCATTCACCACGGGGGCGCTGCAATACATCAGCACATGGTCGCCTGCCACGGTGTCGGCCACGGGGCCGATCCATACGGGACGCTCCTCAAAATCCTCGATGGCCCTGGTATACCATTCCTGACGGGTGACATGGAATTCGGGCGGACGATGGCCCTCGAACGGATAGGCAAAGAGGAGTTCGTTCTGGAAGCCAAGCATCGTTGACACGACGGGCGTGCACTCTTCGGTCATGTCCACATGTCCGTCCTGCGCGTTGCGGAAATGCTCGGTGGTAATCTTGACGAACGCGGGGAGCATCGGATAGAGGGTGGAGAGGATGGAATCCAGACTGGGGATTTCCTCTGTATCGTTGGGGACATGCCAGCCGAAAGCCCGGAAGGAGACATTTTTCCCGATGGCAGGCTGGTATTCATAGCCCCGCGGGTTCTCGGCAAACCCCTCGGTCCCTCGATAATAATGGTAAAGGGAATTCGGGGCTTCGGGATTTTCAAGGCGCACGCCGGCCTCGCGGCACATTGCCAGCAGGTCGTTCTCGACATTCACAACCTCGCGTTCAATCTGGAAGCCGGTAAGCCGGTTGGACGAGGAGAGGCGCTTCAGCGTGTAGTCCTGCTGCTCCAAAACAGCCTGTTTCGCCACCTGCCTGCGCAGTTTGGCAATGGCACCTCCGCAACACAGCGTGACCACCACCAGCGCGACCGCCAGAAGGACGGTGCCATAGCGCCCCATCACGCGGGCAAAACGCGCCAGCCGGGGGAAACGCTCGACGCTGGTAGCCTCGTTCTTGAGAAAGCCTCGCAGATCGGAGGCAAGGTCTCGCACCTCCTGGTACCGGTCCAGCGGATCAAGCGCAGTTGCCTTCTTGATGATGCGCTTCAAGGTCCCCGGCACATAGCACCCGAAATAGTGCACCATCGGGGAGAGTTCGCCCGTCTTCACATGCTCCATCACGACTTCCCGGTCCCGCCAGGGGAAGGCGCGGCGCAGGAAGACGGTCTCGTAGAGCAGCAACCCCAGCTGATAGATGTCGGCGGTCTTGCCGTATGGACGGTTTTGAAGCATCTCTGGAGCGATATAGCGCAGGCTGCCTGCAATTGGGGAGAGAACCCAGTCCCGCCCCTTGGGGATCACTCGTGCCATCTTCCATCCCATCACATAGAGTTCCCCGAAACGTCCGACCATGATGTTTTCGGGCTTGAGGTCGCGGTGGAGGACATTGCGGTTGTGGGCATATTCGATGGCTTCGCAGACCCGCAGGAAATGCTCGATGCGCAACTTTCGCTGCCAGCGCTCCACGGTGCAGATCCGGTACCAGTTCAGCCGGGCGTACTTCCTCTTGATCTTCTCGATGCGTTCCCAGAAGCTCTTGCCCTCCACGTACTTCATGGCCAGATGCGGCACGTTTGCGTGGTCCACATAGATATTGTGGACCGGCACGATCGCCGGATGCTCCAGGCGGGCGGTGATGCGAGCCTCGGCGAAGAAGGCCGAGCGCGCCTTGGAATCCTCAAAGTTCTTCAGGCTTTTGATAGCCACCCGCCGTCCGAACTGAAGGTCCTCGGCCGCCGCCACGACGACGCCCCCCCCCCGTCCTTCTCCGAGTCCGTGAGCTGCGGGTAGTTCTTCTCCATGTCGCAGGTCATGGACTCCTCGTGGAGCGCACTGTCGTCGGCCTGGCGTTCATCCTCGCCGAGTTCGAGACCGATGCTAGAATCATCGATGTCATACTCGTGGTCATACTTTCGCAGCCCGCACACCTCCAGCATCTCGGAGAAGAAAGCCACCAGGGCGCTGCGCTGGTGCATCACCGGGACCTCCTCGGCAAGGCAATCCCGTCGTTCGAGGCTACTGCGGTGCAAAAAATGCAGTTGGCTTTCCCTGAATTCGGCGGAGGAGTTGACGCTCAGCTCCAAAGCCGCGACGTTTTTTTCCTGTTCCTCGGAAGTCTCTCTTGGGTTCTTGATAATCACAGGGCGTCTCCAGGAATCGGAGGTTGTCTACGCAAGACCTGTCTTGCAGGCCAAAAAGGATCACGGCACGGAGGCGGAAGACTCGGCGGCATTGTCATCTTCGGAGTCGGGCTGCGCCGTCCAAGCCATCTCCATCGCACGCGCGAAATCAATCTCCTCGATGTAAATGCAATTCATGTCCTCCACCAGATTGAAGATATACAACGTATCCCGTTTCTGGTTGTCCAGAAAGAGCCGGCCGGTCTTGAGTTCCCACATCTCCCGGAACTTCTCCTGGTGCGGGAAGTCGAAGAGTTCTATCTCCCCATGGCACACCGGCTCAAGCCCTTCGACGTCGGTCGAATAGACCTTCCCGCTGGCGTGAACCAGATAATGGCCTTTGATGTATGGGGCATGCGTCAAACGCACGGCGAACTTGGCGATGAAGTCACGGGGGTCCAGGACGGCAACCGCCACGCCCGAATTGAAGCCGGCCGGCGCGGATTCGAGACGGATGGGCATCGCGCACGCGATGATGATGCGATTTCTCACCCGGACCGACTGGAAAAGGTGCGTCCATACCGGGCGGTCCTTCGCCTCGTTCATGCCGCATTGGTACCAGACCGAGGTTGTCACGTCATAGTCGCCCGGCATGTTGCCCTCGTAAGGATAGGCAAGCATCAGCTTGTTCTCGAAGGCCACGCGTGAGTTCAGCACCGGAGTGCGCTCCACGCCAAGGTCGCTGATCGGATTTTTCGCATGGCCCGTCTTGTCCACCAGGAAATGGTCTGTCAAGATCCGCTTGAAAGTCGGCATCATCGGGTAGAGCGTGGAGAGCACCGAGTCCAGATTCTCCACCTGGACATTGGCGGGCAGGTGCCAGAAGAAGGCTCGGAAGGAGACCTTGTTGTCGAAGGTGGGCACATATCCATAGCCGGGCGGCGGGAAGTCAATCATTCCGGCCGTGCCGCGGTAGTAGTTGAAGTCAGGATTCGGCGGCTGGAGCGTCGCCAGACGCACGCGAGTCTCGCGCGCCAGCGACAGCACGTCCTCCGCCACGTCCTTGATTTCCTGGGCAATCATCACGCTGGTGTGCAGGTTGGAGGAATAGAGGCGCCGCAACGCCTCCTCCTCCCGCTGCACATGCAGCTTCTCGTTCACCTTGCTGCGAACATTGAACAGGATCACCGCGAAGAGGATTGTCGTGACCAGGATGATTGTCCCCAGAAGAAGATGGCTGTTGCGGGACATCACGCGCATGAAGCTGGACAGCCGGGGATTGCGCTCGACGCTGGTAGCCTCGTTCTTGAGATAGCCGCGCAGGTCGCGCGCAAGTTCTCCAACCGTCTGGTAGCGGTCTCGCACGGAAAATGCCGTGGCCCGTGCGATGATCTTGACAAGAAGCTTGGGAACACGGCATCCATAGTAGTGCTGCATGGGCGCCATCTCGCCCGCCTTCACTCGTTCCAGCACCACGTCCTTGCTCTTCCAGGGGAAGGCACGGCGCAGGAAGACAATCTCGTAAAGAATCAGCCCCAGCTGGTAGACGTCCGCAGTCTTGCCGTAGGGCTTGTGCATCAGTATCTCCGGTGCAATGTACCGGGGGGTTCCGCAGATGGGGGACACCACCCAGTCCTGCCCCTGAGGCATCACCATTGCCATCCCCCAGTCCATCACATAGACTTCGCCAAAGCGCCCTACCATGATGTTCTCGGGCTTGAGGTCTCGGTGGAGGATATTGCGGTTGTGGGCGTATTCCAGCGCTTCGCATACGCGCAGGAAACGCTCGATTCGAAGCTTGCGCTGCCAGCGCTCCACGGCGCATATCTTGTACCACGGAAGGCTGGCGTATTTCTTCTTGACCTCCTGGAGCCGTTCGCGGAAGCTCTTGCCCTCAACAAGCTTCATCGCCAAATGCGGAGCGTTGTTATGGTCCACGTAGAGAGTGTGGATGGGCACGACGCCTGGGTGCTCCAGATGCGCCGTGATGCGCGCCTCGGTGAAGAACTGATGGCGGTTCGTCTGGTTTTCTGGTTCACGAAGGCTCTTGACGGCAACCCGTCGACCAAACTGGAGGTCCTTCGCGGCGGAGATGGTGCCCTGCCCCCCGTGCGCAAACTCCTTGCCTAGCGGATAATTATCCTCCAGGTCGCAGACGGCGCCCTCCTCGTGGAACGAACTGGCGTCGGTGTTCTGCTCCTCCTCGCTGGGTTCCAGGTTCTCGCTGATGTCGTCGATGTTGTATTCGGAGTCGTATTTGTGGCTGCCGAACATCTCCAGCAGTTCCGCACAGAAAGCCGCGAAGGCACTACGCTGCCGCATCCTGGGTATCTCGTCCACCAGCAACTCTTTGTAGTTGGCGGCATGCCGTGCGAACTCCATGTCCTTGGCGCCCATCACCATCGTGCCGGTTAAGGCCTCTTCCTCGGGATGGGGGTCGCTTCCTTCCAGACGATCGTCGGAGAATTCTTTGTCGCTTCGAATAATCAAATGCGTTTCCCAATTGGCTGCAATGAAAAATCACCCTCTCCTTAATACTAAGGATAAAGAGAGAAAAACATTTTAAAATAATTCATAAACTGGATTTTGCTACATTCTATATGAAATCAATTCGCCCAGGCTCACGCACAACGGAAAAGGGGTACGAAATCTCCTTGATTCCAAATCAGCCCAAGTCCAGTTCAATCTGGCGAATCTCCCCCACGCCCCCAGTCGGCTCGCCCAAGAACAATTCCGCGATATCTGTGAAGTTTGCAACAGTGTCGGTGACAAAATAGCTGTGTTTTCCCTGACGGGAGAATGTATTGCAAAGGGACAATTCGGAGAGTTCTCGACCAACGGCCTGCGCCACCGCCTCGCCGGAATCCACGAGACACACCCCCGGAAGCCACTCGCGGATAGCCTCAGAGACCAGCGGGAAGTGGGTGCAACCTAGTATAAGTGTATCTATTTTTACATCAATAAGTTGATGCATATATTCTTGAAGAACGCATCGCAGGATGGGCTGCTCTGGGCGGACATAGCCGTTTTCAATCAGCGGAACCAGCAACGGACATGCCAGGCCATGTACCTGCGCAAGTGGATCCAACCTCTTTACTTCCCGCTCAATGGCACGACTGCGAATGGTGGCATTGGTGCCAAGGATTGCAACACGATGATTCCGGGTGACTTCGACGGCGGCTTTCGCGACTGGCTCGACAACGCCGATCACAGGCACAGGACTCTGCCTGCGGACTTCGTCGATGGCAATTGAACTTGCAGTTCCACATGCGATGACAATCAGCTTGACGCCTTGCCGCAACAGGAATTGTGCATCCTGAAGCGCGAAGCGTGTGATGGTTTCCGGCGAGCGGGTTCCGTATGGCACACGCGCCGTGTCGCCAAGGTAGATGATGTCCTCGTTCGGCAATAGCCGCCTGAGAACCCGCATGGCGGTCAAGCCACCCAGGCCGGAATCGAATACGCCTATCGGTTTTTGAGATGCCACAATATCAAAGGTCAAAGGCCAAAGGCGTTTGCTGCGCCCACACCAAAAACAATGCCGCCATCACCCCTTCGCCAGCCAAGGCGAAAAGAAAGGGGGTGTCCTACAGGACATTCTTCCCGTAGTCGAACTCGTCTTTCTCCTTGGTGTTTTCGTTGATGGTATGCTGCCCGCGTTCGATGGCGACCATTCCGGTTCGAACCATCTCCAGAATGCCGAATTCGGCCAGGAGCTTCTGAATGGCTTCGGTCTTGCGTTCAGCTCCGATGACGGCCAGCGTCAAAGTGGTCTGCGAGACGTCAATGATGGAGGCACGGAAGATGTTCGCAATCTGGATGACCTGGTTGCGATGTTCGCTGTCTGCGGCGGAGACCTTGACAAGCACCAGCTCTCGCCGAATCTCGTTGTCCTCCTCCAGCAGTTTCACCGAATAGACCGGCAGGAGCTTGCGCAGTTGGTTGCACAGCAGCTGTGCGCGCTGGTTGTCGGTGCGCACTTCGATGGTGATTCGGCTGGTGGCGGGATCGTCCGTGGTGCCGACTGCGAGGGATTCGATGTTATATCCCTTGCGGGAGAATAGACGCGTGACCTGGCTGAGCACGCCAGAAGCGTTTTCCACCAGCACTGCCAAAGTATGAATCTTGACCTGTTCCATGTTCTAATCTCCTAAATGTCAGTTCATCAGAAATTTATCGATGGGGTTCCCGCTTTTGACCATTGGCCGCACCATTTCGTTGATGTCGATGGCGCATTCGATGACGTATCCATGTCCGCACTTGAGGGCCTTGCTGAGCGCCTTTTCCAATCCCCCTGCGGTATTCACGCGGCTGCCAGAAAGCCCATACGCCTCGGCCAATTTCACGAAATCCGGCCCCCGATTGACGAGCGTTGTCTGGCTGAAGCGTTTCCCCAAGGTGAGGTTCTGCAGCTGGCGAACCATTCCCAACGTATTGTTCTTGAAGATGATGGTTACAATCGGCAACTTGTAGTACGACACCGTGGCCAGTTCGTTGCAGTTCATCCGGAAACTGCCATCGCCGGTCATGTGGATTACAGTCTTTTCGGGATTGCCGACCTTCGCGCCGATTGCCGCCCCCAGGCCGAAGCCCATCGTGCCGAAGCCGCCGGAGGTCAGAAGCTGCCCCGGATAGTCGAACTTGAAGTTCTGGCAGCACCACATCTGGTGCTGTCCGACGTCGGTAGCAACGATCGTGTCCTCGGGAACCAGACGTGAGCACACATCGCAGATCTGCTTTGGAGTCAGCGAATCGCCATCCAGCGAATATTGCGGCTCGGTCGGAAAGGCGAAGACCTGAGCCTTCCACTCGGCATTGTCATGCTGTCTCACTCGTTTCAGCATCCGCTTCAACACGCTTTTGGCATCTCCGATGATGTGGTGGGCGGTCGGCACATTCTTGTCAATCTCCGAACGGTCGATGTCGATCTGCACCACCTTGGCCTGCTTGGCGAAGGATTTGGCGTCCAGCGCCACGCGGTCCGTGAAGCGGCAGCCCACTGCGATGAGCAGGTCACAGGCGGCACAGGCCATGTTGGAGGCGCGGGAGCCATGCATGCCGATCATTCCAGTCGCCAGAGGATGTCGTCCCTTGATGCCACCGCAGCCCATCACTGTGTAGGCGGTCGGCGCGTCCAGCTTCTCCGCGAATGCGGTGAACTCCTCCTGTGCGCGGGAAAGCACCACGCCGCCGCCGCAGATGAGCATTGGACGTCTGGCTTCCTCAATCATCTCGCCAAGCTTGTCCAGGTCTGCGGAATTCGGTTCGGGTTCCTTGAAGTCGTGGCTTGCACGGTGGATAAGCATTGCCAGGCTGCCGTGGGTGACATGCTCCTCCAGGGGAAGCGGCTTGTATTCCGCAGTCTCGGTGGTGGCATTCTTCAGGATGTCCACCAGCACGGGGCCTGGCCGTCCAGAGCGCGCCACCGCGAACGCCTCGCGGATGGTGTCCGCCAGCCGGTCGGCGCTCTTGACCAGAAAGTTGCTCTTGGTGATCGGCATGGAGATGCCGATCATGTCGATTTCCTGGAAGGAGTCCTTGCCTATCAGCGGCTCGGCCACGTTGCAGGTGATGAAGACCACCGGCGAGGAGTCCAGGTAGGCGGTCGCAATTCCCGTGGTAAGATTCGTGGCGCCCGGCCCGCTGGTCGCAAAGCACACGCCCACCTTTCCGGTACTTCGCGCATAGCCGTCCGCCGCATGGGCTGCGCCCTGCTCATGGCTGGTCAGGTAATGGTGGAGCTTGCCCCGGTAGCGGTACAATTCATCATAGACGATGACGATGGCACCGCCGGGATAGCCGAATATGGTGTCCACACCCTGTTCCAGCAGGCATTCCATCAAGATTTTCGAGCCTTGGATCTGCATTGTGCTTATCCTTGCCGTTTAACAAAAAAGCCCTCCGAGGCGGTTCCTCCGAAGGGCTCTTCATCTAAGTTGTTCGCAATTTATCCATCCCCCTGGCGGGGAACCTCTGACGATGAGCCTTCGTTTCAACACGATTGCTGCACTGCCAACCCTGGAAAGCATCAGGCGTTGACAGTGCCGCTAACGACAACGAGTTGAACCACGACGACTTTTTTCATGACAGGAAGCTCCATTGAGCCATTGGTCACGGTTTCAGAGCAGGTAATTTTGCTTAATGTAGCAATGTTTCAGTGATTTGCCACAATCCCGCAGACACATTTTACGGAATAATGACTGTCCAAACAGGAGAAAGACGGCTCGTGCGGTGCCCACCCATTCATTCTGCCAGGCAGGAATCCATCGGGCTGCACAGGTCAGTTGTCCTCTGGAATCTCCCATTCTACAGGAAGGCTCCAATCCATCTTGGCCGCAGGGGTTTTCCGGGCGAGCTGGCGTTTGATCTGCTCCAACACCAGCTTGTATTCGCCAAAGAGCTGCATGTTCAGCCACAGCAGCCAGTCTGGCAAATTTCCCTCGATTACCTTCAGCTGCTCCATCAGATGCGCCAACGCCGCATCCGTCAATTTGACAGCCGAAGCCGTACCGCCTTTCCTGGCCACTGCGGCCTTGATCTGAAGCAATGCCTGGAAGAAGTCCGCATGGATCATCACGCGCTGGGCGCCGGCATAGAGACTCCGAAGGCATTCCAACAATGGATCGGGACGATGCTCGCCATCCGCCTGGCGTGTAAAGCGGTCGCCCTCCAGTTGTTTGGCGAAGAAAGCCGCCGCTTCAGCGGCCTCGGCCGAGGCATCGGCGAGTTCCTCGCCGGCCTTGGAACGTTTGCCCAATGCCGCCAGCGCATCACCCGGGAAGGCAGGCAACAGGGGGTCTTTGATCTTTTTGGCCCCCTGGATGGCAAAATACCGGAATGGCAGGCACACGGCCAAGGACTTGTTGGCGGCTGCCTTGTCCAATTGCTCCAGCGCCTTGAGATAACGCTTTCCCATCCCGCCGAAGACCAGCTCGGCATGCCTGAGACGCAATTCCTCCTGCGTCTCGTCGGCGAAATTCATCCCTTCCCACAACCGGGCACCCAGCAAGGCAAGATGGTCCAGATAAGCAGGGTCGTATTGGAAAATGGCCATGACTCCTTGGAATCCATGCTTGAACGCAGTCTTCAGACCGGCCTCCAGAAGCGTCTGGCACGAGCCGTAGTTCGAGTAGTTCCCCTTGCCGCATAACGGACCAATCCAGGCCTCTGCAAAACCTTTGGGATTGCAGATGGCGGAATACTTGCCGCCGCATTCATTCCCGCAATCTTGGAAATCCACCACCAGATGCCCCTTCACCGACGCCTTCTTCTGCAAGGCGGAAAGCGCGGCGCGAAGCCCCTGAACCTGATCCAGGAGATTTGAGAATATGACAACCTTCTCCACCCCCATGGAAACCAATGACTTGACCAGAAACTCCAGGAAGCCGGCAAGACGCTTGTCGTCACCGAGTGCGCGGCACTGGGCGCATTTGCACCAGGCGGACTCGCAACGTCCGTCCTCTTCATGGGCGTGGATGTCCGCCATCTCGTCAAGTCCGACATGGAAGTATTTGACGCCGTCCGGATAGAATTTCCGGAGGAACTTCCCCAGGAAGTCCATCAGAGTCTCACGCGCGGCCTTGGAAGTCAGGCACATCGCGGCGTTGGTGGGCTTGCCCTTGGCATTCTTGGCCGACAACTCGGGGAGGATGGTCGGCAGCAGGCTGCTGCTGGAAAGCAGATTGAAATATGGATAGATGGCCACGCCGCGTTCCCGGCCATAATTGAGGACATCACTGAAAAAATCCTCTTCGAACATGGCGGGAGGGACCTCGCGGTCATACCAGCGGTCATATTTCAAATTGTAATAGCGGAAGCGGGAGAGCGACTTGGGGTCGTTGTCCGTCGGCTCCGCCGAAACCGGAGTCATTAAAAACTCCGATGGCATCTGCGGATGGGAAATACGGCACGACGGCTCGCAATTGTAGATGCCAAGGCACAGCGCGTTCAACTTGAAGGAGGAGATCGCGTCGATGGCCTGGTACCAGTCCGTCCGGCTCATGCGTTCGTTGCCCCAGTTGCAGGGAGTCATCACGCCGCGAAGGGGAATGCTGGGCCAGTCCCGGATCGTGAGATTCGGCACGGCAAAGCCGTTGAACATGATGTGGAAGAGCGTCGACAAGGTCTGGGCCGCCCAGACAATGCCCTCCTGATGAGGCGTCCGGATGAAAATCTCGCTTCCCTGGATGCGCAATTCATAGAACTCCCTCCGCAGAGCCTCCGGGACATCCTTGAAGTCGAAGGCGTCCTCATTCTCCACCCGGGCATCGATGACGTATTTCTTCTTGTTGGCGACCACATGGACATCGGCATCGGAAAGAATTAACCTTAATGCCTTTCTTTCCACAGGAGATACATTATTTGTCGTCAGACGCACATCCCGAGCCAGCTCGCTGATGCCCTCCCCTAATATCACCTGCTTGGGTTGCGGGTAGAATTCGGCGATCTCATACCTATGACGAATGCTCATGCTCGCAGTATACCGAAAAAGTTTAAGCCGATCCAATGCGCAACTCTGCAAGAATGCCGCCCAACCCCGGACACGCATTGGTAATTTCCTCAAAGAGAAAGGCTAATATAATCCTATATTCCGATTTTTCAAGCGTTGGGATGTAAAAAAAGCGCCGTCACACGCCCAAAACATGCACTAAAACACCAAGAAACAATCTGGATACCCAGCCAGATCTGCCCACCACCGCGACACACCCGGCCCACCTTACAGAACTGTCAACCCTGCCTTTTCCATCTCCTGTTTCAACGCCTCTTCTTCCAACCAGTTCTCGATGGAAATGGCGCGACGGTTCTCATCCAGATGTCGGAAGCGGACGGTGCGAAGCCGTTCATCGTCCAGAAGCCCGGCGATTTGTTCCGGCCATTCGACCAGCGTGACGGCATTGGGCTGGAAGAGGAATTCGTCGATGCCGAATGCCAACGCCGCGTTCTCATCCGCAATGCGGTACATGTCCAGATGATAGAGATACTCGCCATTCGGCCGGCGGTATTCCTGGGCGACGGTGAAGGTAGGGCTGGTGACCGCCTCGGCAATGTCCAGCCCGCGGGCTATCCCGCGTGAAAGCACGGTCTTGCCACACCCCAGATCCCCGGCCAGCGCGACCACGCTTCCGCTCGGAAGCAGCTTCGCCAGCCGTATCCCCAAGGCCAGGGTCATCTCCTCGCTTTCCGATATGAATTCATGCACTTTCATTGCTGATAGAGAAATGAACTTGAAGCCATCGGGTTTTCCCGGTCTATTTGTCAATGCGGTTGAGCGCCTGCAACACTTGTGTCATGTCACGATAGCGGTCCGACAACTTCTTCTCCAGGCATTTCATGACGATGAACTCCATCTGTGACGAGACGGAAGGGTTGAGTTCTCGCACCGCCCGAGGCTTCACGGAGGCGCTGGCCTGATGTCGCCAGAGCTTCTTCTCGGTCTTCCCGGAAAAGGCAATGTGTCCGCTAAGCAACTGATAGGCAATCAGTCCAAAGGCGAAAACATCGGAGCCGGGAAAGGAGACATGGTCGATGAACTGCTCCGGGGCCATAAAGGCGGGCGTGCCCATCTGACGATGCGGCCCATTGTCCGAAGCGTCACGCGTCAAGTCAAAATCCGTCAATTTGACTTCCATGACATTGTGGTTCCGATGCACCAGGAAATTTTCCGGCTTGACATCCAGGTGCATGAGGTGATGCTCGTGGACCCAGCTCAACCCCTGGGCAATTTGGTGGATGATGAGGTTGACGTTTTCCTTGACGCGGTAGTCATTCAAGGTCATCATGGAGCGAAGGGTCATCCCGTCCACGAACTCGATGATTTCGTAAGGACGGAAAAAACTCGACCCAGTCCCCAGCGAGTTCTGGATGTTGGGGTGAGGCGAAAGCATCTGACGGTGTCGGGTGCCTTCCGTAAAACGCTTCCGCACGGAAAAGCGAAGCATCTTCGAGGCCTGAAGCTCGCGCAGGAGCGCGATGGTGCCGTCATCCATGCGCACTTTGCGCAAAATGGCGACGCCGCCCACCGCAAAGTCACTGACAACCTTGAATGGCAAATGACCAGAACCCATACGACACCAAGGCTATGCGTTCAATATTCCGCCGGCCAGGACAATGCGCCTGTCTTCCGCAGTCAGCGTGCATTTCATGGTGAATTTCCGTATTTCGCCATCCGCCGCGACCAACTCCACCTGGATATCGTCGCCGTTGAGGAGCTGCTCTGCAACCCTGGCGATGCGCAGGTGGCTTCCCTCCTGAATCGCCTCGTAGTCCTTCACGTCAGTGAAATAAAGCGGGAGGATGCCGAAATTGACCAGGTTGGCGGCATGGATGCGTTCAATCGAAATGGCCAGCACCGCGCGCACCCCCAGGTACATCGGGCAGATCGCGGCGTGTTCGCGGCTGGAACCCTGCGCGTAGGACTCGCCTGCCACGATGAAGCCGGCCTTCCCCGCGTCCCGCAGCGCAGCCGCGCGTTCGGCGAAGGTAGGCTTGCCCGGTTCGTTGAAGCATTCAAAGACGACCTTCGCGTAGCGCGGGATGTTGCTTCTAAGCTTGAGGTTCGCCCCCGCCGGCATGATATGGTCCGTGGTGATGCGGTCAGCGACTTTGATCACCGCCTCGCCGTCCAGCGTCTCCGGCAACGGCGAGCAGTGCGGCGGTTCTCCGATGGTCTCCTTTCGGACAATCTCCCCGGCCTGCCCTGCTGACGGCGGCACAATGATCATGCGGTCATCGATGACGAATTTCTTCGGCATCTCCCAGACTGGCTCGACCAACCCGAGTTCCTGTGCGACCTGTCTCGGATCGCTGAGGACGCCGGTGAGTGCGGTCGCCACGGCAGTCGCGGGGGAAACCAGATAGCTTTGATCGTTCTTGGTCCCGGAGCGGTTCAGGATATTGCGGTTGAAAGTCCGCACGGTGATGGAGTCAGATGCGGGGCTGAAGCCCTGCCCGATGCATGGGCCGCAGGCGCTCTCCAGAATACGGCATCCCGCCGCCAGCAGGATGGCCAGCGAACCATCCTCGGAGAGCATCCGCAGGACCTGTTTGGAGCCGGGTGCGATGCCCAGCGTACATTGGGGACTGACGGTGCGGTCCTTCAGCATTGCCGCCACCAGCCTCAGGTCCTTGAGGGAGCTGTTGGTGCAGGAGCCAATCAGGACCTGGTTCACCGGAAGCCCGGAAACCTCGGCCACGGTCTTGATGTTCGCGGGGTTCGACGGGCACGCCGCCAGCGGAACCAACTCGGAAAGATTGATCTCAATCACGCGGTCGTAGTCGCAGCCTTCCTCGGCGGCAAGCGGCCGCCAGTCGGCCTCACGCCCCTCGGCGGCCAGAAACTCACGTGTCGCCTCGTCAGATGGGAAGACAGACGTGGTGACGCCGAGTTCGGCGCCCATGTTGGTGATGGTGGCACGTTCTGGCACGGAGAGAGTCTTGACTCCCTCGCCAAAGTATTCCACCGCTGTTCCCACATTGCCCTTGCTGGAGAGAATTTCCAACACCTTCAGGATCACATCCTTGGCGGAGACCCACGGCAAGAGCCTGCCAGTCAGGTGGATGCCGATGACGCGCGGGCAGACCAGCCTGAAGGGGTGGCCGGCCATCGCGCGTGCCACGTCCAGGCCGCCCGCGCCAATCGCGACCATCCCGATGCCGCCACCGGTCGGGGTATGGGAGTCGGAGCCCAGCAAGGTCTTGCCGGGAATTCCAAAGCGTTCCAAATGGACCTGATGGCAGATGCCATTGCCAGGGCGAGAGAAATACACGCCTTTTGCCGCGCATACACTCTGAAGATAGAGGTGGTCGTTTGCGTTCTCCGGCCCCATCTGGCTGGTGTTGTGGTCCACGTACTGCACCGAGAGCTCGGTTTTCACACGCTCCACGCCCATCGCCTCCAACTCCAGAAAAGCCATCGTGCCGGTGGCGTCCTGGCAAAGCGTCTGGTCTATACGGATTTGAATCGGTGCGCCGGGAATGAGTTCACCCTCCACAAGATGCGCAGCCAAAATTTGTTCAACTAATGTCTTTGGCATTGTTTCTATTTTAATTTACTTGTTTATTACCAACTAATTGAGATTCCAGTCGAATTAATGCCGCTGCCAATGCCGAGCATCGCCAGCTGCATCCCGGGGCGCAACGCGCTCTCCTTCTCGGCCAGGGCGACTGCCAGGGGAAGCGACGCGGAGCCACAGTTTCCGAACCGGTCGAAAATGGGGAAATCAAGAATAGCAGGGATTTCAAGCTCGGCGAAGAGCTGATCCCGATGGACCCGTCCAACCTGGTGTCCGCAAACGAGGTCCGGCAACTGACCATCCGTCCATCCAGCCTCGGCCTTAAGGCGTTGCCACATCCGCCTGGCGACCTGGATGCCCTGCACCATCAGTTCATGGGAGTCCGTCTGCATTGTCGGCGCACTTCCGTCGGTCATGGCGCCATTGGCGACGGACCCCTGGCAGAGTCCATGGTGTGAACAGGATGAGGCATTTACGATACAATGCAGAGGATGACCGATGGTCCCCTCCTCTCGCCTGGCCAACAACACCGCGCATGCGGCGGAGCCGATGGTGAGATTTGCGAATTGGCCCTTCAGGGACCTGCGAGTGACCGATACGTCCTCATTCAGGTGCCGGATGGTGTTTTCCACCAGAGGGCCGCCGTTTTCGCCAGTCACCGCCATGGCGTACCGTATGCTGCCCTGCTCGATAAGGCCGGCCAGCACCTGGATTCCCGATGCCATACCGAGGCACGCGTTGGAGACATCGAAATTCAGGATGTCCTCGTCCAGCCCCAGACGCCTGACCACTGCGGTCGAAGTCGCCGGTTCGGCAAAGTCATGCGACACACCGCAGAACAACACCGCGTCCAATGCCTTGGCATCAAGACCGGCCTTTTGCAACGCGAGCTTTCCGGCTTCGGCCGCGCATTCGCTGGGCAGCGTCCCCGGTTCCCAGAAATGCCGTTCCCGTATCCCGGTCATCATCTCCAGCCGCCCTTCCGGCAGATGAAGGCGCTCGTAAAGCGATTGAAGCCGCGTCTCGATTTCGGCGGAGGTCATCACGACAGGGGCGGTGAACTCCGAGACGGAAAGAAAATCGACATGCCGGAAAAGCACTACTTATCTCCTCGAAGAATGTCAAAGCCCAGCACCATCAGTAGAAGCACACTGAGCAGAAGACCGATTTCTCCCCAGACTGAAACGCCATGCCAAAGGGGCTTGACTTCTCCAATGGTCAGCAGGGCGCTTGCCACAAGCATCCCCCCAACGCAGGTGGCCACGGAACGACGATTCTGCGCATGCAGGTAATACCGGAAAAGCTCCTCCCGATCTTCCAGGCTGTGACGCAATGTCAGCTTTCCGCCCATGAGCTGGTTGAAAAATGCTCTCAGGCCCCCCGGCGCCGCCGCAAGGTTCTCGCGCAGTTCCACCAACTCCTCGAAATGTCGATATGCGGATTTGGTGATATCCAATTGGCGGAAGATGGTCTTCTGGATATAAGGCCGGAGGTGCCCTTCGAGGCTGAAATTCGGATCCAGCATCCGCCCGAGATTGTCGGAGAGCCCCATGGCACGAACCATGAGGTAGATGTGGGGACGCAGGGAAATCTTGAACTGGCGGCACAATTCATAGAGCTGCCGCAAGGCGCCAGGGACATCCAGGTCCTTGATTTCCCCGTAGAAATTGCGATCAATGAATTCGCCAATCGCACACTCAAGGTCATCCAAATCAGGCTCCTGCTCATAGACGGTCAATTTCAGAAGCATCCGGGCTGCATGGCGCTCATCCCGTTCCAGGACCGACATCAGAAGCCGGCAAAAGAGGTTGCGCTCCTGCTCCGTGATGCGCCCGCACAACCCGAAATCAATATAGCACAGCCGGTTGCCCGGCATGACAAACAAATTCCCCGGATGCGGGTCGGCATGGAAGAATCCATAGGTGAAAAATTGCTTGAGCACCAGTTCGGCGCCGTCTTTGGCCAATTTCACCAAGTCGCAATCGCTTTGCTGAATCTCTTCAAAGCGGTTGCCTTTGATTCCATCAATCCATTCCATGACAAGCACTTGAGAAGTTGACAGATCATCCCATACACGAGGCACCACCAAAACTTTCTCATTGGCAAACTGCCGGGCGAAATGCTTGATGTTCCCACGCTCAATGTTGAAATCCATCTCCTCAAGAATCGCGGAACGGAACTGGTCGACCAGCCGCGGCAGAAGCAGATACCGAAGATTCGGGAAGTTCTCGTTCACACTGCGGCTGAGAAAACGCAACACGTCAATGTCTGCAAGCACTTGCTTGCGTATGTTTGGACGCTGGACTTTGACGAATACCACCGTGCCATCCAGCAAGACCGCGCGATGCCCCTGCGCAATGGAGGCCGCGGCGCAAGGCGCCTCCTCAAATTCCCGGAACAGCTCGTTCAACGGCTTCCCCAATTCACGCTCGACAATCGCCTTAACTTCCGAAAAGGCAAAGGGCGGCACGTCATCCTGCAACTTCGACAATTCATTGACGTAGTCCATGCCAACGACATCGGGACGAGTCGACAACATCTGTCCGAGCTTGATGAAGGTCGGCCCAAGTTCCACCAGCGTTTTACGGATGCGTTGGGGAAAGGTGTCACTTGTAGCACTCTTGGAATATCTACGTGGAACAAGCCAGCGAAACCCGCCGAAGAACATTCCCAGGCCATTTTTAAACAACACCGTCAGGATGCGCCGTACATGGTTCATGTTGGCGAAGTAACGGTAGGTTTTGACAATGGGGACAAGGAGACTGCCCATCAGCTAGAGGTCAGAGGTTAGAGGTCAATGTGAAATGTGCTTGGAGATATTGGCGGCGCCCCCGACGCCGGAACATGCCGTCTTGAAACCCGCGTTTTGAATGAGTTTCAAAACGACAAACAATATTATACTTTAATTCATATTTAAAAGACCGCAGGTTGAAACGCCAAAGATTCTTCTGTATAACAACAGGAAGGTGCACGCCACTTGCCCCTGACTGCCTTAAAATCTCTAGAAAAATACGCATGCCTATGCCTGTCAAATCGTTTACCGGTGCGTTTTTTTCCCCGCCATTTGTCGCTGATTCAGTTGTAAATCATCATTTTGGCATTACATTCACTCGTTTTCATCTTTCCACCCACTTCAACGACAATCCATTAGGAATTTCCCCATGTCCATGAATTATTCGGAAATCACCGTCTTCATCATCTACCTGTGCTGCATGCTGGGCATCGGTGTCTATTTCTTCATCAAGGACCGCAATGGAGGCGAAAAAACGTATTTCCTTGGCGACCGCAAGATGGGGCCGTGGGTCGCGGCGCTTTCCGCCGGTGCCTCCGACATGAGCGCATGGCTGCTGATGGGATTGCCCACCTCCATCTATGCATTCGGCATTGGAAAAGTCTGGATTGCCGTCGGTCTTGGCGTAGGGTATGCCCTGAGCTGGATCATCGAGGCGCCGCGTCTGCGGAGATTCTCCATCGTCTCCGGTGACGCCATCACCATCCCGCAATACCTCTCCAACCGATTCAAGTCGACAAGCCACGCCACCCAGACCATCTGCGCCATTGTCTTCCTGATCGCCTACACCATCTACGCGGCAACCAGCATCAAGGCCTGCGGAACGCTCTTCTTCAAGGTCATTGGAATGGATCCCATGAAAGCCATGTACCTCTCCGCCGTCATCATCATCAGCTATACCTTCCTGGGTGGTTTCTCCGCCGTCTGCTGGACGGACTTTTTCCAGGGAATGCTGATTCTCGGCGCCATGCTCCTGGCACCCATTTTTGCCCTCTTTATGCTCCAGGGACCTGCCGAAACTACCACATTACCTCCAAACTACTACAACGTTTTTGCTGATTGGAAACAAATCGCCTCCGGACTGGGCTGGGGACTGGGCTATTTCGGAATGCCCCACATCATCATCCGCTTCATGTCCATCAAGTCGCAGAAGGCACTCCGGCAGTCTTCCATCATTGGAATCTCCTGGACGACAATTGTGCTCTTCTTCGCGGCATTCATTGGGGTCGTCGGTCGTCTGCGCCTGGGATTCAATCCGGAAATTCAGGAAAAAGAAATCGTCTTTGTGGAGATGGTCCGGCAGATCTTCTCCGGTCCCATCTTCAGCGTCATCTCCGGCGTCCTGCTGGCCGCCGTCCTGGCCGCCGCCATGAGTACTGCTGACAGCCAGTTGCTCTCGGCCTCCTCCGCCTTCACCAGCGATGTTTATAAGCCACTCATCCGCAAAGGGAAGACCTCTGACGAGGAACTGCTGTGGAACGGGCGCCTCATCGTTCTGATTGTCTCCCTTGCCGCGTTGCTCATCGCGACCAACCCGAACTCCGGAACCATCATGGACTTGGTCGAAAATGCCTGGGGAATCTTCGGCGCGGCCTTCGGCCCGGCGATTCTAATGAGCCTCTTCTGGCGGAATTTCAACTCCAAGGGCTCCATTGCCGGCATCGTCGTGGGAACTGTCGTCGATATTCTCTGGCTACTGTATTGTAAGACCCCCAACGAAGGATTATTCAAGCTCATCCCGCAACTCAACAGCATCGCAGGACTCTATGAGATCATCCCGGGCTTCATCTGTGGACTGGCAGCCGCCGTCCTAGTGACTTACATGACCAGGAAACCCTCGGCGGAAGTCCAGCAACTCTTCGATGATGCGGTGAAGTATCGGGATTGATCTCCCGCGTCCAAACCGCGAAAGCGCGATAACGCATGACAAAACGCGGCGTGTTCCATTCCCATGAAGGCGAACACGCCGCGTTCCTATTTGTGAGGCAATTTTGAAACTTCCACACGAAATCGGTGAGTCAATGTAGATTGAGCCATACGGTCTACGACAGAATCCGATTCCAGAAAAGGGGGGGATGCCAGGCAACCTGCTCCGTCATGGCCTGGGCAAAGGAAACGAAAGCATATTTCGATAATGAGATATTCGTTGAATTGCCTTTCCCTCAGCCTAATAGATATATAGCTCGTTCTGCCAGAACGTCACGCGCAGCCCGAAATTCCCTTCGCAATGCCATAGTTAGTTTGACGGCGATTTTTCGATTATCGGTTATACTATCAATAATATCAGTCCCAAGAAGAACCCTAGCGCAAAAGGGATGTGTCAAAAACTTGTTTTCAATGGCCAAGCAGTCATGTTAAAACACATAGCCGGAATCATTTCAGGAATCATCATGTCATTCATCGCCACATCTGCAAATACCTTCGCGCAGACAGCGCCGCCGGACATCATACTGCCGCCGCTTCCGCCGGTCACGGTGAAGTTGTCAGACCAGAGTCTTCTGCCCATTGAAATCTCCGAGGTGGAGATCACGGCGAATGTCAACGGCGTGATCGCACAGACCGAGATGACGCTGAAGTTCTTCAACCCGAACCAGCGGTTGCTGGAGGGCGAATTGTCCTTCCCCCTGCCCCCTGAGGCATTCGTTTCCGGCTACGCCCTGGATGTGAATGGCCAGATGGTGGACGGCGTGATCGTGGAAAAGGCCAAGGCGCGCGTGGTCTTCGAAGAACTCTCCCGCCAGCGCATCGACCCCGGCCTGGCGGAACAGTCTGCCGGAAATACCTTCAAGACGCGGCTCTATCCGCTGCCCGCCCAGGGAACACGCACCATTAAAATCCAATACATCTCCCCAGTCGTCATCACCGACGAGGCCGCCGGGCAGGCCGCGTATTATGTCCAGCCACTGCGTTTCCCGAACCAGCTGAACCACTTCCGTCTGACCTTGAATGTGGCTTCCGCGCAAAAGCCGCCGGTGGTCCAAAGCGGTTCCCTGGCCAGCCTGGAGTTCAAGAACTGGCAGACCATCTACACCGCCTCCACGGAACTGAAGGACATCGCGCTCACCGAAGACCTCTATGTGGCGCTGATGACGCGACCTGAGGAGTCTCTCGCCGTGCAAAAAGCCCGAAAAGGCGATTTCTTTGTATATCATAAGATATTAAATATAAATGATCTAAATAATACTCCAAAGCCGTCGGCGACTCCAGTGGTGCTTTGGGACGCATCGCTCTCACGCGAGAAGTCCGAGCATGATCGCGAAATCGAATTCCTGAAAACTGCCTTGAAGGACGCCACGAAGATCACCCTTGTCGTCTTCCGGAATGTCCCCGAAGCACCTGTCGAGTTCACCTCGGTGGACGACCTGGCAAAGGCGTTGGCGGACATCGTCTATGACGGTGGAACCAACCTCGCCGCCGCGCTGGCCACCGTGCCCAAAGGCTCCGACGTATTTCTGTTCTGCGATGGACTGGATACCCTTTCTGCGGCCGACGCCCTGAAAGCCACGCCGGACTTCCGCTTGTCCGCCTTCTATTCGGACAAGGACCAGAATGCGCCTTTCCTCCGCGGACTGGCCACCAAGACCGGCGGAATCTGCGCGGACCTGCGCTCCGTCAGCATCGCGGATGCCATGAAACTGCTCGCCGCTCCCGCTATCGTGCTCAGCAAGGTGGAATTGGACGGCCAGGAACTCGCGGATACTGCCTGGCGGCTGGACGGCAAACGGCTCTTCGTGGCGGGTGCCCTGGCGGACCACGCACAGGCCCTTCGAATCACCGTCAAATGCGGTTCGCAGGAACAGGTTTTTGAATTGCCTCTGGCAAATTGCGATAAACTCCCCGACGGAGAAATCCTTCGGACTTTCTTCGGGCAACTGAAAATCGCCCAGATGATCGCGGACGGCGCCGAAGATGCGAAACTCCTGGCTGCCGGGCGAGAGTTCCAGCTGGTGACGCCCAACACCTCGCTCATCGTTCTGGACAACCTGGGGCAGTATCTCCAATATCGGATTCGCCCGCCGGAAACCCTCCCCGACATGCGCGCCGAATACGATGCGTACTTCGCCGGAAAAGACACCCCGTCTGAGGACGAGGCGTTCGCCCTGAAGCCAAATCAACCCGAACAAGTGAAACAGTTGTGGAACGCCCTGGTCGCCTGGCACAAGAAGGACTTCCCCAAAACCAAGCCCGTGGCAAAGTCGGATCTAGAGCCGGAACCAGAGGATGGGATGGTCCAATATAGCGTACTGACAGACTCTGCCGATGGAGAAGTCATGCGTGCCTTTGCCGCTCCCGTTGCGGCGGCACCCTCATACGGGGCGGCTGGCGAAGCCTTTGCCGAAGAGTCTTCCGCCATGCTCGCCCGCGAGACGAGTGCGGACGCCAACGGGATGTCGGCACAGTCCTCCGGCGCGAAGACCACGCTCCAGGCGTGGAACTCCCAGGCGCCCTATCTGGAAGTCCTCGCCCAGGCAGGCGACAAGGCCTACGAGGCATACCTCAAACAGCGCAAGGACTACGAGACATCGCCGGGCTTCTACATGGACTGCGCCGACGCACTCGCAAAGATTGGCCAGAGGGACCTGGCGGTCCGCGTGCTGACCAACCTGGCGGAAATCGAACTGGAGAACAAGGCGCTTCTGCGCATCTTGGGCTACAAGCTGCGCTTCCTCGGCGAACTGGCGCAGGCGGAGACGGTCTTCCGGAGAGTGGTCACGATGGCACAGGAGGAACCCCAGTCCTACCGCGACCTGGCTCTGACGCTTGACGACGAGGAGAAATTCCAGGAAGCCGTGGACACCATGATGACCATCATCAACTTCAAGTTCGACTCACGCTTCCCGGAAATCGAGGCCATCGCCCTCACCGAAATCAACCGCATCATCGCACGCGCCGAACGAAAAGGCTTAAAAATCCAGAATGTGGATGACCAGTACCGCCGACTTATCGACACTGACATCCGCATTGTCCTCAACTGGGACGCGGACATGATGGACATCGACCTCTGGACCACCGACCCGTTCAACGTCAAATGCTACTACGGCTACCGCCTCACCCCCACCGGCGGACGCAATTCCTGCGATTTCACCCAGGGATACGGCCCGGAAGAATTCATGATTCGCGACGCCATCAAAGGCGAATACAAGATCGAGGCGAACTACTTCGGCTCCCATTCCCAGAAGGTGCTTGGCCCCGTGACCCTCTACACCGAGGTCTATACCAACTACGGGCGGCCCGATGAGAAACGCGAGGTCCTCACCTGCCGCCTGGCAAACAACAAGGAGGTCGTACTCATCGGACACATTTCGCATGACGGGACCGTCCGCAAGCCGTACCACGATGCGCCCTTCGACTATCAGGTGAAGAAGGGCGACACCCTGGAGTCCATCGCCAAAGAGCAGCTTGGCGACGCTTCCCGCGTCAACGACATCCTGGAGCTGAATCCGCAACTTTCGGCAGACGAAAAACTTAAGGTCGGTTCCATTATCAAGCTTCCCGCCACGAAATAGCGTGTGCGGCATAATTGCCCTGCCATACGGAGGGGGAAGTGTCGACGCGGGATGCGATCGTGGGAATTGCCCGCAGTATGGAGATCACGATTTGTGGCTCTAGCCTGCGGGTGTTCCGAGATTCCGTCGGCACTTGCCTTTCTTATGGGCTATCCGTTAACTAGCAGAATTGAATCGCCGAACACTGCTAGTTAACGTTGTCAATTCTTTCTATTTCATGTATGCTTTGGCGACCTTCTTGAAGGCGGCCACGTATTTCTCCATGTGGCGGATTTCATAGTTCGGATGCGCAAAGAACGAGATGGTCCTCTCCGCCAGCCATTTGGCGGTCGGGCACTCGACTTTTGCATAGTCCATCTTTGCGGCGGCGGGGGTGTTGAACGGGTAGTTGTCCGCACCCACGCCGCGCTTTTCCTGAAGCACATCCTCCTTGTACAATTCCGGCCACAGCGGTCCGTACACGGGCACGCCTTCGGCGGCCATGGCCGCAAGGAATTGCTTCATGGGCACTGTCATCTTCTCAATGTCCAGGACAAACGGTGCCCACCAGAAGGAGTTTTTCCGTTCTTCGCTGTCAAACGGGCAGTGCAGCACGAGCGGATGATCCTTCAGGGCGTCAATCAGATATTGGCCGTTCCTGCGGCGCAACGGCAGGTTCCAGGAGTCCATCCTCTCCAGTTCGCAACAGCCAATCAGGGATTGAATTTCCGTCATGCGGTAGTTGCAGCCGATGCGGTTGTGGACATAGAGGCGCCGTTGCTCCTCTTTGATCATGTCCAGGCCATTGCTGGTGTCGAAGCCATAGTCGCGCATGGAGAAGCAGGCCTGGTAGATTTCCGGATCGTCGGTGATGATCGCACCGCCTTCGCCGCCGGTGGTCAGATGCTTCGTATGGCAGAGGTTGAAACAGCCCACGTCGCCAACTGTTCCGGCCTTCTTGCCGTTGTAAAGTCCGCCAAAACACTCCGTGCAGTCTTCCAGCACACGCAAGCCGTGCTTCCGGGCAATGGCCATGATCGCACCCATGTCCGACACAATGCCGTACATGTGGCCGACCACAATCGCCTTCGTGCGTTCCGTGATCTTCTCCTCGATGACCTTCGGATCCAGGGTGTGGGAACAGTCGACATCGGAAAACACCGGCAGGGCTCCCAACTGCAAAATCGCAAAGACGGGCGGGAAGTAGATATACGACGGGCAGATCACTTCATCGCCGGCGACAACACCCATCGCCGCCAACGCCAGGTGAAAGGCACCAAACTCATTGACCGTGGTCACGCAATACTTGGCCTGATGCCAGGCGGCCAAATCCTGCTCAAATTGTTTCCCGTAGGGACCGCTCCAGTAATTCAACTTCGCCGTCCGCAGAGGCTCGGCCAGCATCTGATATGTCTTCTCGGAATAAACCGGCCACAACGGAAAAGGCTCCGCGTTCACCGCCATTCCACCATCAATCGCCAGTTTGCTAGACATCTCTTCGGTCATTTTAGCTGCTCTCTTTTCGTTGTTGACATGACATGCTCACACAAAAAAAACAATCAACGGCATTTACTATAAATGGGATTTATTATCCTGTCAAAGTATTGTCGTGAAAAAAGTCTGAACGCTCTTCACTTTAGACTCTTTTTCTATATCTTGGTGCAAAGGGAGTTGCGGGAAGAAAAAGATGCGGAAATCACTTGGAGTTTCAGCCAGAAAAAGGTTGGCAAGACGATCTTCTCCCTTTCACAGCGCCCGGGTGTCGGCCTCCAGTTTGTCCAGCGGGACATTCCAGGCCGGCGTCAGATATGCCGAGCGCTTCAGCAAGTCAAGCGTCCAAGGGGCCGCGGACGCGTCATAGTGGACATCCGCCCCGGCGGGAGTCAGATAGGGATTCACGTCATCGCGGTAGGCTCGCCGTTCCACCAGAGGCGGCCAGTTGATGAAAATGTGCCTTCCGGCATTCTGGAAGATGCTCCCCCAGCCGATTTTGCCGACACGCTCGTCAAATTCCTCCGGTGTGGCGAATTGAATCACCACCGTCGCGGCGGAATCGGGGTCGTTGTGCGGGGCCAGACGGTATTTCCCGACCTCCTCGACGACTTCCCGCATCCGTTTCACCCGGATGCGAAGCTGCTCCATCCATCCGTCCAGCTTCTTCAGCTGTTCGTAAATCATGGCTCCCTGGATTTCGCTGGCGCGATAGTCCTGGCCCGCAAACATCGGGATTTGCACTGGCGCATCGTAGGACTGCACAAAGGTGCCGGCGTCGTGCCACAGCCGTGCACGGTCAAACAGCTCCGCATCGTTGGTGATGACCGCGCCGCCCTCTCCGCAGGTGATGTTCTTGTAGTTGTTGAAGCTGAAGCAGCCGATCGCGCCGATGGAGCCCAGGCGCCGCCCCTTGTATAGTCCGCCGACCGCCTGGCACGCGTCTTCCACCACGGGGATGCCATGCCGGTTGGCGATTTCCATGATGCGGTCCATGTCGCAGGGCAGATTCGCCATGTGGATCACCACGATCGCCTTGGTGCGCGGGGTGATCTTGCGTTCCAGGTCGTCCGGATCCATCGTGAGCGTCTCGTCAATCTCCACCAGCTTCGGAACCGCCTGCAAAAGCATCGGCGCCAGCGGAGTGGAAATCCAGGTATAGGCGGAAAGAAGCACCTCGTCTCCGGGGCCAATCCCCAGCGCCACCATCGCGCACATCAACGCGCTGGTGCCGGAGTTCACCATCACGGCGTATTTGACGCCCATCTTTTCCGCCAAGGCACGCTCTGCCTTCGCTAGATAGCCGTCGGTTCCCGCCTGGAAACGGGTCAGGCGACCACTTCTCAACACTTCGTTGACAGCCTGGATTTCTTCTTGGCCAATTTCAAACATCGTTGTTCCTAAGGTTGGGATTGGTAACTTCCAAAATGTAATATCCGAACCAGCTGCCGCCACTAGATTCGCCGAATTTCAACTTGGATAAATGGGACGATTGGGACCTGTAGGACGAATGGAACGGTGGTTTGCGATTGTCTTGTCCCATATTGTACCGTGTGGCCCAGAAATATTCCGGGAATCAGGAAAGTTAACGATATAATTCCCAAAATCTTCTATACAGAAGTGAATTAAACCATATCAAGAATGGCTTTCCTTCATTTATTTCCATAATATTGGGGACAAGGATGGCAAACGGGAACGACGATTTTTGACAAGGAAGTGGCGGCGGCAAACGGTACAAGCGGGAGCCACGGGATGAATGGGACGGAAGAGGCGTCCCGGTTGTCATGGCCGTCTCGGATGCCCCAGCCCACGCCGGAGGACATCATTGCCTGCATCTACGGCGTGTTGCATGCGTTTCATCAGCACCCTACTTGTTTTGTGAAAAAGCGGCAGTGATTTTATCGACGGTCTCCTGGCAGAGTTCTGCGGCCGTACGCCCAGGAGAGGGGTTGCAGGGCGGCAGGAAAGTGACCTTGACGGTCTTGCCGAACGATGGGAAACGATGGTTGCGCGGAAGGACGTCGAAGCTGCCGTCGATGAGCACGGGGACGATGGGTGCGCCGGTCTCCACGGAAATCTGCGCGAAGGTCGGGCGAAATTCGCAGAGGTGGCCGTCAATGCTGCGTGTTCCCTCGGGGAAGATGGCGATGGAGTTGCCCTGCTTGAGGGCCGTGGCAAGCTTGCCGATGGACTGGCGCAAGTCGCCATTGATCTCCAGGGCAATCAAATTATGACGTTTGGCGAACCAGCGGGTGAAAGGGCCACTGATGAATTTGGAGATGACATAGTAGTAAGTTTTCTTGAAACGGTCTGCATCGAATCCGGCGGCGAGGTAGAATCCGTCCAGCGAACTCTGGTGGTTGGGGACGAAGATGACGGGGCCGTCGGGGATGTTCTCGCGTCCGCCGATGACGATTTTCGAGATGCATCGGAGGTAGGCGAGCGCTAGCGTACGGACGATGCCATGCGTCCAGGCAGGCTGCGGGAGTGGCGTGGCCTTGGCAGAGACGTGATGCGCGGCGGTACCGGCGTTGTCCGTCGCCGCAAGCGCCTCGGCCAAAGTGCGCGCGGTGGGGTATTTGACGAGCATCTCGACGGGCACCTCCATATTGAGGGCAACGCAAAGGCTCGACATCAAATTCATTTTCGCAAGGGAGTCCAGGTTCAATTCGAGTTCGAAGTGCTCGTCGGGCTGGACAGTACGCCCCGAGATCTCCTCCAGGCAGCGAAGAACCTTTTTCGCGACAGGAGTGTCGGGCATGGGCTCGGCGGGTTTCGTCTCCGCCGGCACCGCGCCGTCCTTGGAGTTCAGCTGCTGGCGGATGACGTGGCGGCGCAACTTGCCCAGTCGGGTGCGTGGGAGGGGCTGTTCACGCAGGACGAGGCTGGAGATGCGCTTGTAGGAGGGCATCTCCTCATTATAGGGCTCGATGACGGCATCCATGATCGTCTGGCGAATGTTCAGGATGCCGCGCTTCGTCATCACCTTTTGGTCGGGGACGATGACGGCGGCGAGGATCTGCCCCTGCTCGGAGACGGCGCAGTCGGTGAACAGGCCGTCCGAATGCTGCATCAGCTTGCGCTCCAGTTCGTCGGGGCTGATGTTCTTGCCGTTGCCGAGGATGATGAGCTCCTTGCTGCGTCCGGTCAGGAAAAGGAAACCATCGTCGTCGATGTATCCGAGATCGCCTGTGCGGAGCCAGCCGTCCTTGTCCATCACTTTGGCGGTCTCCTCGGGAAGATGGTAGTAGCCCTTCATGATGTTCTTGCCGCGGATGAGGACCTCGCCGTCCTGGATTTTAACCTCGTTGCAGGGGACGGGGATGCCAGGCGAACCAGGCTTGTGTCGCGTCGGCGGCGTGAAGGAGATCAGCGGGGCGGCTTCGGTCATGCCATAGCCTTCCAGCAGATGGAAGCCGAGCCCGTAGAAGTCCTGTGTGACCTGCGGGTTGTTGGCGGCGCCTCCCGAGGAGATGTAGCGCAGATGCCCCCCAAATGCGTCCTGCACCTTCTTGAAGACTTTTCTGGACAGCCAGAGGGAATTGCAGCGGGAGGTGATCCAGAGCAGGCAACGCGCGATGAACGAGGCGTTGATCTTCTGCATGATGGAATTGCGGAAGAGCTCCACCAGGCGCGGCACGGCGACGATGAAGGTACACTGGTTGTCCTTGAGGGCGGCCATGATGTCGGGGCTGGTCATGCTCTGCGAGAAGACGGCCATGGCACCGATGGACATCGGCATGACGACCGTCGCCATCAGCGGATAGGCATGGTGAAGGGGAAGCAGCACCAGCACGCGGTCGTCGGGGATGAAGACCACGGTCTGCACGGTGCAGGCCTCGGTATTGGCGCGCAGATTGCCGAAGGTGAGCATGACGCCTTTCGGGTTGCCCGTGGTCCCCGATGTGTAGATGATGAAGGCAAGCTCCTCGTCGGAACTCTCGAACGCAGTGCCGTTGGAGACCGGGACCGTCGAAATGGACTCGCTAATATCCTCCAGGCGTTTGACAGGACCTATCGCCGTCTTCATCAACTTGGCGGCGGCCTGGAGCTTGCCCTCCGTAGTGGCGTCGTAGAAGACGACGGCGGGTGTGCAGTCATCCAGGATATAGGCAATCTCCTCCGGCGTGGACATGAAGTCGATGGGAACGACTGTCGCCCCTGCATGCCATATCGAATACATGGCCATGACCCATTCCGGGGAGTTGGCACCGATGATGGCGACATGGCACTTTCCGGGAAGGATGGCCTTCAAGGCATTTCCCGCCCCGATGATAGTCTGCATCATCTGAATGTAGTGAATCTTGCGCTGCCCGCAGACCAGCGCGATTTTGTCAAAGTAGGTCAGCCATTTCATTGCCGATGTCCCCCGTCTTTCCTGGAAACTCTAGAGTTTTGGGGAAATTTATCGCAAGAAGTGTGCCAACCACAATCCGCCACGACTCGTTTCGCAGAATAATTATGCAATCTTCTCCCCCAAAAAGAGTTAGAAAGTGAGTTGACCAGCCCGTCTCCCTGCCCTTCCTTGTAAATTGTGGATTTTTGCTTATATTAATTGTGCATTTCTCCGCAGTTCAGTAAAAAAAAACGAGGCATCCGATGTTTACGTCAACCGAGCTTTCCCAGATCAAACAGTTCGGGCAACTCATCTTCACGAACCCGTTTTCAGCGAAACGTCTGGACATGGAGAGGCAGTTGCTGGGCAGCCGCCACATCCAGCGGTACCGCGTATGGCACAGCCTAGACGGCGAACCGTCGGTGAACGGGAATCTCCCCGCGATTGCGGAACTTTGCAGCCATTTGGTTGAAAAGGGGCTTTCCCTATGGGAAAAGGGCGCCTTATCGCCCCACATCGAGCTGCTGGAGACCTGGGATCTCCTTGCGATTTATTGGCTCTTCTCCAAATACAGTCAAGCGATGAGCCAGAACATCTACCGGGCAACGGAGCTGGAGGAGAAAATCGCCCTGCTCTACGAGGTGTTCCAGCAGGATTTCGCCCGGCTGATCCTGCGGATTCCGCGAAAAAGGCCCACCGCCTACTCGGCGGAGAAAGTATTTGCACTGTGTCATCAGGTGCACCGCGCCTTCAATTACATTTTCGACTTCATCGCGGGCGGAACCTCCCCCGCCGCCGAATTGCGAAGCACCATCTGGGAGTCCATCTTCACGCATGACATGGGACTTTACTACCGTCGGCTATACGGTGAGATGAACCAGATCACCACGCTCATCACAGGGGAGTCCGGCACGGGCAAGGAGCTGGCCGCGCAGGCCATCTCCTACTCGCAGTTCATCCCCTTCGATCCGGCGGAGAAGCGTTTCCAGTTCCCGTATCGGGAGTGCTTCCACCCCGTGCAGCTTTCCGCCATGCCGGCATCCTTGATCGAATCCGAACTTTTCGGGCACGTGAAAGGGGCGTTCACAGGAGCCGTCGCCGACCGCCAAGGCCCCTTTGAAACGTGCCACCCCTGCGAATGCGTCTTTCTGGATGAAATCGGCGAAGTGCCGCTTGATGTCCAGGTCAAACTGCTACGCCTTCTGCAGACCCGCCAGTTCCGGCGCGTCGGCGACGTAGAACTCAGGAGCTTTGGCGGCAAGGTCATTGCCGCAACGAACTCGGAACTGGCAGAAGGCTGCCGCAACGGCACCTTCCGCCAGGACCTCCTCTTCCGCATCTGCTCGGACACCATTCAGACCGTCCCGTTGCGCACGCTGCTGGACGGCCAGCCGGAGGAATTGCGCCAATTCGTTACCATCCTCGCGAAACGAATTCTTTCCGAGGGAGATGTGCAGCCGTTTGTGGAGCGGTGCTGCAAATGGATCATGGACAATCTGGGCATGAGCTATCCCTGGCCAGGAAACGTGCGCGAGCTGGAGCAGTGCCTGCGGAATCTGCTTGTCCGCGGAAACTACACACCACTGCTTAAGGCAAAGAGCCTACCCGATTTCGACCTCGGCAAACAGATGGCGGACAGTGGACTGACCGCCGAGGAGCTGGTGCGAAAATACGTGCGGACCCTTCACGATCGCGGCCACTCCGTCCTGAAAATCTCCCAGCTTTCGGGACTTGACCGGCGAACGGTGAAAAAGCACCTCGCCTGACCGCCAGGGAATTATATCGTTGAATTAGATTGACCCTGGTGAAGGCGGGAGGGCGGCGGTAAACGGAACAACCGAGACCCACGGGACGAATGGGACGGAAGATGCATCCCAGATGAGCCGGATGAGCCGGATGGACCGGGAGTCCGGATGGGACGTCTCCAGCACACGCCAGGGAACATCTGCCCAACGGGCTGCCGGTTTCTTTACGGAATTGCTTTTTCCCCAGACGGGAATGCGACCCTCTTTGAGATCCAGGAGACAAGACTTCTATTCTCCGGCCGTTGGCCTCTGGCAGTCCTATTAGGCTCTTTCGGGGAGCAAAGCTTTATTGAAACGGTATGAAGAACAACCATAGCTTGTTGCCTTCGGGCGAGGTCTCACGCCGGAACAGCCGCCAGGCGAAGGAAAAGACGGTGGAATCGTCTTCCTCGTCATGGTAATAGGAGATGAACGGGAAGATTTCGCGGCTGGTCGTGGTGGGTGTGGTGACCTGCCGGAAAGCACGCCACAAGACGCTGCTTTCGGTCATTTCCTGGTAGGACTCGCGGCGGAATAGCGCGCCCCAAAGGAGTTTGAAAGAAGTGCCGCTGTCGTAATACTGTTCGTAGTCGATGAGGTCGAGGAGCATTCCAAAGCTGTGGTTCTTGACGAGACTGCGTGGGTATTTGCTCGCGAAGTCGTTTGCCAGGGTGTCAAGATTCTCCAGAGTCAGTTGGTCGAGCGGTTCAAGCTCGAGATGCTGGCACATCTCGTTGATTCGCTTGCGGGTTGTTTCCAATGCTCTTTCGGCATAGGGATTGCCTTTCGCGTTTTGGTTATAATAAATGGCGTTAGGTGCCGTCTGGATGAGATCGAAGAGCGCCTCGCATTCGTCAGCCTGCTCGCCTGACCAGTGGTAGCGGGAAGAACTCCTGTAGTTCCAGAGAGCGCCCCAAAGGACATTGTTCTCAAAAATCTCCTCCGCGTTGTTTGCAGGATACTCATAGGCGATGGTTGAATAGTCGAAGAAAGGCCACATTCTGAAGTGGTGGCCGATGCCGCTGCCGCCATGCAGCTTGACTTCATTTTTGCCGAGATAGCAGAGCCAGTCGTAGGAGTAGAGACGGTTCTGGCGAGAAGGCTGGACCTCGCCTTGGCTCGTGGGAGCATCTCGGAGATATTCTTCGTAGCCGCCGAGAAGATGGCAGAGAATGCCGACGCTCTTCTCATTGGCCGAGGACAGATACGAAAAGAATGGGAACACTCCCCAAGAACCACTACCTTTAAGCCACCAGGCTGGCCCTACGGCGCTGAAATCCTTTATGTTCAAGTAGATTGGGAAAAGCCCTGCGGAGTTTGGAGTCGTCCACCAGGTGAGGCAGTAGCTCGATTTCTCACCGAAACGGCAGAAGGGGAAGACACCCCAGGCGTTCTTGGTCCACCAGACGGGTCCTGCGGCGGTGAAGTCCCTGGCGCTGATGTAGATGGGGAAAAGTCCAGTGGAATTAGGCGACTTCCACCAGAGCAGGAAACGATAGCCCTCCTTGCCGACATGGAAGAGCGGATAAAAGCCAAAATGGCCGTTTTCGCGATTCCACCAGGCGAGAGTGAAATAGTTGAAGGTCGGAGAGAAGTAGCTGATGGGAGTTATAAGTTTTCCCGTGCAGCGGTCATGGTAGAAGAGCGGGAAGCAGCAGGTGAAATCTTCGCCGTGATGGAAGAATGGGAAGAGCCCCCAGTTCTTGCCCCACTTGTAGCCGAGAAGAAACTGGTAGAAATCATCGTCAAACTCATCGTTGGAGTCCCCGCGATAAATCCAGAAGAGCGGGATGACGCCAAAGCCGTCGTCTTTGGAGATGACCACGTTCAGAAGACGGAAATAGTGTTCATCGAAGTCGCTGGCCGGCCATAGGACGCCCCATTCCTTTCCTTCCTTGAAAACCAGCGGACGGAACGCGAAGCCGTCCTTGTCGGCGTCGAAGATGGGCCAGAGCACCGAAAAGCCGTCCCCGGTTCCATAGCAGAGCGGCCAGAGATTGACGGTGCGGCGGCTGTCGCTTTCACCTAGCGGCGTCAGATTGAAGAGACGCCGCGGAGAGACGCAACCGACCGCGAAAGCGAGTGCCAACAGCAAAATGAGCAGAGGAAGGTGATGTCGCATTGCGAAGATTCCCATCTGGCGGGGCGCGTTTCTCGGAGGACGTTTTACTCCGTTCGGCAACATGTTGCAATAAAAGAATATCAACAATATAACATGAAACAAGTATTTTTCCTGAATATTACGATTTTCAGGGAAATACATACTTGGGAACACTGCTGTCCGATAAAAATTTCACATCAAAAACTCCCCGAATAACTCCAACTGGCGCGGCGCGTTCCAGTCAGGCGGCTTTTCCAGCGTCTTTCTGTCGAGCGAGAGCAGCTCCAGCAAATGGCAGTTGCTCATCAGCTGTTCCCTGACGCGTGCCGTGATTTCCGTCAGGCTGATTTCGACCTTGGTCAGGAACTTGATGTAGGCGACCAGCAGGAAGTGTATGAGCGCGACCCAAATCTGCGTCATCACGGCGTTCTCGCTTGTGCCGAGGAACGTCCTGATCTGCAGGTTCTGCTTTATCCATTTGAAGAACAGCTCGATCTGCCATCTTCTCTTGTAGATTGCGGCGATGGTCGCGGCGGCAAGCCTGAAGTTGTTGGTCAGGAACACGTAGTCCTTGCCAGTTTCCGCATCGTGGAACACCACGCGCCGCAGTTTGCCGGAATACGTCTCCTGCGCGTTCTGAAGTTCCAATTTTACCGTGTCGTCGGCCAAGACGCCCAGTTTTCCGTTCGGTGCAAGGTGCTGTCCGACGACCTCGAGCCTCGCGTTCCGCCTGGGCCTTGTGACGAAGAAGGCGCCTTTGCCGTCGATCTCCTTGAACCATGCGTAGTCGCAGTATCCCTTGTCGTACGTGTAGATGCTGTCCGGTTCAATCCGGAACCACTTGCGCGCGGCGCGGATGTCGGCCATCTTCCCGTTGCTCATCACCACGAAGCAGGGCAAGTTGCCCGACAGGTCCAGCTGCGTGTGGAGCTTGACCGCGCCCTTGTTCGTGC
>JAFPYX010000023.1 GCA_017417585.1 Victivallales bacterium
CGGCATGGTCTCCGTGCTCAAGAGCATGATCGACGAGCGCAACAACGCCGCGCAGACGGACATGACGCGCCTGCAGTCCCTGGTGGACCGGCGCGACGAGTCCTTCACCACCGCCACCACGCTGATGACCAACGTCTCCGAGACGCGCGACAACGCCATCCGGAACATGTAATTCGGGAGGTCCCAAATGATTGCATCCGTTCAGATCAGCACCAACCGCTACGCTCCTCCGGAGGCCGCGGCGGTCAACATGTATTCGGTGGACGGCGGCGAGCAGCTGACGCTTGGCCAGCTGATGGCGGCCGTCTGCATCCGCGCCGGCGCCAACATGGAGGCGCAGAGCGTCAACAAGATGAACCTCATGAACAACAACGTCGAGCTCCTGAAGACGGCGGCGGAGTATCTTGGCCAGCTGGCGACGGACTCCGTCTCCGACTGGGCGACCGTGCGCAATTTCCTTCGCGGCACGCTGGGGATGACCTCGGCCGAGGCGCCGGACACGCTGGACACCAGCTACAACGGGCGCTTCAAGGTCATCAACGCGCTGAAGAACCACCTGGAGGCGCTCACCCGCCAGGCCCAGGAGGACATGATCGACGTGCAGTCCCTCATCAGCCGCCGCGACGTCTGCATGACCACCGGCTCCAGCCTTGTCAAGTCCACCGGCGGCAGCCAGAACAACACCGCCTCGATCCTTTAATGAGGAATGAGGAATGAGGAATGAGGCGGTGTGGTCTGCGGCCGCTCACCGCCAGTTGCCGCTGACGCGCATGGCTTGCGCAAGTTCTCGGTTCTTCCGACACTGGAAAACAGCCAGATTTCTGGCCTCTCAACTTTAGACTTTAATCTTTAAACTTTATACTTTCCATGGCAGATCAGACCATCAATAAAGTTCAGCTGGACCTGAATACCTATCAGGTCCACGACCAGGAAACGGAGACGGAGGCGTCGCGCACCGCGCAGGCCAACGTCTATACCGTGGATGGCGTGACCGACTCCACCGGCGCGCCGCGCAGGCTCGCGATTGCCGAGCTGGTGATGGTCGTCTGCCTGGCGCGCGCGGCCGAGAAGGAGGCCGCCGTCATCAAGCTGATTGGCACGATGAGCAACAACACCGCCACGCTGGAGGGGCTGACCGACGTCGAGTCGAAGCTCCTGGAAGGCGCGAACATCACCACCATTACCGGCAACTATCTGTACAATGGCGTGACTTACACCAATGCGGTGGATTTCCTGGCTGCGGCCGGCATTAATTTTACCATCGCGTCTTCTGATCCGAATGTGCCAGGCACGCTTGGCACTCCCCTGGAGGAAGTCCTCACCCAGATCGAGTCCAAGATGGACTCGCTCAACAGCTTCAGCCAGCAGAAGATGATCGAGCTGCAGAGCGAGACCAACAAGCGCGACCAGGCTTACAACCTGATCACCAACATCCTCAAGAGCCTCAACACCGTCCAGGTGGGCATCTCCAACAACATTTGACATTCTCTTCTTGAACAGATTGACGACAATTTCCGTGGGCCGTTGCGAACCTTGCTTCCAACCAGGAAGCGGGCATTTCGTCGGTTTTTCGCGCCGAGACCAACTCTCTCGGCGATTTCCGCTTAAATATGGGGAAAGCAATTGACAATTGCATTTTCGTGATTTAATTTATGCAATTGTGCCTTGATTGCTAGACTTCCCGCGAATTTCGGCCGCCCCGGCCAGGCCCCTTTCAAACTAGGTTTAAAGAAAACCAGAAGAATCACCATGGCAGACCAGACCATCAGCAGCATCCAGCTGGACCTGAACAGCTACAAGGTCTATGACGCGGCCACGGCGGCGGAGACGCTGCGTACTGCGCAGGCCAATGTCTATACCGTGTCGGGAGTGACCGATTCCACCGGCGCGCTGCGTCAGCTCTCGATGGCGGAGCTGGTGATGGTCGTCTGCCTGGCGCGCGCGGCCGAGAAGGAGGCAGCCGTCATCCAGCTCATGAAGACCATGAGCGACAACACCGCCATCCTGGAGAGCCTGACCGACATCGAGTCCAAGCTGCTGGAGGGCACCGCACTGGACGACATTACGGATTTTTACCCCTACCAGGGAAAAGACTACTCCGCCAAGAATTTCCTTGCCATCGTCATCGGCGGTGCCGTGCCCAATGATGACAGCGAGATGGTAAACCTGTGGAACCAGCTCGCGAACAACCACATCATCGAGGTGACGGGGAACTACACTTACAACGGCGTCACCTACACGAAGGCGTATGAGTATCTGTATGCGCGGGGGCTGAACATGTCCACTGGCAACGCATATTCCTTCCATGAAATCTGCTCCTATGCCGACAACCTGCCCGACGGATATGTCCTCACCTATAGTGATTTGGTGAATATCAGCCGCTACAATGGCGTGGACAACCTGTGGGAAGGG
Organism: Victivallales bacterium; assembly: GCA_017417585.1. Taxonomy (GTDB): domain Bacteria; phylum Verrucomicrobiota; class Lentisphaeria; order Oligosphaerales; family Oligosphaeraceae; genus RGIG1601. Next base: position 2,413 of record JAFPYX010000023.1, read on the forward strand.
ATGACCAAGGAGGATTTGATCCAGGAGATTGACAACAAATACAAGACCGACATTTTGAATTACGTCCAGACCCTTGGCTGGCAGGCGTCCGGCATACCGGATCCTGATTCCTACCTGCCCTCCAGCACCGACGAGCTCATCACCCAGATCGAGTCCAAGATGGACTCGCTGAACAGCTTCTCGCAGCAGAAGATGATCGAGCTGCAGAGCGAGACCAATAAGCGTGACCAGGCCTACGACATGATCACGAACATCCTCAAGAGCCTCAACACCGTCCAGGTGGGCATCTCCAACAACATCTAGCGCAGCAAGCGAGCCAAGCCATGCCCAACGCCCTGGAAAATCTCTGTGCGGCGATTGCCTACCCGGACCCGGTGCCGGCGGGGGCGACGGCGTTCCAGCTGCATGTGGATGGCGGCGTGGTCGCCGCACGGCTGATGAACGGGCGGCTGGTGCTTTCCCGCGAAATCAGCCGCGAAGAGGCGGATCTGCCCAGACTTGCCTCCTATGCGGCAGGGCGGCTCCTCCGTGAGGAGGCCGTCCTGGCCTGGGATGAACGCGCTGGAGCGTGCATCCTCTGGCAGGAATGCCCGGCAAATGCATCTTCCGCACAACTTTTGCATTTCTTTAAAACTTTTCTTGCCTCTTGTGACTGGTGGCTGGCAAGGGTCGCGGACCTTGTGGTCGAACCCGTTGCCGCACCAGCTATGGTAATAATGCCTTAAGTGCTTTATTACTAAATACTTAAATTCTTTAATTCCATGTGGCGAACATGAAGTATTCTTGGCAAATCCTTTTGGCGTTCTGGCTGTTTCTGGCGGCCTTTGCGCAGGCCGAGGAGCCGAACGCTCCAGAGGCCGCAGGCGAGGGCCTGCCGTGGAAGACAGAAACCTATACGCTTTTGGCGCGTGAAATGCCACTGCGCGAAGTCCTTTCGACCTTTGGCACGGCGCAGGGGATTTCGGTGGTGATGAGCGACTGGGTCGCCGGACAGGTCTCGGGGGATTTCCGTGATTTGCCGCCGCAGGAGTTCCTGGACCGCATCACTACGCTCTATAATTTAATATGGTATTATGACGGTGCTATCCTATATATTTATAGTGATAGTGAGATTACCACGATGCTTCTCGACCTTCAGTATATGAAGGCAGCCGAGGTGCGCTCGATGCTATGCGACCTTGGGATGGAGGACGAGCGTTTCCCCATCAAGACCACCTCGGACGACGAACTGCTGATGGTGGCGGGACCACCGCGCTATGTGCAGGTTGTCGCCGAGCTGGTTGCCAAGGCGGACCGTCTGCGGGAGAAGAGAGCCTACAGCGAGGTCGAGACGCGCATCTTCCGGCTGAAGCACACCTGGGCGGACGACGTGAGCCTCTCGGCCTCCGGCAGCGAATCCACGGTCCAGATCAAGGGCGTGGCGAAGATGCTGGAGGAGGTCATGGCCGTCAGCAGTGTCGTCCGCACGCAGGAGAAGGGCATGGATGGCGACCCCCAGGATGTCCTTTCCGATGCGACGGACCGTTCGTTCAAACCCGTCATCAAGGCGGAGAACCGCCTGAATGCGGTGATCATCCGGGACGTTGTCTCGCGCATGCCGATGTATGAGAAAATCATCGAGCAACTGGATGTCCCGCAGAAGCTGGTTGAAATTGCAGTGACCAGCCTGGAGATGTCCAAGGACGATGCGCTGGACTGGCAGCTGTCTCTGGCGGTGCGCGGCACCACCAGCAACGCGGACGCGGGGGCGGGGCAGAACGCGGGCAGCCTCTTCACGCCGGCGGAGCTGGCCGGGCAGGGACTGGCGGGCGCGCTGTCTTACATCGGAAAGCATGTCACCGTTTCTGCATCCCTTTCCGCTCTGCGCCAGAAGGGCAAGGCGCGTTCCATCTCGCGCACGTCGATTTTGACGATGAACAACATGGCGGCCTCCATCACGGACATGCAGAGCTACCACGCCAAGGTCGTGGGAACAGAGGTGGCTTCCTTGGAAGAGGTCTCGGCGGGTACCAGCCTGCAGGTCAAGCCACGCATTGTCGAGATGCCGGAACCCGGCAAGACCTGCCAGCTGTGGATGACCGTTTCGCTTGAGGACGGCGGCTTCGAGTCCATTTCCGTGGACTCCATGCCGCTTTCGCGCACCTCCAGCGTTCTCACCCAGGCGGCGGTTTTCGAAGGCGAATGCATCCTGCTGGGCGGCTATATGCGTGACATCGAGGAAGAGGTCAAATGGGGAATCCCCCTGCTGCGTGACATTCCGTGGATTGGCTGGATTTTCGGCGGCGTGAGCAAGAAGACCTCGACCATCCAGCGGATGTTCATCCTGACCCCTTACATCGTGGAGCTGGACACCGAGGACCTGCCGCGCGTTCAGGCCACTCGACAGCGCGACATCCATGTCGAGGAGACTCTTGAAGACGACAAGCTCGAGGACGATGCCGTGCGCGAGCTGCGCACGCTGGAACGCGAGGAACGCAACCTTGAGTTGCACGAACACCATGCCGACGAGCTGGAGCAGCGCAAGGCCGAACTCAAGCTGGAGCGTGAGATGCGCGAGGCTGACCGGCAGGACGCGCAGACGGAGTGGAAGGAAGAACTTCAGGAGCGCCGCGAGGAGTGGCGCGAGGAACTCCGCGAACGTCGCGAGGCGCAGCAGGGGACTTCCTCTGAGGCATCTGCTGAGCAGGAAATTTCCGCTGAAGCACCGGCATCGAATACCGATGAATGAACCCCAGATCGAGAATGGCTTTGCCAAAGTCGGCGCCGGGACCTGGCTCGTAGGGACCTCGCAGCCAACGGCTGTCATTGGAAACAGCACTCCTCGCTCGTTGAAAGGGTGGCTGGTTCCGGATCGGTCGAAGCTTCATCTTGTCGAGGTGACTGATCGGGCCTGCTGCGGAGCGGCGAATCGTCCTTTCCTCACACAGGTTCCCTGTGCGGCACCCCTTGTGGCCGTCTCCGCCAAGGTGCTGCTCGCGCCGGTGGAGGCGCGGCAGGGCGCAAAAGTCCTGCGCGTCATCCCCTTCAGTTTCCGGAACGCGCTTTGCGTCACGAAGTTCGCGTCGGAATGGGTGGTGCTGGCTACTTCCAGCCGCACCACGCGGGTTTCTTTGAAAGAAAACGAGTTGCTTACGGTACGCGTGGAAAGCGCCGTGGCTTGGACGACCCAGAATCCCACGGGGTTTATGCCTCGAATCGGACTCTGGGACATTCTGATTCCCCGCCAGCGCGACCGCAATCTGATGCTTCATTTCTACGGCCCTGGCGTGGTCTGGGTGGAGGGTTCGGATGCCTCTTGACCTTGCACAATTCCTTCGCAATTCGGTGGCAGTAGATCGCTACGACGCCGTGCGAAGCGGCGTGGATGAGGCGGAAAAGGCCGGGAAGACCGAGCAGGCCGGCACCCTGATGGGCACCGCCTTCGTTGTGGAGGACAATCCGCTGGCCGAATTGATGGACGCCATGGAGGAACTCACCTTCATGTTCGAGGAACAGGAGGCCAAGGAAGTCGCCGAACGCAAGCTGGGCGAAGAGCATGAAAACCCCTTCGTCCGTGCGCTGGCAGGCTGGAAGACCATCCTGCCAGATTTGCCCGGCGAACAGTTCGCCCAGAAGCTCCTGGCTTTGTTGCGTCAGGCACAGAGTCGCGGCCAGCTCCCGACGGTGGACAGCCTGTTGCGCCAGCTTTCCGAAGGCTCCCAGGAACCGGTCCACCAGTTTGCGATTTTGTCCGCGCTTTCCGAGGCTTTCGGTGGTTCCGAAGACTCCGAGTTCCAGGCGCTGCTTCGCGCTACACGCGAGGCACTGGAGAGTGCGCATGGCGACGAGATCCGTGCGGGCATCAACTTGGCCAAGGAGGTCAATGCCCGGGCGACCACGCCGGAGGAGATGCAGGGGCTGCGCGACCTCTACCGTGGCGAGGTCCTGGGCTTCTCCACGCCCCAGCAGTGCTTTCGCTCCATCATGGCCAAGCGCGGGGCGGCCGGGTTACAGTCCGCCATCGATTTCCTCACGGCGGGCTGCGGGACCGACCTTCAAAGCGCCTCGCCATCCAAGAGTCCCGAGGAACTGCGTCGGATCATCCTGGATCTTCAATGCGTCCAGGTCCTCAAGACCGTCCTTGACCGCATGGAACAGCTCGGGATGCGGATGGAGAAGCAGTTTGCCGAACAGTGTCTGCGAACCGGCGAACAGATGACCGGCTCCATTCTGGATTTCACCGAAAAGCCTTTTGTCGATTCCAACGACATCGCTGCGTTCCTCGGCGAGTGCGGTGTCGAGAAGCTCTTGGCGCGGATGGACTTCTGCCGCGAACTGACTGCCGTGTTCAGGGGACTCTCACCAAGGCTTTTCGACAATGAGCAGAGCCGTCTGCGGCTCGTGGACGCCGCCCAGGAGCACCTCGACGGCATTGTCGACGAGGAATACGATCAGCAGGAAGACGACAGCCGGGATGACGGCAAGGAGAAGCGCAAATGAGTGCCGTACCTACTTGGCTCAACGCGATTCTTCGGCAATTCGGCGCGGGCATTGGGCTGAAGGAGTTCGGCTTCAATGACCATGGCGCGGCAGTGCTGCGCTTCGAGACCGGTACGGCGTTGCGCTTCGAATACGCCTTCGAGTCCCTCGTTGTCGCATTGCAGGTGCCCGTACCATCGGAGCCTGGGATGCTGAAGCGTTTTCTCGCCTTTGCGCAGCCGGAGCGCCGACCGGGCTTCAAGGTGCGCGTGGCATACCTGGACCGTGAAGGAAGTTTGCTTCTGGCGGCTCGCCTCGCCGAGCGGGAAGTCACCCTGCCGGTTTTGAACACCGTCTTTGGAGAATTGTGGCAACTCGCAAATCCGTAGAAAGACCGGCATTCCTGTTCGGCTAAAACACTTTGTTTTTCAATTTCTGAGTTTTACCCATGCAAGTCAATCGCACTACCGAGGCCATTCGATTTGACACCGGCATATCGATGGCGGAATATGCCGAGGGGACTGTGGGGCATGCCGCGCGAACGCAGCATGAGCAGTCGCTGCTTCCCGGGGCCACGACTGTCAGCGAGGCCCTGGAGGGCATCTTCCCTGACGGTCACGGTGTCTCTGGCGAAATCATGAATGCGCTGGTGGCGGGGAATCCCGCGACACTTCGCACCGCCGACGGTTTCGGGGCGTTGGCGCGCGAGACGCTGGCGGCGCTGCGCAAGAAATCCACCCCATCCGCGCAGGCCGCAGCCGCCGAGATTGCGGCACTCTTGTCGGACACCGAATTGATGGACCAATACCGCTCGGCGTTGCTGGAAACCTGAAGCGCCTGAGTTTTTCCCATAATGTTTTCTCGACTAACCAATTTCAGCAATGTCTTCAGCCGGTTCGGCGACCTGGTGCTCGCCTTCCTGGTGGTCTGCATCATCGGGTTGCTGATCATCCCGCTGCCGACTGGTGTCGTGGACTTGTTGATTGCCATCAACATCATGATCTCCACTGTGATGTTGATGCTGTCGCTCTACCTGCCAAGGGCGCTGGATTTTTCGACCTTCCCGTCGATGCTGCTCTTCACCACGCTCTTCCGGCTGGCGTTGAATGTGACGACGACCCGACTGATTCTGCTGAAAGCCAACGCGGGCGAGATCATCTACACCTTCGGTAACTTCGTGGTCGGTGGCAACTTCGTGGTCGGCGCGGTGATCTTCCTGATCATCACCATCGTCCAGTTCGTGGTGATCGCCAAGGGTGCCGAGCGTGTCTCCGAAGTCGCTGCACGCTTTACGCTCGACGCCATGCCCGGCAAGCAGATGTCCATCGACGCGGACATGCGCGCCGGCTCCATCGATCAGGAAACGGCCAGCGCACGACGCAACGAGCTGGCCAAGGAGTCGCAGCTCTACGGCGCCATGGACGGCGCGATGAAGTTCGTCAAGGGCGACGCCATCGCTGGTCTGATCATGACCAGCATCAACATCATCGGCGGCATCTGCGTGGGTGTCTTCATGAATGGCAAGGAAGTCGGCTGGGCCATCACCAAATACGGCATCCTGACCATCGGCGACGGGCTGGTTTCCCAGATTCCCGCGTTGCTGGTCTCCATCACCGCAGGTGTCATCGTCACCCGCGTCGGCGACGTGGACAACAAGCCGCTGGGCCAGGACATCATTGACCAGTTCTTCGCCCAGCCCAAAGCGATCCAGTTAGGTGCGCTGATGCTGGTGTGCATCGGTCTGATTCCGGGGTTCCCGAAGATTCCAATCTTTGGACTGGCGGCTTTTGTCGCTTTGGTGGGCTATAGCCTGATGGTCAAGAAGAGGCTTGCCGCCGCGCGTGCAGCGAAGGCGGAGGATCCACTGGCGGCCGCGGCACCTTCCGAAGGGACCCAGCCCAAACTCAAGAAGAAGGACGGCGACGACTTCTCGATGGTCGTTCCGCTTACGGTGGACATCGATGCGGATATCCGCGGCGCATTGACTTACGAGGAGCTTAACGACCAGATCATGGCCATCCGCCGTGCACTCTACCACGACCTGGGCGTGCCGTTCCCTGGCATCAACTTAAGCCTGAACCCCGCCATGAAGGATGGCAGTTATCGGCTGCTCGTCAACGAGGTGCCGGTCTCCGAGGGCATGTTGCGCAAGGGCTGGCTTTTCGCGCTGGAAACGGCGGAGAACCTCACCGCCACGGGCATCCCATTCGAGACTGGCAAGGCGTTTTTGGCCGGCCACGAGACCTGCTGGGTACGCGAGGAGGAAAAGGCGCGACTGGAGGAGAGCGGCATCCGCTCGCTCAACCTCAACGGCGTGCTGACCTACCATCTCTCCGGAGTCCTGCGCCGCTATGCGCATGAATTCCTCTCGCTGCAGGAAACGCGGCTGCTCTTCGACTACATGGAACGCGAGGCACCCGAACTGGTCAAGGAAGTCCAGCGCGTTCTGCCGTTGCAGAAGATCACCGATGTGCTCCAGCGACTGGTGCAGGAGGGCATCTGCATCCGCGACCTCAAACGCATCACCCAGACGCTGATCGAATGGGGCCAGAAGGAGAAGGACACTGTACTGCTTGTGGAGTATGTCCGTTCTGCGCTGTCTCGCTACATCAGCTACAAGTTCTCCGGCGGGCAGAACATCATGGCCGCCTATCTGCTTGACCCGTCGCTGGAGGAGCTCATCCGCAAGTCGGTGCGCCAGACGTCGGGCGGCAGTTACCTTGCCATGGATCCCGCCACTGTCCGCTCCATCCTCGGCGTTGTGAAGAAGACGGTCGGGGACCTGTCAAGGATTCCGCAGAAGCCGGTCATCATCGTGTCGGTGGACATCCGCCGGTATTTCCGCAAGATGATCGAGAAGGACTACTACGAACTGCCGGTCCTCTCCTTCCAGGAACTCTCCCAGGAAATCAACATCCAGCCTCTGGGGAGGCTTAAGCTGTGAATTTCATCCTGAAAATCATCCAAGGCCCCAACGCAGGGGCGGAAATCGCGCTCGTTGCGGACACGGCCGTCAGCTTCGGGCGCGACGAGTCGTGCGACATCGTGCTGGGCGACCAGGCGTTGCCCGAAAAGGCGGGCGAACTCGTGGTCGCGGAGAACCAGGTGTCGTTACGGCGGCCGGATGGCTCAACGGAACAGCTGATTCCTCTGCATGTGATGGTGATGGAGAACACTGCCTTCGCTGTGGGACCCGGCGATACGTCGTGGGGTGCGCTGGTCTGGCCAGAACCTGATGCCAAGGCAAAGGAACCTGCTTCTGCGCCTGAGGAGGCCAAGACCGTCGAAGAATCCATGGAGAAGCCAGTCAAGCCAAGAGGGACGAGGCTTCAGTGGACGCTTCTGGTTCTGCTGGTTTTGGTTGTGCTGCTGGAGTTCGCGATTTGGTTCTTCTGGCCGACGCTCAGTCTCAAGATGCTCGAGGCGCGTGTCTGGTGGCAGGAGAAGTCTGCCAAGTGGTTTGCGGACAAGCGTGAACTGGCCGCCCGGCCGATTCACAGCCAGACCTTGAATGAACTGGCGATGGCCTTTGGCGTGGAGGCGGTCATGCCGCCAGACGGTTCTGCCGAGCCACCCGTCCTGCGCGGGAACCTCCGTCGGCGCGCCGACCGCCTGGAACTCACCGCAATGGCCTACAATTCCTTCCCCGGCATTGAATTGGAACTTTCAGACGATGAATCGTTGCGCAATTCCTCCGAAGAGCTGCTCCACATGGTCACCGAGGACAAGGTGAAGGTCGTCGAGGCGGCGAATCGTCATCTTGCACTGGCCGGTACTCTGGACGGGCCGGTAGCGCTTCGCAGGATGCTCGAAGCCATCCAGGCGGATGTTCCTTTTGCCGAATCAGTGGACTGCTCGCAGGTTACACTGCCTGTCGTGGCGGCTGCGGCTACGCCTGCCGTGCCTGTGGAAATTACGACACCTGTGTCGGAGTCGGAGCCGGTTGTGGCGTCTGCACCGGTGGCACCCGTGCTGCCGAAGTTGCCAGTCGTGGGCGTGTTGATGACACCGTACCCTTGTCTGGTGATGCGAGACGGTTCCCGCGTGGTGGAAGGCACCGACTTCCACGGATTCATCGTGAGCAAGATTACCGCCGACACCGTGGTACTGCGGCAGGGCGACATTACTCTGGAGTGGAAGCCATGATCCAGCTGCTCGACATCGAAAAGGAGCTTGCTGGACCTGATGGCCAGGCTGCATTGGAAAAGTACGACCAGACGCTTGTGGCGCTGGACGGACGGCTTGCCGATGCGCTGCGCCAGGGGCTTTCGCCGGATGATTACTCGGCTGCCGAGAACCTCCAGAAGGCCGTGGTCATCGCACGAAAATTGCTGCGCCTGGCACAACGCGACGTCGGGCAGGGCAGTTGAAGAGGATTTTGTTTTTTCATTTGTTTTTCTCCCGTTTGTTTCAACGTTTCACCACTAACCAACCAAACAAAAAGGCGTTTTTCGCCGTTCAACCCAAAACCGGGACACAAGTCCCACAACCAAGAGGAAAACAACAATGGCAGTAACTGGTCTTCCAGCCGTAACCGCATACGCCGACGACCTCGCGAGTGTTCGCAGTGCAGATGGCACCTGGAGTAACAACATCCACACCGATGCGGTGTATGTTGCCCTGATGAGCACCGTGAACATCTTCGAGCAGCATCTGGCGCAGTCCCTGCAGAACTACCAGGCCCACCCAGATGTCCAGGCGAACCTCCAGCAGCTCCAGTACGACCTGCAGCAGTGGAACCTGGCCTTGACCACGATGACCAACATCAACAAGAACCTGGGTGACGCTGTCAACTCCATCGCCTCCAACTTCCGCTAATGTTTGAGTTGGAGTCGAACGAAGCACGCTTGTTGCTTAACATCGCCCTGATGGCGATCGGCCGCAACCGTTTCCAGTCCGCCGAGACAATCTTGGTGGCACTGGAGCGGTTTCGGCCCGGTGACGTTGCCCTGGATTGCGCCAGGGCAGTGCTGCTGATGAGTGCACGCAACTTCGCTGGTGCCGTGGATTACATTGACCGGGTCGGACTGGTTAAACATCCCGACTCGGCAATGCTCTTGGCATTCAAGGGGATGGCCTACCTGCGGATGGATCGTCCCGACAAAGCTGAAGAGCCGCTGAAATTGGCCGCCAACCAGACGGACGACCCGGCGGCGGCACAACTGGCAAGGGATTTGCTGAAATGAATGACGGAATGATTGTTGAGGCAATCCGCTCCGTGCGGATGAGTCAGGCCGACCAGGCACAGGCGCTGGGCAATGTCCAGCCGGCTGTCAATCCGGAGGCGGTGGAGCGTTTCCAGGCGGCAATGGCCGCCGATGGAGTCGGCGCGCCAGCGCGTGTGGATGCCGTGCCCTTTGCGGATGAATTGTCCGCCGTCTGGAGAAATGCGCAGGCGGACCATCAGGAGATGCTGCATCGCATCAAGGCACTCTCCGAGATGGGGCAGCATGGAACTAGTGCCGTGGCGATGCTGGAACTCCAGTACGAGGTTTCGAACCTGGCTTTCCAGCAGGAGGTGGTCTCCAAGGTCGCGGACAAGTCCAGCAACGCGGTCCAGACGTTGATCAAGAATCAATAGTGTCTTTTTAACATTTTAATAAACAGGTTGTTATATGCAATTTTTTCAACGGTTTATGTTATTGGGCATGCTGGCCGGATCGCTGGTGTTGACCGGGTGCAAGGAGGAGGCTACGCTCCATTCCCAGTTGGAGGAGCGCCAGGCCAACCTGGTCATGGCGGCTTTGATGGATGCTGGCATTGACTGCCGCAAGAAGGCCGGCGAGGAAAATCTTTGGAATGTCGTCATCGACGCCAATGACTTCGCGGCCGCTGTCAATCTTCTGGAGAGTCAAGGGCTTCCGCAGCGCAAGTACCAGGGCGTCACGGAAGTCTTCAAGAAATCCGGGATGGTCAGTTCCCCATCCGAAGAGCGAATCCGCTTCATGGATGCCCTGGCGCAGGACCTGGCTCAGACCATCTCTTCCATAGACGGCATTCTGGACGCCCGTGTCCACATCGTTCTGCCGGAAAACGACCCTTTTGCCAAGAATACGCTTCCCAGTTCGGCGGCTGTCGCGATCCGCAGCCGATGGGATGCGGAAGTCGAGGACTTGATCCCGCAGATCAAGAGCCTGGTGATGAATGCCATCGAAGGCCTTCAATACGAAAAGATCACCGTGACGGTCTTCAAGGCCGCCCCGCCGCAGAAATGACCCCCCAGAGTCGACAATTCATGCTTACCGCCGCATGGCTGTTCGCACGGCACGGCCGTCCAAGGCGTGCCCGGGTGATTGTCGAGGCATTGGTGGATGACGACCCCACGGATGGCGTGGCGGCGGCGGCACTGGCGGAACTTCTGCTTGCGAATGGTGAAGGCGCGGCGGCGCTGAAGACGCTTGCGGCGGCGGATTTTCCGCCGGAGCTGTCGCGTGCCGAGGCCATACTTGAGACGCGCGCGCTGGCCATGATCGGTCGGAAGGATGACAGTGAACGGCGGTGGCGGCGCTACCTGGCGGCCCGGAAAGGTGCCGGGCGTAGTTGGGTGGAGGAGGAAGTCTGATGGAGCTGGACTTGAAATCCGCCAGGGCCTTGGTGGCCAATGAGTTGCTCTGGCCGCGCGTGAGGGACTACCTCGCCGCCGGGAAGCCGCTTTTGGACTTCTCGGAACCCGCTAACCGTCTGGAGCTGTTGGGGAAAGACACTCGCCGGCAGATTGCGCTCTGGCTGGAGGCGTTACCGAAGGCGGCACAGTGGAAGACCGTGGTGGATGGCGCGACAGTTCGCCAGCTTAAGGCGGACTATCCTGGAGTTTACCCGGAGATATTCCGCTTCCTTCCCTATTTTGCAAAATTTGACCTGGCGATGGCGGCCGACCAGCCTGAAGTGCTCAAGTGCCTGCTGAAGCTTAAATTTCACGATGCTTTTGCATTATGCTACTCCTGAAGAAAAACACCTTTGAACTCCATTCGCCGACACGTCTGGTGAAGGCCGAGGAAGCCGCGGCAGTCCGGCGTGCCGAGGAACTCCTGGCGGATGCCGAGGCCGAAGCGGCACGGATTCGCGAGGCCGCCAATGAGGCCGCCGCCGCGGAAAAGCAGCGTGGCTATGAGCAGGGCCTGGAGGAAGGGAAGGCTGCCATTGTCGCCAAGAAACTCGAGCTGCTGGACGAGAGCGTGGCATTCATGGAGGCCGTGGAAGGCAAGATGGTCGAAGTCGTCATGACCGCGCTTAAAAAGTGCGTGATGGAGATCGGCGACGAGGAGATGGTGGTGCAGATTGTTCGCAAGGTGATGAACGCCGTGGTTCGCAACCAGCGCCACATTACCTTGAAAGTCGCCCCGGAGATGGTTCCGGTGGTGCGCGGGCGGCTCAACGAGATCCTGGCGGACTATCCTTTGATGGAGGAGATTGACGTGCAGGAAAATACGCGCCTTTCCGGTGCCGCCTGCATGATTGAGACCGAAGCCGGCATTGCGGATGCCTCGGTGGAGACTCAGCTGGCTGCCATTGAGAAGTCTCTCAAAAAGCATTTCTCGAAGGAAGAGTGACGTGCCCAATTCGTTTGACTACATTCGAGAAGTCCTGGATCACGCGATTGACGATGTAAGGCCGATTGATGTGAAGGGCAAGGTCATCCAGATGGTTGGTACCATCATCAAGGCTGCCGTGCCCGGGGTCAAGGTCGGCGAGATTTGCATTCTGCGCAATCCTTGGGAGAACACGGAAGTCCAGGCGGAGGTGGTCGGTTTTACCAAGGAGGCCGTTCTGCTGACCGTGCTGGGGCAGATGACTGGCATTTCCGCCCAGACCGAGGTGATTCCCACGCACCGTGTCCACCAGGTTCCAGTCGGTCGAACGCTCTTGGGACGTGTGATTGACGGGCTGGGGCGGCCGATGGACGTGGATACCAAAGGTCCGTTGCGACCGGAAGGCTACTATCCGGTCTATGCCAGTTCGCCAAATCCCTTGGAGCGCACAGTCATCAACAAGCCAATCGCTTTGGGGCTTCGGGCTTTGGATGGCTTGCTGACTTGTGGCGAAGGTCAGCGTATGGGCATTTTCGCAGCGGCCGGTGGCGGCAAATCTACGCTGATGGCGCAGATTGTGCGCAATACCGAGGCCGAGGTGACGGTGCTGGCGCTGATTGGCGAACGTGGACGCGAAGTGCGGGAGTTCATTGAGAAGGACCTGGGCGAAGACGGCATGCGGAAATCGGTGGTGGTCTGTTCGACTTCTGACCGCAGTGCGATGGAGCGTCTGAAGGCCGCTTATGTTGCCACGGCAATCGCAGAGAGCTTCCGCGACAAGGGCATGAAGGTGCTTTTGCTAATGGATTCCGTGACGCGTTTCGGTCGTGCCCAGCGCGAAATCGGCTTGGCGGCCGGCGAGCCGCCGACGCGCCGAGGCTTCCCTCCGAGCGTCTTTTCCGAATTGCCGAAGCTCATGGAGCGTGCAGGCAATTCCGCAAAAGGCTCCATCACTGCGCTTTACACGGTCCTGGTGGAGGGCGACGACATGACCGAGCCAATCGCCGACGAGACGCGCTCCATCCTTGACGGGCACATCATCCTTTCCCGCAAGCTGGCGCAGATGAACCATTACCCCGCCATTGACATTCTCCAGTCCATTTCACGCTGCCAGAACGCCATCATCACCCCGGAGCACCGCAAGGCGGCGGCGCATTTGCGCACCATTCTGGCCAAATACCAGGAGGTTGAGCTGCTGCTTAAGATTGGCGAATACCAAAAAGGCTCGGATGCCGAGACCGATGAGGCCATCGCCAAGATCGATGCTGTGAACAACTTCCTCAAGCAAGGGCTCCGAGAGACAAATACCTACGAGGAGACCATCCAGATGCTCCAGTCCGCCGTAAGTTGACTCTCGCCTTTCGCCTCTCACCTCTAACCTTATAAAATGGCCTACGCACTCCAAGATCTTCTGAGAATCCGCGTAATGCGAGAGGACCGCGCAAGCGCGGAACTCGTCGCCGCGCGGCAGGAGGTTGTGCGTGCTGAACAGCAGTTGGAGGAGCGCAAGAACGAGTTGCGTCAATTCGAGGCGACCAAAGAGGAACGCCGCGATCGGATTTTTGCGGCTGTGGTGGGGCATTCCATTACTCGCGAGGAACTTGACCAGGCGCTGGAGGGTGTGGCGCGAATCGACGAGGAGGGTGTGCTGAAGAGCGACAACGTGAAGCTGGCGGCGGCGAAGGTCAAGGAAAAGGAACAGCTTGCCAAAGATGCTCACGGGCATTTCGTGAAGGCTTCCAAGGACCGCATGAAGATTTCGGAACATCGTGCGGTGTGGCTGGTGGAGGAGCTGAAGGAACAGGAGTTCCGTCAGGAGATTGAATTAGAGGACTTCACTGGCAAGAAAAATGTGGAGGGTTTGGGCGATGATTGAAGTGAAATCAATCCAGCCCATTGGTGTTTCATCGCCCTCTGCGGAAGGCCTGGTGGCGGACCATGCGCCTGCAGTGTCTCCTGAGGCACTTCGGCGATTCTTGCATTATATGGACAATGGGGCCGAACCTGCGGGGAAGCCCTCCGGAATACTTCGCGAGTTGGTTGAACAGTTGAGGAGCCATAGCGGGCCTGTTGTGCCGCTGGAGGTGCCGTTGAAACCTGATGGCGTTGGAGCGACTCCTGAGTTGTCGCTTCCTGTCGAGGTATCGAAAGAATCTGCAGGGAAGCAATCGACTGTGTCGGTTCCGATGCGGACGGATAGGACGCAAAATGAGGCTGCTTCGGATGCGGGAAATGCCATCGTTGCCAAGGAGGCGCCTGCAATCAATAATCCTCCACCAGCAGTGAAAGGAACGCCGAAAACTGTTGTGGGTTGGCATCAACCAGTGGGACAATCGCAAGTTGGGGACGTGAAAAACACGGTAGTGCCTTTGCCGGAAGAGCAATTCCCAATTGCGGAGACGGCGGATAGGCAAGTCGTTTCCGGAATTTATGAATTAATTAATCAAATACCTGTAATAAAAGGATATACATATAATAAACAAATCGCATCTGGTGCGCAGGTGCAACTTGTGGAGACAGTTTTGGAGAAGCAGGAGATTCCACAGGGGCACATGGTGGAATCGTCGTCGGCGAAACAAACGTCTGTTTTTTTCGCGCGGGCGTACGCGCCTATTGCAGGAGCATCGCCTGCAATTGTAACCGGGCTGGAGGTCGCCACTGAGAAGCAACTCTCGTTGGCTGTGCCGGCGCATGGACCGCAGGACTCGCCGGTTGTTGGGGTGGTTCCGAAATTGGGCAATGCGCAACCCGTTGTAGCGGAAGTCCCCGTGGCGAGGCCTGCGGCTACGCTACAAGCTTCGGTAATAGAGACCATTCCATCCGAATCTGTGGTTGTGGGAAAGCCTGCGTTGGATACGTCACTTGCGCAGCCTTTGGTGGTGAATGCGTTTATCCCGGAAACCCCAATTGCGGCAACTGTTTCTCAGTCCGTGCTGCCGATGCCTGGGATTCGATTCGCAATGGCATATGATGCCACTACTCAAACGCCAGTAGTGGCAACTGTTGCGGATTCCATTGTGCCTGAGGTGTCAGAAGCTCCTTGGGCGAAACCAGCGGTCGCGCCACAAGTTCCATCGACGGCAACCATTTCGCGGTCTGTGGCACCGGCACCTGTAGTGGTTCAATCTTCGGCGCCGAATGACACCGTTGCCCAGACACCTGTGGCGACGCCTTTCGCGCAACCCGTGGCGGATTCCATCGTACGGCCTGTAGTGGCCGCCTCGGCACGTGCTCCGCAGGACCTTCCGGTTGCGGTTGAAGCTCCGAAATTGAAATTGGGCGATGCGCAACCTGTGGCAGTGGAAGCCACCGTGGCGGCGCCTGTGGCCACGCCACAACCTCCATCGACGGCAACCATCTCGCGCCCCGTGGCACCGGCGCCTGTAGTGGTTCAATCTTCGGCGTCGAATGACACTGTTGCCCAGGCACCTGCGGTGGCGCCTTTCGCGCAGCCCGTGGCGGTGGAGGCCCCCATTGCGGAGCCAGCGGCCGCTCCGCAAGCTTCGGTGGTTGAAACCATTCCGCTGAAATCTGCGGTTTCGGGGACCCCTTCGTCGGTCAATGCACAGGCCGCTCCGACGCTCGGCCCGCAGGACCTTCCGTTTGCGGTTGAAGCTAATGTACAGCCTGTGACGGTGGAAGCCCCCGTGGCGAAACCAGCGGTTGTGGTACAAGTTCCATCGACGGCAACCATTTCGCGCCCCGTGGCACCGGCGCCTGTCGTGGTTCAATCTTCGGCGTCGAATGACACCGTTGCCCAGGCACCTGCGGTGGCGCCTTTCGCGCAGCCCGTGGCGGTGGAGGCCCCCATTGCGGAGCCGGCGGCCGCTCCGCAAGCTTCGGTGGTTGAAACCATTCCGCTGAAATCTGCGGTTTCGGGGACTCCTTCGTCGGTCAATGCACAGGCCGCTCCGACGCTCGGCCCGCAGGACCTTCCGTTTGCGGTTGAAGCTAATGTACAGCCTGTGACGGTGGAAGCCCCGGTGGCGAAACCAGCGGCCGCGCCACAAGTTCCATCGACGGCAACCAATTCGCGACCCGTGGCACCGGTGCCTGTCGTGGTTCAATCTCCGGCGCCGAATGACACCGTTGCCCAGGCACCTGCGGTGGCGCCTTTCGCGCAACCCGTGGCGGATTCCATCGCACGGCCGGCAGCCGCTCCGCAAGTTTCGGTGGTTGAAACCATTCCGCTGAAATCTGCGGTTTCGGGGACTCCTTCGTCGGTCAATGCACAGGCCGCTCCGACGCTCGGCCCGCAGGACCTTCCGGTTGCGGTTGAAGCTAATGCGCAGCCTGTTACGGTGGAAGCCCCCGTGGCGAAACCAGCGGTTGTGGCGCAAGTTCCATCGATGGCAACCATTTCGCGCCCCGTGGCACCGGCGCCTGTAGTGGTTCAATCTTCGGCGTCGAAAGACACCGTTGCCCAGGCACCTGCGGCGACGCCTTTCGCGCAACCCGTGGCGGTGGAAGCCCCCGTGGCGGTACCAGCAGCAACCGCTCCACAAGCTTCGGTGGTTGAAACCATTCCGCTGAAATCTGCGGTTTCGGGGACTCCTTCGTCGGTCAATGCACAGGCCGCTCCGACGCTCGGCCCGCAGGATCTTCCGATTGCGATTGAAGC
>JAFPYX010000024.1 GCA_017417585.1 Victivallales bacterium
TAACCTCTAACCTCTAACCTTCAGGCTTTCCAGTGCCTCCTCGTATTTCTCGCGGGTCTTCTGGACGACCTCCGGCGGGAGTTCCGGCGCGGGCGGCTGGTGGTTGAAATGGACGCTGTCCAGCCAGTCGCGCACGAACTGCTTGTCGAGGGAGGGCGGATTCTTGCCAACCTGGTAGGAGTCCACAGGCCAGAAGCGGGAGGAGTCGGGGGTGAGGACCTCGTCGGCGAGGATGAGGTCGCCGTTCTCGTCGGTGCCGAATTCGAACTTGGTGTCGGCGATGATGATGCCGCGCTTGAGGGCGTATTCGGCGGCCTGGTTGTAGAGCGCGATGGAGGCGTTGCGGAGCGCGTCGGCGAGCTTGGAACCGATCTGGGCGGAGAGTTCCTCGAAGGAAATCGCCTCGTCATGGCCGGTCTCGGCCTTGGTGGTGGGGGTGAAGATCGGCTCGTCCAGCTTGGAAGCGTTCTGGTAGCCCTCGCGCAGCGGGATGCCGCAGACTTTTCCGGTCTTCTGGTAGCTCGACCAGCCGGAGCCGGTCAGGTATCCGCGAACGATGCACTCCACGGGGAGCATGTTCAGCTTGCGGACCAGCATCGAGCGGCCCTCCAGGTCGGCGGCGTACTTCTGCAGCACGGCGGGGTATTTCGACACGTCGGCGGTGATCAGGTGGTTCTTGATGCCGGTGAGCACCTTGAACCAGTTCAAAGTCACCTGCGCAAGCACCCGTCCCTTGCCGGGAATGCCATTCGGCATCACGCAGTCGAACGCGCTGATGCGGTCCGTCGCCACAAACAAAATCGAATCGCCAAGGTCATAAACGTCGCGCACCTTGCCGCGACGAACGGCGGTCAATTCGGGAATCTCGGTGCTCAAAAGAGCGTGGTTCTGGTCATATTGCATGGGAAACCTCTTAAATGCCTCGCTCGCACGCGAGCGAAACCGTTATGGCGGGAAACAGAAGACGGAAATCAGTCGAAAACCTAAATGTAAGACACCGGAGGGATTTTGCTCATGGAAGTGACGGTTTGGCTGCAAGACAACTCCGCAATTTTCCTCGCCGCCCGCCCTCTGAATAAATTTTATCCACTGGATATTTTTTATCCAAACGAGGTGTCCGGCATGGTCCCTCCGACCTGGGGACAGAGTTGCCGGTAGGGGCAGTTCGCGCAGAATGCGGGGTTCTGCGTGAACTCGAAGTCCTCCTCGTTGGCGGTGTTGGCGGCGATGTCCTGGAGCTTTCCGCGCATGGCGCAGGCGCTCTTGAGCATCTGGTCGGTTGCGGCGACGAGGTTTTCCTGTGAGACGGCATACGGGCTGAGGCGTCCGCCGTCGTTGAGGATGACTCCCCCCAGGGTGATTTTCTCAAGGGGGAGGTTGTATTTTTTCATCGCGTAGATGGCGTAGCAGGCGAGCTGGAGGCGCAGTTCCTCCTTGTGTTCGGTGCCGGTCTTCCAGTCGATGATGTGGAGGACGCCCTGCTGGTCGAAGTATCCCAGGTCCACGGCGCACCAGACCTTGAGGGGCATCGCGGGGGCCCGGTCGTCGGCGGGAAGCTCGCCGCCGATGAAGCTGTCGAGCTTGTCGATTTCGGCCCAGCAGTTGTATGGGAGGTCCCGCACTTCGGCGAGGGTGTCGCACTGGGCGAAGTTTTCCAGCGCGGCGTAGATGTTCTCCTTGAGGGCGTCGGTCTGCTCTCGGGGGATGTCCCGTCCTTCGCCGTAGTAGTGCTCGAAGAGGTTCGTGGCGCGCTTGGGATCCTGCTCCCAGGCGCGGTCGCGGGACTCCACCCAGCCCTTGCGCAGAAGCGCCCGTGCGTGCGCCTGGAGGTCTGCCGCCACGACGGGCTTCCGCTCCATCGCGCAGCGTGTCAGGGCATCTCGGATGACCTCGTGGACAATGCTGCCACCCCACAGCGCGAAGGTCTTCATCTGCTTCAGGCGGTAGAGCAGCCGTGCCGACGCCGGCGCGTCGGCGCTCCAGCCGCCCCAGGCGCCGTAGTAGGCGTAGTAGTAGGCTCTCTGGCAGGAACGGAAGAGCCTGGCGCGGGAGACCGACCAGGTGAGATCATTGGTGATTGGCTTGCCCATCATTGGGGAAGGTGAGAGGTGAGAGGTTAAAGGTGAGAGGTGGGAAATTACATGAAGAAAACGATGAATTTTCGGTTCAGATATTCTAGTTCGGCCAGCCCGGCTAGTTCGGCTAGAAAGGCTAGTCCGGCGGAATCTAGACTTTCAGCGCGATTCTTTCCTGTTCGGCGAAAAGTCCTGCGAGGCCCTGGCGTGCCAGGGACAGAAGGCTTGCCAGCTGGGCGTCGTCGAAGGTGGCCTCCTCGCCGGTGCCCTGGAGTTCCACGAAGCGCCCGGTGGAGGTCATCACGACATTCATGTCCACCTCGGCGGCGGAGTCCTCCTCGTAGCAGAGGTCCAGGAGCGGCTCGCCGTTGACGATGCCCACGGAGACCGCCGCCACCCGCGCCTTGATGGGGCTTTCGGCGAGCGTGCCGTCCGCCACGAGTTTCGCGGCGGCGCGTTCGAGGGCGGCGCATGCGCCGGTGATGGAGGCGCAGCGGGTTCCGCCGTCGGCGTCGATGACATCGCAGTCCACGTGGAGGGTGATTCCGGGGAGCTTCTGCAGGTCCACGACCGCCCGCAGGGAACGCCCGATGAGCCGCTGGATTTCTGCGGAGCGCCCGGAGAGCTTCCCCTTGGTGACCTCGCGTGTCGAGCGGGTGTTGGTTGCGCTGGGGAGCATCTGGTATTCGGCGGTGATCCATCCGCCTGGGACATCCTGCGCCTTCATCCAGGAGGGCACCGCGTTCTCCACGCTCACCGCGCACACCACGCGGGTGCGCCCGCACACCGCCAGCACCGACCCCAGCGGATGCAGCTGGTAGTCCGGAACAAAGGACAGCGGACGCAATTCATTGGCTTGGCGACCATCTATTCGTGACATTTTTCCGTAATCTTTGAATTTGGTTGTCTGAAATGCAAAACTCAGGTTATATTGGGCTGGTGTTCGCGTACGCGCATCGCGCACGGCCTTGAAAAGCGGGCGTCTGCAAAGTCCGCGACTGCTTTGCCGATGTGCTTAATATAGCCCTGTTGATTTCGCGTTCCACTGGCGGTAATTTTCTTTCCATGCGCGGTCTTTCCATTTCCATCCTGATTCTGCTCTTGATGGCGGCAGGCCTGTCTTGCCGGAAGGAGACGAACGCGGAACGTTCCTACGACCTGAACGCCAGCCGTGCCCTGCTGACGACGGGCGAACTCCTGCTGGACGGCCAGGGCGACTCCCCCGACCTCCCGCCGGAAACCATCCGGCACCTGGAGCATGTTCCGGAGGGCCGCCAGCTTGTCAGCGTCCTGCACGCTCAGCGTCTTCAGCGCGAACTCATCAACGAGGCGAACCAGCTGCTGGCCACCGAGCGCTACAACGACCTGGCCGGGCTGCTGGAACGCGCGCAGCGCGAGAACCTGGCCACTTCACAGCTGCTGGAACTGGCCGGGCTGCCCCAGGCACTCCAGGGACTGCGCCTCTACTGCGCGCGACGCCCCTACGAACGCGCCGCCGACCTGGAGCAAAACCTGGATTTCCTGCGCCCGTGGGTTCGCCAGCTCCAGGAGCTCTCGCCCGCCTTCCAGGCCTTCTATCTCGAGCAGCAACAGCAGCTGATCGCCATGCGGCAGCAGGAGGCCGCCGCCGCAGAGGAGGAAATCCTCCACAAACTGGACCGGATGCTCGCCAGCGCCCAAAGCGCGCCGCAGGGCGTGGACTTTCTGACCCAGGCCGCCACGGACTTCCCCCAGCTGCCGATCCTTCGCTTCGTCCAGCGCATGGGCAACGCATGGCATCCCACCGAGGCACTTCGCACCCAACTCGCCACCGCCTCTGGGGTCTTTGCACGCGCAAGCACCCGTGAGCGCCTGAGCCTTGAGCTGGCCATCGCCTTGAGCTGGAATTCACTCGGGGTGGACCTCCGCCAGCGCCTGGCCGCCGAATGGTGGAATGTCCCTCGGCGGCCACCCTGACGGGAACCTTGCTGCGCGCCATCTGTCTAAAGGACATCCGTCTTTACGAGGAGGGCATTGCCGCATGGCAATCGCAGGCGACTCCGGAGCAATTGCTCCGCGATGCACCGTCCTACCTGCCAGAGGCCATGGCCATCATGCCCCAAGGCGCAACAGAACCCGCCTTCGATTCATGGCGTCTTCCGGCGCCGGACTTCGCGACCGCCCTCACCCGTTTTCTGGAAGCCGCCCAATAGTTTTCATTTCTCATTATCTCATTTCACATTTCACATTTCACATTCAACCCGGAAACCAAAATGAAATTCATCAAATCCCTCCTTTCCTCCCTGGCCGTCCTCGGCATGACTTATCAACTGACCGCACAGGAGGCCGCACCGGCTGAGGCCATAGCCGCTGAGGCCGCACCGGCTGAGGCCATAGCCGCTGAGGCCGCACCGGCTGAGGCCGCAGTGGCTGAGGCCGCCATGCCCACCTTCGAGGCACTTGTTTCCTTTGTGCCGGAGATTGTGGCCACCCGCAAGGGCGAGACCGCCTTGACGAGGGAGGAACTCTTCCAGGGGATGAAGCCCCAGATTGAAATGGCACTGAAACAAGGCATTCCGCTCACGGAAGAGATGGTCCAGGCCTTCGCCTATCAACACGCCCAGCAACTTGTCGTGCGCAACGTGGTTCTGGAAGCCGCCCAGGCAGCCGGATGCACGGCCGACATGGCCAAGGCCAAGGAGATGCTGGAAGACCTGAAAAAGCAGAGCGAGGAGCAGCAGCCCGGCCTCTTCGCCATGCAGCTTGCGGAATACGGCTTGACTGAGGACAAGCTGCTCGAACAATTCTGCGAGCAGCAGATTTTCGAACAGTACCAGGAAAAGGTTCTCGCCAATGTCGAGAAGCCCGCGCCGGCCACTGAAGAGGAGGCACAGAAATTCTACGAGGAGAATCCGGAATACTGGAAACAGCCCGAACTGCTCTCCGCCTCGCACATCCTCGTCCAGTTCCCCAGCCAGTCTCCGACCGACGACGAGAAGGCCGCCGCGCTGAAGAAGGCGCAGGAGATCCGCGCCACGCTCGCCGAGGACGGCTCCAATTTCGCGGAAGTCGCCGCCGTGCAGTCCGACTGCCCCTCCAGCGAACAAGGCGGCTATCTCGACCAGTTCCCCCGCGGGGCGATGGTCCGTGAGTTCGAGGATGCCCTCCTGAAACTCAAGGAAGGCGAGATCAGCGACCCGGTGGAGACCATCTTCGGCTATCATATCATCAAGGCCGGCGCCACACAGCCGGAAAGCACCACCTCGTTTGAGGAAGTCAAGGAGGACATCATGGCTTTCTTGAACCAAAGCAAAGAGCGCAGCGCGGTCGGCGAAACGATGGGCAACGTCATCGAGAAGCTCATGGAGGATGTCGAGATCCTGCTGCCCCAACCCCAAATGGAGGATGACTTCGAGGAAGAGGAGCCTGAGGCGGAAGAAGCGGCCAAGCCGGAAGAGCCGGCAGAAGAACCCGCCGAAGCCGAATAACCAGGACCTCAGGCCGTCCGACGCCGGCCGTCTGGCGTCGGGGCCTTTGTTTCAACGCGTATCCCCATGGCACCGACAGAGTCCGTTTCAATTGACGAACGCTGGATGCGCCGTGCGCTGGAATTGGCGCACGACGCCGCCCGCCAGGGCGAGGTGCCAGTCGGCGCGGTGGTCGTGTCCCCCGACGGGCAGGAACTTGCCGCCGCAGCCAATGCCGTGGAAACCCTCAAGGACGCCACGGCACATGCCGAAATCCTGGCGCTGCGCGAAGCGGCGCGGCGCCTTGGGGACTGGCGGCTGGAGGAGTGCACGCTCTACGTGACCAAAGAGCCCTGCGCGATGTGCGCCGGCGCCAGCGTGAATTGCCGCGTGGGGACGCTGGTGTTCGGGGCCGCCGACCCACGCATGGGAGCGGCCGGCAGCGCGCTCCAGATCACCGATTTTCCGGGCATGCTTCACCGGGTGACCGTCAGAAGCGGCGTATGCGCAGAAGAATGCCTGGCCGTCCTCCAGGACTTCTTCCGCTCGCGCCGGGGCATGAAATCGTAGCCTGCCAGCGACAGCCTGCATTCGAGGTTTATTTCACCGCGCTCTCTACAATTCAAATCCTATTCGGGTGATTTTCCCCAGAAACTTCAAACTCAAGCAATTCCTGCTAGGGGCGGCGGCGGTGTTCATGGTGCTGCTGGCGCTGACTGGATGGGGACGGCGTGCCTCCGCGGCAATTCTGTCGCCGTTCACCGGACTGGCAGGCTGGATTGCCGACAGCCTTGGCACCGCCGTACGAGCCCTCCAGCCGGGGCGGCTGGGGAAATCCGCTCAAATCCAGGTCCTCAAGACACAAATCGACGAACTTCAGACCGCATTGGCAAGCACGGACGACCTCCGGCGCCAGAACGACGAACTGCGGCGGGCGGCGATGCTTCCGCCATCCCCGCAGTGGCAGGGAATCCGCACGGAGGTCATCTCGCGCGACCCCGAACGGTGGGACGAGCGAATGATGATCGGCGCAGGGGAAGAAGATGGCGTCGTCGTGGGGGCGGCAGCATTGGTGGACGGGCAGGTCATCGGCCGTGTCCTTCACGTCAACCGCCACACCTCCGAAGTCGTCACGGTTCTCTCCGAGGAATGCCGGTTCGGAGTCGCCCTGGAAGGCTCCGACGCCGTCGGGGTGTTGCGCGGACTCGGTGAACACCGCTGGGTGGAGGGGCAGCCTGGCTTCCTGGTCGATTACCTCCCCAAAGACATCGCTGTCGAGGCCGGCCATTCCATCGTGACCTCCGGGCTCGGCGGCTGGATGCCAGGCGGACTTCCCGTGGGCACCGTGCTCGCAGACCGGACCGACGGCACCGTCCTCCAGGTCAAGGACGCCGCCTACGGCCAGCTGCACTGCGCGCCCCGCCAGGCATTGGGGATCTTCCATTTTGTCACCGTCATGGTCCCCAGGCAACCTGCCGCCCCTCGGCAATCCCGCTAGACGCAGGGCAGTGCAGTCCAATCCTTCCTCTGAAAAACACCACTCCTATGGGTTCCGCTGACTGGAAAGCCATCACTCAGACCAGCGTCACCGTGAAAACCCGCCGGTGCTATCACACACCGGCGAAATTCCGTGTGATTTTCTGGAATGACGACGTCACGACCTTTGATTTTGTCATCCAAGTGTTAAGCAAGATCTTCAACTATAGCGTCCGGGACGCTTTCCTGAAAGCACTTGAAATCGACCGCCAAGGCAAAGGCATAATCGGGACCTACATCTTGAACATCGCCGAAGCCAAGCGGGATGTCACCCTGGAATGCGCCCGCGAGCAGGGCTACCCCTTGAAAGTCACCATCGAGCCTGTCGCCTGACCACAAAGTCCCGTTGCAATTCCCAGGGGCGCCCCCAACGCTTCCATCCGAGGCGGCCCGCCCCCCCAGCCCGGCGGTGTTTTGAAACCGCCCCGGCATACTGACCATTTTCCCCCACGCACAACCATGCCAAAGAAACCCTCCACCGCCAATCCCTCCTCCCCCGGGCCGACACGCCAGCACCGGACACGGCTTCTCGACAACCTGAAGCGCGACCTCCAGGCCTGCCTGTCGGACTCCACCGAGCTGGCCAAGGCCTTGAAGGCCCCCTGCGTGCTTCCCGAACATTTCCTGCTGAGCCTTCTGATCGCCGAGAAGTTCCACGCCTACATGGATACGCTTTTCGAGCGGCATCACAAGCAGATGGACGAAGTCGTGCAGGCGCTCATGGACAAGCTGGCGCCGCCACCGGAAACGCCCTCTTCCGACGATGAACCGAAGGCCTCTGCGGAGCTTTCCGCCATGGCGGCCGCGCTGGAATCCATCGCGGAAAAGCAGTCCGGCTATTGCCTGCCGCCGCTTTGCCTCCAATACTTCTTCGGCGAATTGCCGGATAACCCGCTCGTGGCGACGCTCGGCTCGTTTGGCATCGACGCGCAGGAGCTCCAGTCCGACATCCGCCAGATGGCGCGCGAAAACCCGGAGGATCTTGCACCTTCGGCCGCGATTCAGTCACGGCATTCCGGGCAAGCGGGCGGGGCGTCGCCGGAGCAGCCGCCCGCCGACTCCTTCGAAGAGGCGATGAAGAGCGAACTCCAGCTTGTGGCCCATGCCTCCAGCCGCCTGGCGTTGCGAATGCAGCACGCCTATCTCCTGCCCGAGCACCTCTTCCTGGCCTTTCTCCAGGCCGAGGAGTTTTCCGACTACACCACCGAGGTCTTCGAACGTCGCCACCACACCGACCGCAAGGAGCTTGAGGAACAGCTTCTCCGCTATCTGCAGGCCAACAACGAAAAGCTCAAGGAAGGAAATATCCCGGAGATCACCCCCGCGTACAAGAGGGTGATCACCCAGGTGATCTCCCAGCTCAAGTCCGCCCAGGACTATTTTTTCCCGGCGATGTTCCTGCTGGGGATGCTCCAGGTGGAGTGCTTCTCCGCCATGTTCATCCGCCAGATCCTCTTCGAGCCGGGAGAGCTGCTGCGCGATGTCCGCATGATGAAAAAGCCGAGGCCACGCCGCCCGGCCGATGGACTCGATGAAAACGGCAATGAGCTTCCGAGCCGCCATCGGGATGACTCGGATTTCCTCTTCGACGAGGACGAGGATCCCATGCCCCCCTTCAATATCGAGGACGACATTGCATTTGGCGACGGGCTTTCCCCCAGGGAGCCGGTCTCCGCACTGGAGACCTTCGGAATGGAGTTGGTCGCCCTGGCCAAGGAGGGGAAAATCGACCCGATGGTGGGACGCCAGCAGGAGCTGGAGCGGATGATCGAGATCCTCCACAAGAAGCGCTCCGGCAATGCGTTGATCGTGGGGAACGAGGGCGTCGGGAAGACCGCCATCGTGGAGGGGCTTGCCTGGCGCATCGCCCATGGCAAGGTGCCGCCGTCGCTTCGTGGATACAAGATCTATTCCCTGAACCTGGGGGCGATGGTCGCCGGAAGCGAACTGCGCGGAGCCTTCGAACGCCGCCTCGACCAATGCATCAAGGAGATCATCGCACAGCCAAAATGCTTCCTCTTCATCGATGAAATCCATACCATGCTCGGCGCCGGGACCGGCCGCGAGGGCACGCTGGACGCCAGCAACATCATCAAGCCGCATCTCGCCAGAGGCGAACTGCGATGCATCGGCGCCACCACCTACGACGAATATCAAAAACGCTTCCTGAACGACCGCGCGTTCGCCCGGCGCTTCATGAAAATCGACCTCGCCGAACCCACTGCCGAGGAGACCCTCCAGATCCTGAAGGGCCTTGCAAAGTCATACGCGAAGTACCACGGGGTGAAAATCCCCGCCAACATCCTGCGCCTCATCGTCGAGCTCAGCGAACGGCATATCCATGAAAAGTACTTCCCGGACAAGGCGATCGAAATTATGGACGAATGCGGCGCACGGTACCACAGCGGCCTGGCGGCAGGGAATGCGGTGACCAGGGACGACGTCGAACAGGTGGTCTGCCGCATCGCCAACCTCCCCTCGCTGGCCGTCCACGACGACGACTCCAGCAGACTACAGCGCCTGGAGGAGAGGCTCAAGGAAAACATCTACGGGCAGGACGAGACGATTCACGAGCTGGCCCAGCGCGTCAAGGTCGCCAAGGCCGGCTTCCAGGACCCGCGAAAGCCACTCCTGTGCGCCTTCCTCTGCGGACCATCCGGCTGCGGCAAGACCGCGCTGGCCCGCCAGCTGGCCGACGAACTCGGCATCGCGTTCGTGAAGCTCGACATGAGCGAGTTCAGCGAGGAATACGCCGCGTCGCGGCTGGTGGGCTCCGCCCCCGGATATGTCGGCTACGACCGCCCCGGGGCGCTGACCGAACCCGTCATCCAGACCCCGCATTGCCTGCTGCTGCTCGACGAGATCGAGAAGGCGCACGCCGCCGTCTTCAACCTCCTGCTACAGGTGCTTGACGAGGGTCGCCTCCGCGACAACAAGGGGCGCGAGGCCTCCTACCGCAATGCCATCATCATCATGACCTCGAATGTCGGAAGCCGGGCCGCAGCCGATGCCATCAACCTCCTTGGCTTCAACAAGAGCGACGACGACCAGATGCAAAACCGGCAGGAAATCATCCAGCGCGTCATGAAGCAGACGTTCCCGCCGGAATTCCGCAACCGCATTCAGGTCACCAGGATGATGAACGGCCTGACGCTGGAGGCGTTGAAGAGCATCGTGGAAAAGACGCTCAGGATGGCCAACCGGCAATTGGCCAGCAGAAAAGTGGTGATCCAGCTGACGTCCGAGGCCGTCGACCAGATTGCCCGGAGGGCGGCGGTAGAACGCCTAGGCGGACGGCCGGTGGAGCGGATTTTCGAGGAGGTCGTCAAGCAAAAGCTGGTCGATGCGTTGCTCTTCGGGAAACTCGCGAAGGGCGGCCAGGCGACGGTTGACTTCCGGAACCAGGACTTCCAATATCGCTTCGCATAAAACCAGCCGGACTGGCCGGACTGGTCGGATATTTATAACTCAGGTATAAAAACACAACAAAAAAGCAGGCACCACTTCCGTAGAAGCGATGCCTGCTTTTTGTTCATGTCGAGCGGCAAGCGCTCAGCAGTGAATTAGTACTGGGTGCTGGTCAGACCGAGCTTGATCTTCTCGGGAGAGCCAACCCAGTTGTCGCTGTCGTCCTTGCCGACCATGTTGTCGATGGTCTCCGCATGGCCGTCGAAGAAGGTGGCGTTGAAGCGGTCGCCATGGCGATAGGCGAGATAGCCGGCCGCCTCGATGGCATTGCCGCAGTAGGGATAGAGGACAGCCGCGATGTCACCGCAGTCCGCGATCATCAGGGTGGCGGAGGGGTTCTCGGTGGTCATGTTCGGGGCGATGTCCGCGCAGGTGCCGTAGTTGGTGGCGGCGGTGGCGTTGGAGACGCCGTTCATGCCGTAGGAGAGGAGGAACTTGCCGTCGGTCTGGCCGGCCTTGTAGCCGTTGGTCTTCAGGGTGTCGGCGGGGCACTCGAAGCTCTTCTCGTTGGTCACGTAGTAGTTGATCAGGCCGTACCAGCTGTCACCGGGAGTGTCCAGGTTCTTGTAGGAGTTGGCGGTGTAGGAGGTCTTGACGATCGGCAGGTTGTCATCGAACTGGTCGGTGTACATGTGCACCGCAGTGTTGATCTGCTTGAGGTTGTTCACGCAGGAGATGTTACGGGCCTTCTCACGGGCCTTGGACAGCACGGGCAGCAACATACCAGCCAGAATGGCAATGATCGCGATGACGACCAGAAGCTCGATCAGGGTGAAGACGGTTTGCTTCTTCATGGAATCTGTATCCTTCTTGTGTTTGTGGTTTAGGTGAAAGGCGAAAGCCTTATGTTTAACGTTTCAAAAGCAAAAGACAAAAAAAGCACGGCAGAATCCTGTCTGCCGGCTGTTACAACCCGATTTTTTGAGGGTTCCAATGCTAATTATAGGATTTTTTCCTGTAATATCAAGTTTCCCAAAAGTTTTTTTCGCGGAATTTCTGTTTCGGCGTCAGGAATGGCCAGTGCATGACAATCAGCGACAATATTAGACAGCCATGCCATTATAATGACTTTTCAGCTCATCCGGCACTTGGCCAGGCCCGTTCACGATTCCCGGCCGCCGGAGAATCCGGAGCCCGTCTCCCTCTGGAAAAATCTTCCCCTATTTTTCCTTCTCCTCCAGATTCGGCGCGGCCCATCCCCACTTCTTCAACGTGATTTTCCGGAGGCGGATGGACTTCGGGGTGACCTCCATGAGTTCGTCGTCGTTGATGAAGGAGATGCAGTCTTCCAGCGAAAGCTGGAGCGGGGGGGTGAGGATGATGTTCTCGTCGGAGCCGGCGGCGCGGACGTTGGTGAGCTTCTTGGCCTTGCCGGGGTTCACCATCATGTCGCCCTCGCGGGCGTTCTCGCCGATGATCTGCCCGGCGTAGATCTTGACGTTGGGCCCCAGGAAGAGCCGCCCGCGCTCCTGGAGGTTGAAGAGGGCGTACGGCACGGTGTCGCATGCGACCATCGAGACCATCGCGCCGCGCTGGCGGTAGGTGATGTCGCCGGCGTAGGCGTCATAGCCGGAGAAGATGTAGTTCATCACGCCGAGGCCCTTGGTGTCGGTGAGGAACTCGGAGCGGTAGCCCAGGAGCCCGCGGGTGGGGATGGTATAGACGATGCGGGCCATGCCGTTGTCGGTGTCCATCGACTGGATGCGGCCCTTGCGCAGCCCGATCTTCTCCATCACGGGGCCGATGTAGTTCTGGTCCACATCGACGGTGAGTTCCTCGTAGGGCTCGAGCTTCTCGCCGTTCGGCCCGGTCTGGAAAATGACCTTCGGACGCGTGCACTCCATCTCGTAGCCCTCGCGGCGCATCTGCTCGATGAGGACGGAAAGGTGGAGCTCGCCGCGGCCGGAGACCTCGAAACCCTGCCCCACGCCCAGCGGCTTGACCTGGAGCGCCACGTCGGACATCGTCTCGCGCAGCAGGCGCTCCTGCAAGTGGTTGGAGGTCACATATTTGCCTTCCTGGCCAGCGAAGGGCGAGGCGTTCGGCAGGAAATTCATGGAGATGGTGGGCGGGTCGATGGGCATGGGCGGCAGCGGCTGCGGGTTGTCCGGAGAGACGTAGGTGCAGCCGACGGTCACGTCGTTCATGCCGGCAATCGCCACGATGTCCCCGCAGGTGGCTTCCTCCACGGAGTACTTCTGGTTGGTGGTGAAGCGCTGGATCTTGGTGATGCGGGCGGGCTTGAGGGTGCCGTCGCGCATGGCCACGGAGGTCATCTCGTTGATGTTGATCTTCCCGGAGGTGATCTTGCCGATGCCGATGCGGCCCAGGTAGGGCGAATAGTCCAGAGTGGAGATCAGGATCTGCAGCGGCCCGTCCGGGGAGCCCTTTGGCGCGGGGATGTCCTTGACGATGTGCTCGCACAGCACCGTGAGGTCCTTGCGCTCGTCCTCCAGGTTCTCTACCGCCCATCCGTCGCGGCCGGAGGCGTAGACCACCGGGAAGTCCAGCAGCTCGTCCGGCGCGTTGAGGCGCACGAAGAGGTCGAAGACCTGGTCCACCGCCCAGTAGGGGCGTGCGGCCGGCTTGTCGATCTTGTTGATGACCACGATGATGGGCAACGCCAGGGAGAGCGCCTTCTTGAGCACGAAGAAGGTCTGGGGCATCGGCCCCTCCTGCGCGTCCACCAGCAGCAGCGCCCCGTCCGCCATCTTCAGAACGCGCTCAACCTGCCCGCCGAAGTCGGCGTGGCCGGGCGTGTCGATGATGTTGATGGTGTAGTCCTTGTAGGGGAAGGAGCCGTTCTTGGAGGTGATGGTGATTCCGCGCTCGCGCTCGATGTCGTTGGAGTCCATCATGCATTCCAGGACCTTCTGGTTGTCCCGGAAGACCCCGCTGTACTTGAAAAGCTGGTCCACCAGGGTGGTCTTGCCGTGGTCAACGTGGGCGATGATGGCGATGTTGCGGATTTTTGACTGGTCCATGGATACACCTCACTCCTTGTCCAGGAGTTGCAAGAATTGTCGCATTTTGACATAAAATAAACCCTCCAGGCCATTTTGACGGAACTCCGCACGATTTTTAGGCCGTTTCTTCACATATTATGATTATCTCCACTATATTATTGCGTGTACGGGAAACCTTTTCCCGTCGGCGGTGTCGAAATCAACCAGACCCGCAATCGCCATTCGCGCAAAATGCCCCCCTCCCGCACAATCCCCAAACGCCTGCCCGCCTTGCTGCTGGCTGCGGCGCTGTTGCTGTGCCTGTTTGCCGCAACGGAGGTGGTCCTGCTGGAAACAGGACACGAATGCTCGGGGGAGGACTGCCCGGTCTGCCATCTCGTGCAGCTCGCCGGCGACTCGCTGGCGATGGTGAAACCGCCCGTCCCGCCGACAGTTGCATCGCCCGCGATGCTCGCCCAGGCTCGCCCGACACGGCGTTTCGCGGACGCGGCGGCAAGCCCCAATACCCTCGTCCACCTGAAAATTCGGTTGAACAATTGAGAAGACGGCCGCCCACGCTCCCGGCGGGCGCGCTATTCCGTGCCCGACCTTCCTATCACCCCAAACGGGTGCCGTCTTGAAAAAAATAACTCTTAATTTTCTTATTATGAATAAATTCTTTTGTTACTTAATCGGATGGATGGGCACCTTCGCCCTGCTGGCGGGCTGCTCACCCTCCGGCAGAGAGGCCACGGCCTCCGGCAAACTCAAGATCGTCGCGACAATCTTCCCCGAATACGACTGGACGCGCGAAATCCTCGGAAGCCATGCGGACGAGGCCGAGCTGGTAATGCTGCTGGACTCCGGCGTGGACCTCCACAACTACGAGCCGACCGCGAAGGACTTGATGAAGGTGGGCAGCTGCGACCTCTTCATCCATGTGGGCGGTGCCTCGGACAAGTGGGTCGCCAACGCTCTGGAGGCGGTCCCCAACCCGCGCCGCCAGGTGGTCGACCTCCTCTCCGTACTGGCCGGCCAGGTCCACGAGGAGGAGCTTGTCGAGGGAATGGAGGAACATCATGACCACGATGACGACGATGGCGAAGAGCATCATCACGAACACGACGATGGCGAAGAGCATCATCACGATGAGGCCGACGCCGAGCTGGACGAACACGTGTGGCTTTCGCTCCGCCTCGCGCAGCGTTCCTGCCGCGCCATCGCGGAACGACTCGCCGCCCTGGATCCCGCGAACGCCGAGGACTACCGCGCGAACTGCGAGGCGTACTGCGCAAGGCTCGCCGCGCTGGACGCGCAGTTCCAGCAGGCCGTGGCGGCCGCGAAGGTCAAGACCCTCCTCTTCGGCGACCGCTTCCCCTTCCGCTATCTGACGGAGGACTACGGCCTGCAATACTACGCGGCATTCACCGGCTGCTCAGCCGAGGCGGAGGCCAGCTTCAAGACGGTCACGTTCCTGGCCGCCAAAATGGACGAACTCGACCTCCCGTGCGTGCTGGCCATCGAAGGCACCCAGCACCGCCTCGCCGAGACGATTGTGGACACCGCGAAGGCCGCCAAGGGCCGCCCCGTGCTAGTCCTGGATTCCCTCCAGGGAACCACCTCAAAGGATGTCGAGGCCGGCAAGACCTACCTCGGCGCGATGGAGAAGAACCTCGAGGTGCTTCGCCAGGCGCTCAAATAATGCGCAATGAACGGTTTCCCCGCCGGAAACACACAGCGCATCATCTTGTGGCAAGGGTCCCCGCGGAAACGCGAACCCGTCGGCGGGGCGCAAGACTTTGATTTCCATGGCACTGTTATCTGCTAACAATCTTACACTAGGCTACGGCGACCGCCTGCTGCTCAGCGGACTCAATTTCACCGTGAACGCGGGGGACTACCTGTGCATCGTCGGCGAAAATGGCTCCGGCAAGAGCACGCTGGTTCGCTGCCTGCTCGGGCTCCAGAAACCCGCCGCCGGAGTCATCCGGCCCGGCGACGGCCTGGCGCTCGACCAGATCGGCTACCTCCCGCAGCAGACGGTGGTGCAGAAGGACTTCCCCGCCACCGTCTGGGAGATCGTCATCTCCGGCTGCCAGGGGCGACGAGGGCTGTGGCCCTTCTACAGCAGGGCCGACAAGCAGCTGGCACGCGAAAACATCGCACGCATGAACCTGACGGATTTGACCAGGCGGTGCTACCGCGAGCTCTCCGGCGGACAGCAGCAGCGGGTCCTCCTGGCGCGCGCGCTCTGCGCCACCAGAAGGCTGCTTTTGCTGGACGAGCCGGTCTCCGGCCTCGACCCCCGCATGGCCACCGAGATGTACACCCTCATCGCCAAGTTGAACCACGAGGAGAAGATCACCGTCATCATGGTGACGCATGACCTCAAGGCCGCCCGCGAATTCGCCAGCCATGTGCTGCACATCGGCAGGAGGCCGTATTTCGGCACCAGCCAGGAATACTTCGCCAGCGACCTGGGGAAGCACTTCTCCGCGCTGAGCCAACTGTAGCGCCTCGACTCAACATCCCCTGTCCCAACCCCCGTCACGAACATGTCTGCTAGCTTCGGTGAACATACACGCACGGCCGCTTCTTTCGTGGTCGATTTTCTCTGCAAGAACTTTTATCTCCACGAGGGCTTCGTTCAAAACGCGCTGCTGGTCGGCGTGCTGATCTCGCTGTGCGCCTCGCTCCTCGGCGTCACTCTCGTGCTCAAGCGCTTCTCCTTGATTGGCGACGGGCTTTCCCACGTCGCCTTCGGCGCAATGGCCATCGCCGGAGTGCTGCATTTCACCCACGACATGTATTTCATCCTGCCGGCCACCATCCTCTGCGCGATACTGATGCTGCGGGCCGGACAGAACACCGCCATCATGGGCGACGCCGCGGTCGCCATCCTCTCCGTGGCCTCGCTGGCCATCGGCTATCTGCTGGTGAACCTCTTTTCCTCCTCCACCAACCTCACCGGAGACGTATGCACCACGCTCTTCGGCTCGACCTCCATTCTCACCCTGAAGCCATTTGACGTCTACCTGAGCATCGGCCTCTCGCTGTTTGTCATCGCGATCTTCGTCCTCTTCTACAACAAGATCTTCGCCTGCACCTTCGACGAGGACTTCGCCCGCGCGACCGGCACCCCCGTCACCATCTACAACTTCTTCATCGCGGCGGTCATCGCGGTCATCATCGTGCTGGCGATGAAGCTCGTGGGCGCACTGCTCATCTCCGCGCTGATCATCTTCCCCGCGCTCTCCGCGATGCGCGTCTTCCGGTCGTTCCTGGCAGTGACCATCTGCGCCGCCGTCCTCTCGGTGCTCTGCTCCCTCTCCGGAATGCTGATCTCCATCGTCGCCGGCACCCCGGTGGGCTCGACGATTGTCTGCTGCGACCTGGCCGCGTTCATTCTTTTCACCATCTGCGGACTCGTCCAGCGGCGCTTCCGAGTGAACCTCCCGGCCGCCGCAACCGCCTGCCTGGCTGTTGTTCTCCTGGCAAGCGGCTGCTCCTGCTCCAAGAGCGAACCCGCCAAGCCCGCCGCAACGACAACCGAGACAGATGGACGCAAGATCGACCTCGACCTCACCCAGGAGAGCGCCACGATGGCCTGGACCCATGCATATTATATGGACCAGAACCCCGACGACTACGCCGGGCTGCGTGTGCGCATCGCCGGACGCTTCGGCTACGTCAAGAATCCCGAAAACAACCAGGACATCGCCGCCTGCATCGTGACCGACTCAACCGCATGCTGCCAGATGCACTTCGAGTTTGTCCCGGGGGCAAGTGCTATTCCTTCCGAGGGAACGAAGATTGTCTTGACCGGCGACTTGACCTCCGTGACGCGGGGCGCCACGAAGGTCTGCCACCTCGAAAACGCATCCTTCACGCTGGCGCAATAAAAACACGCCAGTTCCGTGCCCGCGCAGTTCCGTGCCCGCGCAGTTCCGTGCCCGCGCATTCTTGCGCGGGTTAGAATTTTTGCGCGGGTTAGAATTGATACGTCAAGCCGATATAGTAGCATCGCCCGTAGGTATTGTAGCGGGTGCCGTAGTCATCGGCAAGCGTGTAGTTGGTATTCAGGAGGTTTTCGATTCGGGCGTAGAGTTCCAGCGATTGGGTAAGCTGGTAGGAGGCTGCTGCGTGAACCAGCAGAAAGTCCTCCAACTTGTCGCCGGTGCCATTCCAGCGGTGGTCCGTCCACGCGCCGCCGAGGGAGAGCGCGAGGCGCTTATCTTCCATGGGATACCAGGTCGCCTCGAAAGTGGCCTTGTTCCTGGGAAGATACGCCACGCGCTTGTCGCCAGTGGCGGTGTCCCGCGCATGCTGCCAGGTATAGGCCGCCTTCAGACGCAGCTGCCCGGTCGGCTGGCAAACCGCCGCCAGCTCCACGCCCCGTGCGTGCATGCCCTGGATTTGCGTGTAGCGGTAGAGTGCCGTCTTGGCATCGAAAACCGACTGGATGTAATTGTGAACGCGATTCTCGAAGTAGGTCGCCGAGAGCCGCAACCTCTTCTCCAGGAACTCCTGGTCCACGCCCGCCTCCCACGAGATGTTGGTCTCGGGCTTCAGGTCCGGATTCCCGCCCTGTGAGTAGTATGGCGATGGCGGGGCGTAGAGTTCATAGACGCTTGGCGAGCGGTAGCCCTTCCCGATGGCGGCGCGCAAGGTGGTTCCGCTCTGTTCGAAGTAGTACTTGGCTGACGCATCTGCGGTGAGCTGGTCCCCGAACTCGGAATGATAGGAGTACCGCAGATTCAGCGACAGGAACAGGTTGTCAAAGGGCTCGGTGTTGTAGCCGCCAAAGACCGCATGGGTGCGGTGTTCGCGGTCGAGGGTCTCTTTGTGTGCCTCGTAGTTCTGGGCCCGTTCGGCGAGGAATTCATAGCCCATCGTGAGGTCGTTGCGCTCACTGAAACGGTAGGTCCCCTGAGCCGCCGCGGTCTGGGTGGTGCCCACATAGCGGTAGGTCTCGTGCCCATGGTTCAGGTAGCTGCGGTCGGCGCGCACGGCCGAGTAGCGAAGCTCAAGGTCGAGGGCATCGTCCAGCAGGCCGGTCCCGGAAAGGCGTGCATTGCCCATGGTGCGGCGCACCCAGACATCGTCCTCGTCCGCCACCGCGATGGTATCGCCGGTCATCCAGTCCGAGTAGGTGTAGCCGCTGTCGTACTCCTCGTCGATGTCCTGGAAAAGCCCCCCGATTTCCGCGCGCCAGTTCTCGCCAAGCTGGAGCCCCACACTTCCGGCGTAGTCCATCCGACGGTAGTGGTCGTCGTCCAGATTGACGTTCCCGTAGGCGTCATGCGCGACGGTGGAGATGCCGCGTTCGCGGACACGACCTAGCGTCAGCGTGAAATCCGCCAGGTCGTTGCGGCCGGTCACTTCGCCCCTCGTGGTGAAGTGCGCGTGGCTCCCCGCCTCCAACGACAGCTTCCCGTGAAACCCCTCCGCTGGCCGCTTCGTGACGATGTTGATCACCCCGCCCATCGCCTGCGTCCCCTGCAATGACGAGACGCCCTTCAGGACTTCGATGCGCTCCACCTGCCCCAGCGACAGCCCCGAGAGCATCGGGAAGACCTGCGTGGACGAAGCGTCCATGAACGGCATCCCGTTGACGAGCAGCTTGGTGTGGTACGTGCTCAGGCCGCGCACCCGGGCCTGGCCGTTGGAGTCGTAGGGGCCGTAGCCCTTGAAGGTGATGGAGGGCTGGTCCATCAGCACCGCCGTGAGGTCGGGATACTTGACGGCAGCCAGTTCCTCTGCGGTGATGATGTCGAAGGCCCGTCCAAGTTCATCGGAGGGGGTGTTTGTCCGCGTGGCGACCACCACCACCGGCGGCAGCTCGGTCACTGGCCCGGCGGCTTCCTCAGGCGGAGGCGCCGACGGCTCGTCGGCATACGCATAGAATGCGGCGGCGCACGCGAGCGCCGTCAGAAGGGATTTGGTTCGCATGGTGTACAGCTCCAGTTCGTGCCCAAAACCTGGTTGCCCCGCCAGGATGGCATAGTGGCGGAACGGTGACGGATGCGGACTCGCCCTGACGCGGGGCTGCCCACTTGGCACACAGAGTATCCTGACTACGCGGCTTCCAATCTACTTGCCCGGCCTTCCCAGCATAGACGCCAGTGACCCACAAGGGGCGTTCGTAGCCGCTCACAGTTGCGCGACAGCTCCAGATTCCCACTGGATTCCTCTGCGCTTTCATCCAAAGCCCAGATTGTACTGCGGCTAAATATAATCTTTTACACGGTTTTTATATTTGAGTTATAGTATCTGGCATGCAACCTCGGAAGACAATCCACAGGATGACACGGCGGATGCAGAACTGGGATTATGCACAGCGCTGCATCTACATGATTACCTGCACGCTGGCGGACCGAACTCGTGAATGGCTGGGACATTTGCGCCAAAAAACGCCCGCCAGTCCCGTACCCGCGCATTCTTGCGCGGGTAATGGGGGTTGGTTCATCGATCCAACCCCCGATGGCGTGGCGGCACTTGAAGCGTTGGCAGAAATGCCGTTGCATTATCCGCAAGTGAAGATACTGGAAGTGCAGTTGATGCCCGAGCATTTGCATTTCATGCCTTTTATACAGGAAACCCTGCCGAAACCGTTGGGTGAATTGATCCGCGGCTTCAAGGCAGGCGCAGTAAAACGGTGGAAAGACTTGCGGAAAAATCCCCCCGCCAGTTCCGTGCCCGCGCATTCTTGTGCGGGAAGTCCCGTGCCCGCGCATTCTTGTGCAGGTGGTTCCGTGCCCGCGCATTCTTGTGCGGGTAATGGGGAATTGGAGATTCCCCGTTGGAGCCCAGGTTTCACCGATACCATCCTATTTCGCGAAGGTCAGCTGGAAACAATGAAGGCTTATCTTCGCGACAACCCACGGCGCTTGGCGGAAAAGCGCCTGCATCCGGAGCTATTCAAGGTAGTGCGCAATCTTGCTCTGCCTTTGGATAACGGACGGCTGATTGGCCATTTTTCGGCCATCGGCAACCACAATCTTGCGAAACGCCCGATGGCGTTGGTCCAGTGTTCGCGGAGTTTCTTTCGGTATGAGCGAGTGGCGACCACGAATGGCGACATGAAAATTGCCCATGACGCATCCGGCGAGCCGCGCGTGGAACTTGCCACGCAGGAGTACCAGGCGTTGAAAGAGCATCTCCTTGCCTTGGCAAAGCACGGTGTTGTATTGATTAGCCCCTGCGTGTCTGATGGCGAACGCCAGATTGCCCGCGAGGCCTTGGCAGCGGAACTGCCGTTGATTTCAATGCACAACAAGGGCTTTTCCAATTTGCAAAAACCAGCTGGACGGCAGTTCGACGCCTGCGCGGCGGGACGGCTGCTGATGTTGGCTCCGGCCGCCTGGCATTATCAGCCAGGCGAAAAGGCGATGACGCGCAAAGACGCCACCGCAATGAACCGCCTCTGCCAGTGGCTGGCCGGTGCTTTGGAAAATGAAATCGACTATCACGGGGCGTGCCCCGAAAATATCGATGAACTCGCCCACCGGACCGCCAGGATCACGGAGCCCGACTGAATATGTGGAAATACCTCAAACCATACGCGCACTGGGCGGCCGCCGCCGCGCTCTTCATGATGGGTGAGGTCCTCATGGATCTGCTCCAGCCCAGCCTGATGCGACGCATCGTGGACGATGGGGTGCTCGGCATCGGCGAGAACGCCGACGCGATGGGGCTGATCCTGCGCCTCGGCTGCCTGATGCTGGCGATGGTGTTCGTGGGCGGGCTGTGCGGCTCCCTCAACAACGCCTTCACCAACCTCGCCAGCCAGAATGTCGGAAATCTCCTGCGAAAGGAGTGCTTCCGGAAGATCCTCGCGCTCTCCTTCCCGCAGGTGGATCGCCTGGGCGCAGGGCCGCTGATCACGCGCGTGACCAACGACGTCTCGCAGGTGGAGCAATTGGTCTCGCAGTCCATTCGCGGGATGATCCGCACCCTGATGCTTTCGCTGGGGAGCATCTGTTTCCTGTTCCGGCTGGCCCCGCGCTTCGCCCTGGTGGTGCTGGCCTTCCTTCCCGTGATGGTCCTGCTGACCGTCCTCTGCCTGCGCAAGGTGAACCCCATCTTCGCCAGAATGCAGGGGCAGCTTGACGCGCTCAACGGCCTCATGCAGGAGGACATCACCGGCATCCGAATCGTCAAGGCCTGCGTGCGCGAGGCCTACGAGAAGCTCCGCTTCGGAAAGGCCAACGGCGAACTGCTCAAGACGCAGCTGTCGATGATGCTCCTCTTCGCATTCCTGTTCCCCACGCTCAATCTGCTGCTCTCGCTGGCACTGGTCGCCATCATCTACGTCGGTGCGCACTGCGTGGGCGAAGGCATCGCCACTCCCGGCGCCATCATGGCCGCCCTCACCTACACGATGACCCTCGGAAACGGACTCTTCATGGCCATGATGCTCCTCCAGGCCGTCGCCCGCGGAGCCGCCTCGTGGAAACGGCTCCGCGAAATCCTCAGCCTGGGACCCGATCTGCCGGACGGCACGTTCGCCGGCGAGACGCAAACCCATGGCCGAATCGAGTTCCGCGACGTCTCCTTCGCCTACCCCGGCGCCGCCTCCCCCGCGCTACGTCACGTGGACCTGACCATCGAACCCGGCCAGACCGTCGCCGTCATCGGCGCCACCGGCTGCGGCAAGACCACCCTGGCCAACCTGATTCCGCGCTTCTACGACGCGACCGAAGGTGCCGTGCTCCTGGATGGCGTGGACGTGCGCGAATACCGCCAGGACGCCTTGCGCGGGAAAGTCGCCGTCGCCCTCCAGAAGAGCGAGTTGTTCAGCGCCACCCTGCGCGAGAATATCGCCTGGGGACGGCCCGACGCCACCGACGAAGAAATCCGCGACGCCGCCCGCGCCGCACAGGCAGAGGAGTTCATCCTCGCCACGCCACAGGGCTACGACACGCCCGTCGCCGAACGCGGGACCAGCCTCTCAGGCGGACAGCGCCAGCGCATCGCCATCGCGCGGACCATCCTGCGGAAGACGGATGTCATCATCTTCGACGACGCCACCAGCGCCCTGGACCTCAAGACCGAGGCGCAGCTCGCCGCCGCCCTGCGGGACTACTGCCCGGGACGCACGCGAATCGTGGTCGCCCAGCGCATCGCCTCCGTGCGCCAGGCGGACCGCATCGTGGTCCTGGAGCATGGCGCGGTGAGCGCCGTCGGCACGCACGACGAGCTGATGCGCACGTCGCCGGCCTACCAGGAGATCTACGCCTCGCAGCTGGGCGAGAAGGAGGAGACCGATGGCTAACGCACAGAGGGCATCTTCTCCTCCCATGCGCCCGCCGCGCGGCGGACATTTCGCGGATGTCGAGCGCGCGAGCCGAACCGGCCCCACCCTGCGGCGGCTGGCGCGATACTTCGGCGCGGAATGGGCATTGGTGCTGGGCACGCTCCTCGTCGTGCTGGGCACGACCGCAGGCACGGTCGCCACGCCGACCGTGATCAGCCACGCAATCGACCTCATCGCGAATCTGGCCACGGGAAGCCTCCCCGCCACCCTGCTCATGCTGGTGCTGATTGCAGGCCTGGGCGAGGGCCTGGAGCTGCTGAAGGGGCTGGCCACCGCGAAGCTCAGCCTGCGCATCGTGAAGCGCCTCCGCGAGGAGCTCTTCGGAAAGACCGTGGACTTGCCGCTGGCGTATCTGGACGGGCATTCGCACGGCGACCTGATGAGCCGCATGACCAACGACATCGAGATGCTATCCTCAACCGTCGCGATGGCGCTGCCGGCCTTCTTCTCCGGCATCCTCACCATCGTCGGCGTGGTCGCGGTGATGTTCTACCACTGCTGGCAGCTCACCCTCCTGAGCTGCCTCTCCGTCTTCCTCACCCTCGGGGCGACGCGTTTCCTCTCGGCAAAGGTCCGGAAATTCTCCCGAAAGCGCCAGGAGCTGCTGGGCGCGCTCAACGGGACCGTCGAGGAGCAGGTCGCGGGCTACCGAACCGTGGTCGCATGCAACCACCAGAAGGCCACCATCGCGGAGTTCACACGGACCTCCGACCGCCTCACCGCCGCCGGAATCCGCACCGAGATCTTCGCCGGGGTGATGGGACCCGTCATGAACTGCATCGGAAACCTCGGCTTCGTCGTCATCGCCGCATTCGGGGGTTACTTCGCGCTCAAAGGGATGATCTCCGTCGGAATCATCGCCGCATTCATCCTCTATGTCAAGCAGTTCTCACGCCCGGTCAACATGATCGCGCAAATCTACGGACAGCTCCAGACCGCAGTTGCCGGAGCCGAACGGGTCTTCACCGTCCTCGACGAACCGCCGGAAGACCTCGCCGGAGAACCCATGCGCGAAACCGACGGCGCGCATCTCGAATTCCGGCACGTGAATTTCTCCTACGTGCCAGGCCACCAGGTCATCCACGACTTCTGCCTCGCCGTCGAACCAGGGCAGAAGGTCGCACTCGTCGGGGCCACCGGCTCAGGAAAAACCACTCTCGCCAATCTCCTGATGAGATTCTATGACTGCGATGGACAAATTCTGGTCAATGGTCAAAATCTAGCCAATGTGGCGCGGGACAGCCTCCGGAGGCAAGTCGCGATTGTGTTGCAGGACACGGTGTTGTTCAGCGACACGGTGGAGAACAACTTGCGGTACGCGAATGCCGGGGCGACGGAGGCGGACCTGGATCATGCGATTTCGGCGAGCCGTTGTCGCGAGGTCATCGACCATCTTCCCGATGGCATGGCGACCATTTTGGTTGGCGCGGGAGCGAATCTGAGCCAGGGCCAGCGGCAGCTGCTGTCGATTGCGCGCGCCTTTGTCGCCGACCCGCGCATTTTGGTCTTCGACGAGGCGACCTCGTCGGTGGACACCCGCACGGAGAAGGCCATCCAGAACGCGATGCGCACAGTGATGAAGAACCGCACCTCCATCATCATCGCGCACCGCCTTTCCACCATCCGGGACGCGGACCTCATCGTGGTGATGGACCACGGCCGCATCGTGGAACAGGGAAACCACAAGGAGCTGCTCGCGCAACGCGGCAAATACCACGAACTCTACATGACACAGTTCGCCGGCATGGAGACCTGATCGGTTGCCCAAGCCCTGGCTGCGTCTGGAGGGGACCGACCTCTCCGGTCAGCGACTGGGCGTGAGTCCCAAGCCCTGGCTGCGTCTGGAGGGGACGGCTTCGCCTCTGCCTCGACCACCTGCCCACCCGCTAGCCGTGCCTGTTTGAGCACACGGGCATGTGCCGTTCTTCAGCTCGTCCCTGGCCGTGCCTGGTTGAGGTGCCTGGTTGAGCACACGGGCATGTGCCGTTCTTCAGCTCGTCCCTGGCCGTGCCTGGTTGAGGTGCCTGGTTGAGCACACGGGCATGTGCCGTTCTTCAGCTCGTCCCTGGCCGTGCCTGGTTGA
>JAFPYX010000025.1 GCA_017417585.1 Victivallales bacterium
CACTCCAGTTGCCCATTGGCGAAACCTGATGCCTCTCTTTGAATTAACTCGATAGCCAACCGAAATAATCATATCAAGGCTATAGAATTCCACAGAACGCTCTACCCATCTTTCACCTTCCAAGCGAACTATTCGAAAAAATCGAATAGTTGATTCAGCTGGCAATTCCTCATCATTCAAAATATTCTTGACATGGTAGTTTATGGTGTTGACTTTGACCGAAAACAATTCGGCCATCTGGCTCTGCGTGAGCCAAACCGTCTCGTTTTCGAGGCGGACCTCCAGCCGGATGGTCTCGTCCGGCTGATAGACGATGATCTCGTTCTTGGATTCTGGCATGATGGCGTTCCTTTGGGACTACGGCAGACGGTCGAGGAGTTCCTTCGCAGGGAGTTCCATTCGCGAGAAGGCGAAGAGGGACTTCCCAAGGTCCTTGAGCGATGCGCCGATGTGATAGAC
Organism: Victivallales bacterium; assembly: GCA_017417585.1. Taxonomy (GTDB): domain Bacteria; phylum Verrucomicrobiota; class Lentisphaeria; order Oligosphaerales; family Oligosphaeraceae; genus RGIG1601. The sequence goes on from JAFPYX010000025.1 coordinate 460, forward strand.
GGTGGCGTCGTCCAGAATCAGGAAGCGGTCGTGGGCACCCTCGTAGGCCTTGATGACGACAGGCGGGTATTGCGCGTTGTAGTGCTGGAGGTCAAGCCGTAGTTTCCTGCTGAAGTGTTTGGTGTAGATGATGGCGGATACGCCGGGGGCGCGTCCGCCGAGCATGGTCAGCACGCTCTCGTCGATATAGTTGTCGACGAGCACCAGGGACTTCTGCGCACTTTTGATCAGCTTGAGCGCGGTCGCGTAGGCATCGCAGATCTGGCCCTCGAAGAGCACGCCCTCCACTGGCGGCAGCGCGGTCTTGAGAACCACGCCAATCAGTTCCTCCGCCTTAGTCATGCGATTCTCCAGACGGTCCAGGCGGTCGTTGACCGCATAGCCGCGCAGGAGGTAGTCTTTCAGAATACTGGTAGCCCAACGACGGAACATCGTGCCACGCAATGATTTGACCCGATATCCAACGGAAATGATGACATCTAGATTGTAGAGGGTCAAAGGACGTCCGCGTCGAATATTATGCAGAATTTGCATATTATTCGGCACATCGACTTCTCCTTCTTCAAATGCATTCTTGATGTGTCTTGTAATGACGGATTGGTCACGTTGAAACAGGATACACATTTGTTCTTGCGTGAGCCACACGGTGTCGTTCTCGAGGCGGACTTCGAGGCGGATGGTCTCGTCCGGCTGATAGACGATGATTTCGTTCTTGGATTCTGACATGATGGTGTTCCTTTGAGACTACGGCAGACGGTCGAGTAGTTCCTTCGCGGGGAATTCCATTCGCGAGAAGGCGAAGAGGGATTTCCCAAGGTCCTTGAGCGACGCGCCGATATGATAGACGGTGGTGTCGTCCAGAATCAGGAAGCGGTCGTGGGCACCCTCGTAGGCCTTGATGACGACAGGCGGATACTGCGCGTTGTAGTGCTGGAGGTCAAGCCGTAGTTTCCTGCTGAAGTGTTTGGTATAGATGATGGCGGATACGCCTGGACTGCGGGCACCGAGCATGGTCAGGACGCTCTCGTCGATGTAGTTGTCGATGAGCACCAGGGACTTCTGCGCACTTTTGATGAGCTTGAGCGCGGTCGCGTAGGCATCGCAGATCTGCCCCTCGAAGAGCACGCCCTCCACCGGCGGCAGCGCGGTCTTGAGGAAGAGCCCGATCTGCTCGTCGTGTCGCGCGACCTTGGTCTCCAGACGATCCAGACGTTCGTTGACCGCATAGCCGCGAGTGAGATAGTTCTTCAAGACCTGCGTCGCCCAGCGCCGGAATACCACGCCCTGGCTTGATTTGACTCGATACCCAACGGATAGTATTACGTCGAGGCTGTAATACTCTATCTGATATGTCTTCCCGTCTGCGGCAGTTGTCGCAATTTTTGCGACAACTGTATTTTGCAAGGGATTTTCAACTGTCGCAAATTTTGCGCCAGTTGAAAATTCGGAAAGCTCTTCACGCAAAGCATTCGCGATATGTTTTCCAATGGTTTTGATGTCACGTCCAAACAATTGAGCCATTTGATGCCGATTTAGCCACACGGTGTCGTTCTCGAGGCGGACTTCGAGGCGGATGGTCTCGTCCGGCTGATAGACGATGATTTCGTTCTTGGATTCTGGCATGATGGTGTTCCTTTGAGACTATGGCAGACGGTCGAGGCGGTCGTTGACCGCATAGCCGCGCAGGAGGTAGTCTTTCAGAACATTGGTTGCCCGACGACGGAACATCGTGCCACGCAATGATTTGACACGATATCCAACGGAAATGATGACATCCAGAGGATAGAAAGCAACTGTTCGATTCGAAAAAGGAATATGCAAAAAATGCATATTGCTTTCTTTGATTAATTCACCTTCCGCAAAAACATTGGGGAGTTATATCGTTAACTTGCCTTGAAACTTTTTTCCCGCGAAACACGCGAAACACACGAAAGGGAACCCTCCCCGGCAGGCGAAGCCGCTCCGGAAGAGTGCCCGGAGGTGACACGGAAGACGCCGCCGGTCCGAAAGGCAGGCCTTTTGCCCGTCGTCCCCTCCCGCGTCTCGCCGTCCGCTTCGCGGCCGCCGGCTTTGCCTGCCCAGGCCGCAGTTCACGGCGTCGAATGGTCGACTTTTGGGGATGCATGTCCCCGGCGCGGCACGAAGTGACATGCGCGGCCATCCGGGAGGGCGGCGACAGAAAGCGGACTTTCCAGGCGGTGACCTCCAGGATGGCCGCACGGGCCGCCTTTTGGACGGACCGCAGAGGGACAGGCAGCGATTTTTCCGTGTGTTTCGTGTGTTTCGCGGGAAAATCCCCATTGGCCATGACTGTGTTGGGAAGATTATGGCGGCAAGTTAACGGTATAATTCCCATTGGAAAAGGGCTGAACTCGTGAGATTCGTCGCGAACCTTCCTGTTGAACTTGTGCAATTTTTGCACAGGTTGAAGTCTCTGAAAGTTCTCCCGTTCGGTAGATGTTCCTGATGTGGCGACTAATTACACTTCGGTCAACGTCGAAAAGTTCGCCAATTCGGCTTTGCGTGAGCCACACGGTGTCGTTCTCCAGGCGGACTTCGAGGCGGATGGTCTCGTCCGGCTGATAGACGATGATCTCGTTTCTTTCGGGAAGGGCGGACGGGTGAGCCATTATGATGGTGACAAGGGTGGACGGAGAGGTGTCACCCCGTCTGCGTTGACGGGGTGACAGGCGATACTATAGCCGTCGGCAACCCTGTCGTCAATAGATTTATCTCTCACCAGCGCAAATACATAGAAAAGGATAAAGAAGCGCGGTTTGCGAAGATTTCCCAAACTTTCCTGAGACTTCCTGTGACTTTGAAGAGCCTGAAGATGATGGTCAATCCAGAACCGCTCGAAAGCCAGGGACAGGTGTCAGGATTACAGTCGCATTCTTTTGTTTGTCAGTCAATAGATGGTTGCCTTGGTGACCAACGAAATGATGGTCTTGTGCTCATTGCTGTATGTATTCATTGTTTTACCAAGTTTGTTTCCATTTTGTTCCTGATTGCAACAAAATCGAATATTTATCCAGCTAGACCAGTCATTTTCCCTTCATTGAAACTTTTCGCAAAATGCTTTTGCCTGCGCTATCCAACCTGCAAATGTGCTAGGCATGTGGTAGAATTCCAACAACTCCTCATAAAGAGAAGTTAATGCCGTTATATCATTCAATTTTTCGGCTGCCTTATCGTTAATCAACCAGCCGACGCGTTCTTCTTCCAAATCTGGAAATACGTAAGCTTTGATTTTCTTGTCGATTGCCCATACCGCACCCATTTCGTTTAAACAAATTTCACTTTCTTTGTAATTCCTCGATACCAAAAGTATGGCAAAATCAACAAAGTTGACATTCGTCTGAATATGCTTGCGAAGGTCTTCGCCGTTCTTGATTTTCATGCCATCTATCGATGTGCAGAAGATATCGTTTTGCGACAGTCCACCGCCTCTAGTCAGCAATGTTACAAAAGCATCGACGATTGCCTTGTCTCGGGACGAATGACTAATAAATACTTTCTTACAAGTTCCTTTGTCCTCGGAAACCTTTTTCTTTGGCATCAGTTCACATGAATTAATAATCACATTAAGATTATCCAAATCTCGTACCAGTAGACCTAGCCCATAAATGTTAATTCCTTGTCCCATCACACAACTTGCACTATCCGAAGAAAGAAACTGTTTTTGTGATGCAAAATCATCAGGTAAAGCATTAACTAAAGCACCTACCTCATGGAATAATGGCTGAAGCGATTGATATAGTATATTAGGCATAATTAGCGACATATTCTTCAGTGCGGATTCTTTGAGCCGCATACATGTCGCTAGAATTGTTCTGTAATCCTCTTGCATTAACTCTCCTTTAAAAACTTACTTTGTTCCCTTGCTCTGTCGGCGTACCGCACCTATCCGCTTATGCGATTCTTCCTGTTTGGAAAGTTCAATCAGCAACAATGCTGTGCGGTATGTATCATCATACAATATTTCCAAATCCGTGTCGGTCATCGAATTAAGAAAATCTTTTTTGTGGGTTCCTTCTTTATTATTGTGTCTGATGTTTAGATTGTTAAGACAAAACGAAACATCATCCGCCAACTCATGCAACTGGCCAGACAAATCATTTCGCTTTTGCAATGTGGGTTCAATGAAATCCCCTATCTGTTTTAGGAGTTTCCGTTTGCCCTCTAATTTACCCTTCATATCAAGTCGGTTGTATTCAAGTATCGCTTTTGCCGTTACCTTGTCATCAATGTCTTCAATTACACTAGAGGCTAAAGCATCTTTTTTAATAACTGTCCAAAAACCATTGTCGTCTTTTATTCTTTTATAGCCTGTTTTATTGAGAATGATATCTATATTTTGAAGACATTGTCTCATTACTTGTTCTGCTTCTGGTGGAAAAAAGCTATTATATCCCTCAAAACATGAATCTATAATGTTTACAATGACTTCACAATAAAACAACAAACCATCTAACTCTGTTGTATTCCAATAATGTGAGCATCCGTTGAAAAAATCATCGATATCTGTGAATGTTCCACGAATTGAACTTGAGCGGAACGCTTCTGCAAGGAATAGTTTAAGTGATACCATGCCTTTATTGCTATAGAAATATGTTTTCTCAAAAATAGTCTGTAATCTGATTCTTTCTTGCTGAAAATCAGATATTTCTTCCTGAAGTAAATCTATTAAATGCATGTTCTATCTCCTTCCTTCTTGGCCATGCCGTCCCGTATTGAGTCCCCAGGAACGAGTTCTGTTCCCCATATGTATTTCTGGAGTTCACCTGCATGGTTTTTAAATTGCCAAATTCGTTTCACGGGGGCGGATGGGTAGTGCATTACTCAAGATTACATTTAAGCAGGCGGCTTTGCGTGTCTGTCGCATCAAGTTTACAGATTAACCATGGTTCCTTTTGCAGTTCCTCTGGCGGCGGCTCGGTTGTCGTGATGATGTATTGGAAATTGGGATTGTCATTGGAGGCTATCTCTATGTCGTGCATTAACTTGAAATAGCCGAGATAGATTGATCTAGTAACGTCGGATACACGAGGTCCGTCATGAATCAGAATGCGAGGATGCGTCCCCTTGCCTATGACAGAATAGATCATTGTAGCGATGTCAAAGCAGATATTCTTGACAGCATCAAGTGCAGCACTTTGGAGCTCAGCTGAATGATATGATGTTTCCAATCTGATATTACCATCATTGAGTTTAACTCGTCCCACTACCTTTTTCCCAAGAACAAAGCGAATGACATTGTTATATAGTACGGAAAAATCATTAGTCGAATAAGCGATCTCATTTCGATATGCAGATATCTCAGCAGAACATTTCTTTTTGTCGTCATCATATTGATTCTTTTCAGTAGTTATTACATCCAATCTCTGGTTGTCTCTTTGATATCGGGTTATGGCCTCCAGTTTGTTACCTTCCTCTGCCGCACGTTGATTTCGTTTTATGTTGATAGCATTGCAGAAGTCATTGAGTTTATTATCTGCATCTTCATATTCCTTCTTCAATGTCATTACATGGTCTTGTTCCTCGCTGAGGAATTGACAGAACTTTTTAAGTTCTTCAGCACGATCACTTACCTTATCTTGAATATCCGCCCGTCCAATAAGTAGGTTTTCTTTTGATGCTGTATCCTCGGGCTTGGTATGTTGCGCCGCCCATGGACAATGATGTTCTATAGCAATCTTCATGGGCACACAGCAGTATTTACGTGTCGGATGCTGTTGCGCAGCTGTTTGAATTTCATCCAACTGTTCATCAGAAAAGTCACTGCCAGAAGTTTGGGTCATTTTCTTCAATTCAATAAAATTTCTTTTGTCTTGCCTGTATTTTCGCAGGGCCGCATTGTATTCTTCGGCTGCCCGTTGAAATTCGAACCAAGTATTGTCACGTTCTTTGAGCAACCGTTGGTACTCTTGTTCATCATTTTGGTCGATACAATATGTTGACAATCTACGCTTGCATTCCTCCAACTTGGCAGTGATATATAATTGGTCCATTGAAGAATCTTCTGCATCATCGTTGCAAATGCGACGAAGCCTGTCACGGTCCTCCTGCAAGACGTAAGTCAATATTTCCTGCTGTGATTTAGCATTTTTAATTTTTTGTTCCAACTCTTCCTGACGTGCAAGTAATTCGCTTTCCTTTGCAACAATGCCAGAAATCAACGAGCGCATAACCAACATGGCTGATTTCTGATTTAGCACAGGTGAGTTGGCAGCACTCAACGAATTGTCTCTCCATTCGACTAACTTGGTATATTGGCTATCTTGGTCGCGAGTAAAAAGCGGAAGCAGGTGATAGAAGGTGAGTTGAGATTGTCCAGGCAATTTGTTAAGAGTAGATATATCATCTTGCAGGGATGACAATGCTTCCTTGAATGATTCGTATTTCCCCCGTTGTGACTCACTATTGAGAAACAAATCTATCGATGAAGTCTGCATCGAAAAACCATGATATCCAGCAAAAGGTCTGGCAACACACCAATCTATACCCTTCAATCTAAAATGTCCCACTACATATCCTTCTGGATATTTATGAAAGATAGCTTCACGCAATTGCTCGTTGCCATAGTTACTTTCTCCAAGGAGATAGCGAATCATTCGACAGAGCGTTGTTTTGCCAGTTGCGTGCCCGGCAATCCTTTGGTCGTCTTCTGCATGGTACTCATTCGGAGGTATTGCCCAGACAATGTTAAGGCCTTTCCTAAAATTGATGCGTCTGATTTCACTTTCAGGTTCAGGGGAAAACTTTGAGAGAAAACGCACTTCACATATCCAGAACAAAGGTTCTGGACGTTCGGAACTGATTTCCAATTCCGTGAAACTGGCATTGTCCAGCGGGAAGAGAAATTCGCTATGCGGCATGGGCGTACTCTCCTGCTTGGGCTGAATTAATGAAAGATGAATGCTTTTCCTGGAACACAGCAAAGGTATTCAACCAGCGGTTTATTGGTCTTTCTGGCATGGATGGTGCACTGCGACGAATTTCAAGGATTGCAGCGTTCGCATAGTATGCATCCATGACGGCGTCTTCGGAAACACCTACATCCTCAATTAGTGTCACCTGCAAATCTTTAGAAACGCTGATTTCATGGCGGTCAATCATATGCATGAGCGTTTGCAGCAACTCTTCGTTCGGAGCAATGGCATCGGGATAGGCTTTTGTCCATTCCTGTGCGCCAACATCGCTGGATAAAGCCTTGCCAATATCTTTTGGTTCGCGGAGAATGCTCCAGCCCGATACCAATTGTTCAAGCGACATGGTTTTACGTTCATTTTGCAGGAGGAATGATGTTATCAACGTCTGCAAATAAGTGTTTCGACTACTCTTGGCCGTCGTTGACCTTTGATGGGAATCCATGCAGCCAATCTTCTTGAACATGTTTTCCATGCAATCTTGATGTTCAAGGCAAAGCACGTTGCGTTCCAGCCACTTGTCTTTGTCAGTTCCAGGCCATTTCAGACGGAGGTCTGCTGGCTTTGTGCCCGACATGATGAAAGAATTCAGGATGACCTTCTTGCCACCAGGCTGTGGCATAGTTGCCTCCCGCTCCTTGATTGTCTGATAGAAGAGGATTTTGGGGTCATCAAAAGGAACGTTGACCAGTCCTTTCGGGTCAATGAAATTGATATATTGTCTGGTGGGCGTGTCTATCCAAAGGATGTAATCTGGATAGAAATTGCCTGCTTCAAAGAATCCCATGCCAACCTTGCTCTTATTGCGCAAAAGGTAAAGATTCTTGCCACTGAAGTCAGCGACATGCACATCCATATAGTTTTTGAGTAAATCGACAAAGCCTTTCTCGTCCTCGTTAAGTGAAATCGGTGACACCTGTATTTTTAATGATGATCCTTTTATGCAAATCAACGGAGCATACAGGTGGTTACGAAAGTCAAATGCCAGAAGGCGTTGCTTAAAGACTTTTTCATATTGAGCAAGGCCACGATCTTTCTCAAGAATTTTTTCAATGTCATCAAGGAAGGCTTCGAGTGCGTCGCCGGTTGGATCATCAGAATTATCCCTTGTGTAGGTAATATGGTAGCCATCAACAGGGAAATTGGCATCTTTGGATGTCAGGAGCTGATAGGTCATGAATGGACTTTCCCATGCGTTTTTATAATGCGTGTAAAAGCGGTCCATGTAGTTTTTCAGCACGAGTGTCGCGTACTCATTCATGGCCAACAAATTTTCAAAAGAACCAAGTTGGATGTGGTTTTTAGGGATAATAAGCTGGTAAAGTCCTTCTGTCCGCAAAATCTCCTTCAATCTATTCTTGTCAATTGTAATGTTGAAAAATCCCTTTTCATTCTTATGAAGCTCAAGTTCAAAGAAAATGGCATCATAGTTAAGGTAATCAAGTGCTTCGTCCGGTATTGTATGAGTTTCGCTAAGTGCAGTTCTTTCAAGGTTATAAGTGGAATCAATGGTCTGGACTTTGGCACGACAATCAATAATGATTTTGCTTTTGGTGATATACGTCATCAAATCAGCATCGGGAACGTCGAAAAGCAAACGTGCAGATTGCTTGCGGAAATCCTTGCCGGGAGCAACTCGGATAACGTGGAGATGAAGCCCCATTATTTCATTCAAACGATTAATAACAGGGAGCCGGAACTCAAAGACATTATCATTTACAGGAAGCTCTTCAACTTGCAGATAGTTCCGGAAGTCTTCCATATATTGGGCTTTAATGCCAAAAATAGTCAACGTCTCCAAAACATGCAGATGATTGGGAGGGGTAATGCTCTTGAGGCGAGAACTTCGTTTCAGGCAACCTTGGAAGCCACGCAGCCGCACGCCACGTCCGAAGAGCTGGATGGCCTGACTTCCCTCGCCTTTTGCAAAATTTATGAGTCCCATCGTGGAAACTCGCCAACTGTTCCAGCCTTCTGTAAACTTGCGTGAACCAATCAGGATGTTGATTTTTGATTCTTTGTTGTTGATACTGCGGAAGAAGGAATAGGAAACAAATTCCTCGTCTTTGCCGATGATTCCTTTGTCCTCGCACATTTTGCGTAATTTTGCAGTGTCGCCAATGCTGATTACCCCAAAGTACTCACCATCGCCACCTACGCGGAGAGCTATTTCGCCTTGAATTTGTTTCAGTGTCACAACCTGAAGACGAGGCTCATCCGCAGTTGTGGTAGAATTGAAAACAAGCCGAAGGATATCCATGTAGATGGCTTCAACATCCAGTTCCAAAGTGCCGAATAAATCGCGCAACGGCTGGAACACTGTCGAAAAGAGTTCATTGCCATTGCCATCGACCAATCCTGTATCATCAGCAAACAAAGCATTGATTCGTGCAATACTTTTGGTCTTATTCCGCAGAAACTGGTCAAGGAAGGCAATGACTTCCTCAACATCCGTCAATTCTGCTTCCGTCGTACTGGCTGTAACGCGATTGCCGACATAGACCAGAAGCGGACGTTCAACCATGTATGCCGCGAAATCGGATTTATCTTCCTGGAATACCTTGACTTGCTGGTAAAATGAGAGCAGACACCCAACGAGATAAATCTGTCTGGACTCCTCATCGATTCCGCTACGAAGGTTGTAAATGCGGTAGTCCTTGCCATAGCCATCGTCATAGAAGAATTTATAGGAGTAGTCCATGATGATGGAACGTCCGTATTCTTCCATCAACTTTTTCTCCTCTGCGGCCTTGCCTGATTTCAATGCCTGTTTGAAAGTGGCGGAGTATTCAAAGGCAAAGCCGTTGGCCGAAAGTCTGGTCCGATAATCATACCAGACATTACCAGACATTCCACGATGGCCCTCGTCAACCAGTACAAGGTTATTCTGCTCAAATTGGTCAACTGAGACGGTCTTGACCTTGCCCTCCTCCTTCAACTTGTTCATGTCGATGACCAAGACGTCCGCCTGGTGCAAATTGATGGTGTCTTCCTTATGGAACAAGGTTGCCGATATGTTGGATAGTTTCAATTCCTCCAAATGCTGATTGGACATGTTCTCATTTGGGGCAAGAACAATTATCTTGTTGATTGCCAAATGATTGTTCTGATGCCTTGCCCGATTCAAGTAGTGCATGAACTGAAGTATGTTCATGTGCATCAGCAATGTCTTTCCGCTGCCCGTGGCGCACATGAATGCCAGCTTATTCAAGCCATCTTCCGTAAAATGGGGGATACTTAGCCGGAAGAAGGATTCAGCGGTTATCTTATCCAAATACGCATTCAGTTCATCAACAAACGCTTTTTTGTCGGAGAAATAGCGGTCGAGAAAGATTTCAGTGAAAAGCAGGGAAAGGTACTGGAAGTATTTCCATGTCAGGCCACCACGCTTTTCGGCAATCTGTCTTGTATGGCGCATGATGTTCTCATCGTAGATCCGCAGCCGCTCCACAGGAATCTGGCACTTCATGATTTCCGCTTTCCAGGCCAGCCAGCGGTAGAAGTTGCTGTTCTGGTTTTCATCCAATCCTTCTGATTCTTTGAAGTCATCCGGCAAACCAGACAGGCTGTTTTTCTTGAAGACACCGCTGTCTATGCCCAGAATGTGCAGAAAATAACGGAAAAGCACCAGCTGTTCGCCAAAGGTAACAGGAGCTTCTTTCTTCTTCAGTCTGGTGCCCATGATTACTCCTCTTCTTGAAGGGCTTCAATAGCCGACAACCATTCGTTGAACAACGGGCATTTTTCACGCATTGTATCAAGACCAATCTTATGGGCAATCGCAATGCCATCAGTTGTTTTGGAATAGTCTGGTTTCCACTGCTCCAAACGCTTTGATGGAGCTGTGTTCGGGCTATTGTTGATTTGTTCTGGATTGCCACATTCCTCAAGCACATGTTCCACTGTTGTAGTAGAAACGCCCATTTCGTCAGCTAAGATTTGACTATTGCTGAAAAGTAGTGCCTCAAATTCATGGACGGCCATGTAAGGGAGAAAGCGTTGCTTTATATTGAGTTTATCTGAGTCCCTTTCTTTTTCAAGTTCGGCTGTTGCAGCTTGATTTAATATGTCAGCAATTTGTTGTGGCGGGGAATTTGCCGGAATGCTCTCCTTATTGGGCCATTCCTTAAGACCATAATAATCTACAAAGTAAGAGACATGTGTTGCTTCTTTTCCTTTAAGATGGCTTAATACATCCCTTTTAACGCGTTCAAACTTCACATCTCCACCATTCTGTCCTTTTTTGGTAAGAACGGTAGGCTTGATAACAATACTCCTGGTTTTGAGAAAAGGGGCCACTATTTCCTTGATGAACTTTTCCTCTGTTTGCCCCTCCACAACTACTTTGACAATTACTTGCTTACTCATGGACAGTCCCTCCCTCAATCACGTTTTTCGTCCAGAGTTCTCCAACGGAGTAATCATCAAGCCAGGTGGTATAATCCTCCTCCTTTAGCCGTTCAAAAGTTGATGCGCCGTCTTGCCGCCTGGCGACGATAATGTCTTTTAGAGCAAACTGGTCAATTAAGAGAGGCGATTGCGTCGCAACGATGACTTGTGTTTTCTTGGCGGCAGAGGAAATCATCTCCCCAAGAATTTGAATGGCCTCTGGATGCAGGCCCAATTCTGGTTCATCAATCACAATAGTTGTCGGGGGATTGGGTTGCAATAAAGCAGTTGCGAGGCAAATGAATCGAATGGAACCATCGGAAAAATGGTAAGGCTGCATAGGATAGTCTGTTCCTTTTTGTTTCCATGTCAGCTTAACCTTCCTTGCTTCACCCATCTGGATAACATCCAACGAAAAGTCATCAAAAAAGGGAATGACAAGCTGAATTGCATTTCTTATCTTTTCGTAGCACTTTGTCTCATTTTCGCGCAAATACAACAAAAATGGTGCGATGTTGCTCCCATCTTCTCTAAGTTTTTTACAATCTTCCACTATTTCTGAACGGCGCATCGGCGCATTTTCCCCCGTGTCATGAAAATGATAAACCATCCATTGGGATATGGCATCATAGACAAAATACCCTACACCATTCCAGTTCCCATCCCACGATGACTCGTTTTTTTGCTCGGCAAGTCTGCTTTCCAATGACGGACTTCCGTATGTTTTCCAGTTAAAATCCTTATATTTTCTTTCCTCAGTGAGCAACATTTCTTCTGAAACAGTTGAAGACATTGTGAAACGATAGAAATTCGAGCCATCAGAATAAGCACTATTTGAGGAAAATTCAAATTCAACACTGATTGCAGGAGTTTCCTTCAACCCATGAAATGGAAATGCATCTGCCCCGCCATTCATCTTTATGTAATTCTGAAATGCTCCCTGTGACATGGCAAGCAGCATTTTGAAAATCTGTATAAAATTGCTCTTGCCAGCACCATTGGCACCGACGATGACATTGAGATTATTAAGCTCAAAATCCTTAAGCTCTCTTATGGACTTGAAGCCCTCAACAGAAATGCGTTTTATTGCTCCCATATTACGCCTCCTCGAACATCCGTTCCTTGAATTCCGGTTCGATCATGCGGACCTTCCAAGTTTCATCGTCCTTGCGGAGATTCTCCACATTGTTGTCGCCATTGACATAGATGATGGAGAACTCACGGTCGGCGGGATTGATGCGGTAGCGGGCAAAATAGGCGTCCAAAGCCGCGTTGCTTTCCTTGAGATTGTCACTGATGTTGCGCCAGATGATGAGCACCCGTTGCCCGTCGCGAAGCGTTCCTTCCACTTGGCGGAAGGTGTATTTCCCATTCGCATCGGAAACAAGTTCCACAGCGCCCTCGTATTCGCCATTGGCTTGTGGAACCGCGTTGAAGGAACGCCTGGCGAAAATACGCTTGACCGTCAGACCTATCAGATAATTGAAAGTCTCCACCAAATCCACTGCGGTCTTCTTTGTCTCATTCTTCTCCGTGATGTTCAGCTGGTAGTTGAATGGCTCCTTGAACGCCTCCAAGTTCAGAATACTCCCCGTGGCGTCCAAGTCAAGAATGTACTTCAGCAAATACTCATCACCAAAGAGTGAAAGCATTCCCTGTGTGCGCTCTTCATCTGGCAATTCAATGTTCGAAAGCGCATCCTCGTAGGATTCCAACGATAGGTATTTGAAACAGTGCGAAATATCTATTTTTTTAAGTCTAGGAAGAATATAATCAAAAAACTGATTTCCCATTTCAACACCAATCCAGCGTCGTTTCATTTTTGACGCAACAGCCATTGTTGTTCCACTTCCAGCAAAATAATCCATGATATAATCATTATTTTGAGAAGATACGTTAATAACTCTAGTTAACAAAACTTCTGAATTTTCTGTTGAAAAACCTGTTGAACTGGAATAACCAGCAATATCCATCCAATTAGTATCAAGTATCTGTTTGTTTGTTGCTTCGACACGATATTGAGGAGTGGCTTCTGCACAACCACATTTGGGACAAACTGACCAAGTGCCTTCCGTATGGATAAAAGAACATTTTTTACATTGTAGTCGAATCCTTTTAGTCATAACCATTTCATCCATTCTCTCTTGTGAAAATTTAAAATGTGCATCTCTTTTATATGGATAGAAAGTCTTACCAAAAAGAATCCTTTCTGGTGGATTTCTAAAACCAGCAGAATCATCAGTGCGTCGCCAATATGCTTCTCGAGGTTCTTTTAAATATAAATATGGATCAATATAATAACTATCAAATGATTTGAAATACAAGAATAATGAATCATTTGCAAGTGGCAAAGTAATTCTTCCCTGTTCTGTAACATTTTTGCGAATCCTTTGCACCAACAATTCAGCTTGAAGCAGATCATTTGAGAATACAGAATTACCAATAAATCTGACAAGATGATTTCCATTATAGTCACATCTAATAAACTGCATTCCATTATTACATAATAAATCATATGACATTTTTAATCTATCATATAATAAGGATGCCCAAGTAGAGTCTTTATAATCAGTCCTATACAAAAAGTCTCCATTTTCTTTAAGATTAAAGGGAGGATCAATATAAATTGATTGTATTCTCCCCTTAAATAAGTTATATAATAAATTTAGAGCATTAAAATTCTCTGAATGGATAAGCAAACCATCGCACTGTTCATCGAAATCATCGATGGTGGCGATAAGTCTTTCTTTGAAATCATCCGAGAAGAACTTCGTGTCTAGGACAAGATTCGATTGCTTTTTCAGAAACTCTATAGAGGACAATGGCGTCGCCAAATCAAATGTTCCATTCTTCTCCTTTTTCAAATCTGCATTTTCTATCCAAACAAGTTTTTCGTCTGATAAATCACAGGCGTAGGCAACATCGTGCTTTTCGTCAAAATAGACAGTGATATCTGTAACGGGAAGCGTCACATTATCCCAAGTGAAACCATTGCCAAACTCGACATCGCAAAAGCCCAATTTAGCCCATTCCTGCCATTGCGGCTGATTTTTCGCAATCTCTTCATAGAACGTTTCCGGCACGCGGTCGAGTGTGATGCAGTAGTTGGTAGAGACGACGAACTTCTTCTTCAGCCAAAGTTTCTTTTGGAAGTTTTCGATTTGGGAGAGGAAGTCGATGATGACCTTGCCGACGCGCTTGATGGCCCGTACCTGCGCCATCCAACTGGCGACTTGTTTTTCGTTGGTGGTATCGACATCATCCAAGTGCATGACTTCATTCTTGATGTAGAAATCCAATTCGCGGGAAAGGAAGCCGCCCAAGTCCTTGTGGATGAAATAGTCGAAGGTGTTTTTCGCGACGTATGCCTTGAGATGCTTGCCCAGAAGCGTCAATGATTTCTTCGGGTCCTGCGAGATGGGATTCAATAAAAACAGTAGCGGTTTGCATTCATTGGCAATCCACGTGGTGATGCGCTTCTCATTGTCCGTGGCATAGTCGAACTTCTTGTCTGCTGGAATGTCAAACGTGAAGCGGATGAAGAGTTCTTTGCGTTCCGCGTCGAATTCAAAGGTTTTGATGTCAGGCTGCTCCTGTGTCTCGTTGTAGAGCATGAAGACGCGTTTGGAATCGGCGGATTCCTTGTTGTTGTTCTGTTCCGTCGTGGCGTCCACAAGCCGAAAGTGAATCGTATAGCCCTCGGCCACGAAGGTGTAGTCCTTGAAGTTCTCGCTTGTCTTGATGTAGTATTGGTCCTGATTTGCCCAGTAGAGCTTGACTTCCTCCCCCTCGTAGGGAATGGCATAGACACCTTCCTTGTAGCGGCGCTTGGAGATGAAGTCTCCTTCTTCATAGTAGCGGCTGAAGAAGCTCAAGAGGTGGGAATAGACATCCGCCTCCAAACCTGACAAATCGACGCCTTTGGCAAGTTGCGTCTTCAGGTCGGCATACTCTTTAACCATCGGAATCGCCTGGGGCAAGGCCGCAATCGCCGCTCCATCCCCCAACTGTTTTTCGATTTCGAGAATGCGTTTTTCGATTTCAGTAGTGTCTGCCGCAAATGGCGCCAATGTCTCCTGAACTCTTTTCGGCAGGCCTTCGGAGAGAAATTTCTCTATCTCCTTCTTCCGAATATTCATGATGCGGTAGATGCCAAAGTCCAGGTCGGCCTTGTCAATCTCAAAGATTTCCCGCAGGCGTTCTATCAGTCGATTGAGTTGTTCGGAAGCATTCATGGTCATTCCCTTGTCATTCATTTCAACGTCCAGTGCAAGACGAACAGAGGTTGCTCTGTAACAGTCTGGACGAGCTTCTTTTTCAGTGCGGAAAGAATTTGTGCACGTTTGGCTTCGGCGGCATCCTCCACGGCATCAATGTTACGACGTGCCTTGGAAAGTTTTTTCTCCAATTGCGCAGCCAGTTCCGTTGCCTCTGTCTGTTCCGTCAAATTGGCTGCATTTTCGATGGCGCGCCTGGCCGCCTTAAGTTCGGCACGAATGGTGTCAACGGTATGCTGCGCTGCCTTCACCTGGTCATCCTGCCAGCGTTCCAATTGTGCCTGGCGTTCTTTGAAAAGTTTGTTGGATGTCTCCAGCTCTCGTTGTGCCGTGGCATTGGAGAGCAAAGACGCCTCCTTTTGCAGACGTGCTTCCACGTCTGGGGTAATACTGTGAGGCTCTCCCATGGCGCCATCCAGGCTGAAGAATTGTTCCAGAACATCCGTTGGAATGCTTTGCCTGTCTTCCGTGAAACCGGAGAAGAGAAGAGAATCTTCCGTGTCGATTCCTTCGGCGATTCGCTTGTTCAGAAACATCCAGCCGGATTTTCCCTTCATTTGCTCCAGCACGGATATTTTCCCATGATAACCGGAAATGTCAAATGTCACATCGCACACAGGCGGATGAAGCTGAGATGCTGCATTTAGGCACCAATTGCCCAATTCACAGTTGGTACGATAAATGTGGCCGTACTCCTTATTCTCTCCTTTGTCCTCATTTCTTCGCAAATCCGACTTTGGCTTCAATGCATAGAGGCCAGCGGGAATATCTTCCTCTGGAGGTTGACGCAAAGTGAAGGTCAATGCTTCGTCATTGAAATCCGCACGTTCTTTCAGCATGAATTCTGTAAGACGCCAGAATTTGCGACCATATTCACCTAGGCAATCCAGCGCCTCGTCATAGTCGATTTTCAGGATTTGACGTACCGAATCGTCAAAGTTTTCCAGTACCTGGCGTCGCGTCTGCCGCATTTTGTCATTGATTTCCGCTTCAAGTTCGGCCTGAAGCTGGTCAAATCTCGCCTGGATTTCCTCCTCTGTGCGACATTGTTGGTAGAGCTCCAAAATCTTGCGCTCCAGTCCAACGCCGCTTTCCAACTGGCCAAGCACTTCATCGGAAGCTCCGAATACCCCATTGAACAACCGGAATTTGCTCGTCAGCAATTCATAGACACGTTTATCGGCTGCATTCCTTTCATTGAGGAAGTTGATGACGACCACGTCGTGTTTCTGCCCATACCGATGGCAACGGCCAATCCGCTGTTCGATGCGCTGCGGATTCCACGGCAGGTCATAATTGATGACAAGAGAACAGAACTGCAGGTTGATTCCTTCTGCTCCGGCTTCAGTCGAAATCATGATTTTTGCCTTGGTGCGGAAGTTCTCCACCAAGGCATGGCGCATCATGATGGCCTTGCTGCCTTCCGTATTCACTTCTGAATTATAGCGGTTGTCGGCCATGAACT
Organism: Victivallales bacterium; assembly: GCA_017417585.1. GTDB lineage: Bacteria > Verrucomicrobiota > Lentisphaeria > Oligosphaerales > Oligosphaeraceae > RGIG1601. Next base: position 17,520 of record JAFPYX010000025.1, read on the forward strand.
CCGTATAAATCATTTCGGCAACAGGGTCTTTCTTGCCGCCGCCTGAATAGCAGACAACTTGTCCTTTGTATCCATGCTGCTCAAGATAGGTTCGCAGATAGTACATGGAGCGACGTGATTCCGTGAAGATGACCGTTTTCTCCTCTGCGCCTAGTTCGCGCATTTTGGTCCAGCCTTGCTGCAGTGCAGTCAACAGGCTTTCCGTTTTCGTGTCCACAGTGACGTCATACGTCATGTGGATAAAGTGGTCCAGTTCATCTATCTCCTTCTGGAGTTTCTTCATGTCAATAACTTTGTGATTTTCTTCAGGAGGCTCTTCATCCTCCACTTCATCATCCAGAAGTTCGGTTTCGTCAAGATAATCATCCAGTGCATCCACGTCCAGCAAGACATCTTCTGGAATGTCCTCATCTTTGTTTTCGTCCCGCAAGGCAATCAATCTGGCCTTGATTGCCTCCAAAGTACTACGCAATGCGTTCGTGCTGGATGCCAAAAGCTTTCGCACGACGAGTGTAATCAACTGGCGTTGCCCCTGGGGGAAGGCATAGCAGTCCTGTTGTTGAAGAAAACGAGATACAGCATCATAGAGTCTTTGCTCTGCTTCCTGGGGGATAAAACGCATGGTAAGCAGGCGGCGTTCTGTATAGCGGATGTATTCCGCCACATCCTTGCGCAGAGTGCGTCGGCAAAAGGATGCCAGTCGCTTACGTAGCCCTTCGATATCTCCGCCAGCATTGGCATACATGTTACGGAAACTCGGCAGGTCGGGAAACATCTCTTCGTCAATGAGGGTGGCAATGCCATATAGCTCAGACAACGAGTTCTGCAAAGGGGTTGCTGTGAGAAGAATCTTCCGACGTTCGCTTAAAGCCCAGCGCAGACGTTGACCGATTTTGCTGCTTTGACGATATGAATTGCGCAATTTGTGAGCTTCGTCGATTACAACCAGCGACCATTCTATCGCTCGTAAATCTTCCGCCATTTTGCTTGCGAAATGATAAGATGTAATGATGATATCATTTGTTGAAAATGGCCTAGGTCTCCCGTTTCGCGTCGCTTGATTATATGACTTGGCATCAAGTATTGTTGCTCTAAGGTTGAATTTATCCTCCAATTCAACCTGCCATTGCTTACGTAGTGATGCAGGACAAATGACCAGTAAGTGCCGTTTCCTTTCAGCATTGAACTGACATAGCACCAAGCCAGCTTCAATCGTTTTTCCAAGACCAACTTCATCGGCAAGCAGAACCCCTTTGGAAATTGGAGAATGCATCGCAAATAGGGCAGCTTCAACCTGATGCGGGTTTAAATCCACCGATGCGTCAAAGAGGGATTGACTCAGACGCTCCAGCCCCTCTCCACCACGACGCGTTAGCTCGTTGGCAAAATAAATTGCATGGAAAGGAGTAATCATGGCTGCTCTTCAATATGGAGGGGCGAACGACGCTTCTGGATGCTATCCAACCATGTATCGACTTCCTCTTTTCTAAACAACCATTTCTTCCCGATTCGAACAGCAGGCATCTGCTTGGTTTCTATCCAACGGTAGATAGTATCTTTGCTGACGTTCAAATACTTTCCGACGTCTTCAACTTTCCATAGACTTTCGTCAGAATTCATTGCTGATGTTTCCTGCGTTAAAAATCAATTGAAACAAATGTAACATAATATATATTTAGCATTGAAAATCCCAAGCCCCTAATCGTCATTCTTTTTGGATTCTGCCTTATTTTGCTATTTATTACTATTTATTGCTATAATGACAGGCAAAAATCTTTGTTTCTTAGTGGTTTCAGTAAACAGCACACCCGCCAAATGGGCGAAGCCATTGGCGGGCACGCTGTTTGCAATCTTCAAACTGTTTTTCACTCTCAATAGTTGTCATGATTTGTCAATGTTTGGCATGTTTTGCTGGCAGGTGTCCATGTGGGCCATGCGGGAAGTGCGTCAATGCGAAAAACGGCCCCCTTTGAGGGGCTTTTGCCATTCATGGATATAGATCCCTGAAAATACCTTCGTGCCCGAGGGGGGCTCCCTGGGAGCCTTTTCGGGCATTTCAACTCAAAACCGACCCGTTTTTTGCTTCCCGCGGAGCGTTCTCTGAAAGCCCTCGCTGTTGGGCTGAAAACGACGATGCGGTCATTTCCCGCCGCTGCTCAACGGGACCCTTTCTTGACGCGTCGGACGGTATGCTTGGAAAAATAAGGCTGAGCGTTTCTGTGCAGGGGAAGTGGTCGTTAGCAGCATCATATCATCCGAGCAGCCAGTCCAAGGCATTGAGTTTGCGGATGCCGTCGATGTTGTCGGCGGGGTCTTCGTCCAGGGTGAGGAGGAACTTGGGATGATGGTCGCGGATTTTGCCGAAAGGTGCGAGTTCTCGCTCCAGGGTTGCGTGGTCGCGGACGGTGGCGGCGACCTGGTAGTATTCCGTCCCGTTGGCGTTTTCCGCCACGAAATCCACCTCCAGGGAACCGACCTTGCCGATATGCACCTTGTATCCGCGACGGAGCAACTCCAGGAAAACGACATTCTCCAGGATGTGGCCGACGTCCTGCGAACGCCCTGAAAGGAGATGTCGGCGGAGACCGACATCCACCACGTAGTACTTCTCCAATGTCTTCAGCAACTGCTTGCCCTTCACATCGTATCTCTCCGCCTTGTAGATGAGGAAACATTCCAGCAACGCGTCCAAATACCTCTCGATGGTCCTCGAATCGGACTTGCGTCCGTCGGAGGTCAGCGCTCCGGCGATTTTCCGCGTAGAGAGTTCGCTGCCGATGCTGTCGAACACGAACTTCGTCACGCTGTCCAGCATCAGCGGGTCGGGGATTTTCCGCCTCTGGGCGATGTCCTTCAGGAGGATGGTGTTGTAGAGTCCCTCAAGGTAGTCCTCCAGTTCCCGTGGCGTGTCCAGCAATTCTCCTGCGTATGGGAAGGAGCTTTTGCCGACATATTCGGCATACAGGCGTGAGCGTTCCCCATCTCCGCGCATTTCCACAAATTCACGGAACGACAGCGGGAGCATCTTGATCTCCACATAGCGTCCCGAAAGCAGGGTGGCAATTTCGTGGGAGAGGAGATTCGCATTTGAGCCAGTGATATAGATGTCCACGTCAGGGCGAATGTAGATGCTGTCGATGACCTCGGGAAAATCCTCGCACAACTGCACCTCGTCCACGAACACGTATGTCATCTCGCCTGGTTTCAGCCTGTCCTTGATGTACGAATGGAGGGCGTCGGGATTCCGCAACGGCTTGTTGTCCCTGTCCTCGAGGTTCACCGACACGATGCGTTCCGCCGGAACCCCCTGGGTTTGCAACCACTCCTGGAACATCTCCAAAAGGAACGATTTTCCACATCGGCGCACGCCAGTGACGACCTTGATGACCTGCTTGGCGCGCCAGCCACGCAGACGTTCCATGTATTCCCTGCGCTCTATCTTCATTTGACCTCTCCTGTTGATGATTTTGCTGATATTGTCCTAATATACCCCAAAAACTTTAAAAATCAACATAGTTTGTGGAATCAATAACACAAACTTTGTATTTTTAATGACTTTGTGTTGCCGATAACACAAACCTATTGGCTTTTTCGGGCGGGGGGATAGCGTGCCCGTCGCTCTCGCTGATATCATCCCGCCACCCTTTCAGGGTTCGAGTTTTTGGGGGCGTCTGCGCCACGTCGGGCTTCGTGTCCTCAACCAATTCTCGGATGTTTTGCAAAAACGGCGTGAAATGCTGCTGGTGCATCACGTCAATGGCGTCATTCATCCGCAGATGTAGGTCGGAAAGGCAGAGAATCTTCATTTGTTTTCCGTTAGAAAGATGTTGAAATTCAATTTTATGAGGAAGCCTCGTTTTCATTGCCAGAGGACTCGTTTTCAGGAGGGCCCCACATTTCCTTGTAGAACATGATGTAATCAGTTATGGATACAGGATATAGCGGATAATAGTACCGATATAGCCTCTTGAATAGTCGTAGCATTTTCTCATGACAGGCGAAATCCAATAGATGGTCTAGGCATTGCTCCACTTCGTTCAGACTGGCCTGTTTGGTACAAAGTTCCTTGCGACGGCATCTCGCAGCGGCCTAAACCTCCTCTTGAAAAGGCGCGACACCAAATTCCTCCTGCAACACGATGGCCATCGGAATGCCGAGCACAATCGGGAAGATCACTTCGTTCCCAAGCACAATACAGGCGAACAAAACGGCATTCACATCCGAATAGGCAAATGCGACTGCTGGAGTTATGATGAGGGCTTCCAGGAAGGCGGCGAGAACGATCACCACCGTATGGAAGAGCAGGTCTGGAATCGTCCTCAGTGCGAACGGATGCCTGCCATAGCGCCTCCAGAGAAACCAGACTGCGCACGGGCCGAGGAAATTTGCCGCGAAGCCCGCTAGGGAAGACCAGCGCAGGGCATTGTCGAGGAGGTCGGAAACCAGATTTCCGCAGGCGTTGGCCAGGCAGCCGACGGGGCCGTAGAAGACGCCGTATATCGCGGCGAGCGCGCTGACCGGCCGCACATTCGTGAAGCCGGGAATCAGGTTCATCGCCTTGAAGGGGATGGCAAAAAGCAGATAGACGGCCAGCAACAGGATGAAATTGCGCAACTGACGCTTCATTTTCCGGCCTCCCGCTGTACCCGCTTCCCTCGGATGTCAATGATTTCCGCCAGACTGCCGCAAAGGACCAGGACCGCCCCCAGCACGACTGTCGGCGTCAGATGGACTGGCGTGATTACGCTGGCAGGCAGGATTAGTCCCCAGACCATGGAAAAGACAATCTCCAGCGAATAGACGACGGTTGCGTTCGTGGCGGTCACATGCTTCAAGGCGATGATGTTGAGGGACAGCGCGATGGCCTCGATGAAATAGGAGTAAATGGCCCACGAGGCGACCAGCGCCCGCGACAGGGGCAGCCCGAAAAACAGACGTGGGTCCTGCCAAAGCCAGCCGAACAGGGCGAACACTCCCGTGAAGAGTTCCAGAAGGATGGCGATGGCGAGAGGGTCGTGTCTTTTGGCCATGTCGGCCAGAACGACGATGAGTACCGCCCTCAGCAGGCAGCCCCCGCCCATCAGGGCAAGTCCGGGCAGCTGCTCGCCGCGCAGCGAAGGCCCCAGCGCAAAGATGATGCCCAGGCCGACAAGCACCACGGAAAGCAGGGTCTCCAGCCCGATACGCCGACGGAAGCTCAGCAGCACGACTGGCAGGATGACCACGGTCATGCAAAAGGTGAACGCCCCCGAGGCGATGTCAAATGACTTGATTCCGCAGAGGTACATTGTGTTGTATGAGGCGCTCAACGCGGCAAGGAACGCGGTCTTCAGAATCAGGCGGCAGCCATCACTGCGCAGCGCCGTCAGCCCACGCCGATGAAAGGCGATAAAGAGCAGGAACGCCCCTGCAAGCGAAGTCACGCAAGCGGTCGCGAATGTCGGGATGCCTTCCGGAATGCAGGCATAGAGCACGACCTCCATGGACCAGCACAAGGTCACGCAGAGAAGGCAGATATTGGCTTGAAGACGATTCATGCGGGGATGCTTACAAGGATTCAGTTGTCGGAATCGAAGAATGCTCTGCAACTGAGAAGCCTTGGCTGTCCCAGAAGAAGATTTTACGGAGGAGGTTCATGGTATCTGCTAATTGGTGCTACGCATTGCCATTTCTTAATCTACATTGACTTAAGCGCTTTGTAATCGCGTGGCGCGGGATTGGCCATAAGACAGAAGGAATCAACCGCGATTCTCCCGCTACAAATCAAGACTGTCTGGATTCAGGAGGAAGTCCAGTATGTTCATGATGACATGGCCGTCATTGTTTCTCCACAGCAGGCCGCTGTCCCCTGCAATGACTATTTTCTTGAAAGAGTCATCTATATGGCGCAGGGGGCGGTTCTCCTGCTCGATCTTCTCGTCATCGTACATCCTGAATGCGGACTGGATGTAGAATCTCTTGCTGCCTTGGTTGGCGACGAAATCGACCTCCAGCCTAGTTCTGGAGTATTTGCCGTCGGGCTGTTTTGCCTGGACGGGAACGATTCCCACATCGACGCTGTAGCCACGCAGCCGGAGTTCATTGTAGATGATGTTCTCCATCAGATGGTTCTCCTCCATCTGCCTGTAGTTGAGAAGAGCATTCCGCAGGCCAATGTCCTCGAAATAAAACTTGCAAGGCGAATCGATGTAATGACGCCCCTTGATGTCGTAGCGTCTGGCGCGATGCAGAAGAAAGGCGTTTTCAAAATACCGTCCGTAAGTGGCGATTGTATTGGGGGAGAGCGAAACCTGCTTGGCGGACTTGAATGTGTCGGCTATTTTTCGTGGACTGCACAGCGAGCCGACGGACGAGGCCAGGACGCATAGGAGTTCCTGCATTTCCTCCGAATGGTAGAGCCGGTTCCTTTCCAGAATGTCCTTTAGATAGACCTCCTGGAAAAGGCGTTGCAGATACTCTGCCTTCCCTTCGTGTTTCCGTATGGACGCGACCATTGGCAGCCCTCCGTAGGTCAGGTACTCCCGCCAGGCATCCAGCTTCTCCCCGCCGACCGCCGAAAAATATTCATTGAATGAAAGGGGAAAGAGATGAACCTCGTCGCCGCGTCCGCGGAATTCCGTTATGACATCCGTGGAGAGAAATCTTGAATTGCTTCCCGTCACATAAACATCAAGGTTGTCATGATGAAGGAAACTGTTGAGTACCCCCTCGAAGTCATTGACAAACTGAATCTCGTCCAGCAATATGTAGTGCATCCCGCTGTCTTTCACCCTGGAGTAGATATAGTCCAACAACGTGTCTGGATCCCGCAGGGGGAGATTCTGGCGATCATCCAGGGCGATTCCAATGATGTGGTCATCCCCTACGCCCGATTCCAGAAGATGTCCTCGAAAAAGCCTGAAAAGCAGATATGACTTTCCACACCGTCGTATGCCCGTCACGATTTTTATCATCGTGTTGTGCTTTCTGTCTATGAGCTTCCGAAGATACAAATTTCGCGGGATCATCATGGATGCGCCCCTCCCTGTTTTGAGCATTTTGGCTTTGTTTGCCGTATTTGCTCAAAAAATATAGTGTTGCAGGAAAACTTTGCCACTCAAACCGTCTCTTTTTTGAGCATTTTTGCCAATAATAGCCAAAATGCTCAGCTTAAGGCGTTGCGCCCACCCCTCCTGCTACGGCGGGCCGTGGCGGGGAGCAAGGTGCCCTGGGCGATGCATCTGGTGCAGACTATCGCCGCAACTATCAGAACAATGATTTGGAAGCCGTATATGCTCATCGGTAATTTCTTATGTGAGCGTAGTTAGTCCGAAGAACGCGTCCTGCACGGGCGCGTCCCAGAAAAAGATTTTACGGAGGCGGGGCTTCATGGCTTTTTCCTTGTTGTTTTCATATTCCGCTCAATCAGGGATAATTCTGTACTTCATGTGCCTTGCCTTGAAGTAGCAGTATCCGGGGCCTATCTTATCGACAGTCATGTCATCGTCATCGATGAGATAAACGAATCCATCCTGCAAAATGACAGTTGAGCCAAGCCAGAAATGGTCATATTCATCTGAATGCCTGCTGGAAGTGTCATATTCCAGATCACCCCTGAACCAGACTTCAATCTTGCAGCCCCAGGTTCCTTCAAAGAGCAGATAAAGAGTGCCATCTTCCTTTAGTTCCTCTTTTGCGATGAATGCGTCGTGAAATCCACCAGACGCCCAGGAAAGATTGACAATATCCGCCTCCGTCTTGATTTCCGTTGTCTCTTCATATACATATCCTGCATCCATTGCACGGCATTTGTCAAGAATCTCCTTAGGCTGTTCGTCCCTGTCCAGAAAGGAATCAAGCAGTTCCCTATTCAAAAAATCAACGCAGCCAACGCCATTTTCATCCTTGCGCCAATTGCTCTGGTCGGCATCGATGATAATGACTTGTGGAATGATGTATTTTGTATTGGGAGCGAATGCAAGCCATTTGATCAGACGCCTCTTTTCAGCATCCCACACAATCCAATAAGGATTATGTATGTTCTGGAGATACTTCTCGTAATCATCCGTGGCCGTTATGTCCTTGTAGTAGCCAAATACTGCGGAAACATAGTACTTGCTTTCGCCTTGACGTATTATTGCGTGCATGTCGCCTCTTCCGTTTCTTGCTGTTTTCCCGCTACTGCCTTTTCCCTTTTTGCTTGCATTTTCCTAATACGGCGCGGTGATCCGCTGGTAGGCCATTCCATTGAAATCGTACAACTGCTTCGGTTCCAGCGGCAACTTCAATTCCAACGCGTAGATTGCGCCGTTTTCGGCATAGACGATACGTTTGCGGTAGGTGTCGTACTCCGCCCAACTCCAGTCCACACCGTCCATAAGCACCTTCCCGTCGGCATCCAGAAGACAATGCCGTTCCCAGTAGATTTCATGCCAGGACTCGAAGCCGCCAGGGAATTCCTTCCGCAGAATCCACCCATTGGGAAGTGTTTTCTCATAAAACCATCCTGGCTTGGCATTCTCCAAATAATGCCACCCATCGCGTTCCAGGCGAAAGTCATAGTCCATCATGCATTCTCCCCGAGTTCCCCAGCCTTGCTCCTTTTTCAGATAATCCGTGAGCGGAAGCTCCTTGAATCTGCGGTCCTGCACGCCTGGAATGGTCTTTGCAATCCATTCAGGCGGACGGTTGAGGTAGAACTCCCTCTCGCTTTCGAAAATACCGCCTCCATTCCATCCCGTGCCGTGCCACCAGAGGGAGAGCGCCTTGAGATAAGGAGTACGAGAGATTGCCGTCCAACTGTAGTCGTGGTAGTCGGCAGACTGCTCCATCCGTTGAAACTCCTGCCGATGTTCGTCGCGTATCAGTTTCTCCTCGTGCTCTGCTTCACGATGCTTTGCCTCGATGAAAGACTCAAAATCGGAAGTTTGATTCCTTTGCCATTCGTCATACCAATTGTAAAAGTTCCCAACCCTCCGTTCCACTTCCTCGCGGACGATTTTTTCCACAGGATTCACACGACCATACTTTGCGACGAAGTAAATCAGATGCTCTCCCTTGGGAGACAAGTCGCATCGTAGCGGATAGATGCGACCGCGCAGCCACTGCCCCAAGGCGAAGGTGTCATTGCTGCGGTCCCAGCCGATGACGGCGACCTTGTCGGACGGACCACGCCGAAAGACAACTGCATTCGGTCCCCGTCGTGCCAGAATGGCGTGCAGGCGAGCAGGAGGCTTTGCATTCTGTTTTTCCGTGTCAAACATCATTGCTTGCTATTTCATTCTCCTCTGCGCGGGCGCGTCCCAGAAGAAGATTTTTAGGAGGAGGGGGAGCATATTTGGCCTCCTATTCAGTATGTTCCCAATCTGCATGGCAATATGGGCATTGATGTATGTCTGACGGCAGATTGTCTGGCATAAGCAATGCCCCGTTCTTTGAATAGGACGAATCCAAAAGCAGATATCCTATTCGTTTGCGGCATTTTGGACAGGCCAGTCCCCGTGCCTTAAAAAAGCAGCAAAGTTCTCCCAAGAAAGCAAAGCCTCCAAATACAGTGAAAAACGCTCTAAAAGCACCATTGAGTTCCAAAGAGGCAGTGAACATTAGCCCAATGAATGCTATGACTATCGCTGGAAGGCATATCATTTGAATTCGACGCAACCGAAGGATTTGAGCCTGTATCCGTGTCTTGAATGATTTCATTTCAGCGTCGCCCTGCGTGGGCGCATCCCAGAAGAAGATTTTGCGGAGGAGGGGCATTGTATCTGCTAATTGGTGCTATTCATTGCTTTCCTCATATAATCTACACCCCGTCCAGCGGTTTGCAATCGTGGGGCGCGGGAATGGCAGATTCAAACTCTAACGGATGGCAATACCACTCATCTATTCCCTAAGCATCAAAGATTATTATATGGCATCAAGGCAGTCCAAGTGTAAAACTTGACCTTTTCCTTGAACCAAGGGTTGTTTGCGGCAGATGACTCGATGATGACTTTCCCTTGGATGGGATCTGCGGATATCCACCTGCCATCTCCTAAAAACACCATGACATGCACCCCGTCTTCCGTAATCGCCAAATCTCCTGGGGAAAGTTCGGTCGCGCATACGCCTGAAACAGTTCCTTCCTTTTCAAGCCACGTGACATAATTCTGGTATCCATTGGCCAACGCCTCGGCCGAGGCATCCAGCCACCAGTTTTGAAAAGCAAGTCTCAGACACCTTCTTTCGCCATAGATGAAGGCTCCTTTCAAGAGGGCATTCCTCAACGCTTTCCGTAGAAGCCCCGAACAGTCTATCCCAAGTATGTTCTCCCCGCCCCAGACATATCGTGTGCCCTCATAGTGCCTAAGTTCGTTAACGTAAATCGTCCGCAACCCATAAGCCGTAGTATCGTCTATGCCACCGTTTAATGAGAGATATGCAGAACAAGCAAAAACCGTCACCCCAAGGAATGCTGCGATGGCAATCGCGATTCTCGCATGTGCCTTATACAGTCTTCTCCAAGCAAGACAAAAGACCGCCAGCAAGTAAACCACCGAGGTAACAATCAAAAAACGGCACAGGAAAATGTTGACAGGCCATAAAACACAACCCATCAACACCAACAACGATAGACATATTCGATTACGTCGTTGCGGAAGCCGTATTTTCATGGTTCATTTGTCCCAAGGCGAAGGTGTCATTGCTGCGATCCCAGCCGATGACGGCGACCTTGTCGGACGGCCCCCACGGGACATCGTTACTGCCTATTTTGCAGCGAGTTCGCGGGAGAGTTGGCGGACGGAGATATGGCGGGAGATGGCGTCGCAGGCTTTGGCGCCCGCGGCCTCGCCCATCATGAGGCAGTCCCCCGTGACGCGGTAGGAGGCGTGGGCGAGGAAAGAACCCGAGATGCAGCGTCCAGCCGTGAGGAGGTTTTCGATGCCGAGGGGGACGAGGGATCGGAAGGGGATGTCGAAGCCCGCATTCGGGAGATTGGTCTGTTCTGCCTTGGATGGCTCGTGGATATCGACGCCAAAATGGACGTCGCAGATGCCGTCCGCAGGATGGAATCCCTTGAGGACGTCATCGTCGGAGATGATGTATTCCCCCGTGATGCGGCGCGTTTCGCGCACGCCGATGACGGCGGGGAGTTCGAGCAGATAGACGTCGCCGAGGAGGTCGCGCACCTCGCGGAAGTAGCGCATGGCCTGCTCGACCTGGAGCATGGCCTGCTGGGTGGCGCGGGTGATTTCCTCGCCGTCCGTCCCCTTGAGGAAACGGACGTGGGTCCATTGGACGAGGGCCTGACCGCCGGGGCCAGGGAGTTTGATGATGCACGGCTTGTCGAAAGGGACGTCCTCGACGAGTTTTTGGAGATTGGCGCGGTGGCGGTATTGGAGGAGCGCATACCAGTCAATGGTGGCGTCTCGCGGATATTCCTCGCGGAGGCCGCCGATTTTGAACATCATGGTCATGGGCTGGAAAGCGCCGTCGGCGGGGCGGCCGATTTCGAAGGGGCAGCCAGCACGCGCGGCGATGTCGCCGTCGCCTGTGCAGTCGATGACGACGCTCGCCAGTATGAGCTGCTTGCCGGATTTGTTCTGGATGAAGACGCCGCGGATGGCGTTGTCCTCCAGGTAGGGTTCGCAGGCGGTGGTATAGAGCAGGACGTCGAGTTTTGCGTCCAGCGCCATCTGGTTGAGCAGGAGCGCCATCTGGGAGGGGTCGAAGGCCATGTCCCAGAGGCCGCCCCAGGCATTGCGCTCGGCGAGTTTTTCGCGGAGTTCCTGGTTGAGGCCAGGCTTGTCGCGGTTGTCAAAGAACGGTGAGAGAAGCCCGAGAGTCCACATCCCGCCGAGTTTCCCGCCGTATTCGACCAGAGTGACGCGAGCGCCCTTGCGGGCGGCCGTCAGGGCGGCGCCAATGCCAGCAGGTCCTGCGCCCACCACCAGAATGTCACATTCATTGCGAACTGGAATCTCCAGGGTCTGGGTTACACTTCGAAGCATCGTTTTCTCCTTGTCAAGGTCTTCATCATGCGTGCAAATCATTTCCAGCCATCGATTCGTATATTTCTTTGACTTCTTTCAAAAAGGCTCTGGGAGGCCTCGGTGGCATGTCTGGATAGATTTCAGGCGACAACTGAACACGATGCGCCAGTTTTGCCTTCGGGCACAACGGATTCTGTTCCTGTTTTCGAAGTTCTTCTTCATAGTTTTCAATCATTTTTGTCAGGTAATCTGGTCTTTTGAGATACCAATTATTCTCAATATAATAAGGTGACATTACACATAGTGAATATGGGAGTTTCTCCACCTTGTTCAAATCTTCTGAATAGTACATTCTTCCATATCCAACGATGATGCGGGTTTCCAAATAGCAGTGGCAGGTCTCGTAGTCAAACCACTCATTTCCCAAAGTGTATTCTTCGCCCGTCTTTTGTCGATGCAGTTCTTTAATACAAGGAAAATTCACCACATCAAATCCATAAGCGAATCGATGCTTTAATCTTCCCTTCGAATCATATTGATAATATTCTATTCGTTTCCACTCTGTGCCAGTGGTTTGAATCGCCTTGGTCAGCAAACCAGTCTTTGACGAATACTCATAACGCCATGCATAGCGCTTCCCATCTTCGTCCAGATCAAAATCTTCTTTCACAATAGGCATGCAAGGCTGGGCTGAATGACTGCTCACGGAATCGATGGACATGGCTGGCAACCCCATGTGCATAAATGTAACTCCACGATACAATTCTGTTGAATGAACCAGGAGATTTTTCGTGATTCTGAGCCAAAACGACTTGTGATAAATAGGGAATAATATCGTTGAGTTAGATTGTTATTTCCCACATAATCCTACCACCCCTTCGGGGCTTTCTTGCCGCCCAAGTTTTTCACCATAACTCAACAGGATAGTTCCCTATAAATAGGTTGGCGAAATCACAGCTGTCCGGTTAAAATTTCCCGCGAAGCACGCGAAATACGCGAAAAGCGCACGGCCTGTGGCAGGTGAAGCCTCTCCGGCATGAGCCGGAGGTGACGCGACATCCGTCGCCGGAGCGAAAGGGCATGCCTTTCATCCTGCGCCGTCTGCCGCGGCGGCCGTTGCGTCCGCCTGCGGGCGCGGGGGAAGGCGTGGGATGGAACTTTCTTTTGTGTGTTTCGTGTGTTTCGCGGGAAAGCCGTCCCGGTTTTCCCACATTGCAATTTTTACCGAACAGCAGTGTGGCGAAATAGGAACAATTCGCTATTTTGTACTCCACGTCTTGTCCCCACTTTATTGATTTCAAGGTCAATTGTCCAAGAGACGCCTGGACAATTCGCCACGGTCAGCAGGGCTGAAAGAACGGCGGGCCGCCAATATCTTCAAGGAGCGTCAAGGGGATATATCCCATGACCCAGCCTGTCATCAGGCAGTATGGTCCCCAGTCCGCGTCGTGTGCCATGCCGTGGTATTCGTCCAGATCCATATTGAATGCGCGCATCCAGGCGCCGTCAAAGCGCGGGTCGTTGCTTTTGATTTGAATTTTCAGCAGGTAGCGGTGGACTCCCTGGTAGAGCCGTTCGATCTGGTCGGACAGCGGCTGCGGGAACCTCCCCCGCCGAAGCAGCGCCAGCGTGGCAAAGAGGTAGTTGTTGCAATATAACTGGTCGCCGATGCGGTCCAGCCCCTTGCCTGAAGCCACGCCCGCCTCCACGGCGCTGGTGCGTTCAAAGATGTCATCCTCGCGGATGCCTCCGCAGGGCTCCTGGAGCGACTCGTAGTAGTCCAGCAGCTCCGCCAGGTGCGCCGAGCAGTCCACCCCGCCCAGCACCTGCACACTGGCGAAAAGCAGCAGTGCTCGGCTGAGCGCATCTGGTCTGGAATGCCCCATCGCCTGGGAGGCCACTTCGACCAGTTCCGCGAACTTCAGCGCTGCCGACCGTGCCTCCGAGGAGCCGATGCACAGCAGAAAGGCGGCCATCTCGCCATAGAAGACGGGCGTTCGGCTGACCTCGCCGCCGTCTCCTTCGTCCAGAGAAAAGGTCCCCGAATACAATCCGCGCTCGCCAAGCCAGCCAAGACACGCGGCGGCGAGCCGTTCGGCGCAATCGCGGTAGCGGCGAATGCCAGTCATCCGCCAGAGATACAGCAGGCTCAGGCCGTGCCGTGCGGAATCATTGGCATAGACGACCGAGCTGTGGTCATACCAGCGCAGGAAGCCCGTGTCGTCCTGGATATGGCGGTCCAGCAGAAAATCCGCCAACGCCGTGGCGATTTGCGTCAGTTGGGCATCGTGGGAGAATGCGCCGCATCCCGCGAAGAGCGCCGCCGTCATCAGAATGCTGTCCGTGCGGTAATTCTGCCGTCGTGAGAAATCGGCGGACATGAACATCTCCAGAATGCCCGATGTGCCGTCGGGGCTGGGCATCAGCCCGCACCGCCGATGCCACTCGACCGCCGCGGCGAGTCCAGCGGACGCATCCGTGCCCCCAGATGGCGCGAATGGCCTAGGCCAGGCCTTCTCGAACGCCTCTTCGACCAACGCCTTTGGCGCACCCGTCAGGGCACTCCAGAGTGCGCCAAGCAGCTCTCGCCAGAATGCGTATGGACGCAGGAAGACCCCCTCGCAGGCATGGAGATTCATCATCGCAGAGACGCAGCCCTCCAGGTCGTCCAGCAAAATCGGATAACGGCGGGACGGCTCGCGGACTGGCGAAAGCACTCCGCCGAAATCGCCACCCTCGGCGAGGACTTTTCGCCCATGATTTGCATGGACGGTCGAAAGAATATAATATAAATTACTTGATTGCAGTAAGTTATTGTTACACTTAATGCAATCCTGGTTAAAATGGCACTCCCTGCCCAGCGTGAAATACGAAAACACCTCGCGCGACAGATAGTTTTTCGACGGAACTGCCTCGACATAGAGCAGGACGCCCTTGCGCTTCCATTCCAGCAGACGATACAGCGCATCGATGCCGAGTTCCTCCGCAAGGCGCTGACCGTCGTCATAGCGGGGCATCAGCACGCAGAGCATCCCTGGTGACGGGTTGGCCGCGAGCATGGCATCCACATCCGAGAAGGCCTCCACTTCGGCAAAATGCCCAAGAAACGACCGGAACCTCGCATTCCCGCCAGTCAGCAGGACGTATGGCTTCTGGGCGGTTGCTTCACTTTGACCGACGGCTTCCATGATGGATTCTATCGAAGACTCTGAGAAAGCAATGATTAACCGGGGGCAGTCCCCAGGTTTGTATGAAACGGCACAGCTGTCCGGTTAAAATTTCCCGCGAAGCACGCGAAACACACAAAAAGCACACGACCTGCGCTGAAGGTGAAGCCTCCCCGGCATCAGCCGGAGGTGACGCGACATCCGTCGCCGGAGCGAAAGGAGAGATGCCTTTCACCCTGCGCCGTCTGCCGCGTCCCGCGTCCGCTTCGCGGCCGCCGTCTTCACCTGCCATGTTCCACGACTTTCCAGTCCGCGGAAACGCCTTTCACCCGAGCGACATGAAGTGGAGCGCGAGGCCGTCCCGAAGGACGGCGCGGGAAAGCGGGCTTTCCATGCGGCGGCATTCGCGGCGGCCGTTGCGACCGCCTGCGGGCGCGGGGGAAGGCGTGGGAAGCTCCCTTTCGTGTGTTTCGCGTGTTTCGCGGGAAAGCCGTCCCGGTTTTCCCACATTGCCATTTTTACCGGACAGCAGTGATGAAAAGGCAACTTTCACAATATAAGTGTTTGGCAAATCACTGTCGAACGGTAAAAACTGCAATACGGCAAACATGCGGTCGGCAGGGCGAGCCTGGAGGTCTCCCTTGAGGTCTGTGTGGGGGCGGCCTCAAAGACCCCTCAAAGAGGGGGGCAAAAGGGCATCATGCCCGCATGGCCTTATCCTATAGTGGGTACACCCGCCACCCCCGTCCTCCACCCCTAAGATACAATCGTGCCTGGAGGCCTTCATGTCAAGCCGTCATGAGCGGATTCCCGGCCAATCTAGTTTTTTCCATGATTTTCGGATGATTCGCCTGGATTCTCAATTGTTTTTCCCGGCCAGCAGTGTTTGCAGAATATTGAAGTATGTTATAAGGGAAACCGTCCAGTATCTCCGCATTATAGCGGCATGCCTCTGTCAACATCTCATTTCCAAAAACACTTCCATGAAACGACACTCCATCCGGCTGCTGACTGTCCTGCTGTGCGTCCTGTCCATTGCGGTCTCGGCCGCCACGTCGATTTTCACGCCGGAGACCAAAGTTACGGTGCGCACGCCGAAGACCGACACCCTGGCCATCGACACCCAGATAATCTCCGCAGAGGGCAGCACGGGACTGCGCTTCACCACGCCGAAATACCCCGGCACGGGCGAGGAGTGGCCGGCCTTCGAGTTCAAGCCGGCCGTGACGGACTGGTCGGAATACGACCGGCTGGTCATCGACCTGGTGAACACCTCGCAGGGCGACATCCGCTTCAACATCTACATCTCCGACTCGAAGACGCCTTTCCGCGAGTATATGATGATTACCCCATCTCCATTGGGAATCAGCAATTTCCAGCGTGTGGAGGTCTCCCTGGGCCAGCTCGCCAAGTTTGTGGATCTCAAGGACATTTCGATTGTCCATTTCTTCACCGAACGGCCCAGCTGCGACGTGCAGCTCCAGGTCGCGGGGCAGGCGCTGCTGCGCCCCGGCGAAGAATTGCCGGAGTATTCGCCGGAATATCGCGAAGCCCTGAAAGCTCTGGCCGTCAAAACAATCGATGCTTCCGCCCAAACTTTGGAAGACAACTACCACGCTCTCGCCGCCCAGCAGGACGAAGAACTCCGCGCACGCCTCGACAAGGAGCTGGACAGGCTCCGCCAACGCATCCAGGTGCTTCGCGCCGAACAGGAGACCGCCGATTTCGATCCGATGCGCTACCGCGAGCGTCTGCTGGAGGCGGAGATGGCCGCGCTGGCCATCCGCCGCGTGCCATCCGTGCTGGCGTTTGAACGCAGTGCCGAGGGCGCCGGCACCGCCACGCCGGCGATGGTGGTGGGAATTGCAGGCGGTGACGTGCGGCTCTTCCCGAAGGACATGCCGGTGGGGGCGACCGCTGCAAAGGAAGTCGCCGTCTCGCTCGCCCGGAACGAATACGAGAGTTTCCAGGTGGCGGTCTATGCCCGCGCGGCACTCAAAAATGTCGCCGTGGCCGTCGGCGACCTGGTGTCCGAAGACGGCGCGTACATTCCCTCCGGCGGCGTCACCGCGCAGGTGACCGGCTTTGTGCAGACCAAATGGCGTCCCGAAAACAATCCGGAGTATGTCGGATGGTATCCGGATCCCATCCTGAACGGCCTGCGCTCGTGTGACGTGGCCGCAGACGATCTCCAGAGCTTCTGGGTGCGCATCTTCGCGCCGCGCTACCAGAAACCCGGCCTCTACCGCGGCAAGGTGACCGTCACCGCCGACGGCCAGCCGTCCGTGGAAATCCCCCTGACGGTGAAGGTTCGCTCCTTCACCTTGCCGGACCACTCTCCTCTGCCTACCGCCATTTCGTTCAATCCGCTGCAGCAGTTCTGGGGCAATCCCGAGGCCTGGGCGCGCCTCAAATTCGCTTACGCGGACTTCCTGGCAGACTACAAGATCGACTACGACCACCTCTACTGGCCGGGCCCGCCGGACTGGGAGGTCGTTGAGCATCTGCACCGCCAGGGACGCCTCGTGGCCTTCAATCTCGGCAATGTCTTCAATGGCGGCATCGACGAGGAGCATTTCGACGAGCAGATGGCCAAGACCATCGACCGCCTGCGCATCGCCTACGACAAGGCCAAGGCGCTTGGACTGCTCGACTACGCATACATCTACGGCTTCGACGAACAGTCCGAGGGCCAGTTCCCCATCCTGGAGCGCTGCGCCAAGGCGCTCAAGGAGGCCTTCCCGGAAGTGCTGACGATGACCACCAGCTACGACCACAGCTTCGGCACGGAGACGGTGGTCAAGTCCATCGACGCCTGGTGTCCGCTCACCCCGAAATTCGACCCCGCGAAGGTCGCGGCCGCCCACGCCCAGGGACGGCTGGTCTGGTGGTACATCTGCATCTACCCCAACCCGCCATACGCCAACTGGTTCGTGGAAAGCCCCGCCATCGAGTCCCGCCTCCTCCAGGGAGCCATGAGCGCCAAATTCCAGCCGGACGGCTTCCTCTACTACATGCTGAACATCTGGAACCAGAACACCGGCATCGACCAGGCGCAGGGACCCTACACCACCTGGAACCCCGTCGCCTACGAGACCTGGCATGGCGACGGCTCCATCTTCTACTGCGACAAGGAGTTCCGGCCCCTGCCGTCCATCCGGCTGGAGAACTTCCGCGACGGCATGGAGGACTACGCCTACGCATGCCTGCTCAAGGAGGCAATCGAGTGGACCAGGACGATTCTCGACGACGGACCAGATCGCCACCTCAGGGCCATCATGGAAAGATGGCTTGCCCAGGCCCAGGCCGCGTTGCAGGTGCCGGAGGAGCTGGTCAAAGACATGGCCGAATACTCCCACGACCCCGCGCTCCTGCATGCCTGGCGCGCGGGCATGGCCGAGGCGCTCGACGCCTGCGACTTCGCCGCCCAGCTCAACCCCTGGTCCGACCCGGACAAGCCCTTCGGGGTTCGCGGCTGGTCCGGCATGAAGCCTTAAAGTCATTGCCGATGGTTTCTTACGCCACCTCCATGCACCTTGCCAAGAAGTCCATGCCCCTACCTGTAAGCCGGAAAATCTCGGAAAAATCAGTTTTTTTGAAAAAATTTTCATAAATTATTGATTTTTGCTTGAAAAAAAATCAACGAGGCACTACAGTTAGGTGCAATGCCTCTTTTTGAGGTGTGTTTTTTACGCCGACATCACTCCGGAGGTCGGCGGAGTCTGAAGCAAAATTCATAAAAAAGGATCCTCCCGATGGCCAAAGTGAATTTCTGGGATGTCAAAGCTCGCAAGATGGTCGAAGCCGAAATCAAAGACGTGGTGACCTACCCGAATGGTCGTTCCGCCGTCAAAGGCGTGACCAAAGATGGCCGCAGCCTGACCCGTTTTGTGAGCGCCGCTGATGCCGCGAAGTACAAGAAGGGTCTGAAGAAGTAATTGCCTTCGCAAGACTTCTGAACTGGAAAGCCCTTGGGAGCCGCGCTGCAAGGCAAGGCGTCCAGGGGTTTTTTCATGTCTGTGTCTTCCACAGTCCCGCAGTGCCCCTCATCCGTTCACTGGCATGGTTCCGGAGAATGAGCTCCAGTTTTCCTGTGTTCACTCCAGCGGCCCTGGCGGGCAGGGAGTGAACACCTCCTCCAGCGCCGTGCAGCTGCGATTTGACGTGACGGGGTCGCCATCCTTGTCGCCGGAGGCCAAGGAGCGGCTGCTTCGGCTGGCGGGAAGCCGTGCCACCGCCGCCGGCGAGGTCGTCATCCTGGCCGCGGAATTCCGCAGCCAGCGGCGCAACCGCGAGGCCGCCAGGCAGCGTCTCCAGGAGCTGCTCGACCAGGCCGCGGCCCCGCCCGCGCCTCGCCGCCCCACCAAGTGTCCACGCAGCCAGAAGCTTCTTCGGCTGAAGGCCAAGCGGCTCCGTTCCGAGCGCAAGCGGACGCGCCGCACGCCAGAACGCGACGAGTAGGATGCGGCGTCGGCGGAAGCCGTTTTGGCGGCGCCCGCCATAGCCGGTGCCATCCACGGATTCTCCTAGTTTCCCTGTTGAAGAAAAGCGATGTTTTTTCCCTTATTTCTTTATGGTGTGGTGGGCTTTGCCTTGGTCGGGTGCGTGCTTGTCCTGGGCTGGGCGATAATCAAGGCGTGCCAGTTTTTCCCGTTGTGGGTGGAGGCCAAGGCGGCCGGCATTCCGTTCTCCTTCGGCACGATGTTCCGCCTCCACTTTCAGAAACTGGAGGCGAAGGACATCTTCGAGTGCCTGAAGGTCCTCAAGAAAGCCGGCATCCAGGTCAGCACGGAGGAGCTGATTGACCACAAGCTGGCCGGCGGCAGCATCACGACCGTCCGCGAGGCGGCGGTGGCCTGCGACAAGGCGGGCGTCCGGATGGGCTTCCCCGCCATCGCGGCGCTGGACCTGGCCGGGCGGAACATCGCCAAGGCCGTTCGCGAACATGTCAATCCCGTGGTCATCCCGTGCCCCCCGCGCCAGAAGGGCTACGAGAACGGTCTGGTCGGCGTGGCCAAGGACGGCATTTCCCTTGCTGTCAAATGCCGGATCTCCGTCCGCACCAACCTTGAGCGCCTCATCGGGATGGCGGGCGCCGAGACCATCGTCGCGCGGGTGGGGCAGGGCATTGTGACCGCCATCGGCAATGCCGCCAGCCACCGGGAGATCGTGGAGCACCCCTCCATCATCTCCGACCAGATTCTCGCGCGCGGGCTGGACGAGGGGACGTGCTATGAAATCCTCTCGCTGGACATCGAGGACGTGACCATTTTGGACAACGTCGCCGCCCGGCTGGCGCGCGAGCAGGCCGAGGCCGCCAAGCTGATTGCGCAGGCCCAGGCGGAGGAGCGTCGTTCGCTGGCAGTCGCGGCGGGGCAGGAGATGGTCGCCAAGACCACCGAGATGAACGCGCAGCTCACCGGCGCCAAGTCGGCGATTCCCCATGCCGTGGCCAGCGCCTTCCAGCATCCGGGGGCATTGCGATCCCCGCGGCTGAAGCCATTGGTCGGCGACCAGAACAAGTGGTGCGCCCCCGGATGACGGAATCCGTCGCTCCGAAGTCTTCCCGCCCCCGCGCGGCGTTTTTCCGCAACCGATTTGAAATGCGGGAAAAGCGAATTATATTAAGCGACTACGCATTTTCACTACACTTTTTGTTTTAGTTCATAATTGCCTAGGAAACAACGTTCTAATGCCTACTATCAATCAACTGATTCGCAAAGGCCGCACTGACAAGCCGCGCAAGAGCCGCGTGCGCGCATTGGCGCACTGCCCGCAGCGTCGTGGCGTCTGCATGCTGGTCACCACCCGCACCCCCAAGAAGCCGAATTCGGCGATGCGCAAGATCTGCCGTGTCCGCCTGACCAATGGCCAGGAAGTGACCGCCTACATTGGCGGTGAGGGGCACAACCTCCAGGAACACAGCGTCGTGCTGGTGCGCGGCGGCCGTGTCCGCGACCTGCCTGGCGTGCGCTACCACGTGGTGCGCGGCAAGCTGGACACCCTGGGCATTGACAAGCGCCGCCGCGGCCGTTCGAAGTACGGCACCAAGCGGCCGAAGCCGGGCGCGGATGCGAAGAAGAAGTAATCCCTTGAAATAGAGGCAGGTAATTACCTATGAGAAGACGTCAAGCATTCAAGCGCACGCTGATTCCGGACGTGCGCTACAACAATGAGTTGGTCGCCCGCCTGATCAACACGATCATGCTCAAGGGCAAGAAGTCCGTCGCGCAGGAAATCGTGTACGGCGCATTCGACATCCTGAAGCAGAAGCGCTCCGAGATCGAGCCGCTGGACCTGTTCCTGGCCGCGCTGGAGAACGCGAAGCCCCGTCTGGAGGTCAAGAGCCGCCGCGTCGGTGGCGCGACCTACCAGGTTCCGCTGGAAGTCCCGGCCGCCCGTCAGGTCGCCCTGGCGATGCGCTGGATCGTGACCTATGCCCGCGCCCGCAAAGGCACCGGCATGCGCGATGCTCTGGCCGCCGAACTCCTCGACGCTTTCAACAACACCGGCAACACCATCAAGAAGCGCGACGACGTGCACAAGATGGCCAATGCCAACAAGG
The DNA here is from genome assembly GCA_017417585.1 of Victivallales bacterium. Classification (GTDB taxonomy): domain Bacteria; phylum Verrucomicrobiota; class Lentisphaeria; order Oligosphaerales; family Oligosphaeraceae; genus RGIG1601. The sequence continues at coordinate 39,203 of JAFPYX010000025.1, forward strand.
CCTTCGCCCACTACCGCTGGGGCTGAAGCTTTGATTTTCTTTCCCGATGTGTGTGTCTGATGCCATCCGAAACTTTGGCATCATTGCCCACATCGATGCCGGGAAAACCACACTTACCGAGCGCATCCTCCTGGAAACCGGGGCGGTGCGCTTTGGTGGCGCAGTGGACGAGGGAACCACGGTCAGCGACTACCTCCTGCAGGAGCGCGAGCGCGGCATCTCCATCGTCAGTTCGGCCATCACCTGCCACTGGAAAGAGTGGCAGTTCAACCTGGTCGACACTCCCGGCCACATCGATTTCACCGCGGAAGTCGAGCGTTCGCTCCGCGTGATGGACGCCGCCGTCGCGGTCTTCTGCGGACTTCGCGGCGTGCAGGCCCAGTCCGAAATGGTCTGGCGGCGCGCCCGGCGCTACGGCCTGCCGGCCCTGGCCTTCGTCAACAAGCTTGACCGCGAGGGCGCCGACTTCGATGCCGTGGTCGCCCAGCTGGCGCGGCTCTTCGCGCCAGCCCGGCCGCTGGTGCTCACCAGGCCATTGCCGCATGGTGGCGACCTTTTGGACATCCTGGGCAGGAAAGTCATAAGTAATCCAGAGTCAACTACTTATGACTACAGTCAGGAGCTGGCCGCGCGACGCGGCGAACTTCTGGAGCAGCTTGCCGAGACGGACGAGGAGGTCCTCAAACGCTTTGTGGCGGACGAGGAACTCGCCGATGAAGAGCTGGCTGGCGCCATCCGGCGTCAGACGCTTCGGCTCGCGGCCGTCCCGGTCTTCGCCGGCAGCGCCGCGACGGGCCTGGGCGTTGCCCCGCTGCTGGACGCAGTGGGGAGGTTCCTGCCGGGGCCTGCCGAACGGCTTTCCTCCAGCGCCTCCAGGAAGCACTTCCCGGTCTCGCGGGAGCGTCTGAAGGCGCAGGACGGGCATGACTTCGTGGTGGCGGCAGTCGTCAAGATTGTCCGCACTGCCTGGCCGGGCGACTACGCGGTCATCCGCATCTACAGCGGCACCCTCCGTCCCGGGGTGGTGCTTTGCGACCAGAACCGGCCGCTTTCGGGGGCCGTGGGCGCCATCTGGCGGCTCAATGCGGCCGACACGAGCGAGCTTCCCGCCGCCGAGGCGGGGGAGATCGTGGGCGTCGCCTTGGCGGATGCGGCTCCGCTGCCGGCCTTCCGCGCCGGCGACACGCTGGTCGAGGAAGGCGGCCCGCAGTTCCGCCTTGCGCGGATGCGCTTTCCGGAGCCCGTGGTCTGGGAGGTCTTCGCCCCCGCCACCGACGCCGACCGCGCTGGCCGAGGAGGACCCCACGCTGCACTTGCGGCCGGGGCCGGTCGAAGGCCAGTTCTCGGTCTCCGGCATGGGCGAACTCCATCTGGAGGTCGTCCGGGAACGCCTCCGTTCCGAACATCGCATCTTGGTCCGCACGGGCCAGCCGCAGGTCGCCTACCGCGCGACCATCGCCCGCCCAGTGCGCCTCAAACGGGAGTTTCTCAGGCAGCTCTCACCCGCCGTGGCCATCCAGGCCGCCGTGGAACTTATGCTTGAGCCGTTGCCGCCAGGCACCGGAATACAGGTGGATTTCCCCTGCCGGGAATCCGCCGCCCTGCCGCCCGATTGCCTTCAGGCCATCGAGCAGGCAGTTGACGAAGTCGTCACAGCGGGCAGCCCCTCCGGCTACCCGATGACGGATACGCGCATTACAGTTCTAGAGGGATCCACCACTCAGGCGGAACCTTCGGAACCGGCGTTCTTAACCGCTACCCGGAACGCCCTGGGCGACGCGCTCGCACAGGCCGGGGAAGTCGTGCTGGAACCTGTGATGCGGATTGAAGTGAGTGTCCCCCAGGGGCAGGTCGGCGCCGTGATGTCCGATCTGACCGCGCGACGCGGCCGGATCGAGCAGCACGATTCCCTGGGCCTGGGAGACGCCCGCGTAGTCGCGATGGTTCCTCTTGCCGAGGTGCTCAGCTATGCATCCAGCCTCCGGTCGCTGACCGGGGGGCGGGCCGAATTCACTGCCGAGCCCGCATGCTACCGGCCCCGCTGAGGAACTGTCAAAAAAGAAAGGAAAACACAGAATGGCCAAACAGCAAACCACCATTCGCATCCGACTCCAGGCGTTTGAGAACACCATCCTGGACCAGTCCGTCGCGGACATCGTCGGAACCGTGCGCCGCACCGGCGCGCAGGTCGCGGGGCCGATCCCCCTCCCGACCAAGATCGAACGCTTCACCGTGAACCGCTCCCCCCACGTGGACAAGAAGTCCATGGAGCAGTTCGAGATCCGCACCCACAAGCGGGTGCTGGACATCATCAACCCCTCCGCGCGAACCGTCGATGAGCTCAAGAAGCTCACGCTGCCGGCTGGCGTGGACATCGTCATCAAACTCTAAGCCAAGGAGACATAAGCCATGAAGAAAGGTCTCATCGGCAAAAAGCTCGGGATGACGCAGATCTATTCCGACAAGGGCGAGCTCGTGCCCGTCACCGTGATCGAGTGCGGTCCCTGCACCGTGGTCACCGCCAAAACCGCCGCCAAGGACGGCTACAGCGCACTGCTGCTGGCCTTTGGCAGCCGCAAAGCCAAGAACGTCAATAAGTCCATCCTGGGCAACCTCAAGCCCGCCGGACTGGACGCCAATCCCCCCGCGGTCATGAAGGAAATCCGCCTGGACGCCGACCCCACCCAGCAGCCCGGCGACAAGCTGGACGTGGATCTCTTCGCGGTGGACGAGTTCGTGGACGTCTCCGGCCGCACCAAGGGCCATGGCTTCCAGGGCGTCGTCAAGCGCTGGGGCTTCGCGGGTGGCCGCGAGACCCACGGCGGCGCGTGGACCCGCCGAACCGGCTCCATCGGCTGCTGCGAGAAGCCCGGCAAGGTCTACAAGGGCCACAAGATGCCCGGCCACATGGGCGACAAGAACCGTACCGTGCAGAGTCTGAAGGTCGTGGGCGTCCGCCCCGAAGAGCACCTCATCCTCGTGAAGGGTGCGATTCCCGGAGCCCCCGGTGGCATCGTCACCGTCCGTAGCGCCGTCAAGAAATAACGGGAGGGAGTGACAACAATGGCTACCAATTTGAATGTCAAGAATCTTCAGGGTGCCGACACCGGCGCCCAGCTGGAAATCCAGGACGCCTGGATGGAAGCGGTCAAGGGCGACCAGGCCGTGAAGGACTCCGTGGTCGCGTTCCTGGCTCGGATGCGCTCCGGCACCGCCTGCACCAAGAACCGCGCGTCGATGAGCTCCCGCAGCCAGGCCAAGCCCTGGCGCCAGAAGGGCACCGGCCGCGCCCGCTCCGGCGGCGCCTCCAGCCCCGTCTGGCGCGGCGGCGCAGTGGCCTTCGGGCCCAAGCCCCGCTCCTATGCGGTCTCCATCAACAAGAAGGTCGAGAAGCTCGCGCTCAAGCGCGCCTTCACCGACCGCGTCAACGAGGGCGATGTCATCGCCGTGGACAGCCTGGAGCTGGCCGACCACAAGACCAAGACCATGGTCGCGCTCCTCAAGGCCCTCAACGCCGGCGACAGCGTGCTGGTGCTGGTGGACGAGTACCAGGACAACCTGGACCTGGCCGCCCGCAATCTCCCGAATGTCCTGGTCATCAAGGGAAGTGCCGTGAACACCTACCTGATGATGCTCTTCAAGAAAATCATCGTCACCCCGGCCGCCATGCAGCAGCTTGGCGCACGCCTGGTGTAAGGAGGAACCCGCCATGTCTAGTAACTTCAATCCCTACAGCGTGGTCTACACCGTCCTCATCACCGAGCGCGGCACCACGATGACCGAGAAGTACAACAAGTACCTCTTCAAGGTCAATCCGAAGAGCAACAAGTACCAGATCAAGATGGCCATCGAGCAGATCTTCGAGGACGTCAAGGTCGCCGACGTGAACACCATGAACATGCTCGGCAAGTCGAAGCGCATGCGCAGCGCCAAGATGGGCAAGCGCCCGGACTGGAAGAAGGCCATCGTCACCCTCAAGGAGGGCAAGATCGAGCTGCTCTAGCGTCGCCTGCCGAAACACGAGTCAATCCCAACCAGAAGAGAATCCAAGATGGGAATCAAAGCATACAAACCCACGTCCCCGGGACGTCGGTCGATGGTGGTGAGCGACTTTGCGGAACTCACCCGTCGCACCCCTGAGAAATCCCTCACGGTCGGCAAGCGCTCCACTGGCGGCCGCAACAACCTCGGACGCATGACCGTCCGCTTCCGCGGCGGCGGCGTGAAGCGCGCCTACCGCATCATCGACTTCAAGCGCTGGGACAAGGACGGCGTGCCGGCGAAGGTCGCGCACATCGAGTACGACCCCAACCGCACCTGCCGCATCGCCCTCCTGCACTATGCGGACGGCGAGAAGCGCTACATCATCGCGCCGCTCGGCCTCAAGCAGGGCGACACCGTGATGAACGGCCCGAAGGCCGAGTTCAAGACCGGCAACTGCCTGCCCCTCGAGAACATCCCGGAAGGGCTGAACATCCACTGCATCGAGATGAAGCCCGGCAAGGGCGCCCAGATCGCCCGCGCCGCTGGCCAGTACGCCATCCTCCGCGCGAAGGAGAAGGGCTACGCGCAGGTCCGCCTGCCCTCCGGCGAAGTCCGGCTGATCAACGTCAAGTGCCGCGCGGTCATCGGCCAGGTCGGCAACCTGGAGCACGGCGACATCAAGCTGGGCAAGGCCGGCAAGGCCCGCTATCTGGGCTTCCGCCCCCACGTCCGCGGCGTCGCGCAGAACCCGGTTGACAGCCCGATGGGCGGCGGCGAAGGCAAGGCGGACGGCGGCGGGCACCCGCAGTCCCCCTGGGCCCAGCTCTCCAAGGGCTTCAAGACCCGCAAACCCAAGAAGCAGTCTGACCGCTTCATCATCTCTCGGAGGAAGAAGTAATGTCCAGAAGCATCAAGAAAGGACCATTTGTGGACGCCTCTCTCCTGAAGAAGGTGGAGAGGGTTGACACCACCAAAAAGGAGGCCATCAAGACCTGGTCTCGCCGTTCCGTCATCCTGCCGGACTTCGTCGGGCTGACCTTCGCGGTTCACAACGGCAAGAGCTTTGTGAACGTCTTCATCACGGAAAACATGGTCGGCCACCGCCTCGGCGAGTTCGCGGCCACCCGGTTGTTCCGCGGCCACGGCCAGATTTCCGGCAAGTAGTTCCGGATTTTCCTGGTTTCATGCAAGCAAGGCGCCGCCGCTTTCAAAAGCCTCGGCGCCTTTTTTCCCCTTTGGTGGCATTGTTGCGAAGCTGAGGTCCCGCCCAGGTATGCGCTTCGTGCTTTTTGGGGAGGGAGTCCTTCAGATGGCTTGCTTTTTAATGTCTCTGTACCGATAATTACTCTGTAATTATGTTGTGCCGGTCAAATTCTCAACTTCATCCATAGAACATCACCATGAAAAAGTCCTTTACCCTCATTGAACTGCTGGTGGTCATCGCCATCATCGCGATTCTGGCCTCCATGCTCCTGCCCGCGCTCGCCAAGGCGCGCGAGAAGGCACGTGCCGCTTCCTGCATCAACAACATGAAGCAGATTTCGCTGACCAACATCATGTATGGCGAGGAGTACGATGGCTATTTTACGGCCTATGTCGTGCCCTACGAGAACACCTACAATCCCTGGCCGTGGGTGATGTCCTACCTCTACAAGGTCCCGCCGAAGCAGTTCTACTGCGCCAGCACTTCGCCCATCGGCATCGCGGGCTTTGGCGGCGGCGGCAAGCTTTACCGCGACAGTACTTTGGACAGCGCAGAGAGGACTAGTGCCCGCGGGCATCTTACCATCGGTGCGGTCATCAACCACATCGGCTGGGAATCTAGCAGTATGCACATCACCAAGCAGTCGCAGGTCATCAACGGGCAGGGGCGTCCCTCCCAGTGGGTGGTGTACATCGACACTGCGAACAAAGACGAGAATGGTCCGAACAACAATGTGGACTACACCTGCGGCGCCACCTGCTGGGGCGAGACCTATCCCATCGCCAGCACCGGTTATAACTCCGGCTGGACCTATTCGTGGGCATTGCGTCACGATGGCAAAATCAACACCGCCTTTATGGATGGCCATGTGTCCTCCGGGGACGTGAAAGCCGGCGAAGACTGCAACAGCCAGCCCTACCACTGGCTGCCCTTCTGGTATTACACATACGAGTTCAACCAGATGAGCGATTTCGGCGACTGGGATGCGTAATCCCTGAATAATACCGACGAGCGATTCTTCAATTCCGGCCGTGCGCCCTTTCGACAAGGTGTACGGCCGTTTTTTCGTCTCTGCAAGAATTCCAGGGCATTGGATTGCTTGTTTTTTTCTTCCAAGTGCTTATAATTATAGACGTTTATTTTTATGCCTCAAATCTTGTTGAATCATCACTTCTGGAATCAACACCAATGAAAAAGTCCTTTACCTTGATTGAACTCCTGGTGGTCATCGCCATCATCGCGATTCTGGCTTCCATGCTCCTGCCCGCCCTCGCCAAGGCCCGCGAAAAGGCCCGCGCCACCTCCTGCATGAACAACCTCAAGCAGCTCCTTCTTGCCAATATCATGTATTCCGGCGACAACGAGGACTACTACCTGGCCGCCATGACGGATCCTGTGGAAAACACCAACAACTACCACTACTATCCGGTCTTCCTGAAGATGAAGCTGGAACTGGGCGTGGCGCCGAAGGTGATGGACTGTCCGTCCAGCACCTACAGGGTAAGCCAATACCTCAACGTGAACAATGTCATGGACTACCATGCCAACCGCAAGACCGCGCAGTATTTGTACTCCTACGGCATCAACATCCTGAGCTTCGGCATCTGGAGCACCAGGGAAATCACTGACGAGCGCAAGAATGTGAACATCTCCATGATTACCGGCAACGGCGGCAGGCCCAGCATGCTGGTCTATATGGCGGACTCCACGCCCAATGCATACGAGGATACATGGCTCCACTCTGACTACACCTGCTTCATCTATCCGTGGGATGGCTATCCGGCACCGCGTGTCCTGGGCATCTACGCCATCCGCTATATGCATGACGGCAAGGCAAATATTGCCATGATCGACGGCCATGTCGAGTCCAACGCCGGCAAGGTCACGATGGGAAGAAATCCGGATTACTACAAGCACTGGACTCCCTGCTGGGATGGCGGCTATCGTAATGAGGACGACCCCGCACTCTGGTAATCCTCAACGCGGACAGATAACTTGACACTCTTCTGGCCGTGCGTTAGGCGCACGGCCTTTTTTTGTATTTTGGCGATTCCTTTTTGCTCATTTGTAAATCATTCGTTTGATTTTTGGATATCCTTTCCTATAATTATAATGTGTTTTAGTCTCTTATCCCTTTTTCATCAAACACACCTATGAAAAAACATTTCACCCTGATTGAACTCCTGGTGGTCATCGCCATCATCGCGATTCTGGCCTCCATGCTCCTGCCCGCCCTCGCCAAGGCCCGCGAGAAGGCCCGCGCCGCCTCCTGCATCAACAACATGAAGCAGATAGCGCTGACCGCCTTGCTCTATGGCGAGGACTACGACGGTCATCTCGTCGGTTTCGTCGTACCCTACAATAGCACTGGCGCCAGCCCGTACACTCCCTGGCCGTGGATCATGACCCACTACTACCAGCTCAACCCCAAGAACCTCTACTGCGCCAGCACTCCGACCATCGGCATCGGCGCCTTCAAGGGCGGCCATCTCTACCGCGACCCAGAGGTCTATGGCGGCAATGGTGTTGATGACGACAGAACCCACACTGCCCGCAAGAACCTCACCATCGGCGCGGTCATCTGCCATGTCGGCTGGGAATCTGGCAGAATGCACATCACCAAGCAGTCGCAGGTCATCAATGGGCAGGGCCGTCCCTCCCAGTGGGTGGTGTATATCGACACCCCGAACCAGAATGAGATCGGCTCCGGAAATAGCCGCGACTACGGTTCCGGCGCCGATGCCTGGGGCTATTGCTGGCCCATTGCGAGCACCGGCTATGACACTGGCTGGAGATATCCCTGGGCCGCACGTCATGACGGCAAGATCAACTGCTCCTACTTTGACGGACACGTCGGCTCCGGCGACGTGAAGCCCGGCGAGGATTGCAACACCCAGCCCTACCACTGGCTGCCCTTCTGGTATTACGAAAACGAGTTCAACCAGATGAGCGACTTCGGCGACTGGGATGCGTAAGCCCTAGACAACGTCGACAAGCGAATCTCTCCACGTCCGTGCGCTTTTGAGCGCACGGACGTTTTTTTTCCGGGTCATCCGGGTCATCCGGATTATTTTTCCACAAGTTTCCTCAATCTTTCCAATTCCGTTTTCAAGGCCGCATTTTCACTCTCAAGTTGTTTGATTTGCTCTCGTTGTTCTGTGCGATATCCTAGTCGGGCGGCAGTCATGCGTTCTCTAATTCCTCCTTGGGTCACAAACTCGGTGTCCTTCTTTTTAATCATAGTTTCCAGTCCTTTGTCAATCATATGTGCCAGGCAAATGGCACAATTGGCCATTTCTTCATCCTTCCAGCTCCCAAAAAAGACTTGGAAATCCGACAAGGCAGTATGTTCACGGCAATAATGGTACAATGGTTCAAAACGCGGACTGGCACCTTTCCATTCAACCAAGCCATGTGCTTTCAGATAATCGCAAAAATCTGCGAGAAGCTCCTGATTTGAACCGCGTGTAACCCCAAGCAACTTGAGTTCTTTCTCAAAGGAAGTCTGACCATCGGAATATCCTTCGATGATGTTTTGCTTGGTAGAACGGGCGGCCTGCACCATCTGGTCAACCGTCCTATCGCCGTGATGCGGTAAAAAGCGTCGGCAGAATGCAACTGTCAGTTGATAAACTATTTCACTCCGCTTGTAAAAATTGAGTTTATGCCAATTTGTTATGCTACGAAGAACACTGGGATGTCCATCACGGTACTCCAACTCCACTTTTTGTGACCTGGTCATTTGTCTTTTTCTGCTGATGTTTGATTTCTCCGGACTCTCCGGGCCATCCGGACCATCCGGTCTGTTTACTCCACCCAAATCCACACGGCCTCGCCTGGCTGAAGGACGGCATTTTCTTCGCAGCGCTCATACTGACCATTTTGCCATCGCCAGGCAACCACTCCGGCGGCCAGCCGCACGGGGTTGTCTCCGCAGACGCCGAAGAGATTCCATTGTTGACGCCGCACGGCACCTGCTGGACGTAGTGGCTCCGGCAGGTCCGCGATGAGGGCCGCCGTCAATTCGCAGACAATTGGTTCCGTCGCGTTTCGATAGATCCAGAACGGCATGCCTACCGGCGGCACGTCGCTCTGTGAATACTGTTCCTGGTTTCCGGCAACTTGGAAGATCCCGTCGCCTAGCGATGTGAGCAAATCGCGGCTTGCCTTGTCCAATTCGCAAGGCAGGGCCATCAATGACCAGCCGGGTTGGAACGTCCATTCGAACTGCTGTGGCTGCGTGGCCTCATCCGGTGTAAGCGTCATTGTCCCCTGGGTGAATCCGACGTCATTATAGGTATAGGCCGCGCCGTCTGCGGAATTCAGCGTGCTGCTGCGGGAGAAGTTCTCCGGCGCACGTAGCGTGTAGCTCAGGATGCCATTTCCTACTGAAGGTGTGGTTTCGCCCTCGAAAAGCCAGTAGCAGGTGGTGGCGTTGTCGCCTTGCTTCATTGGAGCGCAGGGGGCTTCATTCCAGCAGGCCTCTTCCAGAAGCCATCCCTGCGGCCAGTTCTCGGAGAGCAGCCAGGCACCGGGGAGGGGTTCATCCTCTGGAAACTCTACTTCCAGGCGAACCCGCACGGCGCATTCCGCTCCAATCCGTCCTGAGGAAAACTGTCGGGTGACCATTGGAACGGCACTCCAGGCGGTTGGCGAGGAGGCGACCAGAAACAACCAGGTGATAAAGATATGGCGCATGGCGGGATTTCTCCTTGGAGTAGAGGCAGGCAAAGACAATCGGATGCGCCACCAATATAGGTTTTGCGAGTCAACAATCACGCCATTTGCGACTCAATCTCGGAAAAGGCGATTCCCCATGCTTTTCCACGCTTTTCTCAAGAACCAGCTGGTTAGCACACGTGGAGTTCTGAAATCGCCTCTATATTAAGGCGCATTCCCAATCATTGACTTCTATGGAAAATATCGTCATCCAAGGCGCCTGCCAGCACAACCTGAAGAACCTCACGCTGACCATTCCGCGCAACCAGCTGGTGGTCATTACCGGCCCCAGCGGTTCGGGCAAGAGTTCGCTGGCTTTCGACACCCTCTATGCGGAAGGCCAGCGCCGCTACGTGGAGAGCCTCTCCGCCTACGCGCGGCAATTCCTGGACCGCCTTCAGAAGCCGCAGGTCGAGCACATCGAGGGCCTCTCCCCGGCCATCGCCATCGAGCAGCGCGTGGCGGGTTCCTCGCCGCGCTCCATCGTCGCCACCACCACGGAAATCTACGACTACCTGCGCCTGCTCTACGCACACCTCGGAACCCCGCACTGCCCCAACTGCGGGCGCGAAATCACCAGCCAGAGCGCCGACACCATCTGCGAGAAGATCCTCAAATACACGCCTGGCCGCAAGCTGATGATTCTGGCGCCATACGTCCGCGGCAAGAAGGGCGAACACGTCGAGGTCCTCGCGCAAATGCGGCGGGACGGCTTTGTGCGGGCGCGCATCGACGGCCAGCTCGTTTCGCTGGACTCCGAGCCCAAGCTCAAGAAGACGCTCCGCCACACCATCGAGGCCGTGGTGGACCGACTGGTCACCGGCGACCAATTGGACCGTGGACGCCTCAACGACTCCGTGGAACTGGCGCTCAAGCGCGGCGACGGCGTGCTCGGCGTAATGCTGGAGGCCCCCGACCTTCCAGGCGGATGGCACGAGGAACTCATCAGCGAGAAGCTCGCCTGCCCCGACTGCGGACTCTCCTTCGGCGAATTGCTCCCGCGCAACTTTTCCTTCAACTCGCCCTTCGGCGCCTGTCCGGGCTGCGACGGGCTGGGCAAGCGGATGACCTTCACCCCGGAGGTCGTCGTCCCCGACCCCACGCTCTCGCTGCGCCGCGGCGCGGTGCCGCTGTGGCGGCGCGGCCCCCGCCATGTCATCATGCTTTTCAACCACTACCTGCGGTGCCTGGCGGAACACTACCACTTCAGCCTCACCACCGCCTGGAACAAGCTGCCGGAGGAAATCCGTCACATCCTGCTCTACGGCTCCGGCGAGGAAATCATCGAATTCGACTACTGGATGAAAGGGAGGATGCACGAGTGGCGCAAGCCCTTCGAGGGCATCATCCCGAACCTCGTGCGGCGTATCCGCGAGACCGACAACGAGGACCTCCGTGCCCGCCTGGAGGCCGTAATGACCTACGAGGAGTGCCACGAGTGCCACGGCCAGCGCCTCAAGCCGGAGTACCTGGCCGTCACCATTGGCGGCCTGAACATCCACCAGTTCTGCTCGCTCTCCATCGACGGCGCGCTGGAGTTCCTCCAGACGCTCCAGCTCACCGAGCACCAGCGGCACGTCGGCGGCGAGCTCCTCAAGGAAATCAAGAACCGGCTGGGCTTCCTCAAGCAAGTCGGGCTGAACTACCTCACACTCAACCGCGAAAGCGGCAGCCTCTCCGGCGGCGAGAGCCAGCGAATCCGCCTCGCCAGCCAGATCGGCTCCGGACTTGTCGGTGTGCTTTACATCCTCGACGAGCCATCCATCGGACTCCACCAGCGGGACAACGACCGGCTGCTTGACAGCCTCAAGCACCTCCGCGACCTAGGGAACACCGTCATCGTCGTCGAACACGACCTCGACACCATGAAATCCGCAGATTATCTGGTGGACCTCGGACCCGGCGCGGGATTGGCGGGCGGATATCTCGTCGCCGCCGGAACCCCTGCCGAGGTCGCCAAATGCAAGGAGTCCGTGACGGGGCAGTTCATCAGCGGGAAGCGCACCCTCGCGGTGCCTGCCAAGCGTCTTTCGGGCAATGGCAAATTCCTGGCCATCAAGGGAGCGGAGGAGCACAACCTCAAGAAGCTCAACGTCAAGATTCCGCTGGGGACCTTCTGTTGCGTGACCGGTGTCTCCGGCTCCGGGAAGTCCACGCTGGTCAACCACATCCTTCGCCGCGCCATCAACCAGCATCTGGGCATCCAGGACGAGCCGCCGGGCAAGTGCAAGGCGGTCGAGGGGCTGGAAAACGTGGACAAGATGATTGTCATCGACCAAAGTCCCATCGGCAAGACCCCGCGTTCGAACCCCGCCACCTACACCGGCCTCTTCGATCTCATCCGCGAAGTCTTCTCCATGACCAACGATGCCAAGCTGCGCGGCTACAAGCCAGGGCGATTCTCCTTCAACGTCAAGGGCGGACGCTGCGAAGTCTGCTCCGGCGACGGCATCAAGAAGATCGAGATGCAGTTCCTTCCGGACATCTACGTGCCCTGCGAACAGTGCCACGGCCAGCGCTACAACGCCGAGACGCTGAATGTGCGCTTCAAGGGGCGCAACATCGCCGAGGTGCTTGACATGAGCGTGAACGAGGCGTGCGACTTCTTCCAGAACCTCCCGCGACTCTACAACAAGCTGAAGACCCTGCGGGATGTCGGACTAGGCTACATCCACCTTGGACAGCCAGCCACCACTCTTTCCGGCGGCGAGGCGCAGCGCGTGAAACTGGCCACCGAACTCTCGCGGCGCCCCAAGGGGCACACCCTCTACATTCTGGACGAGCCGACCACCGGACTCCACCTCTCCGACATCGAGCAGCTCCTCAAGGTCCTGACCGAACTGCGCGACCAGGGGAACACCATCCTGGTCATCGAGCACAACCTGGATGTCATCAAGACCGCCGACTACCTCATCGACCTGGGCCCTGAAGGCGGCGACTTGGGCGGAAAGGTAATCGCCACTGGCACGCCCGAGGAGGTCGCCAAGTGCAAGACCTCCTACACCGGGCAATACCTGAAACCTTTGTTAAAATAGTAAATAACTTCTTGATTGTAAATAGATTATGAGATTACCAAACTACCTGACGGAAGCCGACATCCGGGAACTCTGTCGCCGGGCCATCGAGGAAGACGTCGGCTCTGGCGATGCGACCACGCTGGCCATCGTGCCGGAGGGCCTGGCTACCGAGGCGCATTTCGTCACCCGGCAGGAGTGCGTGGTCTGCGGCCTGCCGGTCATTGCGGTGCTTTTCCAAATGCTGAATCCCGCCGTCACATTGACGGCGCTGGTTGCAGAGGGCACGCTAGTGCGGCCCGGCATGCGTTTGGCGACCGTCTCGGGCGATGCGCGGACCATCTTGACCGGAGAGCGCACCGCGCTGAACCTCCTGCAGCGTCTCTGTGGTATCGCCACCGTCACCCGCCGATATGTCGATGCCCTTGGGCCCGACTGCAAGACCAAGCTCCTCGACACGCGCAAGACCACGCCAGGACTCCGCCGATTCGAAAAATACGCCGTCCTCACCGGCGGTGCCCAGAACCACCGCATCGGCCTCTATGACCGCATCATGATCAAGGACAACCATCGCGAGATGGCCAAGCTCGTCGGCGGGCCGCACTCCATCGGCAAGGCGGTCGCCGCCTGCCGCGCCAAATATCCCGCATTGGAAATCGAGGTCGAGGCGGACTCCCTGGAGGATGTCCGCGAGGCAGCCGATGCCAATGTGGAATATATCCTGCTGGACAACATGTCCAACGAATTGATGGCCGAGGCCATCCAGATCATCGGCGGACGTGCCAAGACCGAGGCTTCCGGCAACATCACGCTGGAGCGCCTGCCCTCCATGCGCAATCTCGGACTCGACTACATCTCCTCCGGTGCCCTCACGCACTCCGCCAAGGCCATTGATATCGGCTTGGATATTATTGGAGGTGAGAGGTTAATTCGAAATGCGTAATTCAAGAAGTCCGGCAGCTGACATAAGTCAAGGATGAAGTTTTTCTCAGCCTTCCTGTCATGGGACGGCTGTGTACTGAAACTGTGAAAGGCCTCCAGGGCTATAGCGTCGGAAGGAATCGCGCGGATGCGTATGTCTCCATTTATGATATCCTGAACGAGTTTCTTTCCCAGGGGAGGCTGGATCTATATGTCACGGGATCCAATTCGAAGTTGCTGCTGTCCGGTTAAAAATCTTCGCATGAGGCGTGGCCTTCCACGCAGAGTTTGAATTATGGAGCCATCGCGCAGCGCCGCGAAGACGGGTGGGATGGGAGTTTTATAATTGCCTTGGACAGCAGTGACCTCTACAATACACAAAAATGGCAGCTATATCTTTAACTTGCCTAATGGGCAAATGGGATGAATGAGACACATAGGACATCTGGGACACAAGAGGCAAGGTAATCGAAAACCACCGTCCCATTCGTCCTACGGGTCCCAATCGTCCCATTGATCCGAATAGGCGTTAAATAATCCCCAAATACTATTGGATAAAACCATCATCGGCCTCAGGGACCTGGCGCAGGACGACAGGTTGTCGGTTGGGGTGCCAGGGGAGATAGTCGTTGCTGACGCGGACCGTGTTGTTTTGGAATACAACCCTCTTTGCGGAGTGTGCGTAGAGCAGCGGCACATCGAAGGTGGTGAAGCGGTTGGCCGTGACTTCGATGGTGCCATGGAGGGGCGCTTTCGGTTCGACGGATGCAGTGAAATGCGGTGCCACGGAAATCACCGCCTCGCAGAATTCATATTCGGCGGTAAGGTTGTCGATGAAGTCGTTGCCTGTGATGATGACCTTCCCGCAGGCGCCGCTCTCGAACCACTTGCCACAGTCGCCGCAGACCAAAATCGCACAGCCATGCACGTGGTCGAAGCAGTTTTCCTCGCAACGGACTTCGCCACGGGTGGTGAAGAGTGCACCACGGGCGCGGTTGTTGCGGACGGTGTTCCGTCGGAAGAGCACATCGGGCGTCCAAGTCGTATTTTCGATGCCCCAACGTTTGGCGGCATCCAGTTTCGGCAATGGTTCGACGGTGGTGATGCGCCAGCTCTTCGCGCCGTCCTCGGTGGGCGCGTCCACGGGAGAAATGGTCTGGATGGTCCATTCTCCGGGGAGTTCCTCCATCGTATCGGAAGAAAGGAGCCGCAGGCGGTCGCCTGGCTCGCCCCAGCGGAAGCCCCAACTCTCGTGGTGGCAGTAGGAGGCTAGCAGCGTGTGAGCATCCTCGCGGACGAGGTTGGAGAGATAGACGCCGTGGACGTTGATCGCGTCGTCGCCCATCTGCTCGAAACGCGACTCTTCGACGCGGATGGTTCCGCGACAGCCGACGAAGTGGGTGGCGTCGGCAAGGCAGGAGAAGTAGCGCCAAGACTGCGTGGGACTGGGGACACAGGCGCAGTGCGTCAGGGTGATGTCTTCGCAACGCTGGACAAGGAAACCCATGCCGTCTGAAAAATGGATGTCAACTCCTTGAAAAACAATATTATTGGATAAGTAGGCAAAACACGCCGGGGCCGGGCGGTGCGCATCGCGCAGAACCAGTCGCTGTCCAGCCTGGAAGCATCGGTTGGGGTGGATGAAGCGTACACGGCGCGGATCCTCCATCCGCAATGTCGGCTGCTTGGGTGCGTAGAGTTGATGGTCGGCGCAACGATAGACAAGGTGGCGATTTGCCTCGAATGGCATGCACCAGTAGGGACGGATTTCGCGGTTTTCGGCGCGGAAGACGATCCGGTTGTCCTCAAGGTGGAACTCCGCGTCTCCGCAGATTTCGCAGAGCATTTCATCGCGGGCGGCATCCGCCTCGATGACCTGAAGCTGATGGACGGAGGGGAAGGGATAGTCGATGGAGAGGTCCTCGATAGTGACATTCTGGCAATTGACCAAGGCGATGGGCACGAGACAGCCGTGCATCGATAGTTTTGCGCCGTTGCCGCGGAGGGTGACATTTCGCACTCCTTCCAGGCGGATTGCGCAATGCTCCACCGCATCCTGCTCGTGGTTGGAGATGTGGTAGTGGAATCCCTGGGCGCGTTCGGCGAAGAAGTGGTATTCCTTTCCGGCGGTGAAGACGACCTCCTTGGGGACTTCCGGCGGTGCCACTCGCAGTTCTTCCTGCAGACGCATTGCCGCTTTTTCCGGCGAGCCACTGCGTGCAATAAAGTCGTCAAATAGCAAGTTCATGGAAGCCAGTTATTCGTTAAAACAGATGGCACCCGGATGGAAAAAGAGATTCTATGGTTATTGCTTTGGGATAGCGGTGCCTGGCGCCGGGTGGGAACTGGCTGGAAGGATTTCAATGGCACCATCGCCATGCTTTACGGCGATGACCTTCTGCGCACGCAATGCGCTGATGATGGGGTCAAGGTCTGGCTTGGGGACGAAATAGCGTTTTTTCAGGATGGTCTGCAAGGCCCATATATCCGCAGGCTTCAGGCGGCCTTCCCGCAGGTCCGAGGTCAGCAGGAGAACCAGATCGCGTCGGAAACTCTTGCCTGCCGAGATGGTTGGCAGCAGGGGGCCGTCATTGGGGACCAGCGCCTCGTATTCGCTTGCATCGTACCAAATGGCCTTGCAGTGATCGCATACATCGATGTCGGTGTCTTGGGTGCCAGTCGATACTTTCAGAATGCTCATGGACGAACCGCAACTGGGGCAGACGCAGCCTGGCTGCTCGTGGAGCTTGGCCTGTCCCAACATTGCCTGGAGGCTGTTTTCATCAAACACGCCCTTCAAGGCGGACATCCGAATGAACATGCCGTTGCAGGCGGGGCAAATCTGGCAGGGTTGCTTGGCTTTGGTTCGGGAGGAGGTCAGCGGTTCGCCACAGCGGGGGCAAGTCGTCACCTTCGTCTGCGGTGAAGCAGGGCGGGCGGCTTGTGGGCGGACTTTGGGCAATTCGTAAAAACAGGTGCAGGCGGTTCGGAAACTGTCTGGCGTTTTGGCGTCGCCGAAGCCAATCACTCCCTTGCCCTCTTCGCGGATTCGGGCGGCAAGAGCGGTGAAATCGCTGTCGCTGGAGACAATGCAAATGCCGGCACAGGGACTCTTGTAGAGCAACGACATCGCGTCAATGACCAATGCGATGTCCGCGACATTCTTGTGGAGGATATTGCTGACCTGCGGGCGGGCGACCAGCCCGAATTGATGCTGTACGGCGGGCCAGCCACCGTTGCCGGAAAAGCAGCCGACCATCCCGTAGGCACGGCGGATGATGGGGTCGCCCAGTTTGTTTACTTGCTGGAAAACCCACTCCATGGAGGAAGGACTGACATTGTCTGCGTCTATCAGGACTGCCAGTGGCAGGGAGGCATTGCTATTGGCGGAGAAAGGTGAATTTGTGCCCATAATGGAGAATGGTGTGCTTTTTCAAGCGGGACGGATGCCGATTTGGCAATCTGGCGGGCGTGAAATGCGGGTTCTTCAGGGGAGTGACTTTATCCGCGGAAGACGGCGCCGAGCTTCTTGCCGAGGAGTGCGGCGGCGAGGAGGAAGGATGCGCCGAGGAAGACCATGGTCCAGAGGCCGAGCGCGGCGGCGAGGCTGGGGCCTTGGCCCAAGAGGCTGGAGAGTTCGTAGATTGCCTTGGTGATGGGGAAGTAGGCGGCTTTCTGCGCAAGGATGAGGGAGTCGGAGACCTCCAGCATGGAGAAGCTGAAGGTGAGGATGGCGCCGGCCAGCAGATTCGCGGCGATGAGCGGAACGGTGATGCGTCGGAAGGTGGTCATGGGCTTGGCACCCAGCGAGGCGGCGGCCTCTTCAAAGGAGACGGAGGTCTGCTCCAAGCCCGCGACCGCCGAGCGCACGACGTAGGGCAGGCGACGGATAGCGTAGGAGATGACCAGCAGGATGGTGGGGTTCTCGATGGGGTTTAGGAAATGGAAGAAGTCGCCCTTTTGCGTCATTGCCAGGTAGCCGAAGGCCATGACCAGCCCGGGGACGGCCAAAGGAAGCATCGCAGAGGTGTCCAGCAGCCATCGTGCGGGACCTTTTCCGCGCACGATGACCCAGGCGATGAAGACGCCCAGAATCAGCGCGATGGCCAGCGCGAAGCCCGCATAGCGCAGGCTGTTGATGATGCTGGGGACGGTGAGGTTGTGCCCCAATGCGGCATCGAAGTGGCTCGCGGTGAGCGCATTGGGCAGCACCGAGCGATACCAGCCCTTGCCGACGGCCATGCCCAGCACGCCCAGGTGAGGCAGGACGCCGATGAGCCCGACTGCCGCGAAAGGAATGACCGCCAGGATATTGCGCCACCCGCGAAGCCGCACGGGCTCCACGACACGGCCGGCCTTGCCAGACATCGCGTACGCGTCGCGTCCGAACCAGCACTTTGCCACCAGGTAAGCGGTTCCCGCGCAGAGCATCATCACCGTGACCAAGGCGTAGGGCATGGGATTGTTTCCCATTTCACTGAGACCGAGATAGATTTGGACTGCGGTGACACGCTCGTAGTTGAACATCAGCGGGGTCCCCAGTTCGGTGAAGGACCAGATGAAGACCAAGGTACCGCCGGCGAAGATGCCGGGGCGAATCAGCGGAAGGGTGACTTTCCAGAAGCGCCGGAAGCCCGTGCATCCGTAGTCAGAGGCGGCCTCCAGGAGCATCGGGTCAACATTGGCAAAAGCGGCAACGAGGTTCAGATAGAGAATCGGGAAAAGATGCAATGCCTCCAACACGATGACCGCCAGAAGTCCTCCGGCGAACCAGTCCGGCTCTGCGCCTTCGGCAATAAAACCAAGATGGACGAGCAGTTCGTTGACGGCGCCGTAGCGCCCGAAGATGCACTGCATGCCGAGAGCGCCCACGAAAGGCGCGAGAATCATCGGAAGCATCAGTATGCCGTTCCAGGCACCCTTGCCGGAGAAGTCGAAGCGGTCGTAGAGCCACGCCAGCGGCAACGCCAAAAGCAGCGAGAGCAATGTGGTCCCCGCCGCGATGACGAAGGAATTCGCCAGACCGCTGCGGTAGAGCGGATTGCGGAAGACCTCCGCGAGATAGAATCCGGTCAGGTGTCCGCCGCTGTCCAGCACCCCGCCGCGCAGAATCTGCCATACGGGGAAGACGAAGAACGCCGCGAAGAACGCCAGCGCCAGCGCGAGCAACAGATTATGGGCCAGGCGTCGGGGAAATTGGCCGGGAAAGTTTTTCAACATCTTTATACTCAAATGATTAGTTATGTTCTCTGCGAAGACGCCGAATGACAGGTGATTCGTGCGGAGCGGCATGGCCAAAACATGAGGCTACGCCTTGGCCGCAAAGCGACCGGGTCCCAGGAACTGTAGCCAGGCAGTCGGTTCGGTTCCTTCGGGGAGAAATATAGCTAATGGTTAATCGCTATACTATAATGCATTATAGGGGATCATGCGCGGGGTTCTGCCTATGCCAGCTCAGAACAGCGGTGTGCTTGGTTGACGGCGGAGCCGGAAATCTAGAATATAGTATATGAAAATCGTCGTTTTCAATGATACGGAATGGATTATAATTTTCTGGCGGCCGGCTTCGAGCTAACTGAACTGGAGTGACCATGAGAATTCGCATGTGCCGTGAAATTCCTCGCCGCGTCGTCGTGGTTCTGTTGTTATCGTTTCTCCTGATGACTTCGGGCTGTCTGTCGGTGGCGGTGTTCCATCGGTTGGCAGTTGCGCCCAATCAGCAGCGGCTGGAGTCTTGGCGTAAACTTGATACAAATCTGCTTGCGGGAAGTTATCTGGGGACGGAAACTCGGCAGGGCCGGAAAATGCACCGCTATTGCTTTGCGGGAATCCTCAAGGGCGATGGAAGGAAACTGCATGTGTGCATTGACGCCGACGGGTATGGTCAGGCGGTTGCCTTCGAGGACGATGCATGCGACCTGCCAGAAGTGGCCCCTGCGTATCTGGTCTTTGACTGTCACCCGAATTATCCCAAGGAGATTGCAAGGTTGGCGGATAGAATCCAGGAACTCTCCGTCCCTGGAGACCACCCGGCGGTCCTGTGCGCGGCTCGCTGGCAGAATGACAAAATATGCGTCTTTCTGCCGGAGGACATGTCGGAGAACGGCATTGGCGACAAGACTTGGGAGGGGCCGATTGACGTGGACTGGAAGGTGCGAAGCAAGGCGAAGGCGTTTGTTCGCCCGCTCTATGCGCTGCCGGCCGCCCTGGTGTGCCTTCCAGTTGACGTTGTTCTAATGGTCGTCACAGTGGTCGAAATGCCTTTTTATCGGATAGAGGCGTGGACTTATCCCAATGTGATTGAAGCAGTCATGAACGATGACTGAACCGTTGCGAAAGGGATTGCCGGAAAACAGAACCGCCCGCAGCGGGGTTAAACCCGTCGCGGGCGGAGTTTTTTTGCACTGTCGCAATACAGCGATTAGGCGCGGGCGGCCTTGGCTTTCTCGACGAGTTGCTTGAAGCCGTCGGGATTGGTCACGGCGAGGTCGGCCAGCATCTTGCGGTTGATTTCGACATTGGCCTTGTTGAGGCCGTCGATCAGCCAGCTGTACTTGAATTCGAGCGCGCGGCAGGCAGCATTGATGCGCTGAGTCCAGAGTTTGCGATAGACGCCTTTCTTGTCCTTGCGGCCGATATACATATAGCTCATAGCGCGATCGGTCGCGGTATAAGCCATACGGATCAGCTTGCTGCGGTTGCCGTGGAAACCTTTGGCCATTTTGAGCACGCGCTTGCGGCGGGCTCTGGAAGCGGGGGCGTTGGTTGCTCTCATTGTATTAGCTCTCCAAGTTGAATGGTTGGTGGTTCACGAACTACAGCCCGTAGGGGAAACAAGCCTTCATGCGGCTGTTCTCGGTGCTCTTGACCTCGGCCACCTGGCCCAGGCGGCGCTTGCGTTTGGCGCTCTTCTTGGTCAGAATGTGGCGCCCGCCCGCGCGGTTGTGCATGAACTTCCCAGTACCGGTCTGCTTGAAGCGCTTCGCGGCAGCTTTTCTCGTTTTCATCTTAGGCATGGTTTTGCTTCCTATGTTGGGAGGGATGAGTCCCTCGGTCTGGCCATTGCTTTCCGATGTCGTCCGAGCTGGGGTAGAGAAAACAAACCCTTTGCCCTGCCGACGGCAACGGAACGAAAAAACGGCGATGGCACAATTCTATACTAATTAGCAATTAAATGCAATTAGCAATTTCAGTGGTTAGTTGGCGGCGGCTTCCTCAGGTGTGGACTTTTCGTCCCGCGCGGGCTTTTCCGGCTTGGCAGGGCGCTCCTTTCGGAATTGCGGCTTCACCGACAGAGTGACATTGACCGCCTTGCCGAGCTGGCGCGGCGGTGCGTCCGGCGTGGAGATTTCGGCGAGTTCGGCGAGGAACCGGTTGAGCACTTCCATACCCAGATCCTTGTACGCCATTTCGCGTCCACGGAAGATGAGCAGCAGACGCACCTTGTCGCCGTCGGTCAGGAACTCCCGTGCCTTCCGGACCTTGACCGCGAAGTCATTGTCATCGATGTTGACATGGAGTTTGATCTCCTTGAGCTTCGGCTGGGCCTGTGCGCGGCGTGCCTCGCGGGCACGCTTGGCTTCGTCAAACTGGTATTTGCCGAAGTCCATGATGCGGGTGACCTGGGGCTCCCCCTTGGAGGGGACGAGCACGAGGTCCAGGCCGACGGCCTGGGCGCGCGCCATGGCGGTCTCGAAGGAGACGATGCCGACTTGGGCGTTGTTCTGGTCGATGAGGCGGACTTGATGCCCGCGCAGAAAACGATCACCGGGTCTGAGTTGCTTCACGTTGTCCTGGGTTGGAGTTTTTGTTTTATAACAAGTTGAAAATCAACAAGTTATGCCTTTTCTTCGATTTCCTTCTTGATGCGTTCGAGGAAGTCGGGGACCGACATCACGGCATCCTTCTGGTAGTACTTGCCATTGCCCTTGGCACGGTCGCGGACGGAGACGGCGACCGTGTTGTCGGCGACTTCCTTTTCGCCGACGACAAGGAGGTACGGGGTGCGAAGGAGTCCGGCGGCCTTGATTTTGGCGCCGATGGGATCTGCGGCGACATCCACGGAGGTGCGCAGTCCGGCCTGACGGAGTTGTGCTTCAACCTGCTTGGCGTAGTCGGCGAACTTCTCGGAGATGGAGAGTACGCGAACCTGTTCGGGCGCCAGCCAGGTCGGGAAGGCTCCGGCGTAGTGCTCGACGAGGATGCCGAAGAAGCGTTCCAGGGAGCCCAGGAGTGCGCGGTGCACCATGAAGGGCTGGTGGCGCTGTCCGTCGGCTCCGACGTATTCGAGGTTGAAGCGCTCGGGCAGGTTGAAGTCGAACTGGATGGTGGAGGTCTGCCATTCGCGGCCGATGGCGTCCTTGACCTTGAGGTCGATCTTGGGGCCGTAGAAGGCTCCGCCGCCCTCGTCCACTTCGTAGGTCATGCCTTCGGCCTTGATGGCGGCCAGCAGCGCCTCGGTGGCCTTGTCCCACTTCTCCTGGGCGCCGACGGCCTTTGCTGGGCGAGTGGAGAGGTACGCCTTGATTTCCTTGAAGCCGAAGCACTTCCAGATATACATGGAGAACCGGATGACCTCGCGGATTTCATCCATGATCTGCTCGGGCGTGCAGATGATGTGCGCATCATCCTGCGTGAAGCCGCGCACGCGCATGAGTCCGTGGAGGACGCCGGCCTTCTCGTAGCGGTATACCGTTCCGAACTCTGCCCAGCGGCAGGGCAGCTCGCGGTAGGAGCGCGGCTTGGTCTTGTAGATCTCGATGTGGAACGGGCAGTTCATGGGCTTGACGTAGTAGGGGTCGCCGTCAATGTCCATGCTGGAGTACATGTTCTCCTTGTAGAAGCCCAGGTGCCCGGAGGTCTCCCAGAGATTGGCGCGGCCGACGTGCGGGGTGTAGACCAGCTCGTAGCCATTCCGGTAGTGCGCGTCGCGCCAGAAGGTCTCGATGGTGTTGCGGATGCGGGCGCCCATGGGGTGCCAGCAAATCAAACCAGGGCCGATTTCCTCGTGGGTGGAGAAGAGCTCCATCTCGACGCCGATCTTGCGGTGGTCGCGCTTCTTGGCCTCCTCGACACGCTGGAGAAAGGCGTCCAGTTCGGCCTTGGAGGGGAAGGCGGTGCCGTAGATGCGCTGGAGCATCTTGTTCTTCTCGTTGCCGCGGAAATAGGAGCCGGCGATGCCGAGCAGCTTGACCGCGCCGATCTGGCTGGAGTTCTCGACGTGCGGTCCCCGGCACAGATCCACGAAATCTCCGCAGGTGTAGAGGGAGATCACGCCGTCCTCGGGGATGTCGTCCAGGCGCGAGAGTTTGTAGATCTGGCCTTTCTCCTCAAAGAACTTGCGGGCCTCTTCGCGGGAGACCTCGCTGCGCACGAAGGGAACCTTCTGGCCGATCATCTTGCGCATCGCGGTCTCGATGGTCTTGAGATCCTCGGGCACCAGATGGTGCTCCATGTCGAGATCGTAGTAAAATCCGTCGGCGGTGGCGGGGCCGATGTCGAATTTCACATCGGGCCAGAGCTTCTGGACCACGGCGGCCATGATGTGCGCCGCGCTGTGGCGGGAGATTTGCAATGCTTCGGAAGCATCCATGATCAAAGAATCCTATGGTTTCCGCGAATGTCGCGCATTCGCAAGTTTATCGTGTTCAAAGAGTTATTCCAGCACTCCCTTGGTGGACGGCAGTTCGTCCGCCAGAATGGGGTCGATGGCGACGGCCATCCGCAGCGCGCGTCCGAAGGCCTTGAAGATGGCCTCGAGACAGTGGTGGTTCTCTTCGCCGGCGAGCAGATCGACATGGAGCGTCATCCCTGCCGTGTTGGCGAGGGCCTGGAAGAACTCGTGGAAGAGCCGGTGGCTGATGCCGCCGGCCAATGCCTCGGGGAAGGCGCAACGCCATGCCAGGCAGGGCCGTCCGGAGAGGTCGACGACCACGCGCGCGAGCGCCTCGTCCAGCGGGACGGCGGCGCTGCCGAAGCGAGTGATCCCGCGCTTTTCGCCCAGAGCACCCTTCAGTGCCTGGCCAAGCGCGAGTCCGATGTCCTCCATGGTGTGGTGCGGGTCGATTTCAAGGTCGCCCGCGGCGTTGATTTTCAGGGCGAAGTGCCCGTGGCGCGCCATCGCGTCGAGCATGTGGTCGAAGAACGGGAGCCCGGTGGCGAGACAATTGTCCGCCGGGCCGTTGTCCAGGCAGAGCTGGATGGCGACCTTGGTCTCTTTGGTTTCTCTTTGGATGGTGGCTTCGCGGGGCATTCGTCGAAGTTAAAAAAGTTTAAAGTCGAAAGGGCAAAGTCCTATAATATAACAGAGAATTCGCCATTTACGAATGCAAAGCGGAAAAATCTTCGGGCGGCGTGGCATTGGCGCCAAAGGGCAAAGTCCGTGCGGTCTTCCGCAGGTTGCTTACGCCTCGGAGTTATGCCTGGTTCCGAGGCCGGGCATGATGCCGCGTTGAGAGCCTTCCAGGAAGTCCGCGAATATCTTGACTTCGGGGAGCTGAGGCAATTCGGCGCGGATCTTGGCGATGGCGTTGGGGCGGGAGAGGCCCTCGAAGCAGGTCGCATGGATGGCGTCCTGGAGGGCCTGGCGTGTCTCGGCATTGAATCCGGCACGTCGCAAGCCGACGGCGTTGAGTCCACGGACTACGGCAAACTGCACGAGCGAATAGGGCGGCACGTCCTGAAGAATCGCATTGCCTCCCCCAATCATAGCAAGGGTGCCGATGCGGCAGAACTGATGGATCATCACCTGGGCACTGATAAAGGCGTGGTAGCCGACCTCGACGCGCCCGGCCAGGAGCGAGGCGTTGGCCACCACCACGTCGTCGGCCAGCTGGCAGTTGTGCCCCAGGTGAGAGAAGGCCATGAGCAGCACGCGGTTGCCCACGCGGGTATGGGAGCCTTCCTCGACGCCGCGGTGGATGGTGACATATTCGCGGATGAGGCAATCCTCGCCGATGTCAGTGTAGGAGTCCGCGCCTTCGTAGTGGAGGTCCTGTGGTTCGTCGCCGATATTTGCTCCAACGTGGATCGTGGTGCCGCGCCCGATCGTGGTCCGTCCGGAGAGGTTCACATGCGGTCCAATCACGCAGTTGTCGCCGACCTGGACCTCCGGCCCGATGACGGCGAAGGGGCCGACAGTGACATTCTCGCCCAGCTGGGCGCCTTGGGAAATCGCGGCACGTGGGTCGATGTTACTCATCGGAAAAGGTTAGAGGTTAGAGGTTAGAAGTTGGAGGTTTAAGAGCTTGATGGCGGCGGGGACGGTAATTTACTTCAGGACAATGCGCTTGCGGGTCTTCTTGCCGACGCGGAGCATGATCTCGCCGTCTGCGGGGAAGTCATCGGGTTTGACGACTGTCTTCGGATCGGAGATGCGCTCCTCGCCGATGTAGCATCCGCCACCGAGGATGAGACGCCGTGCATCGCCATTCGAGGCGCAGAGGCCCGCCTTGACCATAAGTGTCAACAGCCCGATGCCGTCGCCGAATTCCGCGCGGGTGAGTTCCACGGAGGGGATGGCGTCATTGGCATCCGCCGCGGTGATTTTCGCGACGGCGGAGGAGGTTGCGATTTGGCCGTCGGGGTCGGCGAAGCCGAACTGGGTCCCCGCCGCCAGATACGCGGCCTTCGCCTCGTCGGCGCCGTGCGCGAGCGCGGTGGCCTCGTAGGCGAGAATCTCCTTGGCTCGGTTGATCTGCGGGGAGGGGAGGACTCCCAGGCGGCGGACCTCGTCCATCGGCAGGGCGGTGAAATAGCCCAGGAGCTTCTGGACGTCGCCGTCATCGACATTGCGCCAGAACTGGTAGTACTCGAAGGGCGAAGTGCGTTTCGCGTCCAGCCACACGGCTCCGCCGGCGGTCTTGCCGAACTTGGTGCCGTCGGACTTGAGGAGCAGCGGGAAGGTGGCGCCGAAGACCTCCTTTTGCTGGAGACGGCGGGTCAAGTCCACGCCGGCGACGATGTTTCCCCACTGGTCCTGCCCGCCGAATTCGCAGAGGCAGCCGAACCTTTCGCAGAGGGTGTTGAAGTCGTAGGCCTGCAGGAGCGGGTAGGAGAATTCCAGGAAGGAGAGCCCGGTGGCCATGCGGAGTTTCACCGACTCGGCGGTGAGCATCTTGTTCACGCTGAACAGTGAACCGATGTCGCGCAGGAAGTCCAGGAACTTGAGCCCGCGGAGCCACTCGGCGTTGTTGACCATCTGGGCCTTGCCCTCGCCGAAGTCCAGGAAGCGAGATAGTTGCGCCTGGAGGCAGCGGACGTTTTCGTCGATGGTCTCGACCGTCATGATCGGACGCGCCTCCGTCTTGCCGGACGGGTCTCCGACCATTGCCGTTCCGCCGCCGACCAGCGCCAGCGGCCGGTGCCCGCAGGACTGCAGCCAGCGCATCGCCATGATGGGCAGCAAATGTCCGATGTGCAGGCTGTTGCCGGTCGGGTCAAAGCCCACATAGAAGGTGAGCGGGCCTTCGCCAAGCCGTTTCTGGATCATCGCCGCGTCCGTCGCCTGGTAGATGAAGCCTCGTTCCAGAAGGATGTCCCATGCATTCTGCATAGTTGTAAATTCCTGCTAGTCTGAAATTGTAACAAAAAAGGCACGGCCCGCGTTCATGCGGTCGTGCCTTTGGGGACGACGAAGTCAAACCATTGGGCTAGGCACCGACGATTTCCTTCACGGTGACGCGGGTGAGTTCCTGGCGATGGCCGTTCTTCTTGCGGCTGCGCTTGCGGCGCTTCATCTTGAAGACGATGAGCTTGGGGCCGCGGAAGTGCTTCTTGATCTCAGCCTTCACGCTGGCGCCGGCGACGGTGGGGGTTCCGAAGACGGTGCTGTCGTCTTTCACGATGGCCAGCACATCGGCGAACTCGACGGCCGCGCCTTCGTCTCCCGCGATGCGGTCGACATCGAAGTCCTGGCCCGGTTCGACCTTGTACTGCTTGCCGGAGGTCTTGATGATTGCGTACATTGTTACGACTCCTTAAGGAATGGAATGTATTATTTCAACCGAAAATGTCTGGGATAGTTCGTAAAAGCCATACTGTAATGCCATTCCCCCGATTTTCAAGTCATTGCAGGCTTTCTGCCACCGGGCAAGGCCGGAAAATGCCAGCTCACGAACTGTCATGGGCGGGGCGAATGGGGCAGGCGGGGCTTCAAGTGACTTCCAGCTGGCGGAATTGGGAACTGCAATTTCACATTGCACATTGCAGAAAACATGCCGTTTTTCGTGGCCTTCCAACTTCCGTGGGTATATATCCCTGAAAGCGCTTTTGTGCGCTTCTGTGGCCTCCCGGGGGCTTTATTGGGCATATCCGGGTTAAACCCCACGTACTTTTGACACTTCGGAACACGGCTGTCCGATAAAAATCCATTTTCCACAAGACAAACAAAAAAGACAACGCCTGAGATTGGGCCTTTCCCCTGCGTCCCTGGCGAGATGCATGGCATGCGTTCAGTCTCTCGGACGGAGCCCTGAATCCGTGAATTTATGTAAAGCATGTAGTGTCGGTGCCTCGCCGACGGAAGGATGTAGCCTTGGCGCTCCGCCGAGCGTTGGTACCCCGCCGATGGAAGGATGTATGTAGCCTTGGCACCTCGCCGACGGAATAAGTTGTGGTGACGCCTCGTTACCACGGTGTTAATTCACGGATTCAGGGTAAAGCATATGAGGCCTCGTCCTTCGCCGACGGAATAAGTTGTGGTGACACGTCGTCACCACGGTGTTAATTCACGGATTCAGGGAACGCCAGTGGCTTTCCAACGAAAAATTGCCGGACCGCAGTGATGGATGGTGGGTTACCCCCCCCAACCACCCGCCCTTTCAAATTTAACGTACGATGCCGGGGGATGCAAGCCCGTTCCCGGAAAGTCGTGGAAGTCATGCGGTGGACAGGAAAGCCTGCGCTTTTTGGGGATGCGCCACTTTGCGCAGTGCCAGGGGCATGGTCGTGCGGGATCATACGGAAAACCGACGGGCCTGACAGCGATCTCCCGTCGCTTTCTGGAGGATGTGGAAATCTGGCAAGTTGACGGCGAAATTCGGATATTTTCGGAAACGATATCTTTAACTTGCGTATTGGATAAATGGGACGGATGGGACGGTGGCTTGGATTCCTTTGCCCCGTGTGTCCCGTTGTGTCCCGGAAACCAGGCAAGTAACGGTATAATTCCCAAGTTTTTCCGGACGGGAGTGACTGCGGCAATGATTTTTCATCACGAGTCGTCTGCCGTGACGAATCGGACTTGGATTTGCAGCGGCGGTGCCGTCACGAAGACCGCCGGAACGCGTGGAAACCGCTATATTGAATGCAATTTCTTATCCACAGCGAACCAAACTCATACGGACATGGCATTTCTCGACGAAAACTACCTCCTGACCTCCCCGCTGGCGCGCGACCTCTATGATGAAATCGCGGCATTGCCCATTCTGGACCCCCACAACCACTGCGACGTCAAGGCGCTGGCCGAAGACCGCGGCTTCACCGACCTCTGGGACGCCGAGGGCGCAACCGACCACTATGTCTGGGAGCTGGAACGCAAATGCGGCGTTCCAGAGGAGCTCATCACCGGCAAAGAGGCGGACAACCACGCGAAGTGGCTGGCGCTGGCCGGCGTTTTCGAACTCTTCGCCGGCAACCCCACGTACGAGTGGATCCATCTGGACCTGAAGCGCAGGCTAGGCATCGACCTGGAGATCAACGCGGAGAACGCAGAGGCGATCTGGCAGGCCGCGCAGGCGAAGCTCGCCACGCCGGAATGCAGCCCGCAGTCGCTGATCCTGGCGATGAACGTGGAGGCGATGTGCTCGACCGACGACCCGGCGGACACGCTGGAGCATCATGTCACCCTCGCATCCAGTCGCCTGGCGGGGCGGGTGCGGCCGACCTTCCGGCCGGACGCCGCGATGAACATCGAAAAGCCCACCTGGAATGCCTACGTGGACCACCTGGCGAACCGCTGGTGCATGAAAATCAACGACTTGGATGACTTCTTCAATGCACTTCAGAAGGGGCACGACCTGATGGAACGCCTGGGTGCCCGTGCCTCCGACCACGGCATCTACATCCCGTTCGGCCAGCAGGTCGAACGTGCCGTCGCCGCAAAGCTCTTCGCCAAGGCGCGTTCCGGAGAAAGGCTCGAAGTTGCGGAAGTCGCCCAGTTCAAGGCGTTCTTCCTCAATGAGGTCGCGGAGATGGACGCGAAGAGCGGGTGGGTCTTCCAGCTCCATTTCGGGGTCATCCGCGATGTGCGCAAGTCCCTCTGGGACGCCATCGGGGCGGACGCGGGCGGAGACATCGCCGACCACGACGTCGCTTTCCTGGCACCGCTGATGCCCTTCCTCAACCGCTTCGACGGGCGGCTCAAGACCGTCCTCTACAACATGAGCCCCGTCCACAACGCCACGCTGGCCGCGCTCACCCGCGCTTTCGGTTCCACGGTATGCCTGGGGCCGGCCTGGTGGCTGAATGACTCCTACGAAGGCATGCACAACCAGTTTAACCTGGGTGGATCCATCGACCTCATCAGCAACATGACGGGGATGGTCTCCGACTCTCGCAAAATCCTCTCCTACGGGTCGCGCTTCGAGCTCTACCGCCGCACACTGGCCGAGACGCTTGCCAACATGGCGAACCGCGGCCAGATGCCCGCATCCGTCGCCAAGAAACTGGCGCGTCGGCTGGCGTACGACCGCCCGAAGGAGTTCTTTGGCTTTTGAGTGTCAATAAATAAAGTTATGAATGAACTGAAAGTCGTCACCCTCAATGTGCGGTGCGAAGGGCCGTGGGACAAGTCGCCGAACTCCTGGGCGGACCGGCTCCCGCGCATCCGGAAGTTCCTGTCCAATGAGTGTCCGGCGCTCTTCGGTGTTCAGGAAGCATACATCCAACAGGCCACCAGTTTGACGGGAGACACCGGCTATCGATTCATTGGAGGAGGACGGGACGACTTCCGACAAAAAGGCGAATCCTGCGCCATTTTCTACGACCCGCTACGCCTGGAGGTCCTGGACTGGGGGAATTTCGCCCTCGGTGACAACCCGGCGGTGCCTGGCGTGTGCGCCTGGGGCGCGGCATGCCCACGCATGGCGACCTGGGGTGTCTTCCGCGACCAGGTCACCGGACAGCGCTTCAGCTGCTACAACACGCACCTCGACCACATTGGCATGGAGGCGCAAGTCAATGGTCTCAAACTGATTCAGGATCAGATGGCGGCGCATTGCCCGGACTTTCCGCAGCTGCTCATGGGGGATTTCAATGCCACGCCCGACAGCCCCGTGTGGACTCAGGCCAGCGCTGTCCTGGAGGACGCACGCGGAATCGCCCTTCAGGGGGTCTGCGGGCCGCGGGATGCGACGTTCCACAACTGGGGGCAAAGTGCAAAGGTGATCGACTACATCTTCGTTTCACGAGGATTGACTGTTTTGAATTACCGCGTGGATGACCGAATGGTGGATGGCGGCTACCTCTCCGACCACTATCCGGTCATCGTGGAGCTGATGTTCGGCGCGACCCGCCGACCGCTGGTGCTGGCGTAATTTCTTTGACTTTTTTCCTAAAGGGGGATTGATGCTATGCAAAAAACTTTTTTAAGAATCACATTGTTCTGGCTGCTGAGTTGCGTGTTGGCAACCTTGGCGGCAGAGCTGGACGTGGATAAATTGGTATTTAAAGGCGGCACGACGAAAGAGCATCCCTTCTACACGATCTACGAACCCATCGAGTTTGTGCTGGAGATGGATTTTGGCGGGCAGGAACTGGATGGCGATTATACCCTCGACTGGACGTGCTCCGGGGACGATGGTTCAGTGCAGAAGGGGCAGGCTCCCGCGACCGAGCCGTTGCATGTCCATGCGGTGCTGGACCGCCCAGGCTTTGTGCATGTCCACGCGCTTCTGCGGGGGCCCGACGGAAAGGCCGTGGTGAATGCAAACGGCGTCGGCGAGGCAGGGAAGGTCACCTTTGATGGCGGCGCAGGCGTGGATGTCGAACAGCTTCAAGGGATTCCCGAGCCGCCGGACTTCGATGCGTTCTGGTGGCGCCAGTTTGCGAAACTGGAGGAAGTCCCCCTGTCGGTCAACTACATGACTGAGGTTACCAGTCCTGTGGAGGGGGTGAAGGTCTATGCCGTCTCCGTGGCATGCCCCGGTCCGGCGCCGGTCACGGGATATCTGGCAGTCCCTGAAGGCGCGGCGGAAAAATCCCTGCCTGCGATCGTCCGTTTCCAAGGTTATTCCACCAATTTGCAGGAGGTCTCCAGGTGGCTTTCCAGGACGGCGGTCATTTTCGAGATCAACGCCCACGGCTACGACTTGCTCAAGGCGCACGACCCCGAGAGCGGCCGACAGTACCATCGGGAATACGTGGAGGCACTGAAGTCGAATGGCTACAACTATGCATTCGACCCGGCGCAGAACCAGAATCCCGAGACGGCCTACTTCAACGGCATGGCGTTGCGGGTGCTGAGGGCGCTGCAATTTGTCAAGTCCCTCCCGGAGTGGAATGGCAAGACATTGGAGGCGCGCGGCGGCAGCCAGGGCGGTCTCCAGACCATCTGGGCGGCGTCACTTGACCACGACGTGACTTCCGCATTTCCCGAAGTGCCCTGGTGCTGCGCCGTTTCCGGCAAAACCTTCGGGCGACTTGCGCCTTCCTGGGGGATTCCGTACGTGAAGGAACTCAACTACTACGATCCCATCCACCTGGCAAAACGCATCCCCAAAAGCTGTGCCGTAAATGTCGTCCGTGCCGGGCTGGGGGACTATACCTGCCCTCCCTCCGGAATCGCCATCTTCTATAACAACCTGGAATGCCCCAAGGAAATCACCTGGGTGCAGGGCTCCACGCATGGTTTTGTGCCGACATACGACTGCCAGCGGACGACCTTCGCAGCACCCGCCAGGGAGGACTGAAACGCCATTGGCAGGAGCGTTTCATGAAAAAAACGCGGGCTGTCCTTTGCAAAATGGAAAAGCCCGTTATATTAAGCCTTCGTCACGTCGCTGGTTTCGGAACCTGTCGGCAAGGTGGTTGTGAACCGGGTCAGATGGGGAACCAAGCAGCCCTAAGCAAACAACTTGGGTGCCAGTCATTCCGGAGTCGGCGGCGTGATTTTTTTTCAACCACCGACGCCCGCGTCGAGGCGCAGAACCATGCGCCGGGGCGTAGAACCATTCGTCTTGGTGCGGAACGGGGCGGGTGTCGATATATACAATAAGTTCCTGATTTCTAATTTCTAAATTTTAATTTTTATGGCCTATCAAGTGCTTGCCCGCAAATGGCGCCCGCAGACTTTCGCCGAAGTCGTGGGGCAGGAGCATATTGCCCGCACCCTGAAGAACGCCATTCAGGCGCAGCGCATCGGCCATGCGTATCTGTTCGTGGGGTCCCGCGGGATTGGCAAGACCACCTCCGCGCGAATCTTCGCGAAAGCGCTCAACTGCCTGAATCTGAAAGACGGCGAGCCATGCTGCGAATGCGAGAACTGCCGCGAGATCGCGGCGGGGAACTCTCTGGACGTGCTGGAAATCGACGGAGCCTCCCACAATGGCGTGGACGACATGCGTTCCATCCGCGACCAGGTGCAGTACCCCCCCACCAAATGTCGATATAAGATTTATATCATCGACGAAGTGCACATGCTCTCGGCGGGCGCCTGGAATGCGTTGCTCAAGACGCTTGAGGAGCCGCCGCCATACGTGAAGTTCCTCTTTGCGACCACCGAGCCGCACAAGGTGCTGCCGACCATCATCTCGCGATGCCAGCGCTTCGACCTGCGCCGCATCCCCGTGCCGCTGATTTCGGAACGTCTGCGCAAGATCGCCGATGCGGAGAAGATTTATGTGGAGGACGCCGCGTTGG
This sequence comes from Victivallales bacterium, assembly GCA_017417585.1. Lineage (GTDB taxonomy): Bacteria > Verrucomicrobiota > Lentisphaeria > Oligosphaerales > Oligosphaeraceae > RGIG1601. Next base: position 71,903 of record JAFPYX010000025.1, read on the forward strand.
CGGCAATCGCCCGTGCGGCGGACGGCGGGATGCGAGATGCGCAGTCCATCTTCGACCAGATGATCGCCTTCTGCGGCGGGGACTCTGCGGCGGAGACGATTCGCGAGGAAGATGTCATCAACGCCTTCGGGCTGGCCTCCGGCACCGAGCTGCGGGCGTTGGCGACCAGCATCTTCGCGAATCAGCTGGGCGGGGCGATGGACGTCGTTTCGCGCCTGGCGGAGTCCGGCCGCGACCTCAGCCGGGTTCTCGAGGACCTGGTGGAGTATGTCCGGAACTTGATGCTGGCGGGGACCTGCAACGACGCCGCGAAATTCCTGGAGGTCAGCCGCGAAGAACTTTCCGACCTGGTGAATCTGGCCCGAACGGTGCCGCCTGCAATGGTGCGGCGGGTGCTGGCGGGTTTCGTCTCGCAGGAGCGGACCTTCCGCGATGCTCTCAACAAGCGCATCGCGCTGGAAGTCATCGTCGCGCAGGTGATGACCGATGCGCATAGCGTGCAGCTGGACGACATCCTCACGCACCTGAATGTTCTGGGCGGGCTGATTCCCAAGGAACAACTTGCTGGCGTGCAGACAGTCGTGAACAACGTGCAATACACCCCGCCGCCCGTTGCGACGGTTGCGGCTAGCCCCTCTAGTGTTGCTAGCCCTTCTGACCAACCCAGCCCCTCTAGCCAACCCAGCCCCTCTAGTGCTGCTAGTGTCGCAAGTCCTTCGAGCCAGACCAACCTCCCACTGGAACCGCCAGATGCGGTTCCTTCCGCGTTTGGCGCAGATGCTGTTGCGATACTGATGCGCGATGAAGCACCTGCGGAATCAGGTGCGTCGGCTCCCTCGTTGGGCGTCGAGCCTGTGAAGAATGGCTATCGGAAGGCCACCAAAGAAGAGCTTTCGGAGATGCGGCAGATTCCCGGCGTGCAGGAGATTGCCCGGCGTTTCAATGCGGACGTCTTTGATGCGCGCATCAAGGAAGGATAAAGGGTACAAGATACAGGCGCGATTGGCTAGAATGGCTTGGCCCCGCCAGTATCTGTCCTCTTGTCTCCTTTTACCTTAATATCTTGAACCATTTACATTTATAAAAAGTGGAAGTCAAATTTCCTCCAGCGTTAGAGCATCTGATCGCCCATCTGGGGCGGCTGCCTGGAGTGGGTCGCCGTACCGCCCAGCGTCTGGCGTTCTCGATGCTGGGCTGGAAGGACGCCGACCTGAGTTCATTGGCGGATGACCTGGCGCATTTGCATGAGCGGGTGAAGAATTGTCCGAAGTGCGGGAACTACACCGAGGGCGGCGAGTGCGTGATCTGTGCGTCGCCGCGCCGCGACCACCGCCAGGTATGCGTGGTGGAGCAGGCCAGTCAGATTGCGGTCTTCGAGCAGACGGGCTACAACGGCCTCTACCATGTGCTTGGGGGGCGTCTCTCGCCGCTTTCCGGTGTCGGCCCCGAGGCGCTTCGCATCCGCGAGCTGCGGGAGCGCCTTGCCGGAGACGAAGTCACGGAACTCATCCTGGCGACCAGCCCGGATGTGGAAGGCGAGGCGACCGCGAACTATCTGGCGGAACTCTGCCGAAACGAGAATCTTGCCATTACCCGGATCGCCTCAGGCATCCCCGCCGGGGCGGATGTGGGCTACGCAGACCCCGCCACGCTTTCACGTGCCTTGGGGGGAAGACAGAAGATGTGATTTCAACTGCGGGGATGGGAAACCGTTCCCTAATCCATTAGAACTAGGAGACAATACCATGCGAATTCTCGTCACAGGCGGCGCCGGCTTCATCGGCAGCCACATCGTCCAGCACTTCCAGGGCAAGGCCGAAATCCGGGTCCTGGACAACCTGCGTACCGGCTACAAGAAGAACCTCGATGGCCTGGAATGCGAGTTCATCGAAGGGTCGATTCTGGACAAGCCATTGCTGGCCAGGGCAATGGAAGGCGTGGACTACGTCTTCCACCTGGCCGCGCTGATTTCCGTGCCGGAGTCGATGTCCAAGCCTGTCGAATGCGTGGAACTCAACGCCATCGGCACGCTGAACGTGCTGGAGGCCGCCGCTCAGGCCGGCGCGAAGAAGCTCTGCCTTTCCACCTCCGCCGCCATCTACGGCGACAATCCCACGGTGCCGAAAGTGGAGACGATGGTTCCCGAACCCAAGAGCCCCTACGCGGTAACCAAGCTGGACGCGGAATACTACTGCCAGATGTACACCCGCGAGCGAAATCTGCCCACCGCGTGCCTGCGCTACTTCAACGTATTCGGACCGCGTCAGGATCCCCATAGCGCCTACGCGGCGGCGGTGCCGATCTTCATCGCGAAGGCCCTGGCCAACGAGCCGCTGACCATCTTCGGCGACGGCGAACAGACCCGCGACTTCATCTTCGTGAAGGACATCGTGAAGGCGAACGCCTTCTTCGCGACCGAGTGCGAGGCCACCGGCGTCCACAACATCGCCTACGGCGGCGTCATCACCATCAACGACCTGGCCGAGAAGATCGTTCGGCTGACCGGATCGAAGTCCGAGATCGTTCACCAGGGCGTTCGCGCCGGCGACGTGAAGCACTCCTACGCCGCCATTGGAAAGCTCCAGGCGACCGGGTTCAAGCCTTCCTTCAACTTCGAGGAAGGCCTGGCGCAGACCATCGAGTTCTTCAAGAGCCAGCGCGGATAAGATGCTCACGCTCCTCTTTGTCTGTAGTTCGAACCGCACCCGCAGCCCGCTGGCCGCCGCGCTCTTCCATCAGTTTGCCAAGGAAGGCGGACTGGCGGAGTGGCAGGTGGACTCGGCGGGGCTTCATGCCCAGCATGGCGCGGCGATTGCCGACCCGGTGCGCACGATTCTTGCCGAGCGGGGCCTTGAGCCACTTCGCGTTGGCGTGCAGGAACTCAGCGCGAAGCTCGTCAAGTCCTCCGAGCTGATCCTTTGCATGACGCACGACCAGGAACGCGAGATCAAGAAGAAATTCGTGTCCGCCCGCAACAAGACCAAGACGCTGCTGTCCATTCTGCGGGAGGACAAGGATGTCTTCGATCCCAACAAGCAGGATCTCGAGCGCTACCGCGCCTGCGTGGCGATGATGGAACCCGCTCTCCACGAGCTTGTGGAACGGCTGAAATAAAGGTCAAAGGTTAAGTCTGGAGGGCTGCGCTCTTGCGCACCCTTCGCATTAAAGTTGTTCTGTGCCTGTGCATTCTTGCGCGGGGAAAATGCACTTTCAATGGAAGGCACCGCCAGCTACCAATTCTCACCAGTCGGAATGGTGCACAGCTGCTACCGGACGAAGTTCGGAATCCCGCGCCAAAGCGGGCTGATTGCGCAGGCAACAGGGACCATTGAACTCCTTCCACCGTGCAATCAGCCAAATATTATTCGGGGATTGGAGGAATTTTCTCATATTTGGGTTATATTCATATTCCATCAGAATTTACGGAAGGAGTGGAAGGCGACGGTACGTCCTCCACGCCTCGGCGGTGACAGCCGTCTAGGCGTCTTTGCGACTCGTTCGCCGTTTCGACCGGTGCCCATTGGACTTTCCGCGATGAGACTTGAGGGCATCGAGCAGCGTCCTCACGGAAAATTGTTTCTGAAAGTCAGCGGGATGGACCTGGTGGACGGCACTCCGGTGCTGGACATCAAGCCGTATCTCCCGTATGCCGATGCCATCCCTGATGCGACTGGCGGTTTTGCACCGACGGCACCGGAGGCATCGTTGCGAGTCACCATCGCACCGGAGGCCGAGGCGGTGCTCGCCTTGCGTCCGCCGGCTTTCCGAGAGTTGTGCGTCAAGGTCGTGTCGGCCGATCCCCGTCCCGCTTACCAGCGCATTCCGGGGCGCGAATACCAGTGCTACCTGGAGGATTGTGAAATCCTCTGGCGAACTGGGGATGATGTCGACGAAGCATGCATCATCCGGATCAATCCCGATACCCCGCCACCTCAATTCGAGTAAAAACAGTTCGTCGTCGATTGCATTTTGTTTTTTGTTTTTTTGTTTTTCCCTAGAAACCATTCAACTTGGAGTTGACAATGTCTGAAGAAAACAAGAAAGAAGCCCCTGCAAAGGATGTTGAAGAGACGAAACCCGCGGCGCAAGACACGAAAGCCGAGACGGCCTCCAATGCCAATCTGGTAAAGAATCTCATTTTCGCGGTATTCATCATTCTGGCCATCTTCTACTGTTTTAACAAATTGAGTAAGAGGAACGTAATCAATGAGGCCAACCGGGCGATTGCGATGTACAATGATGCCGTCAATGACAAGCGGACCGAAGATGATGGGCCGAACTATGTGACACTCCGTGAGGCGATCAATGTTTTCGAAGGCCTCTTTGGCGAAAACGACAACAATACGATTTCGGAAAAGATCGATGACGAGAATATGATAAACGAAATCAACGCGACCTGGAGCAAATGCTACTCGCTTTTGGCCATGGATCCGTCGCTAAGTGCCGAAGAGTCAGATGCTTTGTTCCTGAAGGCCTATGGCAAAGACGACACGAATCCTGACATCCCGTTGCAAATCCGCAACATGCCTCAATTGAACATTGCGCCAGTTGGCATTGAGGGAGCTGGTCCCAATCCCAACGCAAGCAGTTCCGAGGAGACTCCTGACGTCGAGACCACCGCTCCTGATCCTGATGCCGAGACCGCCGCTGAGTAAATAAACAGTCTTCATGGAGCGTCTGGACTACTTTCTCCGTCGGCTCCTGCTGGTGGTTCCCACTTTTCTGGGAATCACCATGCTTTGCTTCATCATCACGCAGTTTGTTCCGGGGGGGCCGGTGGAGCAGCTGATGCTCCAGCTTCGTGGTGTCGGAGCAGGCGGAGAGGTGTCCCTGGCTGCCGGTACGGGCGGTGCGGCGACCAGTGAACAAGCCGCCGAGGCCGAACGCCAGGCTTTTGTGAAGCACTTCGGCTTTGACCAGCCTCTTTGGGTGCGCTACTGGCACTGGCTGTGGCGGGACCGTTGCGGGATGCTCGCCCGTTCCTACAAATTCTCCAACAAGACCGCCTGGGAAATGATTTCCCAGCGTTTCCCCGTTTCGCTGGTTTTTGGCTTGACCAGCTTCATTCTGACCTACCTGGTCTGCATACCGCTGGGGGTCGGCAAGGCGTTGCGCCATGGCGAGCCGTTCGACCTTTTTTCCAGTGTGGTTGTCTTTGTCGGATATGCAATTCCGGTCTTCGCACTTGGGATGCTGCTGAAAATGCTCTTCTGCGGGACAGTGGAGGGGCTATGGGATGTCTTCCCGGCCGCCGGATTCCATTCTCCCAACTATGCGGAATTGAGTCTCTGGGGCAAGGCGAAAGACATCTTCCTGCATACCTTCCTGCCCGTCCTCTGCTATATGACGGGGTCCTTCGCGATGCTCACGCTGCTGATGAAGAACTCGCTCCTGGAGCAGATCAACAGCGACTACATCCGGACGGTCTATGCGAAGGGCGGCAGCACCGCCCGTGCCTTATGGGGCCATGCGTTGCGAAACGCGCTCGTGCCGGTGGCGACAGGCTTCGGCAGCGTACTGACGGTGATGTTCGCTGGTTCCGTGATCATCGAGCGCGTCTTCGAAATTCCCGGAATGGGCAATCTCAGCCTGGAGGCGATTGTCGGGCGCGACTACCCTGTCTTCATGGGGATTCTGGCGCTAACCTCCATCCTGGGTCTCTTCGGAAATATCCTTTCCGATTTCTGCTACATCCTCATCGACCCGCGAATCAACTTCAACGGATGAGACCTTCGATTCATTGCGTATTGGCATCTAAAATTTTAACCTTACTAATCACCCAAAACTGCCAAAAGGACTCTCACTTATGACCAAGAAACTCTCTTTCCTTGCCTTGTTTGTTGCAACTGTGGCACTTTGCGCGGCGCCTGCCCTTTCCGTTAAAAACGCGTATTTGCCGGATGCCAGCATTGCATTGACCTTGAATGCGCATAAACTCAACAACAGCGTCCTGGGGGATTTTTTCGACCATGACGCCTTGGGCACTCTGGCCGGTTTTTTGGATATTGAGCTGGATGCCAGCGACCCTGTGATGGCGGAACTCAAGTCACGTCTTGAAAGAGCCAACATCACGGTGGTCTCTTCTCTGACAATGGCGGATGTCAATGGCGACGAACTGTCTTCGTCGGAGGCAGTGAAGAAGTTCATGGTTTGTGTGGAGTTGAAAGAGGCATTGGGGCAGCTGGTGGATGTCGTCATCGCCAAGGTTGTCAGCACCGAGTCTACCGAATACACCGCCGCCGCCACCCAGATCAATGGCTTTAAGGGTGTGAATTTGACGGATGAAGAAGGCGTGGTGATTGCCCTTGTCTTCTCCGAAGATGGACGGCTCTTTTTTGTCGGTGCGCCGGACGTGCTCAAAAAGCAGCTGACTGCGGAAGCCGCGGCGGCGCCTGCCCGTCTGACGGTCGCCCAGGCGAATGCGCTGGATGGCTCTTTCCTGAGCGTTGGAATTGTCATGACGGACGAAATCAAGGCAATGGCGACGGATGCTAGTCCGGAGGCCGCTGGCTTCGCCTCGGCGGTTGACGTGTTCCTGTTTTCCGCCGCCACTTCCGGCGGCCTCGTTGATCTCCAGCTTGGCGCCAGTTTCATCACCCCCGAGTTTGCCGGCGCCGTCAAGTCCATGCTTGACACAGAGGTCGTTCCGCAGGTCAAGGCCATGGCTCCTGCGGTGGCAGGAGAGGCCGATGTGAGTTTTGTCAATTCGCTGGCTTGCTCGCAGAAGGGCAACGTGGTCAATTTGACCTGCTCATTGAGCCAGGCCGACATCTTTACCGTTGTCCAGCTTGTCGGCAAATTCATGGATGGTGGCTCCGAGGAAGTCGACGAGCTTGACGAGGACGTCGAGGAGTTTGACGAGGACGGTGTCGAAGTCGAGGAGGTCTACTGATCGGCTTTAGGCAATAGCCTACGGGTTCTCTGCTTGCCCCCGTCATCACAGGCCAACGATGACGGGGGCTTGTCTTTGGAAGTGCGTCCATGGACCCTGCCGCCATGTCGCGCGGGACGTGCGCCAGCCAAACCAGCGTTCTTTCAACAATTTCAGGAATAACTGCAGGCGCGGAGCCCGGAGCCCGCTTGTTCCTCATTGTCCATTCCCATGATGCCGCATGATCCCAATTTCGCCTGGACAGTCGGGGAGTTGAACCGCCATGCCCAGAGCGTGATCAAAGCCCATCTGGGAGACACGATCTGGCTGTGCGGCGAACTGGGGCGTGTCCAGGTAAACGCCAGCGGGCATGTCTATGGCGTGCTGAAGGACGAATTGGGAAACTCGATCAGCATCGTCTATTTTGGCGGTGCACGTCGCTTTTCCGCGTTGCAGTTGTCGGCGGGCGACTGTGTGATTCTGAGAGGGAACCTTGACCTTTTCGTGGCCGGGGGCACCTACCAATTCTGCGTCAGGGAGCTGATTCCCGCGAATGCGCAGGGGAGCCTGATGCAGCGCTATTTGGAGACACGCAAGAGGCTGGCTGCCGAAGGGCTTTTCGCGCCGGAGCGCAAGCGGCCGCTGCCGCTGTGGCCCAAAAGCGTGGCGGTCATCACCAGCCCGTCCGGCGCGGCATTGCAAGATTTCCTGAAGACTGCGTATTCACGGGTCCCGAATTTGCATGTTCGCATTGTGCCGTCGCCAATGCAGGGGCAAGACACTGCCGCGAGAGTTGCCTCCGCCGTTCAATTCCTGAACGCCTTTCATGCTTGCGAGGTCATTGTGGTTACGCGTGGCGGCGGGTCGATGGAGGACCTCTGGGAGTTCAACGACGAGACGCTGGCGCGCGCCGTCGCGGCTTCGGAAATCCCCGTGGTCAGCGCGGTCGGACACCAGATCGACGTCACGATACTGGACTATGTGGCGGATGTCTCGGTGATCACCCCGACGCAGGCCGCCAATACGGTCACCGAGGGCGTGCTACAGCTGGCGAACGCATTGGAACAATTCGCCCAGCGGCTTCCTCGCGCATTGCGGCATCTGCTGGATGCCGCCAGGCTTCGCTTCACACCCCTCGCCAGCTGCGCATATCTTCAACACCCGCAGGACCTCTACCACCAGCAGGCGCAGCGGTTGGACGCCGCGCAGCTGCGCCTTGCCAGCGCACTTCCAGGCCGCGCACGCGAGTTGCGGATGCGGCTGGATGAGCTGAGGCGGCGGCTGCCGGAGGCCATTGCGCATGATCTGGCAAGCCGGCGGGCGCGTTTGCAGAATGCGGCGTTGCCACTGGGGGCAATGGATCCCAAGGGTGTGCTAAAGCGGGGCTACAGCATCCTGCTGGATGCAGAACGGAAGGCCATCCGGAAGCCCGCTGAGACCAAACCTGGCCAGCAGCTCACTGCATTGCTCTCCAAAGGGAAAATCAAGTTAGAGGTGAAGGGCTAGAGGTGGGATGGTTCGGTGCCTGCGGCGACATGCCGCGGGGAATGAAAAAGGAGTTTCACGACCATGGCGGAAGAACTCAAATTTGAAGAAGCGCTGAAGCAGCTTGAGGAGATTGTCTCGAAATTAGAGAGCGGAGAACTCTCGTTGGAGGAGAGCATGAAGGCTTTCGAGCAGGGCACGAAGTTGTGCAAACTCTGCAATGCCAAATTGACCGAGGCCGAGAAGAAGATCGAGCAGCTTACCAAAGTCACTGAAGGCACTCCCGAATGGACGGATGTCACGCCGCCCGGCGACTGACATGGGGTGCGCTCCTGCGTGCCTTTCACGTTTTTGGGGACTTCACACCTGTCTTATTCCCAGCATGGCATGAAAAGAATATGCAAATATGTCCAAAATTGTCAAGAATTGTCTAAAGTTTATCCATCGCCATTGGCGTAAATTCGCATGGAGTGCGGGGATTCTCGTGGCATTGTGCCTGGTTTCCGGACTGTGCGTCTACCACTGGATGATGCAGCAACGGGTGACACCGGAGGATATAGCAGGTTTCCGTTCAAGCATATTCATCTATGATGGCCATGGCGACCTCTATTCCATTGAACGCGGTAGCGAGTACCGGTGGTGTTTTCCGATTTCGCTGGATGAGGTTCCTGAGACGCTGGTCGAGGATGTCATTGCCGTTGAAGACCGCCATTTTCATTCGCATCATGGCGTGGACTACGGCGCGATGCTGCGGGCGACTTGGCAGATGGTTGCCTCGCGGCGGGTGATTTCCGGTGGCTCGACCATTTCCATGCAGGTGGTCAACCAGTATTGCGGACGCGGCCGTGGGATTCTCTATAAGCTGCGCCAGATTGGCCGGGCCTGGAATTGGGAGAAGGAACACTCCAAGGACGAAATCCTGGAGGAGTACTTCAATCTGCTTCCGTATGGCGGACTGATCTACGGGATCGAGGCGGCGGCGCGTTTCTATTTTGGACGTCCCGCCCGCGAACTCAATCGCGCCGAGCAGCTTTTGCTGGTGGGTCTGCCGCAGAGCCCCAACCGGTTTCGGCCAGACCGTCATCCGGAACGGGCGGTGTGGCGTCGCGATGTGGTGCTGGTGATTCTGCAACGCGCCGGACGCATTACGGCCGAGGAGGCGGAGGAGATCAAGCGCCAGCCCTTGCGCTATCGTGACTTTTCGCTGCCGGCATGGCCGCAGACGGAGGACCGCCAGTTCCAGGATTATGTCCAGCAATTGGCGCCGGGGCGCAGCGAGTATCACATCACTCTGTATCCGGAGATTCAGCAGATGGTGCAGAAGCAGTTGGAAAAGGGACTGTCACAGGCTCCCGGGGTGAAGGATGGCGCCGCCGTAGTCATCGAGACGGCGACCGGGAAGGTACGTGCCATGGTCGGGACATTGTCCTGCGGCGATCCCGCCGCCTTGGCGGTGAATGCCGCCCTCGCATGGCGTTCGCCGGGTTCTGCATTGAAGCCTTTTATCTATGGCGAGGCAATCCAGGGCGGGTTGATCACGGCGGATACCGTCCTGGAAGACACTCCTTTGGGATTGGCGGACTATCGGCCGGGCAACTATGACGGCACGTTCCGGCGGAAGGTGACCGCCGACGTGGCATTGTCGGAGTCGCTGAACATCCCCGCGATACGCCTCCTGGCCCGGCTGGGCGTGAAGCGGATGCTGGAACAGCTGGCGCCGCTGGGGATCTTCGCTTCGGCGCGTGTGGAGAGTTCCGAGGCGCGGGAGAAGACCGTTGCCTATACCGGGCTGAGCATGGCAATTGGGGGGCTGGAGAGTCGGCTGCTGTCCTTGACTGCCGCCTATTCGTCGTTGGGATTCCATCGCGAAGTGCGCTTTCTGGAGGATGCCCCCGAGCCGGAGACCACCGCCTACTGGCATCCTGCGACTGCCGCGCTGCTGTTGCGGATGATGCGCACCCGTCCATTGCCTGGCGCGGGCGGTCTGGAGGTCGCCTGGAAGACCGGCACTTCCAATGGCAACCGCGATGCCTGGTGCTTCGCAGTCACGCCGGAATGGACCGTGGGGGTGTGGTACGGAAACAAGTCCGGCACTCCGAACGAAAGACTCGTCGGGAGCGAGATTGCCGCGCCGGTCGCCGGGGCATTGCAGTATTTTCTCCATCAGGGACGGCCGGTGACTTGGAAGGAAGAGGAGGGACTGTGTACCCGCGAACTTTGCAGCGTCAGCGGTTTGGCACCATCTCCCTTCTGCAAGGTGACTCGCCCTGGCACGGTGGTGGAAGGCATCCCCTTGCAGCGTTGTTCCAGCTGCCAGCAGGAGGCCACGGAGGGCATTCCACGGCAACAAGCGAAAATCCTGACTCCCGCTCCGGGGACCTATCGGGCAAGACGCGATGGCTCAATAGCCTTCTCGCTGGCCATCGAGCCCCCCGAGGCGCATGTCTATCTGGATGGGGAGTACCTGGGGTTCCTGAAGTCCGGCGCGCCAATGCGGCTGGAGCGCGGGCCGCACCGGCTGCTGGTATGGCCTGGCGAGGGGTGGGAGTCCACGCAATCCACCATCGAAGTGCAGTGAAAACCGTTGTCTGACCGACAGACCTCCCAAGAGAGGGCATATTATCCACATGGATTTGTTCGAGTTTGCCAATCAGAATGCGAAGAGCCGGATTGCGGAGCTGGAAGGCGCGATCCGGCGTGCGAACGACCTCTACTGGAACCAGAATGCCCCGGAGATTTCCGACCCGGAGTACGATGCGCTGGTGGAGGAACTCAAGCGCCTGGACCCCGCAAATCCGCTAGTCACGCAGATTGCGCCGGTGGAGCTGAAGGGGCCAAAGGTCACGCACTCGAAGCCAATGCTCAGCCTCGACAAGGCGTATAGCCTGGAGGAACTCCTGAAGTGGGTGAACAAATACGCCCGCACCCCGCAGGAGAGGCTTTTCATCCAGCCCAAGTTCGACGGCATCAGCGGACTCCTGGAGCACGGCGTGCTTTCCAGCCGCGGCGACGGGGTGACGGGCGAGGACTACACCGCGAAACTGCCCATCATCCGCTTCGTCACGGACAAGCAAGTCGACATCCGCACTTCGGAGCTGCTGGGCGAGATCGTAATCGGCAACGAGGCGTTCGCGACGGTATACCGAAAGGTCGTGGGCAAAGGCGGCCAGCCGCTCAAGAACCAGCGCAACGGCGTGGCGGGGATCATCGGCACGGATGATGTCGAATTCTACCGGAAACAGGGTGCATATCTGGAGTTTGTGGACTACGACTACATCCGTTTCGAGGTCCGGGCCGGAGACATCGCCCGCGACTGGGAGAAGATCAAGGAGCGCATCGCCACGACCGTCCCGTATCCAATGGACGGCATTGTGCTGAAGCTGGCGGACGTGCAATACGCGGAGTCGCTGGGGGCGACCGACCATCATCCGCGCGGCGCAATCGCCTACAAGTTCACCAACCGCAGCAGGAAGACCACGCTCAACGGCATCGAATGGAGCATGGGCAAGCGGCAGCTCTCCGCAGTCGGGCTGCTGGAGCCGGTGGACCTGGGCGGGGTGACGATTTCCCGCGTGAGGCTTCCGCTTACCATGCCGGTGGTCGGCGAGATGAACAAATGCCTGCTGGATGGCTCGCTGAGCGTGGGGGACGAGGTCACGGTCGAACGCGCAGGCGACGTGATCCCGCATCTGATCGACGCCGCGCACACTGCGGCAAGCCGTCCGGTGAAGCTGGAAGCGTGCCCCTTCTGCGGCGGCGCGCTGGCGGTCGGCGAGACGACGGTGGAGTGCACGAACCCCGGTTGCAGCGAAAAGCAGGTGCAGAAGCTCTACGCGTCCATCGTGAGCCTGGGCTTCCTGGGCATCGCCGAGGCGTTTGTGCGAAAACTCTACGAGAACAACCAGATCCGGACATTGGGACAGTTGGTGAATCTCCAGCCTGGAGACCTCGACAAGAAAATCTATGGTGACAAGACGACGGACCTCTTCTTCAGCGAACTGGAAAAGGCGAAGAAGGCGCCGCTGACCGCATTCCTGGCGGCCCTGAATATCCCGATGGTGGGAGGCAATGTCGCAGGGCTACTTGCCGCGAATTGCGATGCGGAGGAGTTGCTCGCAGGGGAAATCTCGGCTGGCACCTTGCAGGGCATCAAGGGCATCGGGGATGTGGTCGCGCAGAATATCGTAACCGAAATCCGGGCGCTCTTGGACTCCGGGGAGATGGCGTTGCTGCGGAAGGCGTATCCGAGTTTCGAGGCGGTTCCCGTGGCGGCGGTCTCAGGCGAGACGATTTGTTTCACTGGCGCGATGAGCCGCCCGCGCGGCGAATTGCAGAAGATCGCCGCCGCGCATGGCTTCGTGCCGGTGGACTCCGTGACGAAAAGCACGAAGATTCTGGTGTGCGCAGATCCCAGCAGCGGGTCTTCAAAGCTCAAGAACGCCGCGAAACTGGGCGTGCGGATTATTTCCGAGGCGGAGTTCTGGGAAACTATAGGGTAAAGGGTGCAGGGTACAAAGTGCAGGGCGCAGGGAAAATACCGCCATAGCCCCTGGGTGAAGGTTGGAGCGCGTCCCTCCCATTTTGCTCCACTCAACGCTATAATTCTCCTGACAAATGCGGATCCCGGTTTGGCAACCGTGCTTCCGACGCGGGGCCTGTTGCGAACCGTTGTAGATAAATCAATGTGGCAAAGAACACGCAGTAGTAGCAGGCCACCGCCCAGACGGGGAGCAATGGATGCGTGTGCGCAAAGGCGGACTGGTGCCCGCTTTCTGCGACAGCCTCGGTGAGTCGCATGGTCCATTCCAGCGTCTGTGCCCACCAGTAGTCGAAGCGTGGCAGGATGACCCCCAGAAACAGCCGGAGCGGGCAGAAAGCCAGCGCCAGGGCGATTAGGATGCCGAGGGGAAGATTGAGCAACGGGGCTCCCCAGGAGAGTTGTGGATTGAGGTGCATGGCCAGGCCGAGGTTCCCTAGCCATGCGATGATCGATGCGTCCAGCCCGCCGACAAGCCATTGAAGCAGTCTGGTACGGCGTCGGGGGCGCAGTTCGCGTGGAAGCCATGCGTTGCGCTCGGCGAGCAGTGCGACGTGGGTCTTCACGATAGGGGCGCCGAGCAACAGCACCATCACCGTGAGATGGGAGTACTGGAATCCGAGGTCGAGCAACTGCCAGGGATTGGCCAGTAGCGCCAGTCCGGCTGCGCAGCCCAGCGCATTGAGCCAGGCGGTTCGCCGATGGCGTTGGGTGGCGTAGAGAGCCAGCCAGACCATCCATAGCGCACGGAGGCTGGAAATGGAGGAGCCGGTGAGCAGGACATAGCCGGCGGCGAGGATGCCCAGCAGCACGCGCTGCCAATTTGGCGGAAGGCCGCACCATCGTAGCAACGTCGACAGCATGAGCGTGACCATGCCGATGTGCATTCCAGAGATGGCAAAGACATGGATGGTTCCGGAGACGGCTTGCCGCCGGCGCGTCTCCTGCGGAATGAATTCACTCATGCCCAGTCCTAGCGCCAGGGTCAGCTGGGCGTTTTGTGGAGAATGAAAATTCCGGACAAGCCGTTTGGCCAGCCATATCCGGCATTGCCGGAGCTTCAGGGGCCATTGCCGCATTCCACGGGGGACGCCGGAGTCCAGGGATTCAAAATCCATCAATTCAAACTGGTGAAAAACCCTTCTGGAGCGCAAATGCTGGCAGTAGGTCGCTTCCAGAGGTTCATTCTTCCGGACGGAAGTCAGGATTCCCGTCGCCTGAAGGTTATCTCCGGGCTTGAGGACGCGGAGGCGCTGGCGTTGTTCCCAGTCTGTCGTGGTCAGTACGAGGGTGCCTTTTGCGGGCTTAGGCGTTTCGTCCGCGATGGTCTGGATGGTCACGATGTCTGCGGTGACCAGCCCGCGCCCGGAGTCCAATTCCGCCAGTGAGCCCTCCAGCAAAGGCGTCTCGCGGATTACAAGTTGAATTCGGGCGGAGCAGCGTTCGTGGAGGAGCCGGTTGCGATAGTCGCTGCCGAGGGGCAGTTCGGCGACATGCATGCGCAGGAAACCGGCCAAAAGGGCGAACTCCAAGGCAAGGCACCAGCGTTTTCCGCAGAGTGCGGAAAGTGCCAGGAAAGCGCAAATGCCGAGAAGGACTCCTCCCGCCCAGATGACCGGCGGACCTAGCCGTATGGCAATTCCAAGGGTGAAGACAAGCGCCAGGCAAAGCGCCGGGGCGGTCGTGAAGATGGTGGGTGGAGAGTTGCGCATCTCCACAGCATATATCCGGAGCCGCCCACCGCAAGGCGTTTCTCAAATAATATAATAAATATATAGAAGCTATAAGAATTATTATGATTTTCTAGCCGTGCGTCGCGTACGGCTGCCGGGTGAATCAGCTACTTGAGCACTTCGATAATACGGGGTGCCAGGAAATCCGCGATGCAGTTGTAGCCCTCGGCCTTGTAGTGGTAGCCGTCGGGGACGCGGTATTCCGGGTGGTTGAGCAGTAGCGGATAGACGTCGAGCACCGGGATGTTGCGTTCCGCCATCACTTCCGTGGCGATGCGGTTGCGGCGTTCGACCAGCGCATTTACGACGGGATCCGGCTTCGTCGGGTCGCCTTCCGCGGTGACGGGGGTGGAGGAGCGCCAGAGCAGTTTTGCATGCGGGCATTTCGCCTGGAGGCGTTCGAGGGCCACGACCAACCCGTCGCGATAGAAGGCGTCGTCGTAGTCGCGTCCATGGAGACCATTGTTGAAGACAATTACTTGCGGAAGGTAATCCGAAAGCGCGAGTTCCAGATCCAAGAGGAACCCGGGGTCGCCGACGATTTTGGAGGTTGCCATCATGCCGATGGTAGCCTTTCCGGAGAGTCGTTCGGCCACGGCGCCATGCGAGCCCACGACGATGGAGTCGCCAATCAGCAGCACGCGCGGCAATTCCGGCTGGTCGGTCGCATACCAGTAGAACTGGGACCATTCGATCGGTTCGCGAATCATCTTCTCTTCTCCGTTGGCGTTAAAAAACAAAGAGCCAAACCAATATGGAATTGGCCTGGCTCTTGCGGTTGTCTCCTGGACTAGGGACTAGTGCAGGTTGAAATATTCGATGACCTTGATGATGGAGACGTCCACGCGGATTTCCTCGGTGAGCGGTTCGCGAGCGACGGTGACCTTGCACTTGTCGTTGGCGTCCTTCTCCAGATAGGGCGGCAGTTCGACGGTGCTGGATTTGGCGATCTGCGCGATCATCGGGGAGTGCTGTTCGTTGATGGTCAGCACATCGCCGGCCTTCAGGCGGCGGCTTGCGCGGTCGCAGACCTTGCCATTGACCAGGACATGGCGGTGGGAGACGATCTGGCGGGCGGCGAAGATCGTCGGGGCCAGGCCACTGCGGTATACCACGCTGCACAGGCGCAATTCGAGGTTGGCCAGCAGTTTGTCGCCGGGGTTGCCCAGGCCGCGCTTGGCGGTGCGATACATGAACAGCAACTGGTGGTCGGTCAGATAGTAGAAGGTCTTGAGCTTCTGCTTCTCGAGCAACATTTCACCATAGGTGGAGAGCTTGGCGCGGCGCTTGGTGGGGCCGTGCTGGCCGGGCGGATAAGCCTTTGCGGTGGAAGTGGCATCGCTGCCGCCACGAGTCTTGATGACGCGGCTGTTGGTCGGGCAATTCGGCATGCCCCACAGGCAGAAGCCGATACGGCGGCAGAGGGTGTGTTTCGGGCCGTGCGTGCCGCTCTGGTTGGTCTTGGACATTGGCTGTCTCCTATTCGTGCTCTCCGCAGCCTACAGTTGTTCACGGGCGCCGCCTATCAGTGAGATCTCGTATCCGCATCCCGGACAATCGGTCCGGACGGAGGCAGCTGAACTGTGCGGAAAAGTCCCTTAATATAAGGTCGGAACGCGGTTTTGCAAATCGGCTCCGCCGGAAAGAAGCCTTGCCTGCTAAGGCTTTCCATCCAGATACCTGCGGATATATTTCAGACGCCGCGCACGGGTCTCGGCGACGAATTCCATTTCGGAGGCGACCATCTCCTCGACGCTCATTTCCAGGGCGCGGCGATGGTCGAGGAACCGCTTTGCCAGCGCCGCCATCGAGGTGAGTTCATGCAGGAAGTCCTCCCGCTGAACCTGGGCGAATTCCTCCTCGGAAAGGTGTTGTCGCAGGAAGTCCTCGTGGAGGATCCTTGCCAGGTGGCGGTACCGCCGGGCGACCTCCATTCCCAGCATTGGCGCACGGCGGTAGCTGGCGTAGAAAATGGCGAGCTTGCGTACCACTACCTCGCGCTGCGCAACCGAGTCGAATTGCTGCCGTACCAGGTCGAGTTCATTGCAGATGAGCGTGAATGCGACCTGGTCGCCGAAAGTGAACTTCCGGATGGTCTCGACGGGGGTTCGGCCCTCCTTGAGATCATACAGGAATGCGCGGCGGATGATCTTCTGGGCGAGGGCGTTGATTTGCTCTTCCCATTCATTGAGCCCCTTTCCGATGATGCCGAGGAAGGCCATCGCGAGCTTGGCGGCGCCGTCCGGCTGGTTCAGCAGATGGTCGGCAAGGAGCAGAATCGGGATATAGGTTGTAGAGAGGGCATGGAGTTCGGAGCGCAGGGCGGTATTGACCCACGCCTCCTCGTCTTCAGGAATATTGCGGTCCAGCTGGATGAAGCGTTCGACGCCTTCGCCGAAGTTCTGGAGGGTGTTGGTGAGCCAGGCGAGCATCCGTTCGTCATCCATGCGCTCTCCTTCCACGAGCAGTTTCAGGTGTGCGAGAGAGGCGTTTCTTGGCTTGCCAATCTTCCCGGCCCATCCACGAAGGGCGACACGGCCGAGGATGCGGTCCGCGAAGCGGGTGACCAGCGGCCAATATTCCAGCAGGGCGCTGTCCGCGCACCAGGTGGTCAGCCATGTGATCATCCGCGGCGTGAAGGAACGCGCGGGCGAGAGGACGCGCAGGAGGTCTCGGATGACATCGGGCGCCAGGTCGCCCTGGTGCGCGTCCAGATAATCGGCGGCCCAGATTTCGAATTGCGCGGGGTCGAGGTTCCAGAGCGCCTCGAAACCGATGCCGAATACGGTGTCCACCACCTCGATGCGTCGCCGGAAGGAGTCCGCGGCATTGGAGAGCGGTTCGGGGATTTCGGCGCGGTTGAGGATCTTGCAGTGGTCGAGCGCACCGTAGTCGGAGGTGGTATATGAGACAAGCGCGGTGGAGAAGCTCTGGAGGTTCTGTTCCGGAGCTCGGCTGGAGATTTCGCCGGCCTCGGCAAGCAGCCGCGCGGAGTTCTCCAAGGCGGCGAAATATTCTTTGAGGATGGCCTTGCCGACCCGTGCGGTGGGAGTCTGCTGATAGAGGTCAATCAGCCGCGTGACGACGGCGGCGACTTCCGGAAAGCACTCGCGCGGGCATTCGCGGGCCAGGGCGTTGATTTCGCGTTGCGCCAGCACGGAGATGTCCGGGTTGAGATCCTCGAAGCGTTCGAGGACGGCCAGCAATTTGGATTTGGCAGTGGCGTTGGACATGGTTCTGCTCGCCCGAATGCGGGCGAGAACCAAGAGGCGGCACGGGCAGGTTTCAGACGCGGGACTTCAACCTCTCGCCTTTAACCTCTGTTTATCTTCCGGCGGCGAGGCGGAGGCCGAAGCGGTCGGGAAGCCGTGCCATGTAGATCTTGTTCTGGGCGGTCTCGATGTCATAGGAGACGCGATGGAGCTCAAGACGGCGGGTTTCCAAAACGTAGGTCACCAGGCAGGAACGCGGGTCATGGTCGCGTGGCTGCCCGACGGAACCGACGTTGACCATCACCTTTTTGTCGTCCGGAACGGTATAGGTTCGGATGAAGTCCACAAACGGGAATTCCTGTCCGGGGAGGTCGATGCCGATGAGCGGCGAGTGGCTATGGCCGCAGAAAGCGAGCTGGCAGGGTTGTTGCGCGAAATTGTTCTTGAAGGAGATTTCATCCAGGCAGTAGCTCCACCGGTGTCTTGCGAAGGAGGCGTGGAGGCAGATGAGTCCGTCGATCACCTGGATCTGAGCGGGCTGGCTTCCAAGCCATTTGAGGTCGTCCAGGGAGAGCTGCGCCTGTGTCCATTCGATGGACTTCCGGATTTCAGGCCGGAGCTGGTCGATTTCCGGGTTCATGATCGTGGTGACGTACTCGTCGTGGTTGCCAAGGACGCACGGGATATCCCTCTCCCGTAGAGTCCTCACGCATTCGGCGGGATTGGCGCCGTATCCGACGACGTCACCAAGGCAGATGATCTCGTCGCACTGGAGTTCGTCGCATTTGGCGAGGACGGCATTCAGAGCCTCGAGGTTGGAGTGAATGTCACTGAGAAAAGCGATCTTAGTCATGAGATCAAAGTCGTGTGGTCATGGCAGTGCGCATTCGCGGTCAAGCCGCGCGAAGAAGTCGCGCATGAATGCGAGCCGTTCGGTTCCGATCTGGCGTCCGGCGGCAGTCAGCAGACGACCGGGGACATTTTGGAGTTTGACAAGGAATTCGCGCAGCGCGGAGTCCTCGCGGCCGTAGGAGTTGCCAGCGAGGGCCTCTTGTGGAGTGTTATGGACGCGTGCGCCAGTCTTTCCGGCGAAATGAAAAGCTCGTGCAAGGCCGATGGCACCGAGCGAGTCGAGCTTGTCGGCATCGAAGAGGACCTTCGCCTCGATGGTGGCAGGGGCCTCTCCTGTGCGGTTGCGGAAACGGTGGGTTCGGATGCACGCAGAGACGTGCTGGCGGAAGGCATCGTCGCCAATGCCTTCGCGGGCAAGAATTTCAACGGCCTGGATCGCTCCGAGCGCAGCATGGTCGGTACGCCCCTGGTCAGCCATCTCTTGGGGCCTGGCGATGTCATGGAGGATGGCAGCGGCGGCCACGACCTCCAAATCCGCGCCCTCCTGGGCACCCAGCCGCAAGGCAGTGCCCTTCACGCGGAGGGTGTGGTCCCAGTCGTGGCAGGAGCGGTCGGAGTCCAGTACGGATCGGGCAAGGGCGCTGAGCCGTTCCTCCGCCTCATTGGTAAGGAAGCGCGGCATCACTTCTTGACGAACTGTGGGCCCTTTGGCGTGTCCTTGACCTCCCAGCCCAGCGCGGCAATCTGGTCGCGCAACTGGTCGGCGAGCGTCCAGTCCTTCGCCTTGCGGGCGGCGGTGCGCTGTTCGGCCAAAGAAACCACCTCGGCGGGGACGGCTTCGCCCGCGTCCGGCTCGATGACCGCGAGAATCTGGTCGATGGAAGCCAGCGCGGCAAGCATTGCCTTTGCGCCGGCGGCGTTGACCTGGCCGGCATCCATCGCGCGGTTGCCGTCCCTGATGAAATCGAAGAGGACACCGAGCCCTCCGGAGACATTCAGGTCCTCCTGGAGAGCCGAAAGGAATTTTGCGGCCGCCTCGCTGGCCAGGGCGGCAATCTCCGCGGGGGTCTCGCCTGCCGTTTCCACGGCCGCGAGGTCTTTCAGGCGGGCGGTAAAGGCGTCGATGCGCTGCAGGTTGCCGCGCGCCTCCTCCAGCGCCTGGAAGGAGAAGTTCAGGGACTGGCGGTAGTAAGTGCCGATCAGCACGTAGCGGATTTCGCGGCCGGTGTAGCCCTTTCCCAAAATGTCCTTGAGCGTGTAGAAATTGCCCAGGCTTTTGGACATCTTCTGCCCGTCCACCACCAGATGCGCGCAATGCATCCAGGTGTTGACGAACTTGCATCCGTTGGCGGCCTCGGACTGCGCGATTTCGTCCTCATGGTGTGGGAAGAGGTTGTCGATGCCCCCGCAGTGGAGGTCGAAGGTCTTTCCGAGGTATTTGGAGGACATTGCGGAGCACTCGATGTGCCATCCGGGGCGTCCGCGCCCCCAGGGGGAATCCCATCCCACCTCGCCGTCCGCCTCGTCCCACGCCTTCCAGAGCGCGAAGTCGGCCATGGAGTCCTTGGCGTATTCGTCCATCTTGATGCGGACCCCGACGCGCATGGCGTCGCGGTCGATGTTGACGAGCTGGCCGTATTTCGGCCATTTTGCGATGGAGAAATAGACGGATTTGTCATCGGCCTGGTATGCAATCCCCTTGTCGAAGAGGGTCTGGATGAGCTGGATCATCTCCGGGATGGTCTCGGTGGCGGCGGGATAGACGTCGGCGGGGAGGATGCGGAGGGTCTTGATGTCGGCAAAGAAAGCGTCCTTGTATTTCTGGGTGAACTGCTGGAGGGGGAGCTTTTCGGCCTGCGAACCGCGGATGGTCTTGTCGTC
Organism: Victivallales bacterium; assembly: GCA_017417585.1. GTDB lineage: Bacteria > Verrucomicrobiota > Lentisphaeria > Oligosphaerales > Oligosphaeraceae > RGIG1601. The sequence continues at coordinate 92,474 of JAFPYX010000025.1, forward strand.
CACGTCGGTGAGATTCATGACGTGCTTGACCTGGAGCCCGGAGGCCAGGAGGGTGCGCTTGAGGATGTCCTCGAAGGCATAGCAGCGGAAGTTGCCGATATGGGCATAGTTATAGACGGTGGGGCCGCAGGTGTACATCCCGACTTTGCCGGGCTGGATCGGCTGGAACTCGTCCACGCGGTGAGTTAATGAGTTATAGAAGTTCAGCATAGACTCTTATTGACTGTGCAAGGTGATGAGGGTGATTTCCGGGGGGATGAGGAACCGGAAAGGCGGGCCCCAGAAACCGGTACCACGGCAAATATAAATGCGCAAGCGAGAATTGACGGAGTACCAGAGATGAGTTCGGAAATCATGGAAGGCGTTCGTGACGAGATTGAAGGGGAAGAGCTGCCCGCCGTGGGTATGTCCGCAGAGCATCAGGTCGTAGTTTTCGGGTAGTTTGTCCGCGCCGAAAGGCTGATGGCGTAGAAGGATGGTGACGCCTTCTTCGGAGACCTCGGGGAGTTCGGAGCATTTCGCCCATGCCTCGTCCATGGTGGAGACATCGGGGTCGTCTCCATTCTCGGAGATGGCTGGCACTTTCACGAATTGCTTCGCGAACCAACATGCGGGATCGTCGGAGCCCGCGATCCGGAGCCACGGATGGATTTCGGCGAGGGTGTGCTTGACGCGTTGCCCCAGTAGCGTGAGATCCGCCTGTTCATGGGCGTCGCGGGCGTGATGCCACTCGGCGTATCCATCGTGGTTGCCGAAGACGGCGTATTTGCCGTCCGGCGCGTTCCATCCTTTGACGCGCTGGAGCTGCCCGGCGATATCCCCATGGTGGGGTCCGTCCAGGAAATCGCCCGCATGGAGGATGAGGTCTGGCTTTTCGGCGGCGAGCGCCGCGTCCACGGCGTCCAGGATGGTGTGGTATTTCCCCTGGGTGAGATGGAGGTCGCTGAGCAGCAGGATCTTGTAGCCGTCGGCGTCGGCGGGGACGCCCGGCAGGGTCAAATCGTAGTGCGCAACTATCGGGTGCCTTGCCTGAAGGTTCCCGATGATGGCGGCCAGGAGCGTGAATGCCAGCGAGAGGAACATCACGTTTCGTGGACGAAGTATCGCCTTCGCCAGTGGCGTCGCAGGGTGCCCGAGGAATTTCGGGAGCGACGCGGCCAGGTTCCAGAGATCCAGCGCAAGCGCGGCGGTTCCGAACCACAATATCAGAACCATCCAGGAGAAACTGACCACCATCATGGCGCGGCCGAAGGGGCTGGTGGAGGCGAAGAGATGACGGCCTAGCAGCAACGGCCCCCAGTTCAGCACGATGACTGCCAGCAGCAACGCCATGCGCCAGACGCGCGGATGTCCGCTCTGCATGCAGTCCAAGAGTCCGCTTTGCAAATGCCACCACACCAGTCCGGTGAAGCAGATGAGTCCGGTCGAGAAGATGAACATATATAGCGTCATCTCGGGGAGAAGGTTAAAGCCATTGAAGTGGGGAGTCCACGCAACACAGGAAGCCCAGAAAAAGTCCTACTGCTACCAACCATGGCAGGATGGCAATCAAGAACTTGGCTTTTGTGTTAGCATCTTCAAGGATCACACCTCCAGGCATTCGGCACGAGCAAGTTCGCCACGTGTCCATTCCCAAAGCGCATCCCAGGTCTCAGCGGGCAGTCCGGGGAAGTCACCGCCCTGGGCCATCTGAAGCAGCAATTCGCACTGAGCCGCCTCGGTGGAGGAGAGGCGTGTGGCATTGAGCAAGCCGGCCTCGTGGAGGTAAGTCAAGGCCAATCCGGTAAGGACCGCATGCGGGCAAGGCCGCCCGCCTGTCAATCGGATGAAGGCCACTCGCAGCGCGGTGAAGTACTGCGGCATCGCGATGTGCGCCATGAGATTCGCCAGCGTGAATTGGGAAATCCAGCAGGCGGCATTGTAGGCGTCCTGCTTGGCGGCGACGCCGCAGTAATCCGCCACGAGCTCGATGTTGCTGGCATAGCAGAGTTCCGAGGCGCTCTGGCGGTAGTCCAGGCGAACCAGCTGAAAAAGGTCCAGATGCGCGTAAGAGCGCCGGCTGGTTGACGAGGGGCGCCGAACGAAGAAGGACATCCGGCCCTGGTCTGGGGAGATCCCCGCCACGATCAGTGCGTGTTCCTGGTAGGGTGTCTTGCGCAATGCCAAGAAGTCCGTGGACTGGCCGGGGGGAGGGGTCATGGAGTCATTCGCAAGGGAACGGTTGGCGTTTCATTCAAAAACGACCCGGTGCCGTGTAGAAGCCGGTGCCCCCGAAGTGGGAATGATGAGCAGAATCGCCAACGCCAGCCCGCCATGTGCCAGCCCGGCCAGGATGAAGACGGTCAAAAGGCCATTGATGCCTTTAAGCAGTGCGTCCACCTGCTCCTCGAGCTTGTCGGCGTTGATGTTCAAAAGTAGCACGGTCTTGTCGATGGAGTCGATGAGCTTGTCATGGTTTTCCTCCGTGTAGCCGGAGAGGGATTTTTCGGCGGCGTCCAGCGAGCGGGAGAACTGCGGGAGGAAATCTCGCAGGTCGCGTGCAATCTCCTCCATGGCTCCGAATGGCTTCATGTTTCCCACCAGGGGAATCTCGATGGCGGTGAGCTTTTCCAGGTCATCCGCCGCCCGCTGGGCGTCCCGGAAGATCTGGGCGCTTTTTTTCAGGGTGAGTGCATAGACGGGGATCTGGCTGCCGGTGACATCGATTTCATCCCTTACGGAATCCAGGGCATCGGCATAGGTCCTCATGGTGGTTTCCAGGGCCTTAACCTGGCTTTGTGAGACCAGGCGGTCCGTGATGCTCATGAGAAATGCGCAGCAGGCAATGCATGCAATACTGAAGAGCAGCGAAAAGGCACACAGGAAGATGGCGATTTTACGACGCATGGGAAAAAGGAAAAAGACTGGTGTTTTCTAAGTTGATCAAAAAGGGATTGCTTTATTCCGGGAAGCCGGCCGCGCGGTCAAGGGGCTTTCGGAGGTTTCGCCGATGTTCCAGGATGGCCTGCCAATTGGCGGCACGAAATGAGTCAACGGGGCCGAGGGTGTTTTCGGCCTCGTTCAACATGGTGGTGATGCGTTGCTGAAGCGATTCTGCATTCTCCAATGCCTTTTTGGCATTCGTGAAGCGCTTCTGGAAGGTTTTGATGTCATTTTGGCGAAGGGCATCCAACGCCGCGATGTACAAATCCAACGTCTCGTGGTAAATCGGAGGGGAATTCAATTTGAGTTTCATGAGGTCCATTTGCACGCCGTCCAGGGTGAAGAGGTCCAGCGGGCGGTTCTTGAGCATCGCGGGCAATTCCTCTATGGAGACAGTGCGCATGGTCTGAGTTCCACCCATTTCCAGTACAGAGATTGTCAGCAGTTTCTTCAGTCGGTCGGCGATGCCTGTGGAGGAGTCGGGTATCATGCCCTGCCGTGCATAGGCGGGTACATTGGCGACGTACCATTCCTGAAGTTTGCCCTCCGGAACATCCAGGAGTTGGCTTAGTGCTGCGGAAGTGCCGAGATTCTCCTTGCATTCCAGACGCCACCACTCCAAAAGAAATGGTTGCCCCTGGCGACTCTTGGTGCTCTGGAGGAAACTGAAAAGCAAGTCGCAATGGACTAAATATAACCGATATAATAGACGGGAATTGGCAGACGGGACTTCCGTGAACAATCGGACCACGTCAGGAAAGGCGCCCATGGCGAATTGCCGCCGCGGGATGCGGTAGTCTTTTTGATAAAGGCCCGTGGTGCCTTTGCCGTCATAGACGATGCGGTTGGCCAACGCGGCGGCAATGAAATTCACCGAGCAAGGTGCCGGGCCTCGTTTCAGTCCCAGGCGCTCCCGCAGTTGACGCATCAGAAGTCCCTGGAGGATTTTGACCACGGAGGCCTCCAGGGGGGCGGAACTTTGCAACGGCACGTCCCAGGTCTTGAAGTCACTCTCGGAAAACGAGATGTCCATCGCATAGAAATTCAGCCGATGAGCGGGCGTGCGGTTGTCGTTGAAAAGCTCGTCGACCTCATGGGCGCAGAGGCGGGTGAGCATCGTCAGGTTTTGGACATCGGTTTCGACCATGCCGAAGATGTCCAGTTTCTCAGCAGGGAGATATTGGTGGAAGCCGACCTCCTCGCCCAATAGGCTGGACAGGGAAGGGGGCGATTCCGCCAAGGCATACGGCAGATCCGCCAGCAAAAGCGCTCCTAGGATGATGCAGAGCGTTCTTTTCACGGGGTACTTCTCAGAAAAGTCTTTGAGGTAGCGCCTCCTCCACTAGCCTTGGATTTCGGCGTCAGCGGCAAGGACTTTTTCGCGGCGCTTGGCGCGGTCGGCGGCGAGCTTTTCACGCAACGAAGGGTCGTTTGCGGCGAGGATTTCGGCGGCCAGAAGCGCGGCGTTGGCGGCGCCGCCGGAGCCCACGCCGACGGTGGCGACGGGGATGCCGCCAGGCATCTGCACCGTGGAGAGCAGCGCATCCAGGCCATTGAAGGAACCGCCCTCGACCGGAATTCCAATGACCGGCAACAGGGTGTGTGCCGCGACCGCGCCCGCCAGGTGCGCCGCGCCGCCGGCGGCCGCGATGATCACGCCGAAGCCGTTCTCGATGGCGTGATCGGTGAATTCCGCCACGACCTCCGGAGTGCGGTGGGCGCTCATCACGCGCACCACAGTCTCAATCCCCAGGGATTTCAGGGTGTCGATGCATTTCTGGATTTTCGGCAGGTCGGAATTGCTGCCCATTAAAACGGCGACTTTCATAAAAAGGTTAGAGGTTAAAGGTTAGAGGTGAGAGGTTAAAGGTTAGAGGTTAGAGGTTAAAGGTGGAAAATTATGCTTTCGGCTAGATTGGCTGGATTGGCTAGTTCGGCTAGTTCGGCTAATTACCCTCTATCCTCTACCCTCTGACCTCTAACCTTTCTTTGGGCATTTCCTTTAAAGGGTTCGCCGGCGTGTCGGAAGTCAGGTACGAAATTCTCGTCTCCGCAGTCGGGCTGGATGAAGACGCGGGTGAAGCCCAGTTCGCGGACATGGGCGACGACGCGGGAGTATTCCTCGTCCGAGACCAGCCGCGTGAACTGGTTGCGGCGCAGACATTCGGGCATCGGCCGGAATTGCCGCATCACGGAGATGGGCAGCATCGGCCCGTGGTCCTCGTAGAGCTGGTCGAGAACCGCCAGGCTGTTCTCGACTTCGCCGGGCAGGACCAGGTGGCGCACCAGCACGCCACGGGTGGCGGCCATTTCTCCCGTCTCGTCAAATGGCCGCAGGAAGCCCTTGCGATCCACGAGGAGCCGGATGCCGGCGCGGGCGACTTCGGGGTAGTCGTCACGGCCCATGCAGCGTTTCGCCAGTTCCGGGGAGGCGTATTTGAAGTCCGGCAGGAAGATGTCGATGATTTCTGCTTGTTGGGCAAGCAGTTCGACTCGGGAATAGCCGGAGGAGTTCCAGACGAACGGCAGTTCGCAGCCCGCTTCGCGGAGTTGCCGGATGATTTCGCGCAGATGCGGCCAGAAGTGGTCTGGCGTGACTAGGTTGATGTTGCGGACGCTTTTACCCGCGCAAGAATGCGCGGGCACGGGACTTCCCGCGCAAGAATGCGCGGGCACGGGACTTCCCGCGCAAGAATGCGCGGGCACGGGGCTTTCCGCACAGGAATGCGCGGGCACGGGGCTTTCCGCACAGGAATGCGCGGGCACGGGACTTCCCGCGCAAGAATGCGCGGGCACGGGGCAGAGTTCCAGAATGCGTCGGACGGTCTCCTCAATGCCCAGGATCTCCCCGAGGTGTTCGCTGGAGAGCTGGTAGTTCTGGCAGAAGAAGCATCCGCAGGAGCACCCCGTCAGGAAGACGGTTCCCGAGCCTTCGCATCCGACCAGCGGCGGCTCCTCGCCGAAGTGCGCGCCGATCGAGGCGATGCGGAGTTCGGCGCTCTCGCCGCAGAAGCCGCGCTGGCCGGCGGTGCGGTCCACGCCGCAGCGCCGGGGACAAAGCTCGCAATGTCGATAGGCTTCTAGGTCAAGCATGCCATTCTACCCATGGAACTTCTTGAGTTCCGCATAGCGCAGCGCGGTGCCGCCGAAGAGATCGAGGGCGCTGCCGACAGTGAAGTCGATGCGGCCTTGCCCGAGGCGCTCGATTGTCTGGATGTCCGCCATCGTGTGGATGCCGCCGGCGTAGGTGGCGGGGAGGTCGCACCATTCGGAAAGGCCACGCACCAGCGTCTCGTCGATGCCGGACTGCTTGCCTTCGACCGCGACCGCGTGGATGAGGAACTCGCAGCAGTGTTCGCCCAACATCGCGAAGGTCTCGCGGGAGAGGCGCAGGCGCGTGGTGTGGGTCCATCGGTCGCAGCAGACCGCGTACGAGCCATCCTCCAGCGGTCGGCAGGAGAGGTCGAGGACAAGACGTTCGCGCGGGACCGTCCGGGCGAGCAGCCTCAGTCGCTCCGGCGAGAAATCTCCGTCGACAAAGAGATACGAGGTCACGATGACCTGCGCCGCGCCGGCGTCCAGCCACGATTGGGCGTTGGCGGGAGTGATTCCGCCGCCGACCTGTAGGAAATCCGGGCGGGTGGCTAGCGCCTCGCGGGCGGCCTCCTCGTTGCCGGGGCCAAGCATGATGACGTGCGCTCCCGCAAGGCCGTCCAAATAATATAGATTCGCATAGTACGACGGCGGTTCGGCGGCGACGAAGTTGGTGACCAGCCGCGCATCGTCATCACTCAGCGAGGAGCCGACAATCTGCTTGACTCGGCCGCAGTGAAGATCGATGCAGGGACGGAAACGCATGTCGGTGATTCGTAATTCGCAATTCGTAATGCGTAATTGGCCGTTGGCAGGGGAACAATCCTTCCTCAGCCTTTGAGTGGCAGCCAGTCGAGGACCTCCTGGATGTGGGTGTCCCAGAAAAGCCAGTCGTGGTTGCCGGGGGCGGAGATCCACTTGACGGCGAAGCCCAGTTTCTCCAGGTGCGCGTGGAGTTCCACACTCTGCTCGTGGAGCCAGTCTTCCGTGCCGGTCGCCATGAAGAGCGCCGGGGGCTCTTTGCCGCTTTTGGCCAGCTCTTCCGCCCAGACGAAAGGGTCGTGCAGGGAGTCACGGAAGACCGGCGTGTCCGGAAAGTCCGCCGCATAGAGACCGGGGTGGTTCTGCTGAAGCCAGTCCTGGATGAAGGCGCCGGAGAGCGCGGCGGCCGCGGCGTAGCGTTCCGGATGCTTGAAGGCGAGCTTGAGGGCCCCGTAGCCGCCCATCGAGAGTCCCGCCACGAAGGTGTTTGCGCGTCCCGTGGCCACCTGGAATGTGCGCTCGATGAAGGCGGGCAGCTCGTCACCGACGAAGTCCCAGTAGCGTGTCCCGTCCGTCATGTTGCAATAGAAGGACCGTCCGCCGCATGGCATCACGACCGCCAGGCCATGCGCGATGGCGTAGCGTTCGATGGAGGTTCGGCGCGTCCATCCGCTCTGGTCGTCGGAGAGTCCGTGCAGGAGATAGAGGACCGGCGGCGGGGTGTTCCCGTTGGGGAGGACAACCTCGATCGTCGTGTCCTGCCCCAGTGCGGCGGACGGGATTCGGCAGGTGACGGTTGCCATGGGGACCTCAGTTCTTTTCGAGATGGGTATATGGGGAGACGCTCAGGGTTTCCGCGACGGTGCGGCGGCTGGGGCCGACGTAGATCTGGCGCGGGCGCACGATGCGGTTCTCTGCATTGTCGCGTTGCTCCAGCCACTGGGCGATCCAGCCGGGCAGACGCCCGATGGCGAACATCACGGTGAACATGTTGATCGGGATGCCCATTGCGCGGTAGGAGAGCCCGGTGTAGAAGTCCACGTTCGGGTAGAGGTTGCGTTCCAGGAAGTATGCATCGTTCATGGCGCGCTCCTCGAGTTCCTGGGCGATTTCCAGCAGCGGGTCGGTTCGCGTCATGTGGGAAATGACCTGCTTGCAGATTTTCTTCGCGACTCGTGCACGGGGGTCGTAGGTCTTGTAGACGCGGTGCCCGAAGCCGAAGAGCTTGAAGGGGTCCGCCTTGTCCTTCGCCTTCTCGATGAGCGTGGCGGCGGAGAGACCCTGCTTAATCACGCTCTCCAGCATCTCGATCACGCGCTGGTTGGCGCCACCGTGGAGCGGCCCCCACAACGCGCAGATGCCGGCGGAGATGGAGGCGTAGAGGTTCGCCCGCGAGGAGCCCACGGTCCTCACGACGGAGGTCGAGCAGTTCTGCTCGTGGTCCGCATGGAGGATCAGCAGCTGGTTCAAGGCATGGGTGATGACGGGGTCGGGCGAGAAGCCGTTCACCGGCGTGTGGAACATCATGTTCAGGAAGTTCTCGCAGTAGCGCAGGTCGCTGCGCGGATAGACGATGGGCTGGCCCATGTTCTTCTTGTAGGAGAAGGCCGCGATGGTGCGAAGCTTGGAGAGCAGCCGCGCCACCGTGATGTCGATTGCCTCCGTGGAGTCCAGCTCCAGCTCCGGGTAGAAGGTGGACAGGGAGACCACCATCGCCGAGAGGATCGCCATCGGGTGCGCATGGTCGGGATAGAGCGAGAAGAAGTTGCGCATGTCCTCGTGGAGCATCGAGTGCAGGTTCATCAGCTTGCTGAAGGCGTTGTACTCGCTCGGCGTGGGCAGGAAGCCGTGGACCAGGAGGTAGGCGACCTCCAGGAACGAACAGTGCTCGGTCAGGTCTTCGATGTCGTAGCCGCGGAAGCGCAAGATGCCATTTTCGCCATCGACATAGGTGATGTTGCTTTCACAGACGCCGGTGTTCACCATGCCGGGGTCGTAGGAGACCATGCCGGTCGTGGCACGCAGACGGCGGATGTCCAGGGCACGCTCGCCCTCGGTGCCCTCAAGCACCGGGAGTTCGTACTCCTTGCCGTCCAAACTCAGTTTGGCGCGCGCGATTTCTTTTGACATGGACATGGGAAATCCTCCAAATACAAGTGGGCTACGGCGCGGCTAAGCGGCCGTGCGTGCGAAAAGCGCAAGCATATTAATATAACCGCTTTTGCGCACTCTGCAGGATTTCCGCAAGGCATAGCTTCAGCAACCATAGAGCATTACGCCGAACGTGATGCCCACCCAGTGGCAGACAGAGGCCGCCAGAACAAAGACATGCCAGACGGTGTGCATGTAGGGCACGCGGTCCATCACATAGAAGACCACCCCGAGGGTATAGGTGCCGCCGCCGATGAGAAGCATTACCCACCCCAGCGTGCCGATCCGGTAGTATAACGGCTTGATGAAGAAGATGACTTCCCAGCCCATCAGAAGCGTGACCGTGACCGCCAACCACTCCTTGCGCGGGCGCACCAGCACTTCGGTGAGGATGCCGATGACGGCCAGGGCCCAGTTGGTGCACAAGACCCAGCAGCCCACTTTCGTGTCGCGCAGCGTGACCAGGCAGAATGGCGTGTAGGAGCCGGCAATCAGCAAATAGATGGAGATGTGGTCCATGATCTGGAAGGCGCCCTTCACACGCCAGGCGCTGGCCAGATGATAGAGCATCGACGAGTTGTAAAGCACAATCAGACACACGCCGTACAGCGCGGCGCTGACAATCTTGCGGGGGTCTCCCAGCTGTCCCGCCCTGACGCACATGAAGGTCAAGGCGAAGATGCCGAAGACCAGCCCTGCCAGATGCGTCCCGAAATTCGCCCACTCCTCGCCCGGCGTGCGATGGAAGTCGTCCGACCACATCTGCATGGTTCGCACGATGTTCTGGAGTTGCTTGGCATGCAATTTGGCGACAGCAGAGGAGGTATGGGAGCGGATGGTTGAAGCGGAGGAATCAGAAACCATTGCGAAGAATTGTCCAAAAGTGTCCAGGGTTGTCCAATGCCAATAAGTGGCATCCATACTTATAATATATTCCCGGAATACGGAGGCGTGGCTCAATTCAAGGCATCCACAGCCTTAAGGATCAACGCGGTCCGGGTGGGGAGATAGAGCGAGAGGTGCGCAGGGCCGTCGGGAGTGTCGGTCAGCGCGTAGAAGCGCTGGTTGGCCTGGATACGGTTGAAGCCGTTGAAACGACTGGCGTCGGTGTCCAGCCGCAGGAGATATTCGGCGTTCGCGGGGATAGGATAATCCGTGAAGGACTTGACGGGATGGAAGTTGAAGACGAAGAGGAGCCCGCCGCGTCGGAAGGCGAGGACATGGTCGTCCTGATGGATTTTCACCAATTGTGGCGGTTCGTCGAAGAACTTCGGGTTTTCGCGGACGAGGGCGAGCATCTCTCGGTCGAAGCGTTCGAGCGCCTGGAAACGGAGGTTCGGGTCGTCGCAGAGGTCCCAACGTCGGCGGGCGTGGTCGTATGACCATCCGTTTCCGGCACGCGGAAGATCCAGCCATTCGGGGTGGCCGAACTCGTTGCCGATGAAGTTTAGGTATCCGCCGCCGGCGGTTGCGATGGTGGCCAGCCGCGCAAGCTTGTGGAGGGCGACGCCTCGCTCCACGGCGAGGTTTTGGCTCGCCAGGTGCATCGCGTCATACATTGCATTGCCGACGGCTCGGAAGAGGAAGGTCTGCCCCCCGACGATGGCCTGGTCGTGGCATTCGACATAGGAAATGGTCTTTTCTTCCGGCCTGCGGTTGGTCAGTTCGTACCAAAGGGTTCCGAGGTCCCACTTCTCGTCAGGGAGATCGAGAAGTTTGAACCAGTAGTCGGTCACGCCCATGGCGAGCCGGTAGTCGAAACCCATCCCGCCGTCCGCGACGCCCATGCCAAGCCCGGGCATCCCCGAGACGTCTTCGGCGATCGTCCAGACGGTGCGTCCCGGCGCGTATTCGCACTGGTGGCAGAGTTCGTTGGCAAAGGTAAGGTAGGCCACGGAGTCCCAGTCCACGTTGGGGGAGAAGTAGTGGTCGTAGCTGGTGAAGGCATGGTTGAGACCATGGTCGAAGTAGAGCATGCTGGTGACGCCGTCGAAGCGGAAGCCGTCCACATGGAACTCCTCGATCCAGTACCGGCAGTTGGAGAGGAGGAATCGGAGGACCTGGGACTTGCTGTAGTCGAAGCAGTAGGAGTCCCAGGCGGGGTGGCTGCCGCGCGGGTCGTCGTGGAAGAACTGCCCGATGCGTCCGGAAAGCCGTGAAAGGCCCTCCAGCTCGTTGCGGACGCTGTGGGAGTGGACCAGGTCCATGACCACGCGCAGGCCGAGGCCGTGCGCGGCGTCCACCAGCGCCTTGAATTCATCTGGGGTTCCGAAGAGGTCGCACGGTGCGAAGTAGTTGGCGACGTGGTAGCCGAAGGATGCGTAATAGGGATGCTGCGCAACCGCCATGAACTGCACGCAGGTATAGCCTCCCTCCGCGATGCGCGGGAGGACTTTCTCCTGGAACTCGCGGTAGGTCCCCACGCGCGGTTCCTGCTGGGCGATGCCGACATGGCTCTCGTAGATGAGCGGCTGCGAGGACGGCGTGAAGTCGTCGTGCCGCCACTGGTAGGGCTCGGGGGGTGCCCAGACGCGTGCGTTGAAGAGGCACGAGCCGTCCGGATGGTTTTCGCGGACCACGCTGGTGACGGCGCTGGGCAGGCGCCAGCCGCTTCCGCCGGACCACTCGACAAAGAGCTGGTAGGCCTGGCCGTGTTCCACCATCTGGGCGGGCACCTCGACCTCCCAGTCGCCGTTGCCGAGGGGATGGAGTTCAAACCAGGGCGACGACGACCAGTGGTTGAATTCGCCCAATAGCGTCGCGGCGGTGGCGTATGGGAGCCATTCGCGGAAAAGCCAGGTGCCGCGCGAGGTGCGGTGCAGGCCGTAATATTGATGCCAGTCCGCAATCTCGCGCAGGGTGGCGCGCCCTCCCAGCAGCTCTTCCCGTCGCTCGGCCACGAAGGCTTCGCGCTGGCGATAGTTCTCCAAGTAGGGCGCGAGATATTCGTCGCCCTGGAAGAGCTTGGGTAGAGATGCGTCAGCCGGGATGGGCATGGAACCGGTGGAACCGGGGTAGGGGTTATTGTTGTTCCGGGACGTCGTAGATCCAGTCCACGAGCTTCCGGTTGAGCATCTTCTCGTAGAGGTCGATGTACGCCTGGGCGGTCTGTCGGTGGTTGAAGCGCAACTTGGACTGCTCCATGATGCGGGCGATCTCCGCGTTTCGGATTTCGGCGGGGAGCGCGTAGAAGCGCATCGCCTCGTCGATGCCCCACTGCAGCCCTGCGTCGTCGAAGATCTTGAAGACGAAGCCGTTGCCGGTGTGGTGCTCGAGGTCCAGGTGCTCCACGGTGTCGTGCAGTCCTCCGGTGTCATGCACGATGGGGAGGCTGCCGTAGATGGGGGCGATCATCTGGGGAAGTCCGCAGGGCTCGTAGAGCGAGGGCATCAGCACGAAGTCGGAGGCCGCGTAGCCCTGCTGCGAGAGCTTCTTGTCGAAGTCCAGCACCGCCACGAGGTTGTGGAAATGGTGCTGGTCTGCAATGGAGCGGAATACATGCTGGTAGGGTCCGTCGGCCACGAAGGCGAACTGGATCTGGCGGTCCCAGTATTTGTGGATGGTGTTGTAGAGGATGTCTGAGAGCAGCTGCGGCCCCTTCTGCACGGGATCCAGGCGCGACGGCCAGAAGAAGAGCGGCGCGTCGGGGTTGACCTGGAGGCCGACCTTCTGCTGGAAGGCGAGCTTGTTGCGGCGGCGCGCCTCCGGGGCGTCCTGGATGCCGTAGTGGCATTCCAGTGCGGGGGCGGTCTCGGGGTTGTCCTCGGGGTCCGGAGCGTTCAGGACGCCGAAGGCGACTCCGGCGTAGTACTTGTTGGCAATTTCGCTGCGGACGTATTCTGGCACGAACGGATGGTGCCCCTCGACGATTTCCTTCAGGAAGGTCGGGGAGACGGTGTTGATGAAGTGGCTGGCGAAGATGCCGCTGGTCAGGAAGTCCACGCGGTTGGTGGAACGGCTCTCCTCGTAGGAGTAGGGCGGCCGTTCGAAGTAGAGGTTTCGCCAGAAGAACGCCGCGTCGATTCCGGCGTTCTCGATCTGCTCCATCGTGGTCTTCTGGGTATGGATGTTGTGGACCGTGAAGAGGCTGGGGATGTGCATCCGGCGGGCGAAGGCGGGCACCAGGCCGGTCATCCAGTCGTTGCAGTGGATGAGGTCCGGCTGGATCTCGGGGATGGTGTGGTTGATCACCTCCCGCTGGAAGGCCAGCGAGATGTGGACCGAACGGTTGGGGTCTCCGGAATAGACCCGTTCGCGGTAGTTGAAGATGTAGTCCTTGGCGAAGTGGACGCGCTCCTGCGGCATCCGGGTGGTCAGCTGGGCGCGGCGGTGTTCGAAGTGGTCCAGCTTCTCCGGGTCGATGTGGTAGAGCCGCCGGTAGAAGGGCAGCGCCACATGGACGTCCGCGCCCATGTCGTAGAGCGCGGCCACCAGCGACGCCGACACGTCCGCCAGGCCGCCGGCCTTCGATGCGTAGGAGACATGGTGCTGGTTCGAAACATCATCGTACTGGTTGGTGCCGTAGACATTGTTGATGATACTCTGCGGCAGGTACGTAATCTCCGGAGTGACCACCAGGATCTTCGGCTGGTTGTCGCGAACCTCATGCTCCGTCCGCAAAATCTGTACGGAACTGCCGGTGTCCAGCAATTCCTCGTCGCTCTTCACAGGAACCAGATTTGGACTTTTTTTAACAGCCATAGACGATAATGCCGATTATTCGACAATCAGGACGTTGTTCCAGTCTCCCCGCTCATTGCAGGAACGGTTCTGGTTGGCGGGGTCGAGGATCCATTCCCCGTTGACAACGAACTTGTATTCATGGCGTCCGGGGAGGACCAGGCAGCGGACGGTGTAGTTTCCGTCGTTTGCCGCGTCCAGGAGCTGCTTGGTCTCGGGATTCCATCCGTTGAAGTCACCGGCGAGGAAAACCCGCAGACCGGGTTCGCCCTGGTAGGTGAAACGCACGCGGTGTCCACGCGGCTTTCCAAGGTCGAAACCATGATAGCGCTTCGCTTTCGGGCGATTCTTGCTGCCGGGCTTGCGACCGCGGGATTTCGGGGTGCCATCCAGCTGGGCACGGACTTCCGGGCTGAGCTTGTCGAGCGAAATGGGGGTTCTTTCTTTTGCCATAATGGGTTATAAAAGTCTATGGGGTTTGCAAGAAAAATGTCGATAACGAGGCGGCGAATTTGAAGGGAAAAATGGGAAAATGCCTTAACGGTCTTATGGGGAGAAGAATGTACTCAATAAAAGGAAAGAGCCTTTAATGTAACACCATTTTTCGGTTTTTAAAGCCCACATTGTCAAGTTTTAGGTCTTTTCTGCGTAAAAATATATTGTCATTATCTCTTTGGGAAAATAAAAATATTGTTTTATTTTTCAGTTCCATGAGAAACCCCCGCGTCAAAGAGCGCTTTTGGGCGGTCTGCCAGTGCGGATGAGTTGGTGGCGAAGGAATAGAAGGGATATCGGGGATAAAAGGAATAGAGACCTCGGTGGCGAAGGGATAGGAGGGATATTGGGTCCGCGGGAGCACGCCTTACATGTCCCCGCGGCCTCGCGGACTTGGTCAATTGGGTGGCTGGATCTGCAGGAGGATGCGGAGGGCCTCGGCGGTGCTCCATGCCTGGGCGCAGCATCCGCGCAGCTGATGGGGATAGTCGCCGTCAATGATTTCGGGTAGATGTCCGAGGCACCCCTGTCGCATGAGGACAGCCGTGGAGCCCAGGAGGGCAGCGGCGGCCTGACGGGCGGAGTCCCCGTACACAACGACGAGTGCCTCGCAGTAGCTTGGCAGGAGATGGCTCCAGGCGGTGCCGTTGTGGTAGGCGGGCTTGCGCCGCGTGTCCTCATCGCCCTCGTAATGTCCCCAATAGGGGTTGGAGGGGTCGTTCAGCAACTGCCCATCCCGCATGACCGGCAGTTCATAATTGACGTGCTGGCATGCGAGGGAACGCATTGCGCCCGGCACGACCAGTTGCGCACAGGCATCCAGAATGGCCTGCTGGAGCGGCAGTTCGGTGACGAGGCCCAGGGTGATGGCCAGCAGCTGGTTGGGGCGGCACGCATCGTCCGCCTTTGCGGTTCGTGCAGGTTGGCCTGGCGTCGCGTGGAGGCAGTCGCTGAAACCGACGTGTTCGGAGGAGGCGAACAACTTGTTGGCGGAGTTTTTCGCCAGTTTTGCCAGGTCCGCGTATTCCTTTCCGGCGGCATGTTCGTCCAGGAACCGCAGGGCGAAGTGCCACAGCGCCTGAAGTTCAATCGGATAGCCCTCGCGCGGAGTGGCGGCGGGGTAATTGGTGTCCATCCACGTGAAGTGGGCCGGGCTGAAGACCAACGCGCTCTCGGAATCCATCTTGATGCCGTTGGGAGTGCCGTTGCGGTAGTTGTCCACGATGGACTTGAGGATGTCGATGAGCCTGCGGCCATTGCAGTCGGCGTCCAGAATCTCCTTGGCACGCTCCGGCGGTTCTGCCGCCAGATAGGCCTGGACGGCGGGGAAGAGCAGCAGCGGCGCGTCGGAGGTGTCGCGGTTGGAGACGTTGCTTCCGCTGATCATGTTTGGCAGCGTGCCGTTTTCCTCAAAGGAGGCGAACTGGCGGATGATGGCGAAGGCGTCGTCCTTGCGTCCGGCGGCGATGAGCCCCCGCAGGCAAATCAGCGTGTCGCGTCCCCAGTCCAGGAACCAGGGATATCCGGCGATGACGGTCTTGAAGGGCTCCCTCCGCACCACGAATGCGTCCATCGCCATGCGCAGTGCCTGCTCCAGGTTGAGTTCCAGCGGCTTCTCCTCCTCCAATGACGGCGCAGGAATGCCGTGGAATTCTTCGGCGTCGGCGAGGACTTCGGCCGTGAACGTCACGGCTTCGCCGCGCTTCAGGGCGGCCTTGAAGAAGCCCGGGCTGAAGAGGTCGTTTTCCGCCCGGAGGCCGCGCTGCGCCTCCAGGGGGCGGGGCTGTGAGTAAGACCATTCCGGCTGGCCGACAAAGATTCCGCGCGAGGCGTGCATCTCCAGGGAGTTCCCGCTGGAGAGCTGGAAGGAGAAACCTTGTTTCTTGGTTTGTACGCGCCCCGGGAAGTCGTGTTCCGGGCCGTCCGAGGCGATGGTGACGCCGTGGTTGCAACGGTCGTCCACGTCAGGCCGTGCCAGAAGTGTGACCGGCTCGGAGGCGGCCAAGGCCAGGATTTCCTCTTGTTCGGGTGGCGGCACCTGGCGGACAAAGGTCAGGGAACATGCGTTCCGCGTCTCGTCCAAGTGGTAGATGACTTTCAAGTAGAGGTTGCCGCCCATGCCGGACGGGACGGCGAAATGCCAGCAGAGCGTGTTTCGCGCGACGACGGCGAAGTCCTGCTGGCAATGGGGGCCGATTTCCTGCGAGAAGTCCCGGTAGACGAGCCAGACGCGGCAACGCGGAAGGACAACCGTGCGGTCGACGGGGAAGTCGGGCTGCTGGTTGGCGGCAAGCAGCGCCTGGTACTGGCTACGCACGACGCCCCATGCGGTGGAAATCAGCCCGTAGCCGCCCAGGTCGTTGGTGGCCAGGGCGCAATGGTGAACGGTCGCCTTGTCGCGGGACAGCGAAAGAAGCAGCTTCTCCCGATGCAGCGAGGGCAGGACAAGCAGATGGCCGGTCAGCCGCTGATGGGTTCCTTCCTTGCTGAAAATGTTGAGGCGGGTTTCCGCAATAAACGGCGTCGATGCCTTGGGCAAGGGCTGGAAGAGGGCGAAGAACCGGCCGTCAAAGCGCGGCACGGCATGGATCTGCTCAATGCAGCGGTCGTTGGCTACAAGCTGCGCGGTAAAGGGCGCGGTGTGGTTGATGAGCAAGTGGTGGCCGGGCAGCAGACACACCATGCGGTTCTGGTCGCGGGACGGGGACCATTCCACGACCGGCAGATAGTTTTGGAGGCCATTGAGCTGGCGCAGGTAGCTGGCAGGATTGCGGTAGAGGGCGTGCGCCTCGGCGTCCAGGTCGACGCCCTGGAGGTCTGCCACGCCGCTTTTGTGGACCCTGAAGCGAAGCACGGTGGCTTTCAGATGCTGCCACTGCACGGCGGAGATCCGCTGGCGGGGCAGGCGAGGCGCGTTCGGCAGCGCGAGGCACAGCACCTCCGCGGGGTTGAGCGAAATGCGGAAAAGGCACTGGTCGTCCAGCTTGAGCGCCAGCCGTCGTCCGCTCAGCAGGTCGACGGCCTCGGAGCCGGGGTTGAATTCCTGGAAGTTCCATTCATAGGTGGCAGGGGAATTGGACTCGGGGTTGGCAATGGCCAGAAGCGTCCATTCGGGGTGGCGGCGCGGGATTCGCAACAGCCCGACGCCCGTTCCGGCGGAGCCGACCGGGACGCGGCATGCCGCGTCCGCCTTGAAGGCGGGATGGCTCTTGAGCAGCCTGGTGAGCTTGGCGATCCAGGCGGTGAGGTTTTCCCGTGCCCCCCAGTTGAGGGATGACGCCTGGTGGACGTCGATGCGCTCGGTGGCCAGCCACTCCACGCCGTTGGCGATGCCGAAACAGCCTGACGGCGCAAAGAGCGCGTTGAGAGCGACCCGCAGGCGCGCCCAGGCGGCGCCGCGTTTGGCCAGCCGGTCGTTGTCATGGGTTTCGGCGAAATTCACCAGCGTGCCGACCTCGCAGGAATATCGCGTTGCGAAGTCGAGATACCGCGAGATTTCGTCGGCGGAATAGTTCTGGAAGAGTTCGGAGTATGCCCAGTCCATGCCGGCCTCCTCCAGCAGCCGCGTGGTGGCGTCCTGTCCGCCTCCCAGCCCTTCCAGGAAGAAGATGGTCGCGGGATATTGCTGGCGGACCCGGGCGATGATGTATTCCCATACGGGCACGGGGATCATATAGCCTGCATCGCAGCGGAAGCCGTCTACGCCGTTGCGGCACCAGTGCAGGAATACCTCGGCGAGACGTTGCCACAGCGCCTTCTGGCGGAAGTCCAGCTTGCAGAGGTCGGCCCAGACGACTCCCCAGGCGCCGGGGCTCTGGAAGGAGCCGTCGTCATTGCGCATGAACCATTCCGGGTGGTGGCTTTGCATTTCGCTTGCCCAGCCGGTGTGGTCGATGGGGAGGTCCAGGAAGACCAACGCGCCCCGGCTGTGGATCTGGTCAATGACTTCCAGGAACTGCTCCAGGGGCGTGGTGACGCGGTCGAATTCGGCCATGGAGGCGTCGACGTCGAAGAAGTCCAGGGGTGCGAAGGGGCTTCCGTAGCGCCCCATGCGTGCGAAGGTGGTCGGGGCGGGGTGGACGGGGAGGAACTGGATGATGCGGAATCCCAGCTCGTTGATGATGAAGTCCAGATGGCTTGCGAATGCCCGGAAGGTCCCGGAGGGCGGCACCACCGTGTAGTTCGCCTCGTCCAGGCTGGCGGCGGCCTGCTGGAGGTTCTCGGACCAGGCTCCGCCGGAGAGGTTCGGGCCGAATTGTCGCACGAAGGCGTTGTAGATGGTGTTGTCGGCGGCCGCGAGCGCAGTGACCACCTTCACGCGTGCGTTCTCGCCGCGGGGCCAGATGCTTTGCTGGCCGCCTGCCTCTGCAAAGAATGCCTTGAAGTCGAAGAGTCCGATTTCCGACAACGGCAGGATGATCTCGTAGGTCTTCTCGTCCACCTGGCGCATCGGCAGGTCGTGCCAGTCCCTTCCCAGCCGCGGAAGGCCTTTTTCATAGAAATCGACGATTTCCTGCCGGTGGATGGCGGCGTTGCCCAGGTTGGTGCGCAGCCAGGCCTTGCCTTGAAGTGGCTGGCTGAGCCGCAGGGTGACGCGCAGACTGTCGCCGGTGTGGCGGACCAGCCGGCTGTGCGGCGCAGGCCGTTGTTCTAGAGAAATCATATTCATGGTGTTGACTACGCACTACGCCGGCCGCCGGTTCTGGCCGGCGGCATACAGTCTGGCCGACGAGTTTTCAGGCCCTGGCACGAGGCGGGAAAGTCCCCTGCCTACGGCGCGGGCACTGAAGGAGGCTTCGCGCCGGATTTGGGACTAGCCTGTTTCATGTTGAGAGTCAAGGTGATACTGCCACTGTCTGTCGTGATTTCGGAAACTGGTATTCCCGACCAGATTTTAGAGTAATTGCCCCAAATTTCCAGAAAGGGAGAATCCGTGCCGGTTTTCTGTCCGTCTGTCATCGGGATGATTCCAAGACCCACCTTGTAGGATTTTTCCTCTCCGCCATCAACTGAGATCTTTCCGTTTTCAACCGAAACCGTATGAGTGACAGTGACATTGACCGGCATGCCCCACAGCTTCATAGGGAAGATGGCTTTGCATTTGCCTTCCGGCAGAAAACGAACGGTGCACGGAGTGCCGGTTTCCCCCATGGCTTTGTTAAACAAAGCAGTCACGTCTTTATCCTCCAAGGTCACTGGCTTGGCGGTTGGCAATTCCTGGAGTTTCGCTGTCGCTGCAGCGAGATCTTCGTCGGAGGTGGAAATCTTGCTACAGGAAGGGCACATCCAGTCAACAAGGAAAAAGACCACCAGGAACGCGATGATGGCGCCGCCGATGATGTTCTGCTTGGTGTTGTCCTGTTTTTTCGGGCCGATGTTCGCGAAGTCGTCCGGCCGGATTTCGTCAAGGTTCAGGCGTTCTCCGCAGCCACGGCAGAAGATGGCTGTCAGCATATTGTCGGTTCCGCATTTGGGGCATCGCAGCATGGTTGTTTCTCCTTGAAGGTAATGTGGATGTGGTTGAAAAAAGGGATGAACCCGCGCAAGATGCGCGGGCACGGGATGCATCACGCAGGCACGGAGCGCTAAATCCGCGCAAGATGCGCGGGCACGTGCTATTCGAATCGAAGTTCAGACTTAAGTGGCTGGCGGAGAATGGAATCTTTCCCGTGGCTGGCGGGATCGGCCGGCGGCAGATAGTCCAGGTTGTAATGTAATCCGCGGGACTCTTTTCGCGCGGCGGCGGAGTCGATGATCATCTCGGCCACGCTGGCCAGGTTGCGCAGTTCGACCAGGTCCGGCGTCAGCAGGAAATTCCAGTAGTACTTCTCGATCTCCTTGCGGATCATCTTGATGCGCGCCTTGGCGCGTTCCAGGCGCTTGTTGGAGCGCACGATTCCGACATAGTCCCACATGAGGCGGCGGATCTCATCCCAGTTGTGCGAGATGACGATCTGCTCGTCGGAGTCCACCGCGTTTCCGCTGGACCAGTCGGGGATCATGTCGGGGGTGATCTCCGAGTGTGGGTCGGGCTGAGCGACCGCGTGCTGCACGGCGAAATTGGCGACCACGACGGCCTCCAGGAGCGAGTTGGAGGCCAGGCGGTTGGCCCCGTGCAGTCCAGTGCAGCCGCATTCCCCGATGGCATACAGGTTCTTGACGCTGGTCACGCCATTGACGTCCGTGCGGACGCCGCCGCAGCAGTAGTGCGCGGCCGGCACGACGGGGATGAGGTCAGTCGCCATGTTGATGCCGAACTTGAGGCACTCCGAAAAGATGTTCGGGAAGCGCTTCCGAAGGAATTCCTCGGACTTGTGGCGGATGTCCAGCCAGGCGCATTCCTGCCCGGTGCGCTTGAGCTCGTTGTCGATGGCCCTGGCCACGATGTCGCGTGGGGCCAGCGAGGCCAGCCGGTGGTATTTCTCCATGAAGGGAACAAACTCGTTGCCCTTGCGGATCTTGAGGACGGCGCCCTCGCCGCGGACCGCCTCGGAAATCAGGAAGGACTTGGCATGCGGGTGGTAGAGGATGGTCGGATGGAACTGGTAGAACTCCATGTTGGATATCTCCGCGCTGGCGCGGTAGGCCATCGCCACGCCGTCGCCACAGGCCACGTCGGGGTTGCAGGTGCACAGGTAGACCTTTCCTGCGCCGCCGGTGGCCAGGAAGGTGAACTTGGCGATGATGGTGTGGATCTCGTGGGTGGCGGTGTCGATGACGTAGGCTCCGAGGCAGGCGTTGTCGCCCTGCCAGGCGATATGCCGGGTGGAGATGAGGTCCACCGCGAGATGATGCTCCCAGATGGTGATGTTGGGATTCTCGCGGCAGCGCGCCAGAAGCACGTTGGCGACTTCGCGCCCCGTGATGTCTCCCGCGTGGAGGATGCGCCGGGCGGAGTGTCCGCCCTCGCGCCCCAGATGATATTCGTTGCCCTGGGCGGGGGGCACGTCGGGGGTGACCTCCTTCTGGAGGGTGAAATGGCATCCCAGGGCCTGGAGGTTCCGGATTCGTTCGGGGCCGGCCTTGACAATCGCCCTCACGACGTCCGGCTTGCACAGCCCGGCTCCCGCCACCAGCGTGTCCTGGACATGCGCCTCGAAGGAGTCATGGTCCTCCGACATGACGCAGGCAATGCCGCCCTGCGCGTAATGCGTGTTGCAGTCCTCGGCGCGGGCCTTGGTGACCATCAGCACCTTGCCGTGCTTGGCGGCCTCCAGCGCGGCAGTCATTCCCGCCAGGCCGGAGCCGATGACCAGATAGTCGATGGTGATGCGTTTATGGGAAGTCATGGAAGAGTGAAGTGTTGCCCGCTGGGATGCGGATGAAAATGCGGCGGTGCGCCGCGCAATTGGCTTAATTTAACCTTTCCCGCTAATCCTGACCAATATGACAGCATATTTTCTAACGGCAAGTATATTAACCGCCAGTATCGGCCAGACATTGGCGGTTTGGGTTCACGTTGTCTGAAAACCTCATGCTGAAAGGAGTTCCCATGAAAAGAAACCTCTTCCTAGTTGTTTTGACGTTGTTTGCCTGCTCCATCTGCATGGCGGCGTCAAAGTCGACAGGCTCCGCTGCCTCCGAAGGCGACTATCAGCTCTGCTACCAGCTTTTCGAGGCGATGAATATGGAGAAATCGCTTCAATTCACTGCAGACGGGATGGTCGACACCCAGATCGACACTTTGAAGCAAACGGGATTGCCCAATGCGGAGAAGTTGCGCCCTGCCTTGAAGAAGTTCATGAGAAAAATCTTCACCTACGATAACATCAAGAAGGATATGGCGCAGATTTACCTGAAGCATTTCACGACCGAGGAATTGAAAGCGTTGCTGAAATTCTATCAGACTCCCGAAGGGCGCAAGATTGCGGAAAAACAGTCGGCGGTTACCGTGGAAGCCAGTAAGCTGGGTGCCCAGCTGGTCCTGGATCATCAGGATGAATTGGTGCAGGCCATCACCGAGGCCATGGGCGAGGAATGATTCCCCGTGGTCGCCATCAGCAGGTAATTTCACTCCCCGCAAAATGGCCAATGGCATATTTCGCGGGCGGGGTGAAAAATTGCCTTTAATTTGACGAAAATGCGGGAAATTCTTCGCATTAGCATGGCAAACTGGGGAAGTGCGATTAACTTTAAGGGTGTTTCCCTTTTCGTCTTTCCGAAACTTCCCCATTCCTAAAGCCTATAGGCAAGCTTCCAACCATGAAAAAACTCCTCGTTGTTTTTGCCGTTCTGCTGATGACTGCGGGCGCGGTCTCCGCCTTTGACACCACCGCCTTCCAGCTGAGCATCTGGGCCCCGAAGATGCAGCTGGTCCCCCCGGAAATCGCCATTTCCGGCTTGAAGCTCAATCTGCCATATGGCTCGAACGGGCAGGTCAATGGCGTGGACATCGGTTTTGTCTCCATCAGCAAGGAGCAAAGCGCGGAGCTGGCGGCGCAGGTGACCGCCCTTCAGATCAACCTCTGGAACAGCACCAGCGGCAATTTCGGCGGCATCCAGGTTGGTCTGGTGAACATCGCGGACAATTCGGATGGCGTGGTGGTTGGCCTGGTCAATGTCGCCCATGACCATGCAAATGGCGTCCGCGCTGGTCTGGTGAACACTTCCTTCGAGTATCACGGCCTGGAAATCGGTCTGGTCAACTACACCGAGTTCCTTCAAGGCGTGCAAATCGGCCTGGTGAACATCGCGACCAAGTCCACGTTGCCGTTCTTCCCCATCGTGAACATGTGCTTCTAAATTGAATTGACAAATTCCCCAGGAGCGACGGGGCAATGGCGCCGTCCTTGCTGGGGGGAGTCCACCGGCGGTCTTTTCACCGCTTTTCGCACGGGGCAGCCTGACCGGTCTGCCCCGTGTTTGGTTTTCAAATTCCCCGATCTTCCCAATGCTTTTGCGGGCGTCTGGCTGTGAGTCGACGACGGTTGATGTGAAGCAGTTGACGCATCCTACCCCGTAGTCGAAGTGGCATTGGAAATCGTTTTTAGCTAGGAATACGACAGTGCATTCCAATCAACGAATCATTTGGTTTTGCAGTATATGGGTCGGTTATGCCCTGCTCGGCGTATTGCTGCTGTGGCTAGGGTATTCCCGAACCTCGCGGGTGATGCGGATGAGCGGCCTTATGGAGGAGATGCAAGCCAACTGGCAGGAGCAGCTCCTGGAGGGGCAGCTCCAGCATAATGCGCAGGTTCGGGGTTTCCGGGCTCAGAAGCAGGAGGCGAACTTGGAAAAACTGCAGAAAGAGCAGACCAGCCACCTTTTTGAACTAAGACTCTTAAGCGTGCCGAACAATGACCGTTTGAATCAGGCCATTGAAAGACTGGATGGGCAGAATCGTCAATTCTGCGATAGGCTTCATGACTATATCGAGGCGCGGGAGGACCAGGTTCCCGGCAGAATCCAGGAAATGCTGACGCTTGCCGAGCAGTTCCCGGAGATTCTCGCGGAGATCCGTGCCTCTGCGCGAGGCGGCTTCCAATGGCATCCGTGGCTTTTCTTGGCGTGGCTGCTGCCATTGCTTGCCAGTGCGTTGCTGGTGCTGTGGCGGCTTCATGACCACCAGCAACGCCAGCTTCAGACTGTTCAGAATTACCTGGACTTGCCCGCCGGGAAGTTGCTGGAGCCGCAGGAGAAGAAGGATTCCTCAAGGCCATTGGTGATTCGTCCGGACGACCCGGAGCTGCTCAGCAAGATCAAGCTGATGCTGCGCCATGTTCAGGAGGAGTTCCAGTCCCGCGAGAATTTCATCGCGACGATGTCGCATGAGATCCGCACGCCGATGAATGGCCTGGTCGGCTTTCTCTCCAATCTCAAGGAGACCCAGCTCAATGACCAGCAGCAGCAGTATCTTCGCATCATCGAGTCCAGCGCCCGCAGCCTGATGCATGTCATCAACGAGATTCTGGATTTTACCAAGCTGCGGTCTGGCCGCCTGGCATTGGAGGAGGTCGCCTTCGACCTGCGTGCATTTGCCGAGGAGCGCGCGGCCCTGGCGCGTCAGGCCGCCCGTGGAAAGGCCCTGAAGGTGCATCTGAATTTCCCCGGCGAGGGACCGGTCATTATCCGCACCGACCCGTCGCGGCTGCGCCAGGTCCTGGACAATCTTCTCTCCAACGCCGTGAAGTTCACCGACCGCGGCGAGGTCATTCTGGAAATCAACGCCACGCCCGCCGCCACCACGCCGAATCGCCTGGTCCTCGCCTTCAGCGTGCGCGACTCCGGCATCGGCATGACGCAAACCGAGCAGAGCCGCATCTTCAAGCCCTACACCCAGGCCGACACCTCCATCGCCAGACGCTACGGGGGTACCGGCCTCGGACTTTACATCTCGTACTCCTTGGTCGAGCTTCTGGGGGGAAAGCTCCAGCTCCAGAGCCGTCCCGGCGAGGGAAGCACCTTCTCCTTCAGCTTCACCTGCGACTGCGCCAAGCCGGAGGAGCAGGTGCGCTTCTCCGACCTCTACCACGTCCGGCTGCCGCGCGCGGAACTCAAAAAACACTGGGCGCTGCTGGTGGACGACACGCCGACCAACCTCTTCCTGCTGGAGACGATCTGCCAGTCGGTCGGCTTGCCATACCGCACCGCCGAAAATGGCCGCGTCGCCCTGGAGCTGTGCCGGCAGCAGCACTTCGACCTCATCTTCATGGACATCCAGATGCCGATCATGGACGGCTATACCGCCATCCGCGAAATCTGCAAGCTGCCGGATTCCGCGACGACGGCGATCGTCGCCCTGACAGCCTCGGCCTTCCAGGAAGACGTGGAGAAGGCCCTGGGCGCCGGTTCGACGGGGTTCATTCCCAAGCCGTTCGAGCGTGACCAGCTCCTGCTGTGCATCGCGGACGCGCTGGGGATCACGCCGGAACGCGAATTGCGCACATCTGACGAGGATTTCAACGAGAATCCCGAGACGGCC
Source organism: Victivallales bacterium (assembly GCA_017417585.1). Classification (GTDB taxonomy): domain Bacteria; phylum Verrucomicrobiota; class Lentisphaeria; order Oligosphaerales; family Oligosphaeraceae; genus RGIG1601. The sequence goes on from JAFPYX010000025.1 coordinate 117,498, forward strand.
ATCATCCGCCAGATGCACGACTTCATGCGGGAGCAGTACCGTCTCTCCCTCGGCGAAATCAAGATGATCCTCGCGCAGACCCTCGCCGACTGGCGGCCGCTTCTCGACAACCTGGCGACCTACGCCGCACAGGGCAACGCGGAGGCGACCAACACCATCCTGCATCGGCTCAAGGGACAGCTCGCCGCCATCGGACTGCTCGACCACTCCGAGCAGACCGTGGCCATCATGGAGGCCTTCCGCGCCGGCAACACCGCCAAGGGCCAGACGATGGTCGTCGCCTTCAACCAGTCTCTCACACGGATCTTCAAGTCCCTGGAGGGGGATGTGACCCTTCCGCAGTGAAGTCGCCTGCGCAGGGAGCAGGAATCAGGGAACCCAAGTACAGGTTTTTTAACCTCGAACCTGAGACCTGAGACCTGAGACCTGTGATCTCTAACCTCTAACCTCTAACCTTGATTCATCTGGCCTTCCAATCCGGCACCCTTGTCCTCTGGGATGACGCGGCCTCCGCGCAGGGGCGCCCCCTTCCCGGCCAGTTGACCCAGTGGTGCAAATACGACACACGCATCCAGCGCTGGAGGGCGTTGGCCAGCGACTACGCATCCATTCTCGCCGAACTCTATCACCAGCATATCCCCTACGACGACCAGGCACGCGCCTACGAGCAATTGACTTTGGACTTCCGGCCCGGCAAGTCGCCGCGCGACTACCAGTCCGCCGCGCTGGAGGCCTGGCAGAACGTTGGCCGCCGTGGCATCGTGGTGCTTCCGACCGGCACCGGGAAGTCATTTCTGGCACAGCTGTGCATTGCGGCCGCCGCGCGTTCGACGCTCGTGGTGGTGCCGACGCTGGACCTCCTGGCGCAATGGGCGCTGCAGTTGCGCAACGCCTTCCATTGCCCCGTCGGGACCATCGGCGGCGGCTCGCACGATGTCCAGCCCATCACCGTATCCACCTACGACTCCGCGCTCCTCCAGATGGAATTCATCGGCAATCGCTTCGGGGTGCTGGTGGTGGACGAGTGCCACCACCTTCCCGGACCGATGTATTCCCAGATCGCCAAGCTCGCTTTGGCGCCCTGGCGGCTTGGCCTCACCGCGACTCCGGAACGGCAGGACAACCTGGACGCCGAATACGCTTCGCTTCTCGGGCCGATCTGCTTCCGGCGCGAAATCACCGAACTCTCCGAGGCCACGGTGCTGGCTCCCTACGAGACCGTCACCCTCGACGTCGAACTCGACCCGGACGAACAGGAGGAATACAACCGCACCCACTCCATCTACGTGGACTTCCTCCACCGCAACCAGATTTCCTTTGGCACTCCGCAGGGATGGGGCTTCTTCCTGCGCGCATGCGCACGGCAGCCCGACGGACGGGAGGCGCTCAACGCCTATCTCAGCCAGCGGCGAGTCGCGCGATCCTCCCGCGCAAAGCTCCGTCAAATCCACGAGCTGCTCCAAGTCCACCGCCACGACCGCACGATCATTTTCACCGCCGACAACGCGACCGCCTATCGCATCGGAACCACCTTCTGCCTCCCCGTCATCACCCACCATACCAAGACGCCCGAGCGAATCGCCTTCCTGGATGCCTTCCGGGATGGGCGCTATCCCGTGCTGGTCACCAGCAAGGTGCTCAACGAGGGCGTGGACGTGCCTGCCGCCAGCGTGGGCATCATCGTCTCCGGCTCCGGATCGGTGCGCGAGCATGTCCAGCGCCTGGGGCGAATTTTGCGACCGGCCCCCGGCAAGACCGCGCTGCTCTATGAACTGGTGAGCCTCGGAACTGGCGAGACCTACGTCTCCGAACGCCGTCGAAACCACCCTGCCTATCAATAATTCGTAATTCGTAATTCGTAATTCGTGTTTTTGCGTAATGCGATTACGCATTTTGAAAAGCAGTGGCGGACACAGACAATTGCGCATTTTTGAAAAGCAGTGCGCAGTGGCATGGCGCATGCCACTAATTACGCATTACGCATTACGCATTATGCTGAACCGCGGCCTCATTTCAGCCATCTGCCGCCAGGGCGTGGTCCATCCGACTTTCGTGAAGACCACGCTGTCTGGCCCGCTGGAATTGGCCGCGCAGCTCATCGAGGCCTACCGCACGGCAGCCGCGCAACACCAAAGCGCCTCCGAGCTGGATGAGTACACCACGCCGCTCATCGACGGCGCCGACAACCGGCGTCTCGCACTCGCATTGCGGAAGCTCCTGGACGAGCGGAGCACCTTCTCCTCGCTGGCAGAACTCGACTTCCCCAAACTCCGCGCCGAAGCGCTGGAGCATTCCGCAAAACTCCTTCAGGGCGACGAAGCATTGCCCGATGTGGAAAGCTGGCGGGAAATCCTCCAACAGAAGCTGCCTGAAAACCCGCTGCTCAAGAACGACAGTCTCTATGCCGACCTCCCTGAAAACGACTGCCTGCTGGAATTCAGGGATCTGAACGCGCAACAGCTGCTCAACCGCTATAACCTTGCGCTTGTGCAAGGCATCCTGCTGACGGCCAGGCATCTGGACATCCATCTGGCGACCGCCGACGCGCCCCGGCTCCGCAGGGTGTTCAAATATCTCCGCTTCTTCCAGCTTCTGGCCACCGTCGAGGCAGAAGACGATGCCCCCGGCGACGGCCTCCTGCGCATGCACCTGATTGTGGACGGTCCGGCAAGCATCCTCGACCAGGCCAAACGCTATGGACTCCAGCTGGCGGCATTCTTCCCCGCCATCTGCTCCGTGGAACGCTGGAGCCTGGAGGCGGAGGTGACGTGGAAGAACCGAACAAATGTTGTATTGCGGCTCAACCAGGACTCCCGCCTGGAATGCCCCTATCATAATTTCGCGGCGTATGTGCCCGATGAAATCCGGCTCTTCCACACGCACTTCCAGGAGACGGTCCCCGAGTGGAAAATCGTCGGGAACACCCCGTTCCTGCGAGGGGAAGGACGGGAAGTCATCTTCCCGGATCTGTCGTTTCAATATCAGGACGGGACTCTTGTGCACCTGGAATTATTCAACCGCTGGCACGCCAACGGCCTTGTGGAACGCGTCAAATGGCTCGAAGCACACCCCGATATACCGCTCATCCTTGGGGTGGACCGAACGCTTCAACGAGATGCAGAACTCCAAGTTATTCTAGACCAGTCGCCTTGGTTCACACAATATGGCTTCCTCTACCGCGACTATCCCACCTGCGAACGCACCAGAAAGGCACTGCAAAGAAGGTTAGAGGGTAGAGGGTAGAGGCTTGGCAGGGGCGCGTCCCGCGCACCACGGCCCACATACGCCACACGTGCGGAAATTCCGGTTTGGCAGGGGCGCGTCCCGCGCACCACGGGCCCACATGCGCCACAAGTGCGGAAATTCGGGCCTGGCAGGGGCGTGTCCCGCGCACCACGGTTTCCGTACAGAAAATGGCGCCGCGATTTAACGAAACCGTGGCGCCATAATTACGAATTACGAATTACGAATTGCCCTTCATCTTCAGCAGAGTCGGCGGTTCGAGCAGTCCACATGCCACCAGATGTCGTTCGCAGACCTGGAAGTGCTTGAAGGCCTCGGAGCCGCACCACCACGGGCTCTGCTCGTAGTCGTAGAAGGGTCCGAAGACATTTCGGCGGCTGGCGAGGACCACCAGCTCCAGACAGTTCACGCCGGTCTTGAGCTGGTCGGTGATGTCCACGCGATAGGGCGCCCAGCCGACGAGCTTCAGCTCGCCGCCATTCGCCCGCACGCCGAGCAATGCGCCGGCCCACTTGCCGAAATCCACCGCCACGCGTTCGCCCTTCTTGAGCTTGGAAAGCTGGAAGTCCACGTGGTAGGTCACATTGCCGGAGTAGTTGGGCAGGCCTTGGCTGCACCAGTCTCCGAGGTCGAGTTCCTCCGGCAGAGAAGTCATCGTCCGTGCGCCCTTCACGCCGAAATCGCCCAGGAGATACATCGCCTCCAGCCCTGGCAGCAGCTCGTGGTAGTCGCACTCCAGCACCATGAAGTTCGTGCCGAGCTTCAGGTCCGCGACCTTCAGAGGAACCGTCTGGATGGCCGGGTCCACCCAATAGCCCTTCGATTTGTTCGCGACCTTCTTGCCGTTCAGCGTAATCGTGTAGAGGTCCGGGCGCTCCAACGCCAACTGAAGCCTGCTCTCCGCAGCCGGAAGTGTTTCCACCTCGAACGAGTAGGTCAGCTTCAGCTTGACCGTCTTGGTCGGCTTGCGGCCTGCGTCCACCCACGGCTGCACCATCTGACCGCCACGAGGACGGTGCCCCATCTTCACGCGCACTGCATCGTCGATCTTCAGGATGTAGTGCAGCTGTTCATCGGACTCGCCGTCCACCTCGTAGATGGCTTGGTCAAGAACCATCGCGTTCGGGTTGTCCAGACTGTACTCCCAGCAGCAGTGCGGCAATTCGCAGACGCCGATGATCTTCGGCTCGGAAGTCTCTGGAAGCGCCCCCGGAATCGCCTGCTTCGTAATCACATAGAGGTGGCTCTGGAAGACCGCGAAGTCGGCCGTGATATGGAATTTCCCGGCGGAGAATTTTACACTCTTGTCCAGTTTTGTCCAAACGCCGGTCTCTTGGTTGAGTTCATAGACCTTCGCGCTTGCGTCCAATCCGCTTTTCAGTGTGACGGCGACCTGCTTGTAGGCGGCGGTGCGTCCGGCCAGCCTCGGGCACTCGTTGGGGTTGTTTCCCCCGTGCTTCATGGAGGTGTTGACGACAAAGAGCGTCTCGAAGTCCTCGCCCTGCTTGAGCATGTAGAAGAGTTCTGGCAACTCGCCCTTGCCGCGTGCGGTGATGGAGACGCGGCGGCCGCGGCCGCCGGCCAATTTCGGCAGTGTCTCCAGCGTCGCCTTGGCGAAAGCCTGGAATGCCTTCGCGGGCTTTGCGGACTTCTCGGCGTCCAGATATGCGGGTATCTGCTCCACATAGACCACCTGGCCTCCGGCCTTGGCAAAATCCTCCAGCAACTTCAGGGTGGTGCCGCGGATGGTGAGCATCTTCGGCAGGACGACCACGCGGTATTTCGCCACGCCGACCTGAAGAACGGCCTTGGTGCCCTTGCCGGTCACCTTGGCGAAGCGCGCCAGGTGGTCCTCGTCGCCGTAGTCGAAATCCAGATGACTTGCCATCAGGACATTGCGCAGGTCAATCACCGGCGCGTCGAAGGCCTTCTTCTCGGCATCCGGGATTTGCGCCTTGGCGCCCCAGGCGGACTCGATGGGATGGACCACCAGGATGTCGCGGATCTCCTCGCCCAGGCGCAGCGCGGCGGCCTGATGCGCGAAGTAGTCCTCCACCAGCGAGTAGTAGGGATACCAGGAGGACTGGAAGGAGATGCTGGCGGGGTAGTCGCGCTTCGCCTCGGCGGCCATGGAATACCACGCCAGGTGCGGGCAGCGGAAGTTGATGCCCAGGACCGCGAGCCAGTCGCCGAGGGCCTTGTGTCCGGCGAACGGGAAGTCCCATCCGGTTACGCCGTAGCATTCGCAGAGGCGGGTAGGCTTGTCGAGCTGGTGCGCCACGCTGGAGCACTGCTTGGCGGTGTCGATGGGATCCCACGCCTCGCAGAGGAGGTCGATTCCGGGCTGCTGCTGATATTCGTAGAAGCGCATCGCGGCGCCCACGCATTTGCGCTGAGAAGACATGTTGTCCTCGCAGAGGACATGGCCGGTGTATTTGAGGCCGTGCTTTCCGCACCAGTCGCCGATGAGCTTCCCGAAGCTCTCCACGAAGAGCGTGGTGACGGTCTCGTAGAAGTCATGGCGCGCCTTGGAGAATTCCACGCCCTGGACGTCATAGCCCAGCTCGAAGAGATGGTCCATCACGTCGTAGCCGAAGCGCTTCTGGAAGGCCTTCGGGAGCGCCTTGGTCCACGGCACGGCGTGGAGGAATCCGTAGCAGCCATGGACGTAGTTGGGCTCGTCGGTGAAGATGCCGGGGATGGTCGCGCCGAAGTCCTTGCCGTTGTGCTTGAGATAGGCCTCGTGGGTGACTTCCAGGAACTTCTCGACGGCCTCGGGATTCATCGTGTCCAGGTAGGTCTGGTCGTTGAACCAGCTGGAGGGGTTCTCCGTATGCACGTAGAAGACCATCAGCTCGCTGCCGGCCGGCGCCTTCGCCGGAAGTGCCTTCACGCGCTTCGCGGAGACGATGGTCTCGCCGTCCTTCGCGAATTTCGCCACGAAGCACGCCAGGCGGTCCTTCGCGGGCGTCTTGAGGTCCGCGGCCTTCGTCGCGCGTTCGCACCACAGCCCGCTGATGCGGTATTTGGGGTCCTTGGTGACCAGCCCGCCGGCGGCGCCGGAGGGCCAGCGGTCCTCGTCATAGAGCCACGCCTGCATCTTGAGCTTCTTCGCCTCGTCCGCGCATGCGCTGATGCACTTGAACCACTCCTCGCTCAGGTAGGGGGTGTTCAGGCCGACGCGGGAGTGCATGAAGAATCCACCCAGCCCCATCTCGTGGAAGATGCGGATCTGACGGCGCAGTTCCGCCGGCTCCATCTTCGCATTCCAGGCCCAGAACGGCGACGCGCGGAATTCGGAACCCGCGCTCTTTACCATCGAAAGAAGTTGCTTCAGCATCGAAAAAAGGTCAGAGGTTAAAGGTTAAAGGTGAGAGGTTAAAGGTGAGAGGTTAAAGGTGAGAGGTTAAAGGTGAGAGGTTAAAGGTGAGAGGTTAAAGGTGAGAGGTTAAAGGTGAGAGGTTAAAGGTGAGAGGTTAGAGGTTTGAATTAAATCAGAAGGGAAGCACTTCGGCACACCCTGTCCATGAAGGCTAGTTTTGAACTTTTGCCAGTATCAGGTAGTAAATTTCGATCTTTATTTCGGCAGCTGTTGAAAATACCCTTTCCCAGCATACAACCAGCTGTCAGTCACCACCTTCATGATTCCCTGTGCGAACTCCATGAACTGACGGGCATTTCGCTTTTCATCCTTTGGCGGACCATAGACCGCCCAATCATTGGAAAGCAATGCGTATGGAATATTAGGCTTCTGAACACCGTGGATACTCAACTGGTCGTTTGCCAACGAGTAGAACCAGTAGAGTTCCCCCTGCCGGAACTGTTCGGTCTGCACATAGCACTTTTGCTTTGCGTCCAGCTGACAGGCCTTTCGGTTCTGAAGGGTGCTAGCGGAAGCCGCATCCGGCGTCACCGGCAGAACTACGGCATTCCACCCTTTTGACAGGGAGATATTTAAGTCATAGACCGGACCGGTGTAGTTCACTGTCACTAGCGGGTAGTTTTCTGCAAAGAATTCACGCACATACTCGTTGTCGGTGTTGATGGTCCCTGTGGCTTCATCGGTGTCCAGATAATAGCAATAACCTATGTCGTACTCTTCATCGTATTCCTCGACTCTGACGATGAAGAATGCCGGTTCGTCCAAATACTGCACGCCATCTCCAATGGTGAAGACGGTGAGTTTGGCACAGTCGAAAAAAGCCCCATAACCAATCGACTGCACGGAGTCCGGAATGGTGACACTGGTCAAATTGGCGGCGGTTTCAAAAGCACATTTCCCGATTGTGGTCACCATGGCGGGTACCATGAAGGTCTTTCCCGGCTTGCCAGGCGGATAGGCGACCAGCGCAGTCCCGTCGGCCGAATAGAGCACGCCGTCCTCGGCCTTGAAATAAGGGCTGCCATTGGCAACCTGGAATTTTGCCAAGGATGTGCAGCCAGCGAAGACATCGTAGCCAATCTCAGTGACGGAGGCGGGGAGGGTAATGGTAGCCAATCCCGTGCAGCCTTGAAAGGCATTTTCGCCAATCCAGGTGACCGAGTTTGGGATGGTGACGGAGGACAATGCCGTGCAGCCCCAGCAGACCCCCGTCGGAAGCCCTACCAGCCCTTCCGGGAAAGCCAGGCTCTTCAGCCCAGTACAGCCACTGAAGGCATCATCGGCGATTTCCGTGACCGACTTGGGGATGGTGATGGCAATCAGTTTCTCGCAGCCATCAAAGGCCCCTGGGCCGATGATCTTCACTGTATTGGGAATGGCGAATGTCGTCCCCGCCTTGCCGGCAGGATATGCGACCAACGTGGTTCCATCGGCGCTATAAAGGATACCGTCCTTCGTTTGGAACGATGTGTTGCCAGAGGCAACGCTGAATTTTGCCAGGGAGGCACAACCGCCAAACGCCCACGCACCAATATAGGTGACCGAGGCTGGGATGGTGACTTCACGCAGATTCTGGCATCGGTAGAAGGCACCTTCATCAATTACCGTGACAGTATCTGGAATGACAACGCTCTCGATTTCTACATCTTCAAAGGCATATTCTCTTATTTCAGTGACGGGGCACCCCTGGATGCTGGCGGGGATCACCAGGTTCGGGGAAAATTCCGTGCTTTCCTGATTCAATCCAGTGATGATGGCCTCGCCATCCTGAATCGAATAATTAAAAGGATAGGCTTCCGCAACCGGTCGGACTTCCAGCTCTGGCCAATAATCCTCAATGGCATCCCGCAAGTCGTAATTGTCCGTATAGACGGTGGTCAGGTTCACACAGTCATCGAAGGCGCATTCTCCGAGTTCTTGGACATCCTCTGGAATGATGAAGCCCTTTCCTGCCTTGGCCGGAGGATAGCGGAAGAGTGTTTTTCCGTAAGAGCCATCATAATACAGCACTCCGTCTTCTGCCATATAACGCCAGGCGTCCCTTTCAGTCGTGAATTTCTCCAGAGACACACAGCCCTCAAATGCATCGGAGGCAATGAATTCCAAGCCAGCTGGTAATGCGATGGACTTTACCTTGGTGCAATTTGCAAAGGTGCCGGAGGCAATGCCACGCACAAACCACCTATTATAATTATCATTATCTTGGACATAACTTGGCACGGAGACCGCCGTGCCTTTTCCGATGTAGCGTGTGATGACATAGTCATACCCATATTCGTCCAGCTCGAACTCGAAGTTCTCCCTGGGGTCGATGAGCTGGAATAAAAAGGCGTGCTCCGCGCCTTCAGGAATCTCACCCAGGAATTTCACGTTTGAACGCGTGAGACTGTCACAGAAAAATGCCTCCTCGCCGATGAAGGTGACACTTGCGGGAATGGTAACCGAAGTCAATGGTGCGTCGCTGAACGCATACTCCTCAATCGTGGTAACGGTATTGGGAATGGTTATCTTGGTAAGATAGGACACATCCTCAAATGCTCCGACACCGATAATCCTCACTCCGCTGGGGATCGAGTAGGAACTCCCGCTCTTGGCTGCTGGATACTGAACCAATTTGGTCTTATCGTAGTTGAAGAGCACGCCATCCTGCGAACGGAAGAATTTGTTCCCGGAAGCCACCTTGATTTCTTTGAGGTTTCGGCAATCGTCAAATGGCTCGGTGCCAATCAGCCGCACACTGGCTGGGATGGTGATGGAGGTCAGGGAACGACATTCCTCAAAGGCCTCGCTTCTGATTTCCTCCAGCGAATTGGGAAGCGTGATGGAGGCGAGGCTCTTGCAGTCCTCAAAGGCGTATTCGTGGAGAATCTTCAGCGTGGAAGGCAAGGCGACAGAGGAAAGATTGTCACAATCGTTAAAGGCACTACAGCCAATTTCCGTAACACCGGAGGGGATGGTCACGCTTTTCAATGTCTCTAGATAAGAGAAGGCGCGATGATAGATTGCCTGCACTCCGGAGGGCACCGAATAACTCGTGACGTTGCTCGCGGGAGGGACGTAATACAGTACCGTCTTGTCCTTGCTGAACAATGCGTTGTTAACCACGGTGAAATACTTGCTGTCGCTTTCCACGGCAATGGTCTTTAAATCGGAGTTATACACATATCTGCCGTTTTCCTCGTCCCAATAGCCACTACCGCTCTCTAACGAACTATAATAGTCGAACACATTTTCCATGTCCCACTCTTCATGTAGATAACCGAGGTATTTCACGTCATGTCCCCTCAACCTGGCAGGAATAGTGAGGCTGGTCGAAGCCCCGTTTTTAACCCCGGTGATGACGGCAGTTCCATCCGGTGCAATCGCCCACTCGAAGATGCCGTCGGAACCGCCTTCGGACAGTTCGTCATAATACACTACTTCCATCGCGGACAAGGAGAGGACCGACACGAGCAGTAAAAAGTATGCAAGGCTTTTCATTTTGGGAAGTGCAATTTTTAGACCAGACCTATGAAAGGGATTGTGTCAAAATTATTGAAATGGAACCAGTAAGGGCTGCAATTTCTTTCGCATTATTCCTCTGAGCTGGTGAAATACCCACGGCCGAGTTGCCAGTCGGGGCAGTTCACCCAGGCGCCGCCGTCCACGCCACGCAGTCCTGCCGGGGACATCTCGTCCACCAGCGGTCCGCAGAATCGCGGCAATTCGCCAGGACGCGCGAGCACGGGCGTCAGGAACAGCGAAAAGCTTTCGCCGTCGTCCGGCCAGGCGACCTTTGCCCAGAAGCCGATGCCCGCCGGCAGGGTGCCCTCGGACGCCGTGCAGTACATGCCTGTACTGTAAAGCCAAATCTGTTCGCAGCCCAGCGCCGCGCACAATTCCGCGATGTCCGCGTCGCCCGGAAGCGAGAGGGCCTGCCAGCCGTCGTCGAAGGCGACCCAGCAGCCCGCAAAAGCCGCCAGCCACTGTCCCAGTGCACTCTCTGGCGCCACTCCTGGCGGGAGTTCCCCGCCGTCACGCAGCAGTTCCAACGGCACTTCGTATTCGCCCGGTGCCGTGACCGTCACGGCGATTTCATGCTCCGCCGTCGCCGTGCCGTCCGTGACCTGCACCGCCAGCGTGAGTTCGCCGGCATCGGCGAAACCCGGACGCAGCGTGAGAACTCCATCAGCAGGGCCGATGGTCGCCCAGAGTGGCACCTCGCCGGAGAGCGCGTATTCCAGGACATCCGGTTCCGGATTCGCTTCATCCACGTCCGTAGCGTGGAGCGTCACCTGAATCGCGCCGCCAGCCTGGAGTTCCAAGGAGACCGGGGTGTCCTCGTCCCAGACCGGCGGGTCGTTCACATTTTGGATCTCTAGCATAAGGTTGTGCGGGGCGCCCCATCCCGTCCCGTCCCAGACCCGGAGCCTCACCGAGTCCGTTCCGCAGAAATCCTTTGGCGGCAGATAACAGAGGCGATAGTCCAGCTGTCCTTCGCAGGGCGGCACGAGACGTGCGGTTCCCAGGGTGGCATCGGTGGTCAGCACCGGCACCAGCGCATCGTTGTCATTGTCTTGCAGCCCCAATCGGAAAAGAAGCGGTTGCGGGGGGTCTTCCTGCAGGCTGTGCGGCGCCATAGAAATCGGCGCTCCCGGAAGGGCATTTTTCCAGCCGGGATGCGTATAGAGGAAGAGGTCGTTTTCCTCATTGGTGTCTGCCAGACCGTCAATCAGATTCGTGGCGTCGCTGGCGAAGAGCAGCTGTTTCCCGCTGGCGGCGAGGACAGGCGCGGAGGAAGCTCCGTCCGCGGCTGAGGTGATCTCCGTGTTGACGCCTTTGCCGAGGTCGCAAAGCCAGATTCCTGGACGTGTTGCGTCCGCCGAAGACGGCGCCGTGTAGGCCACGAAGCGTCCGTTGCCGGCCAGGGAGACTTCCCTCGCATTCGGCGGCAGCGCGGCAATCGCCGTGAGCTTCTCATTGCCTACGGAAATCCAGGCGAACGTGCCGTCGGTCCTGCGAACCAGTGCGCTCTCTCCGTCCTGCGTCAGGCCTTCCAGGGCGGAGATCTCCGCGGGCAGTTTCCTGAGCGTCTCCGTTCCGTCCAGCACATAGAGGGCGAGGGCATCGCCGTCCTCAACGGTGAAGGCCATAACGCCTCCGTCGTAGGAGAGCATCGGCGACTTGTAGTCGGCATCCGCGCTTGCCCCAGGCACCGCAAGTGTCTCAAACGTGGCTCCGCCATCGATGGAGCGCAACAGCGCATTGCCCTGGCGAAGCACCACGACCGAGCCATCGTAGGAGACCGCCGGCGAGACATACCGGTCGGCTTCGGCGGCGAGCAGCCTGGTGACTCCGTTCTTCCAGAAAGCGCCATTCAGGTCCGTCCAATAGACATTCCTCCCGTCGCCGGAGAGCTGCGGCGCATAGACGTTGGCGGCAAATTCCAGGCCGCCGGTGAGCAGCTCCAGTTTACCGGTGGCCAGCGTCAGACGATAGACATCCTGGTTATGTGCATCATCACCCGGCACCAGCGGGGCGTCCGTGAGAAACACCGCCTGGCGGCCATCCGCGGAAAAATGGATGTCGCTGTATGCGTAGGAGTAATTGGTACTTCTAGGGAGGACAGAAGTGGTCAAGTTATTAAAATTCGAGACAATTATGGACAATTCCGCGGAAGCCGTCATGGCTCCCTCCGTGACGGTGAAGGCGATGGTGCCATTTTCGCCTGCGCCTCCGGCGGTGAACTGCCAGGGCAGGGTGGCCACGGAGTATGGGGTATTTGCCAGCACCTCGTCGCCTTCGGCGGTCTCCAGGATTCCGGAGAATTCACCCGCGACTGTGATAGTCGCGTTGGCAGTGGACACCGCCGTCATGTCCAGTTCCATGGATTCGCCTGGGCGAAGCACCACTAGGCGTTCTTTCAAGGTGATCGCGGGGCCGCAGTCCACCCGATAGACTTGGTGGAGGCTGGTGGAGGCGTCCGGCGCGACGAAAGCCGCATGGCGTCCGCTGGGGGAGAGTGCGGTAGCATGGCAGTCGCCGGAAATGCCATCGGAGAGGCATTCGAGGCGCTGGTCCTGCCGGTCGTAGCGCCAGGCGCGGCGGCAGGTTGCGCCATTGGGCGCGTTGGTGGCGCGTGCGGTGAAGGCGATGTATCGTCCATCGGCGGAGATTGCCGGGAACTGGCAGTCCACGGTATTTCCGCCTTCGGTGCTGTCCACCATCAGAATCTCCTCCGTGCCGGAGAGCCGGCTGGCGAATTCAAATTCATAGCCGCCGGTCACGGCATTCCACGCGGCCACTCGCAGCTGCACCCCGCCCTCGGCGGTCGTGTTGCCGTTTGCCCAGCGATAGGCGACCACCGTGCCGTCTGCGTTTGCCACGACCATCGGCATGGCCTTGAGATATCTGCTTTCATAGACCTTGAGGCTGGTGCGCGGCCCGATGTCCTCCAGCAATTCGGCGGTGCCATCCGCGATGACATAGCGGTAGAGAGCCAGTATCTTCTGGGTGTCCGTGCTGGCGGCGGGGTTCTCGCCGATGTAGAAGACGGCGGTGCCGTCTGCCGTGCATGCAGGCGCAAAGCCGAGGTCATGGGGCAGGGCGATGGCTTGCTGAAGTTCCATTGCGGAGCCGTCCAGGGCATAGAGTCCGGTCACGGGCAGCGGCTCGTCCGTGTCATCGACGACATGGAGGAATGCCGCCGTCCCCTCGGCGTTGGGCAGCAAGCGCATGAGGAGTCCTTGGGAATAGCCGACTCCGAATTTCCTGTCGGATTCCTGCCCGACGGCCAGATCATAGTGGTGCAGGAAAGGGGCGATGTTGGTCCCTCCCGTGAAATGAAAGGAAACACCCCAGAAACAAGAACGTGCGGCGTCCGATGCAAGGAAATCCAGCGCCCGGAAGAAGACAATCCCCATGAATTCGGCGCCGGGGGCAAACATCTGCGTGACGGCCTTTCCGTCCGCGCCGATCCAATAGCCGCAGCGCTGGGGCTGCTCCGGGTCGTAAGTCTCTGCGTGATATGGCGCGATGACCGCCAGGGCTCCATCGTCCGCAACGACTGGAGAGTAGTATGTCCCCTGGCGGTCTGTGCCGCATCCCTGCCGGAAATAATCGACCCGCAACGGCTTCAGTGCGGCGGCGGAAACCAGCAGGGCGCTCCAGCAAAGGATGGCAAACGACGTTTTCATGCAGATCAGGGAAGCTCTAGAACTGACCTGAATCCGTGAGTGAACACCTTGGTGACGGGGCGTCCCCACAACATATTCCGTCGGCGCGGCGCCGACGCCACATCCTTTACGCAAATTCACGGATTCAGGACTGGTTTAAACCCAAAACACGCCGCCGGAAAAGGGAACTTCCCGGCGGCGTGTCAACTCATCGTCTGGTTGTCGGCACGTTAGAATCTCACCATCAGTTTCACGTTGCCGCCCAGGGTGTCCAGGCTCTGCTTGACATAGCGGGTGCCGACCGAGCCGAAACCGTCGTCGTAGCGCACTTCGGCGGCCAGTCCGACGCTTTCGCTGAACCAGTAGCTGGCGCCGCCGGCGACGTAGAGCCCCCAGTTGAACTCGACTTCATTGGCATGGTCGCCGCGGCTGGAGGACTCCATGTCCGCGATGGAGAGGGTGGGGCCGCCGGCCACGTAGGTGCGAAGACCGTTGTCGAAGTTGTAGCCCAGGTTCAGACCGGCGTCGAGCACCCACAGCTGCATGTCGAACTTGCTTTTGCCGACGGAGAAGACGGAGGAGGCGTCGGCGACATTGCCGGTGGCGTCCATCTTGACGTTGTTCACGGTGTATCTGCCGTTGTTCCAGCCCACCATGTAGTCGTATGCATTGAAGGTGACGCTGCCGCCTTTCAGGCTGCGGGAGGCGGAGTCCAGTTCATAGACGGACAGGTTGGCGACGAAGCCCAGGTCGAGTGCGCCGTCGCTCCAGATGCTTCCGAAGATCCCGATGGTGCCGCCGAGCTTCTCGGTGAACGCGTATTTCCCCGTGGAGGTCGCGCCGCTGCTGCTGCCGGAGGCGAAGGTCAGACGGGTCACGCCGGTGTCCCGGACGGTGCCAAGCTTGTCCCTCACGGCGGCGGCCAGGTTTTCATTGGTGGGTTGCACCAGCGAGCCATTCAGGCTGAGCAGGTCGGTGAAGGAGCCGCCGCCGGACACCTTGAATTTCGGCTTGTCGAAATTGCGGAAAGCGACCCCGGCTGTGAAAAACCAGTCGGCGGGCGCCGCTTCCAGCTGATAGTCCGCCGCATCCGCCTCGGGGGCGGGCGCCGCGTCCTGCGCAAACAGACCAACGCAGGCAAAGAGCGCCAACAGGAACAGAAGTTGCTTTTTCATCGTATGTAGTCCTCTGGAATTGTTTTGGGAACAAAAAACGTGCTTGGAGAAGACGGCCAGGGCTTGCGTCCCAGCCGTCAATTACTGCCATCCTAGAGGGAGTCCTGGACCTGGTAGATCACCCAGTCACCCTGCTTCTTGCCGTTGACCTTGAGCTGAAGCACCACGTAGTCCTCGGCCTCGGCCTCAACGCCGCTGAGGACGACGTCCAGCACGCTCTCCGCGCCGGCAGTCGCCTTGGCCGTGCCGTTGGTCCACTTCATTTCGGAGACGTCGAAGAACTGGTAGTCGAAGCTGATGGCGATGCCGTCGTCCAAGGTGCCCGCATAGCCAATCTGGAGGCCATCTTCGCCGGCGGCGACGGAGGTGATGATCACCGAGTCGGTGGACTCGCACAGAGTGAAGGAGAAGTCGTTGGAGACAATGGTCTTCTTGCCGCTCGTGGCGGTCACGCTCCAGGTGTAGGGCGTGGCCTCGCCGGACTTCATCTTCAGCGTCAGCGTCTGGCTGGTGCCGGAGATGCCGCTCTTGGTGGCGGCCTTCGTGCCGTCCGCGTTGTAAACGGTGAGCGTGTAGGACTTCGCGCCGGAGGCGATGGGCCAGGAGAACTTCACGCTCTCGCTGGTAAGCACCGCGCCGTTCTCGGGGGTGAAGCTGCCGTCGCCCCAGACGAGCTCGGCCACGCTGTCCTCCTCGATGACAACTTCAAAGAGGTCGGTCGTCTCACCTTCGCCGGCGGGGTTCTCGCCCGTGACGGAGATGGTGTAGGTTCCGGCATCCGGCAGCTGGATCTTCAGGCCCTGGATGTTCGGCAGGATCATGCCCTCGTCGTTCGGCTCGAAGTCCACCGGGCCGATGGTCTGGGTGGTCTTTCCGTTTTCATCCTTGACGGTGACGGTGTAGCTCTGCGCCAGCGGCACGGAGACGTCCGGCAGGGTGACCCAGCCGTTCTCGCCGACTTCGGGGTCGGCGCTGGCCGTGGCCTCGCCGGGTTCGTCGTAGTCGGCGACGGTGGCCTCGACCTCGGCGCAGACCTCCTTGGAGGTGCCGCCCTTCTGGGTCCAGACGTACACGGTGGCAGTCAGCTCGGTGCCGGGCTCATAGCCGGGATGGCCGATCGCCACGTAGTCGGCGGGCTTCACCTCGTAGTTGGCGCCCTTCAGGGTGATGGAATAGCTGGAGCCGTCGCTGCCGTCGATGACCACCGTGTGGCCCTCGGCGTGCGCTTCGGTGTCCACGCACTCGAAGGCGATCGACGGATACCACGGCGAGCCGCCCAGGAAGACCTTGAAGGTGGCCTCGGCCGACTGCGGGTCTGCTGCGCCGGCGGTGGTGCCGTCGTCCTTGATGGTCACCTTGAGTTCCGCCGGGGCGGTCAGTTCCGCATCTGCGGCGACGGTGTAGGTGATGGTGATGTCCTTGCCGGAGAAGGCCACGGCGGGCGCGACCGAGAAGATCTCGGCGCCGCTGAGCACTTCGATGTTGGCTTCGGAGATGCTCTGGTTTTCCTCGTTGTCGCCCATCTCGGCAGTGGCGGTCACGGTCATTTCCTTGCCCATGTCGTCCGGCAGCACATACTGGTCGTCAATGGCCAGGGTCGGCGCACTGTTCTCTTCGGTGATGACCAGCGTGACAGTCGCGGTATTCGCGGCGGCCGCACCAGACTCATCGGTGGCGGAGACGGTGAAGGTCACGGTATCGCCGGTGTCGACGGTGTTGTAGTCGGCGGCGGGGGTGAAGGTGATCGCACCGGTAGCCGGGTCAATGGTCAGGGTGCCGACGTCCTCGGAAATTTCGCTGACCGCGTAGGTGAGGCTGTCCACGCCGTCTTCGACATCGACGTCGGCGGCCGCGGCGGCCATCGCGTTGTCCTCGGAGTTTTCGGCGACCGTCCAGGTATACTCCAGATTCACGGTCGCGTCTGCGGCGGCCTGGTCACCGAGGGTGCTCATGTAGGGCGCGGTGTTGCCGACCACGACGGTGGCCTCGGCACCCTCGTCGGATACCGCCTAGGTGCCGGTGTAGGGCTCGGAGACGGCGAAGGCGGTGACCTTCACGGTGTAGCCCTTCTTGATCGCCGCGGCGTCATTCAGGGTGTCGGTGGTCTCGGCCAGGGCGGTGAAGTTCGTGCCGTCCTCGCTGTAGGACCAGGCATAGGTGTAGCCGGTGATTGCATCGCCGTCCTCGTCGGTGGCTCCGGCGGGGGCTGCGGTGATCGCGTCGCCATGGACGGGTTCGGCGGGCGCCAGCGCGACGGATGCGGGGGCGCTGGGCACGCGGTCGACGTCTTCCGCGGTGATCTCGAATTCAAGGGTTCCCTCGCCAGCGGTGGCGACGTCAATGGCGCTCACCACGACGGCGAAAGGCGCGGAGGCGTCGCGCGGGCTGCCGGTGATGGTGTCATAACCGGCGGTGGTGACGGTCCAGGTGGCGGAGCCTTCCCAGGTGCCCTCGTCCACGGATCCTGTGGTCTGGTCGCCGGCCTCGTAGGTCCAGCCTTCCGGAACCGTGATGGCCCAGCTGCTCACGCCGGCCGGATAGACGTTCGTGTCCGTGGCGGTCACCGCCACTTCAAAGGCGGTGGGATTGCCTTCCGCATCGACTTCGGCAACGTTCACCTTGGTGGTTGCGGCCGCCAGCACGGGCAGGGGGTTCTCCTGGAAGGTGCATTTGACATCGACCTGGAGGAAATCCTCCTCGCTCGCGTCGGTCACATAGAAGGTGAGGGTTTCTTCGGTGTCATCGTTGGTCTGGACCGTGGAGTCCTTCACGGTGTAGGTGAAGGTAATGGTGCCGTTCGCGACCGCGACATGAGCATCGCCGTAGATGCCGGCGAGGTCGATTTCGGTGGTGGCGGCCGGTTCGGCAGAGCGGGTGGGCTCCACGCAGAGGAGCAGGTCGTCCAGCCCGTCCGCGTCCGTGGCGGTGAAAGTGGCCACGCCGGGTTCGGGCGTGCTCTTGTCCTCATGGCGCAGCACGAAGACGCTGCCGTTGGTTACGGGAACCACTGGCGCGGAGTTTTCGACCGTGACGGTGACAGTGGCGCTGTCCACGGAATAGGCTTTCAGCGCGTAGCTGGAGGTCGCCACGCCCTTGGCATAAATGACCAGGCCCTTGGCAAGCGCGGGCTGGGTGGAACCCCAGGTTGTCCCGTCCTCAGACCACTGGACGGCAACGGTCGCCACGTCCTCTTCGTCCGGATCCTCGGCGCTGCCTTCGGCGGTCAGCGTGGCATCGGCCGTGACTTCCAGAGCCGCGCTTTCGCCATTCACGGCGAAGTCCACGCTTGGAATCTCCTGGTCGGTGTCCGCGACGGTCACCGTGTCCGCCAGTTCATACTGGTCCGTTCCGTCGGTCACGACGACGGTCAGGTCGTAGTCCGCGGAATCCGCCGGGTGCACGACTGCGGTGTACGGCACGGAGGGGCCGTTCGCGGTGAACAGGTAGGTGGTCACGCCGGCATCGGTGCCCTGCGGCTCGAAAGTGCCCGTGATGGTGAGGAAGCTGTCGCCCAGGGTGACGGTCGCGCCGGTGAGGGACTTTCCGCCATCGACATCCGTGGCGGTAAGCGTCAGCGTGCCGGAGACGGCCTCGCCCTCCACGGCAGCCAGGTTGTTGGCCGTCAGCACAACATCCAGCGGGTCAGACACCGGGTTCACGGTGATGGTGAAATCCACGGGGGTGTTGGTGTCGGCAATGGTGATGGATTTCGCCACGGCATGGATGTCCACATCGCCGTTCCAGTTCGCCGCGGGGCGGAAGATCAGTTCATAGCCGGCAGTGACCCCGATGGTGCCGACGGAGGCGTCAATCGGGGAAACGTTGACGAACTTGACGTTGGTGGTCGGCTTCAGCGTGGAGCTGGCGGTGTCCCATGCGGTCGCCTCGAACTTGGTGGAGTCGGCGGCGTCGATGGTCATCTCAGTGTCCTCGTCGGTCTCGAAGATCGCGCCCTTTGCAACACGGAAGTTGAAGGACTTGTTGACATCGAAGTCCACGGAGGCGATGGAATCCTCGCTGAGCCAATTTTTCAAGGAAATGGAATCTGTGCTGCTGTAACCGGTGGCAGCCGTGATGCCAAACGGCAGAACCACGAGTTCGCCAGCCAGGCTGCTGTCCACATCGGCATAGATGGTGCAAAGATGCTGTGCACTCGCCGAGGCCTTCACACATGGGGTGTTGATGGCCGGGACCTTGACCTGGAGCTGAAGTTTACCGCTACTGAGGGTCTTGGCAACAGGATCGTTGGTGCCGGGAATGATGGTGATGGTATCGCTGTCCCAGACCACCTCCGTAGGATCAATGACGACTCCGGTGATAGGTTCCAGCGTAACAGTTGCCGCGCCCAGGCCGAATACCGACCCAGTGGTCACGTAGAGGTCGATGACCGCCTGGCTGTAGCCGGTGACGCCTGGCACGCAGGGCTGGACGATTTCGTATGTGAATTTGAGGTCGCCGGCTAGCGCCGTAGCACACAACAAAACCGCGAAGGCACTTAACCAAGCAGAGAGTTTTCCAAAGAACTTTGTCATGAATTTCTCCTCTAATTATGTTTTTTTGATTTGGAAATGGTCATGCAATCCCTACTGGTCGGTCAAGCTTTGGATTGTGTCCAGCGCGATCTGAGCTTCGGCTTCCAGGTTTCCGGTGTCCTCCGCAAAAACCATAATGTCGCTGGGCGAGAGTTCCGCCTCGCGGCCACCATTCAGGAGATAGTTGTAGAAGAAGACGGCGCTATTCTGGAGGTCGCCTATGACCTCGAATGCCCTGCCGTCGAGAGCAAGGCTTGCCTCTTTGGCGTTCAGGTAGTCCAGCGCGGTCTGTGCCTCGGCCTCAAGGTTCTCGGTGGGCTCGGCAAAGCTCATGAGGTCACTAGCAGACAGTTCGGCGTCTGAACCGCCGTTGATCACAAAATTGTAGAAGAAAATCGCGTCGTTGTTGTCAACCACTCCATTTCCATCGAAGTCGAGGGTGCCGAAGGTCTTGATGATCCAGGTGATGGCGGCGAGCTTGGTATCGCCGTTGGCGACGGTGGTGGTGAAGTGCTTGGCGGTGGAGGTGCCCTCGTAGTTCAGGCTCGGGTTGCCGCTGATGCTCACCGTGTAGTTCGTCAGGGAATTGATGGTCGCGCCGTCCACGGTGACGATGGCGGTGGCATCGGCGGGCTTGGTGTTTGAGGTGCTGCCGTTCAGACCATAGTATTTCGTGCCGTCGTAGAAGTAAAGCCCCTCGTCGGTGGCGGCGACATGGATGGCGGTGGCGGCGGAGGTTCCGCTCCAGTCTCCGGTGAATTCGCCCTCGCCCGCCGCGTCGTAGGCATAGATGGTCGTGTTCGCAGGGTCGTCCGCGACGATGGCGACGTTCGCCTCGGTCACGCTGGAGGTGCTGATGGTGTAGGTGCATCCGGCGGAGACGCTCAGGCTGTCGCCCAGTTCGCCGCCCGCGAACTCGATGGTCTTGGTCTCCGCGTCCTTCTCGACCTTCGCGCCGTAGTAGAGTTTCGGTGCGCCGGACTTGTCGAAGTAGAGCGTGGTGTCGGAGTTGGCGACAATCACCCACTGGGTGGCGCCGGCGCGCACGTCAACGGCGAGGCGGGACATGTCGCCCGTCACTCCTGCGGTCTCGCCCACGTTGGCGGGGTTCGCCAGGAAGACGTCCTTCACCCCGAACATCAGGGAGATGGGCGGGAAGGGCTGCTCCTGTGCCGTTCCCGCCCCGAAGGTCAGGGAGGTTCCGGCGGAGGCGGAACCGATTTTCACGTCCACGGTGAAGTTGGCGGTGGAGGCGGCAAAGCCGGCCAACGCCAAGGTCAGCAATATGAGGGAAAGTCTGTTTTTCATTTTATTCCTTAGTTTAAAGAACTACAACAAAAATGCACACAAAATCAATATAGCGGTACGAATGGAAATTTCCACCGCAGGAAAAAGTTTTTTCAAGTGGCGCGCTGGAATTTGCATTCCAATTCCCGCATCACCACTCCTTCACCATGTATCCCACGCCGGGTTGCGGCACGGAGTCGTCTTTCAGGAAGGCGCTTCCGGGCAGCCAGCTCCACTGGTTGACATCGTAGCCGGTACCGGGCACGAAGGCGTTTATGTCGGTGTCGTATTTCCCGATGGGGCTGATGAAGTTCCAGCCAGGCACGAAGTCGGGATAGGAGGTGTCCGTGCCCTTTCGCGCGGTGCCGGTCAGGGTGACGGTCTGGGTTTCATGGCCGGGGTTGAAGACCCAGTAGGAGGCGCCGGAGGCAAGTTCGGATACGGCGGTGACCTGCGTGGGGGCGGGGTCGCCGCAGCGCATCACGGGGTAGTCGAAAAGGGTTCCGGCGTCCGTGACCTCCAGGAAGGGGATGCCCACCAGGTTCCAGCCGGGGGCGAGCGAGAACTCGTGTTTGGCTCCCTCCACTTGCGGAATCTCATAGACGGCCAGGATGGAGTTGGGCGATGGGGAAGGAGGCACGGTCACCACGCAGGTCGCGCCCTCGGTCAGCGCCGTGATGGGAAATTCTTGATTGTCAACCGTCAGCAGCCTGACCGAGACGGTGGTGTTGGCGGGGAGGTTGTTGACGATGCAGCGGAAGGTCACCTGCGCCGGCTGCTGCGAGTCGGTGGTGAAATAGAAAAGCCAGTCGGTTTCCGCTTGGCTGAGGGTGACATTCACTTTGTTCGCGATGGTGCGCCAATGGACCCCGTCACTCAGCGAGACCATATAGGTCTGATCTTGTTTGAGGTCCGGGGTGGCTCCGCCCGGCATCGGAAAGAAGTTGTAGTCTTTGTCTGCAAACGCAAAATAGGCATGGTCTGGGGCGACACCGGATTTGCCGTAGGTGGTGGAGATCTCCCAGGCGATGTAGATCTCGCTCGGTGCGGCCGGCTTGTTCAAGCCGCTGTCCCCCCAGTCCACCGCAAATGACCACTGGCCGCTCGCGAGGAAAAAAACTGCGCTGGACAAGATGATGAGTTTTCTCATTTTTGCAAATTCTTGAAGCGTTTATAACTTAACTCAAAAGTGTTCCGTCTTGCGGCGGCCGGAAAATGGATGCCGGCGACGAGCCGTTGAAACTGTTTGCCACTGGAAATGGCGCGACCGACATTTGGCGTCGCATCTTATGCCCATCGACTCAATAAAAGCAAACACCATGCCAGAGTTGACTTTATCGACACGCCGCAACGACATGCAGTTCCTCAAAATACACTCTCAATGCAGATTTTCTACCCGCAAAGCGAAATTGAACAATAATTAATCAGTGGCTAATTTTTATTCATCAGACGGGCGATGTCCGGAAAAGCCATTTTGCCGTGGGGTCACCGAGCGGGGACAGTCCCCGGTTGTCTGGCGGGTCGCGCACAGGCCGGAAGGCGGCATTTCCCGTTCGTCGCATGCGAGCTGCGGGGCTTTGCGGCGGGGACAGTCCCTGCGATGTTTGACCAAAATGCACCGCTGCCCGGTAAAAGTCCGACTCCCGCGCCACCCGCAGAAAAGGCAACGACTGACATTGCGCCTGCCCTCGGCGGGGTGCGTGGCATGGGACCAGCCTCTCGGCGGGGGAGCCAGTGGCCTTCCGACGGAAATCTGCCGGACAGCCGGGATGGATGGTGGGTTGGCCCCCCAGCCACCCGCCCTTTCAAATTTAACGCCCGATGCCGGGGGATGCAAGCCCGTTCCCGGAAAGTCGTGAAAGTCATCCGGTGGACAGGAAAGCATGCGCTTTTCCGGGACGCGCAACTTCGCGTTGCGCCGGGGACTTGATGGCCGTGGCGGGCTCGGGAAAACAAGAGCGCCGCCTCATCCGCCTCCCGTTGTCTTCTGGGGAGGTGTGGAAATCAGGCAGTCGGCGGCATTCTGTATTTTTGCCGGACCGCAGTGACCAAAATGTGGAAAATTCATTCCGGTCGTTTGCAAATCCGTTTGCGCGGGGTATAGTAGGCGCATTGCCAATCAAAGATTTCATGCTCGGGTGGCGGAATTGGCAGACGCGTTAGGTTGAGGGCCTAATGGGGTAACACCCGTGCGGGTTCAACTCCCGCCTCGAGCACCATCTCGTCCCGGTGTCCCCCAAAAGGGATGCCGGGATTTTTTTTGCATGCCGATGAAGGAACAGGAATACGATGTGATCGTGGTGGGCGGAGGACATGCGGGGTGCGAGGCCGCGCTGGCCTCGGCGCGCCTGGGTGCGAGGACGCTGCTGCTGACGCTCAACAACGACCACATCGCCCAGATGTCCTGCAACCCCTGCATCGGCGGGGTGGCGAAGGGACAGCTGGTGCGCGAGATCGACGCCCTGGGCGGCGAGATGGGGCGCAACGCCGACGCCACGACCATCCAGTTCCGGATGCTCAACGAGTCCATGGGCGCGGCGGCATATTCCCCCCGTGCGCAGTGCGACAAGTCCATCTACCAGCGACGCATGAAATTCGTCCTGGAGCGCACTCCGAATCTGATGTGCTGCAAAGCGAGGCGACGGGACTGCTGCTGGACGGGACGCGGCGGGTCTGCGGCGTTCATACGGCCTTCGGTGAGGAGTGGCGCGCAAGGGCGGTGGTGCTGGCGACCGGCACCTTCCTGGCCGCGACGCTCCATTTCGGCCTTCAGCAAATCCCCGGCGGGCGTGCCGGGGACGCGGCGGCGTCACGGCTTTCCGAATGCCTCCGCGATGAACTGGGGCTGGAGATGGGCCGCCTCAAGACCGGCACGCCGGTGCGCGTGCTGGGGAAGACAATCGACTTTTCCGCGATGACCCCGCAGCCGCCCGACGCCAAGGGGCGGCAATTCTCCTTCGGACCGCGCGATGCCGATACGCCCTTCTTCGGTCAGCTTGCGCTGGAGCAGCGCCCCTGCTATCTCACGCACTCCACGGAGCAGACCGCGGAGATCGTCCGGGCGAATCTGAAGCGTTCGGCGATGTATTCCGGGGTGATCAAGGGCGTGGGTGCGCGGTATTGTCCTTCGTTTGAGGACAAGGTGGTGCGTTTCACGGAGCATCCCCGCCATCATATCTTCGTGGAGCCGGAGGGCGACTGCACGGACGAGTACTACCTGAACGGGATGTCCACCTCGATGCCGATCGACGTGCAGTGGCAGATGGTCCGTTCGCTGCCGGGCTGCGAACGCGCGTTCATCTCCCGCTACGCCTACGCCATCGAATACGACTTCGTCTTCCCCAGCCAGATCGACACCGCGCTTTCCGTGCGGCGCTATCCGTCGCTGTTCCTGGCGGGCCAATTGAACGGCACTTCGGGCTACGAGGAGGCGGCCGGGCAGGGGCTTGTCGCCGGCGTGAACGCCGCGCGCTTCGCCGGGAATTGCGGCGAGCCCCTGCGGCTGCGCCGAGACCAGGCGTATCTCGGAGTGATGATCGACGACCTGGTCACCAAGGACATCGTGGAGCCGTATCGGCTATTCACCTCCCGCGCGGAGTACCGTCTGGAACTGCGGCAGGACAATGCGGACCGGCGACTCACCCGCATTGGCTACGAGGCCGGGCTGGCCGGCCGCGAGGCGTTGGACCAGGTGGAGAAACTGGAACACGACCTCGAGGACGCACGCAGGCTCCTGGCCACAATCCGGCTGGATGGCCACGGCGTGATGGAACTGCTGGCGCGGCCGGATTTCCATTACGCGGAGCACCGCGAACTGCCCGTTTTCCCGCCGCGCGTGCTGGAGCAGCTGTGCGTCGAGGCGCGCTATGCGGGCTATATTGCCCAGCAGCGCGAACACGCCAAGACGATGCTCGACCTGGACGCATGGAAGCTTCCGCGCGATTTCAACTACGACCTGCCGGGAATCTCGGTCGAGGCGCGCCAGAAGCTCGCGAAACGCCAGCCGGAGTCCCTGGGGCAGGCCGCGCGCATCGACGGCGTCACCCCCGCCGAAATTGCAATCCTCCAGGTCCACGCACACCGTAATAATTCGTAATTCGTAATTTTGAATGGAGTGAATGCGAAAGTTACGAAGTGCCGACACAACCATTTCACAGTTCACATGAAAACTCTTGTCGTAGCCACAGGCAATCTGCACAAGGTGCAGGAAATCAAACAGATTCTTGAACCATACGGCTATCAGGTCCTCGGCGCGGACGAATGCGGCGGGATGCCGGAGGTCGTCGAGGACGGCGCGACCTTCCGGGAAAACGCGGTCAAGAAGGCGGTCGCCGCCGCGAAGGCGCTGAACCGTACCGTGCTGGCGGACGACTCCGGGCTGGAGGTCTTCGCCCTGGGCGGCGAACCCGGCGTCTTTTCCGCCCGCTATGCCGGCGAGGGCGGCAACGACGGCAGGAACCTGGCGAAGCTGCTGCTCAAGCTGGAGGGCGTTTCGGAACGCGGTGCGCGCTTCGTGTGTTCCATCGCGGTGGCCTCCCCGGACGGCACGGTCCTGGGCATCTGCGAGGGCGAGGTGCGCGGCCGCATTGCCGCCGAGGCGCATGGCGACGGCGGCTTCGGCTACGACCCCGCATTCATCCCCGACGGCTATTCCCAGACCTTCGGTGAACTTCCCGCCGCCGTCAAGAACTCCCTCTCGCACCGCGCCAACGCCCTGCGGGCCGCCCTCCACGAAATCTTCCACGTGATTTAGCGCATGAACTTCCGGCGTCCTGATATCAAGTCGCGGCTGCTGTCGCCGCGCATCTTCATCTACGCGGCGATATTGCTGATTGTCGCCTGGTGGATCAACCGGTTCGGACAATTCCGCCAGGAGGCCGCCGGGCAGCCGGCGTCTCCGGAACAACCCCGCGCGGTCTCGGAGCATTCGGACTCCGGCCTGCCGTTGCTGGTGGTGGTGGCGCTGCCTGGCGAGGAGGTTGAGGCGGTGGTGGCGGAGGCGCAGAAGCGTCATCAGGGCGTTTGCCGGATTACCCTGGCGTCCACGGAACTGGCGTCGGCGGCGAATGCCATGGAGATTTTCCAGGTCGGCAAGCTTCCGGCCGCGCTTCTGTATGATTCGGGCAACCAGGAAATCGCCCGCTTCGAGGGGGAGTTGTCCGGCGAGACGTTGGATGCGCTCGCCGAAAAGGCCAGGGCTCAATCTTCTCCGTGAGTGCCGCCAGAACTCCCGGTGGACAAAACATATCAGAAAAAAGCGCCGAAGGTTTTTGCACTTCGGCGCGCGGCGCAATGGCTATTTCATGGTGCGGGATTAGAAATTATACATCACCTGGAGCTGGATCCAGTGGGGATTTCGTCCGTTGCGGTAGTAGTTGCCGGCCTTCAGGCAGGTGTATTCGGCCCAGAAGGAGAGGTGCTCGTTGAAGGTATAGCCCGCGAAGAAGGAGTTCAGCCAACCGACGTAGCTCCCGCCGCCCGTGGCGCCATCGAAGGCGCCGCCCACCGCGCCGTCCTCATGCACGGCATAGACGGCGGCCGTGCGCCATTTCAACTGGACCTTTTCGATGGGCTTGAAGGTGTAGTCCGCCTGATAGAAGTTCAGGTTGCTCCAGTAGCTGTTGAGCATCACGGGGAGCAGGTTCTCGCCCCAGATCGGGCAGGCGGACCAGAGAGGCACCCACCCCTCGTTCTTGCCGGTGGAGCCATGGTCGCCGGAGAAGTGCGTGTAGGCGAGGCCGACGGAGCTCTTCATCCATTCCTCCGGAAGCAGGAAGCGCAGGCGCGCGTCCGCCATCTTGCCTTGGTTGGCGCGGCCTTCCGGGGCGCGGCCGAACTGCATGGCGCCCTCCAGACTGTATTCCAGCCAGCTCAGCGGCTTGCCGAAGAGCCGCCCACCCGTGGTGTGGAGAGAGTAGTTCATGTCCGCCGGATAGCAGCGCTCAAGAGTCTCGGGATAGTCGTCTTCGATGTCGTCATAGACATAGTAGAGGTCGAATTTGAAGGCGTCGTTGACCTGGTGCGTCCAGTAGGCGGCCACGGTGAAGATGTCGCCGGCGCGCAGGCGGCGGTTGCGGTCGTTGATGCGCGGCCAGCGGTCCTTCCAGGTGTTGTAGAGGACCATCAGATTGGCGTCGTCCGTGTCGTCCTTGTAGCGAAGCCTCAGACCGTCCCAGTAGCTGGTTCTGGCCTGGTCGTGGGGCGTCCCCTCAGAGAAGATCAGCCCGTTCCCGAAGTTCAGCCCCTGGCGTCCCAGCGTGGCGGAGAGTCCCTCCACGCCGCCGATGTTCCGCCATTCGAGGTTGGCCAGGTCGAGCGTCGTCTCGTCCGGGAAGTCCCAGGTGGCACCGCCGTGGTGCTGATTGTTGGGATTGGCGATGTGGCTGGTGTACCACTGGCTGCGGTTGACCAGGCGCAGATTCAGCGTGAGGTCCTCGCCGATGTCCAGCTTGCCCCAGACGCGGGTGCGGAAGCGGTAGTACTGCACGGCCGGGCCTTTGAGGCCGCCGTCGGGATAGAGGGTGTTGCGGCTGTAGCTTTCGTAGCGGACACGTTCGTCCAGTCCCAGGTGGAGCTTCACGTCGTCGGCAAGTTGATAATTCCAGCCGGTCTCGGCCAGAGTCCTGGCGGCAATCAGAGCCAGAAGCAGAAAGGTCAGGCGTTTCATTTGCGTCAGTGCAGTTGGTGTTTTTTCAACGTACGGTAGTCGGTCTTCCCGGAACCCAGGCAGGGAATCTCGGGCATCATGACGACCTGACGGATGGATTGAATCGGTGAGAAACCATTGGCCCGCAGGGTGGCGTTGACCTCGTCACGCTCCAGGGGCAGAGTGGAAAAGAGGGTGATGACCGGCGCGTCGTCGGTTCCGAGGGCCTCCACCGCCAGCGAAGGGCCGTGGTCCAGCGCGGGGTTGGGATATTTCTCCAGCAGCACCTCCTCCAGGGCCGGCAGCGAAATCATCTCGCCGCCGATCTTCACGAAGCGCTTGAGGCGTCCCATGAAATAGACGAAGCCCTCCTCGTCCATCTGCACCAGATCGCCGGTGCGGTACCATTCCTTCCCCTCGAATTGTACGAAGGGCGAGGGGCCGTCGTAGTTGATGTATCCCTTGAAGATGTTGGTTCCGCGCACCAGCAGCATGCCCGTGGTGTTGGGGGGGAGGCGCTTCGTGCACGCCTCGTCGGTGACCACGCCCTCGGAGCATGCCATCAGGCGTCCGATGGAACCGAATTTCTCATGGCCGGGCTGGTTCAGGGAGACGATCGGCCCGCATTCCGTGATTCCGTAGCCCTCGTAGAGATTTGCGTTCTTCGCCTTCTCGTGCATCAAGTCCAGCGTGGCTCGCGGGCACTTCTCGGCGCCGGTGACGATGAACTGCAGGGTCTCCAGCTGTTCCGGGGTGGCATTGCGCAGGATGTTGGTGACAAAGGTCGGGGTGCCGCAGAAGAAGTTGACCTTGTAGGCCGCGGTGAGGCGGGCGAGCATGGCGCCTTCGGTGGGGTTGGGGTGGTACACCACGCGGATGTTGGTCACGCAGGTGAACAAGGTGTTGAGCAACAGCCCGAAGGAATGGAAGGGCGGCAGCATTCCCAGGAGACAGGCGTCCTTGCGGAAATACATCCCCAGCACGGAGCACTTCAAGTCGGCGATGACGGCCTCGTGGATGACTGGCACGGTCTTGGGCATGGATTCGGAGCCCGAGGTGAAGAGGATGGCGGTGGTCGGGGGGACCGGAGCTTTCCAGAGGCTGCTCCAGCACAGGTGGCTCATCAGGAGCGACCAGAGCTTGCGCCAGATGGATACGCCCTTGGCCACGCGTTCCAGCGGCAGAAGGATGTCTTCCAGACCACTGAAGTCCACGCCTGTGCCCTTCAGCCGCTCGATAAGCGCCTCGGAGGTCAGGATGTGCTGCAGGCCGGTGCTTTCCACGCAATGGCGCATGTTCCGGTTGCCGACGGTCCAGTTGATCATCACCGGCACCTTCCCCGCGAACTGGGTGGCCAGGTAGAGCAGCGTGGCGATGGTGGTGGCCGGCATCAGGATGCCGATGCGCTCGCCAGGCAGCGCCGCGATGCTGGGGCGCAGCGCCATGACCGCCAGCACCATCTTCCGGTTGGTGAAGACGCCCTTGAGCTGGTCCGCCCACACGGGGCGGTTGGGGAAGCGCTTCGCGTTGATGAGGAACGCGTGAGGGATGGTTTTCGCCTCGGTGACCCCCAGCGGGGAGGCGTCCTCGAAGAACCATTCGCGGGGCACGGGATAGAGCGGCTCGACGCCGGAGACCTCGCCGATCGCGGCGAGCATCAGGCTGGCGGCCGTGCGAAGCTTCTCCGGGCTGGGGACCTCGTGCCCGAATTCCGTGGCGATCCAGTACTGGAGCTCGGCGATGAGCAGAGAGTCAAGGCCCAGCGCGGTCCCCAGGGTGTCGGTGTCGTGGATTTCCGCCTTGCCCGTGAGGTCCCGCAATTTCGCCATGACCTTCTCGCGCACCTCCTGAGGCACCCGTGAAGTGTCCTCGCTGACATTTCCCGCGTCGGGTTCGGGCAGCGCCTGCGGCCCCTGCTTCTCGAACCAGGTGTAGGGCACATACGTGTTGGGACGCATCGCGACATTGTAGAAGTTCTCCAGATAGCGGTTGAGGGTCTCCTTGTCCGACGCGTCCGGAAAGTCCGCCGGCCGGGGCACGAACTCGATGGTGACATGGCGGCGGGGCATGAAGAAGAGCCCCCCCAGGAAGAGGTGCTTGAGGTGGTGCAAAACCACCTGCCCGAAATCCGGATGGAAGCCTTTGCTGCGGCTGAAGTCGCTGCCCCACAGCCCTGTGGTCCGCACCAGGACGACCTTCGCCTCCGGGCACTCCTGGAGGATGCGCGAGATGCCGCCGTTGCCGCGAAGCTTCTCCATCTTGGAGTGGTAGATGCGGCCTGCGGGGTAGAAAAGCAGGTTGTCGCCGGCCCTGAGCGCCTCCGCGCAGCGGCCAATCTGGGCGACCACGGCGTCGTGTCCGGTCATTCCGGCGATGCCGAGGTCCGGCAGCGGGATGACGCGCAACGACTTCCAGATATACTTCAGCGCCGTGTTCTTGAGGTATTTCTCGTCGGCCAGCGAACGGGGATGGAAACGGCGCCAGAGGATGCTGTTGAGGATCAGCGGGTCGACCAGCGCGGGGTGGTTCGGCAGAAACAGGATGCCTTTGCGCTCGCCGCTTTGGATGATTTTGTCCAGCCCCTGGATGGTGACACGGTAGCGAAGCCAGAAGGCGAAACGGGCGAGAAGCGAGATGAGAAAGGCGAAAAAACTATGCATGGCTGGAACTTGTCAACAATTTGGGAAACGCTCTGCCTTCCCCAAATGATGGAAAAAACGAGATTCGCTACGCTTTTGAGGATGGTGGCTTGAATGCCCCGGCAATTGCCGTTACAGTAATTGCCGTAGGGGGTGGGGGTCTGCCTCCCTATAAGGAAAAGGGAAGTCTGATAGGAAAAACTAGATTCGTTGTCCTTTTGAAGGTGGCGGGTTGAATGTACAGGCAATTGCCGTTACAGTAGCCACCGTAGGGGGTGGGGGTCTGCCTCCCTATAAGGAAAAAGGGCGGCGAAGGCTTTCAGGCGGGATGGCGGCCGGGCTTGTGCGCCGTCCCCGCACGGGCTCACAGGTACTTGCGCAGGGTTGTCCGCGTGATGCCCAGACGCTGCGCGGCCTGGGATTTGTTGCCGCCGCATTTCTCCACGATGGCGCGGACGTGGAGGCGCATGGCCGACTCAAGGTCGTCGGGGAATGCCCCTGCGGGAGAGGGGGCTTTGCGCGGTTCCTCAAGGAGGCTCTGCGCATGCCGTCGGAAGCCCTCGGCGGTGGAGAGGCTCGCGCGTTCCAGCAGGAGTCCCAGTTCCTCCTCGTTGCCCGGGAAGTCATACCCCTGAAGCGCCGGTAGGAAGTCCGGCGGGAGGTCAATCCCGCGGCGCCGGGCCAGCTCGCCGGCGAGCTCCTCCAGGTCCTCCAGACGTTCCCGCAAGGGCGGAAGACGGAATTGGCAGACCTGGAGATGTCGCCAGAGGGATTTTAGGAACTGACCCGACTGGGCCAGCGGGGAGAGCTCCTGATGGGTGGTGGCGACCAGGCGGACATTGGCTTCGAGGCTCCTGCCCTGAAGCACCAGTCGCCCGGTCTCCAGGTAGGCCAGCACGGCGGCCTGGAGGCCCATGGGAAGGGCGCCGATTTCCTCCAGGAGGAGCGTCCCTCCTTCCGCATGGGAAAACGCCTGCAGAAGCATTTCCTCCGAGCCGCCGGCGCAGGAAAAGGGAAGCAGGGAGGGACATTGGAGCATCGCGGCCAGATCCCGAAGCGCGGCGCCGGGCTCCCCCTGCAGCAGGATCGGCGGGGGGATTCGGTTGTCCTGCCACCAGCATGGCAGGACCTGGCCGAGCTCCTGGTGAAGGCGCTCCATGGCGTCGCCGGTGCCGACCAGCGGGCGGGCGCCATAGCGGAGCCAGCGGCAACGGAGGGATTGCAGGGAGAGGCTCCAGCCCGATGGATCGCCTTCCTGCGACAAAGCCTCGATGACTTGGCGATATGGCAGCTCCTCTCCGTAGGTGTTCAAATGATCCCAGGAGGCCTCGATGAATTCCCGCACGGCGTCATGGTGCCGCGCATATCCCAGCTGGCCCTGCTGGAGGTCGTCCGCCGACAGCGAATAGTGGCTGATGACCGCGTTGGCCAGCGAATGGCGGTTGCAGTGCACGGCCATCAAGGCGTCCAGCGGGGACGGCGCAAACAACTCCCGGTCGTCCGTGAAATAATGCACCTTGCAGCCGACTTCCCGCAGCTGCGCCAGCGCCATGGCCGCGCGGGTGACGTCATGCAGCAGCGATATCCCCAGCAATAAAACGCAGTCGAAGTCGTGCGCGGGTCCTTCCAGGATGTCGCAGACTTGGCGCCAGCCGGCAATGCGGAGTTCCGCATCCGGAAAAACACGCAGCGCCGCCGCCGCCGCGTAGGCCTGGTCATGGCTCAGATGGTCGGTCAGGATGAGGGTGTTCATGGAAATCGTTCGGAGACGGGGCAAAATGGCATTCGACATACCATAATGCCCAATCCGAATTTCACCAGCCAATCTGGTTAAAAAATATCCAGCAGGGTGGATATTTTATGGGCATATCGCCTGCTTCCAGGCAGTTAGCTTCTGGATATAATTCAGTCTGGCGGCGGCGGGGCTGGTGGATGGCAGTTGCGTCATCATGGACGCCAGCTGCGGGAAATTGCGCCGGAAATGCGTGGCAGAGGCGGTGCCGTTGCAGAGGATTCTTGTGATGCGCGGGCACTGGGCGAGGAGCCATGGGATGTCGTTGGGGCGGGCGTTCTGGATGTCGCTGTCCAGGCTTCCTTCGCGTTCGCAGTTCTGGAGCGTGTCCCACAGCGCGACGCGGTTCTTGCGCAGTGCCTCGAGGCGTTGCGGGTAGGGGAGGGCGGGGTCGAAGTGGAAGAGCTCTCCCATGATGCGCCAGAAGGCGTTGTGCTTGAAGGCGTAATATTGTTGCTGGCGCAGCGACTCCACGCCGGGCATGGAACCCAGGACGAGCATTTCGGCGTCGGCGCGCCAGACGGGCGGGAAGGAGGTGCAGCGGGGCATGCTTCGTGCGTCGCTCCTACTTGAGATATTTGCGCATCTTCCTCGGAATGCCGTTGCCTTTCTTGACGGCGAGGATGATATGCCGCGTGGGGTCGTCGGGCACCAGCGAGAAGGCGATGTCGTCCACCTGTTCGAAGCCGAAGGCGGGGCACGCCTCCGCGAAGAGCGGCCCCTCCTCCAGCGGCCAGCTCTGCCCCTTCATCAGCACGAAGACGCCGCCGACCGACAGCAGCTCGGAGACGTCCGGCAGCAGTTCCACGCCCTTGCCGACCGCCCTTGCGGTCACGATCTCGGCGTGGTGCCAGAGGTCGGTGCGCGTGCGCCCCACGTCCCGCCCGCGGAAGGCCGCCGCGCCGCCGCGTCCGTCACGTGGAATCAGCGGGATGGTGGCGTTGAGGAAATCCACCTTCTTCTGCCGCGCGTCCACGAGGGTGAAGTCCTGGGTGGTCATCCAGGTCATCAGGGGCAGCCCCGGATAGCCGCCGCCGGAGCCCAGGTCCACGATGGCGGAACGCTCTTCCGTCATGCCGACAATGGTGTTGAGCACGGAAAGCGAGTCCAGCACCTGGAATTTCAGGTAGTCGGCGGGCGAGGTGATGCGCGTGAGGTTCAGCCATTCGTTGACGCCGACCAGGTGGCTGTAGAGCTTCTCCAGGGTGTCGCGGTGCGCGTCGGTGACACCGGGGATGTTCAGCGCGGCGCATTGCTCGCCAAAACGCCGCCAGTCCGCGTCGTCGAAGTGCATCCGGGGGTATTTTTCAGGGAGAAAATCCCGCGGATCTCTTTCCGGATGGTCGATGGTATTCTGCATCACTTTTTCCTCACGGAGAATCCGAAATGGCCGAGTTCCTTGCCCAGCGAGTAGTAGTGACCGTGGGCGTAGGCGAGCAGATTCGCCTTCTCCAGGTCGAGATGCCCCTTGTCGTCGATGAGGTCGCTGGTGACCTGAACTGCGATGACCTCGCCAAGGAAGAGGTCGTGGCTGCCCAGCGAGACGACCTGCCTGACGGCGCATTCCAGGCTAAGCGGGCACTCCGCGACCAACGGCGCCACGATTTTGCTCGCCTTGACCGCCGTGAGCTTCCGCACCGCGAACTTGTCCGTGTCCGCGCCGGAGGCCACGCCGCAGAAGTCCACCGTCTCGGCCATCGCGGCCGTCGGGAGATTCACCGTGAAACACCGCAATTCCTTGAGGGCACGGTAGGAGAAGCGCGACGGACGCACCCCGATGCCCACGATCGGCGGGTCGGAGGACAGGGTGCCCGCCCAGGCGACCGTCAGCAGATTCCACGGGAATCGCCGCCCGTCGCCGGTGCCGACCAGAACGACCGGGGACGGAGCTAGTTGTGTGCTTCCAGGCCAGATGGTCTTTTCCATAATTGGCAATTGGCAATTGGCAACTTGGGAATGGGGGAAATTGCGGTTCTGCACGCCGTGTTCCTGCGCGGCTTTTCCGTCTTCTAGAATTTCCACCCGCAGTCGCGGAGGAGCTGCATGAAGCGGCGTCCGTATTCCACATAGACGTCGTAGCGGTACTTGCGCACGGTCTCGGTGTTGTCGTTGTCTTTTTGTGTTTCGTGGGGATTGGACTTTATGTCAGTCGTTGCCTTTTTGTGTTTCGTGGGGATTGGACTTTATGCCAGTCGTTGCCTTTTTGGGGAATGATATCGATGAGTTAGATTGCCGCTCCGGCATTTTCCCGCGCCCCTTCCGGGTTCGTTTGGGGGCTGGATGCCACCCCGGGTTCCGCTTTCGCTTATGCACTACGGTGAGGCATGCCGCTCCGGCATTTTCCCGCGCCCCTTCGAGGCTGTCTTTGGCTTCAGAATCTTTCACCTAACCCAACAGTATAATTCCTCTTTTTGACTTTGCCATTTTCCCTTTGGCTATGTTGCCAGTCGGCGCCCTCGCGGAGAACATAGCCTCTTGTTAAAAATCCGAAAAAGCCACCGCATGAACAAAGTTCCTGTGGTTATCTTGCTCAGTCAATTGTCACGCAGTTCGATTAGAAAAGCGGGATGGTGGCGTGCACCTTGTCGATGATACCCTTCTTCTTGGCATTGCTGTTGGTCCGGGTCTTCTCCAGGTCGTCCCAGTCCGTGAGGGTCATCGTGGCGGCGGCGTGGCCGTCCGCGAACGCGACGTTACCGAACTTGCTGTGGCGGGCAGAGGTCGCCTCGATGATGGTGACGGAGCCGCTCTTGGTCTTCCAGAAGTGGTAGAGCTGCCAGGAAGCGTCGATGCCGGCCTGGCAGTTGCGGTCCCAGTAGAGCATCAGCATATCCGGGCTCTTGGACTGGATGGTCCTGCGCCAGTTGTTCCACATGCCGCCGTTGGCTTCAGTGCCCGTGCCATCACCGCCGTCGTTGGTGTCGGAGCAGTACTGGTTGGTGAAGTGGATGGAGGCATTCGCGGCATAGCCGATGCCGGGGCGCTTGGTCGGGTCGCCGTCCTTCGCGAAGGCCTTGTCCAAAGACGGGCACAGGAAGAGATTGTGTGGGGCTTCGCCCTTTGCTGCCCATTCTGCCGGGGTCTCAATGCGGAAATCCATCGTGGCATAGTTGAAGCAATACCAGTACATGTCGTCAGAAGCGAAGGGTTTTCCAGTGGAATCAATAAAGATGTTCCTACCCCATTTCGAGGGCAGAAAGAAGTCGTCGAAGTCGTTGGAGTACATGATGTCGCCCAGGGCAATCTGCTTCAGGTTGTTGATGCAGGAGATGGCACGGGCCTTTTCGCCGAATGCCAATTTGCAGGCAGTCAGCAGGCAGGCCAGCACAGCGACTACAACGAGAATCACCATCAGTTCAATCAAGGTAAAAGCCTTTCGCATTTTCTGTCCTCTTGTTAAAACGTTTTGTCCCTCCACACGGGCACCTAATTGAAGTCAATTCTGTGGTGTGAACAGCGGTTAATGTTTTTTGTCACTGATGTTACTGGTCATTTGTTCTCTGTAGTGCCTTCTTGAAGAACATAGCCCGAATCTTAAACCTTGCCCGTCAGTCCCCAGGCCTCCTGACTTGCCTTTTTCCCTTTGGACTTTCAACTCCAATCAGAATTTCCACCCGCAGTCGCGGAGGAGCTGCATGAAGCGTCGTCCGTATTCGACATAGACGTCGTAGCGGTACTTGCGCACGGTCTCGGTGTTGTCGTTGCCGCTGGGGTCGTGGAAGACCGCGCCGAGGTGAGGCTCCATGGAGAAGCCGCCGTCGTAGCCGGTCTTGAGCAGGTCGGTCATGATGGCGCGCACGTCGCCGCAGCCGTCGCCGGCGAAGGTGTACACGGGTGCGTCGCAGCCGTCGCCCGCCTCGTTCGGAAGCGACAGCCCGTCCTTGATGTGCACGTAGGAAATATAGGGCCGCACGCGCTTGTAGAACTCCCAGGCGGACTGGATCGGCCAGGGCTTCGGGCCGATGCGGCGCGGGTTGAAGACGGGGTTGCCGGTGTCGAAGATGAGCGTGAAGGCGGGGCTGCCGTTCATCTGCTCGACCAGCTTGAGGGTGTGCAGGTGGCTCATCCCGCCGTAGTTCATGCAGTTCTCGTGCCCGTACACCACGCCGTTGTCCGCGCAGATCTGCACCAGCTCGCGCACCTTGCGGAAGATGATCGCCTCCAGCTCCGGCGAGTCGCCAGGCTCGTCCTTGGGAACCAGGAAGGACATGCCGCGCACCAGCTTGATCCCCAGCTTCTTCATGCGGGGCAGGGCGGTCAGCAGCTCCTGCTTGCTGGCCTCGAAGTCCTCTTCCTTGCGGGGATGGCGGCTCCAGTTCGCGATCGCGCTGCCGTAGCAGTTGATCTTGACGCCCGACTCCGCGAGCAGCTGCTCGACCTTCGCGAACTCCTCGTCGCTCATCGTGCCCAGCATCTTGCCGCCGATGTTGCGGGCCTCGATGTTGTTCCAGCCCAGTTCCTTGGTGGCTTTGATCTGCGTGGCAAAATCCGGTGATGCCTCGTCGGCGAAACCTGTGAAGAACATGATGAGAATCCTTGTGGTTTAATTGTTATAACTAGTTTGTAATTAGAATGTTATGTATTAACAAATCCATTTCCGGGTGGCCTCCTGGTCCAGAAGCAGCTGCGCCAGGCTCCAGCCGATCGGGGCGTTGGTCCATCCGGTGTAGATGCTGTCGGCACCTCCCTCGTAGTGGTTTCCGCCGCCCCATTGACGGGTAGTCAAGTCGAACATTCCGCGCCAACAGCCTTTCAGCTGGGGACTATCGGCGGTATCCTGGATGTCCACCAGAAAATCCACAATGTCCAGGAGGAGCTGCCGGTAATTCTGGCCGCCAGGGAGTCTGGTAAACTGCGAGAAGGCGACCACTGCGAAATTCATCGTGTAAATCAAATCGACCAACTGGGTGCCGGATGGCGCCTCGTAGTGTTCGGCCGGCAGAAGGCAGGAACCGGGTGCCATGCGTGCGACGATGCGTGCGGCCAACGTTTCCGCCAGTGGAAGCAGCCGGTCATTGAAATCCGGAAGTCGATGACAGTAGGCGACCGCCAACAGTGAATAGCATAGTTCGCTGCAGTTCCAGGAGTCGAGCCGTTCGCGAACAAAGTCGAAATAGGCGTCGATCTGGCGATTCCAGTTGTCCTTTTCCTCTTGGGCGGCAAGTGGCCAGGCGGCTGCCAGCGCGGCGGCGGCCAGTCCTCCCCAGTGCGGAAGGCGCAGGTTGCCGAGCCAGCGTGGCTGAAAGTCTGGTTGTTCGTCAGGGAAATTGGCCGCAAATGCCTGGTAGAGTGCCTGTGCACCAGCCAAGGCATAGTGGCGCATTTGGAATTTGTCGTCCAATTCGGGATACTCTTCGGCGATGTCTAGCGCAAGGATAATGCACCATGCGTTGTCATCGTAGTAAACATTGGGTGTCCAGCGAATGTGGCTCCAGTTCCAGCACCCGAGAGGGTAGGGCTCGTTCCGCTTGTGGTGCGAGAGCAGCCCGCTTCGGCAGTATAGGTATTCGAGGAGATTGTTGCCCACACTGGCGTTGCGCGGGTGGTCGAAAAGCTTGGCCATTTGCAGGAAATACCACGCACACTGGAAGTTGCAGTCCGCCCGGCGCTGCTCGATGACATAGCCGTCCGGCTTTGGCGTCCACGACGGGAAGGAGTCCAGCGTCTGTTGCAGCGCCTCGTTGTTGCCGGCCAGAAGCATTCGCTCGGCGACTCCCCAAAAGCCGTCTGGCTGGGAGAGTACGCCGGAGTTCAAAAACCAGTCGCGATTGGCTTGGAGGGCTCGGAGTATTCGCGGATTCATGATGCGGAATCGTGGATTAAGCAAAAACACTGGCAGACGTTTTTGATACGCCCCATGGGTTAATATATGGGACAATTGCCAACCTGTCTCAAGGGACGTAAACCTCCAGCCCGTCGCAGGCCGCGCGGACGCGGTGCGGCGCGAAGAACGCCTCCAGCTCGCGGTGCAAAGCATGTCCCGCATGGCTGAAATGGATTCCGAAGACCTGCGAGGCGTCGGTCAGACAGCCCATGTCGCGAAGCCGCTGGACAACGCGCAGGGTGGTTGCGGCTCCCATGTGGTCGTCATCGTAGTCGGCCTTGAACAGCCCGAAGGTGGCGTCCAGGAACGCAAGGTCGATGTGCCTTCCTTCCAAAGCCTTCCAGGTCTCCTCCGGGTAGTATCCGGAGTCGTTTCCGATGAACACCGAGCGCCCGTTTCGGGCAAGGAGATAGACCAGCGCCTCGATGTGGTGGTGCTTGGCCGCCAGCGGAAGGATGTCCAGGTCGCCGTCCGTGACCGCGTGTCCAGCGGCCAGGCAGACATCGTCGATGTCCATCTCGCCGAAAGAGCGCACGCCTTCGTTCTGGAGCGCCCAGGTTTGCAGGGCGATGAGCGTGGGCTTGCTGGCGAAGAGCTTCAGGCGGGTGTGGTTCATCGACCAGCCGGTTCGGCGGTAGGTCAGCAGCTCGGGGTTGATGTGGTCGCCGTGACGATGCGTATGGAGGATGCGTCTCAGGCGGTGCAGCTCCACGCCGTAGGTTACCGACTGCCAGTAGGCGTCCGGCCCGAAGTCCACGATGGTGTCGTCGTCGATGAGATACGAGGTCCGTCTTCGCAGGTCGCGCGGGTCCTGCGAGGCGCGTGCCCGCCGGCAGGTCTCGCAGTCGCAGAAGGGGCTGGGAAAGCCGTTGGCGGTGCCGGAACCGAGGATTTTGACGCGAAGCGACATCGGCTATGCCTCCAGAACCAGGCCGTCGTAGGCGACCTCGATGCGGTGCGGCGCGAAGTACGCCTCCAGCTCACTGTGGATGCTCCCGCCGTTGTGGCTGAAGTGCGTGGCGACGAGGCGCGAGGCATCGTCCGCGCAGCCCATCTCACGCAGCCGCTCGGCGACCTTGACGACCGTCGCGGCACCCATGTGGCCGCGTTCCTGGCTGGCGTATTTCAAGGAGGACGTGGAGTCCAGCAACGCGAGGTCGATGTGTTTTCCCTCCAGGTGCCTCCAGACC
This sequence comes from Victivallales bacterium, assembly GCA_017417585.1. Taxonomy (GTDB): domain Bacteria; phylum Verrucomicrobiota; class Lentisphaeria; order Oligosphaerales; family Oligosphaeraceae; genus RGIG1601. The sequence goes on from JAFPYX010000025.1 coordinate 156,362, forward strand.
TCCGGCAGGAAGTAGCCCGTGTCGTTGCCGACGAGCAGGGTCTTGCCGCCGCGGGAGATGAGGTAGAGCAGCGGGGCCTTGCCAGGCGCGTGGTCGGCCTCCAGCGGGAGAATGCGCAGGTCGCCGTCCGTGGCCTCTTGGTAAGCGCGAAGCGCGACGGGCTCCACGAGCACTTCGTCAAAGGAGACGGACTCGCCTTCGGCGGTCAGACGATGCAAGAGCATGCTCAGCGTGTAGTGACTGCCCAGGACTTTCAGCGGGTGGGAACACTGGCTGTAGCCTTTGTGGCGCCACATCAGCTCGGTGGCGTTCTGGTGGTCCAGGTGCGCGTGCGTGAAGAGGATCCGCCGGATGTCCGACAGGTCGATGCCGAAAGCGGTGGCCTGGAAGAAGGCGTCGGGACCGAAGTCCACCAGCGTGTCGTCGTCAAGGAGATAGGATGCGCGCCGCCGCACGTCGCGCGGGTCGCCCTTTCGGCGGATTTCGCGGCAGTTCTCGCACTCGCAGAAGATGGCGGGACACGCCTCGGCCGCCGCCGTGCCTAGAATTTTGACTCGCATGGGGATGCAGGTTTCGTGGTGGGGGGATTGGTATTTGGCTTAATATAAAAGGAAAATGAAAACAAGGCGCGAAATGGTTGTGCTTTTTGACGGAAGTTGGCACATAACTTGTATATTATCAGCATAGACCTGTTTTCAGCGACAAAAAACGCAGTTTCACCGCTTGTCCTCCAGGATATGACCGACAAGGAACGACAACAAGCCGCCAGGAAGTTCGCCGCCTACTGGCAGGAGCGCGGCAAGGAGAAGTCCGAGAAGGATTCCTTCTGGCTCAACCTCCTCACCGCTGTCTTCGGCGTGGAGGACGCGCACGCCCAGATCTCCTTCGAGAAGACCGTGCGGCTCGACGGCAAGGAGAAGTTCATCGACGCCTATCTGCCCAAGACACACGTCCTCATCGAGCAGAAGGACCAAGCCGTGAAGCTCAACCGCAGCTACAAGCAGTCCGACGGCGCGGAGCTGACGCCATACGGCCAGGCGAAGCGCTACAACGACAACCTGCCCTACGGCGAACGCGCACGATGGATTGTCGTCTCCAATTTCCATACCTTCCTAATCTACGACATGGAGCGTCCGGGCGCCGCCCCCGAGGAGGTCACGCTGGCGGAGTTCGCCAAGGCGCCGTGGCGGCTCGCCTTCCTCGTCTCGCCGGAGGCCCACCGCGTGCAGCGCGAGACGGTGATTTCGCTGGAGGCCGGCGAATTGGTCCACCAGCTCTACGACGGGCTGCTCAGGAGCTACGGCAACGACGCCCCGGAGACGCTGTGCCACCTGAACGTCCTCTGCGTCCGTCTGGTCTTCTGCCTCTATGCGGAGGACGCGGGGCTCTTCCAGAGCCACACCGCCTTCCACGACTACCTCACGCGCTTCGAGCCACGCGACCTGCGCCGCGCACTGCTCGACCTCTTCGCGGTCCTCGACACTCCTGAAGGCGCCCGCGACCCCTATCTGGACGACGATCTGAAGGCATTCCCCTATGTCAACGGCGGGCTCTTCGAGGACCGCAACGCACTCGTGCCGCCGTTCGACGGCGCGCTCAAGACGCTCCTGCTCGCCAAGGCAAGCGACGACTTCGACTGGTCGCAGATCTCCCCCACCATCTTCGGCGCCATCTTCGAGTCCACCCTGAACCCCGCGAACCGCCGTGCGGCCGGGATGCACTACACCACCATCGAGAACATCCACAAGGTCATCGACCCCCTCTTCCTCGACGGACTCAAGGCGGAACTGGAGGATGCCCTCAAGGCCACGAAGCACCGCGCCCTGAAACTCCATGCCTTCCAGGACAAGCTCGCCAGCCTGGTCTTCCTCGACCCCGCCTGCGGCTCCGGAAACTTCCTCACCGAGACCTATCTCGCCCTCCGAAGGCTCGAAAACCGCGTGCTCGGAGCCTTCCTGGCGGACCAGCCCGAACAGCGGGAGTTCAACCTCGGGGACCTCGTGAAGGTCTCCATCCACCAGTTCTACGGCATCGAAATCAACGACTTCGCCGCCGCCGTCGCCAAGACCGCGCTCTGGATCGCCGAGTCGCAGATGTTCCGCGAAACCGAAGAGCTTCTCCAGACGCCAAAGGATTTCCTTCCGCTCAAGTCCAATGCCAACATCGTTGTCGGAAACGCCTTGAAAATTGACTGGAACTCATTGGTATCAAAAGAGTTATTGAGTTATATCATGGGCAACCCGCCCTTCATCGGCGCACGACTGATGGATGCCAGTCAAAAACAGGATATTCTGGACACCTTTGGACAAAAATGGCCAAACATAGGCAATTTGGACTATGTCTGCTGCTGGTACAAGAAGGCCGCGGAGTTGATGCAGGGCACGCAAATCCACGCCGCGTTGGTTTCGACGAACTCCATCACGCAGGGCGGGCAGGTCGCGGACCTCTGGCAGCGGCTGATTCAGAAGTACGGCGTAGAAATCGACTTCGCGTACCGTACCTTCAAGTGGTTCTCGGAGGCGAAGGACATGGCGCAGGTCCACGTCGTGGTCATCGGCTTCAGCGTTGGCAGTGCTAGTTCGGCTAGTCCTTCTAGCCTTTCTAGCCCGGCTAGATCGGCTAGCCCTGCTAGCAAAATCATCTTTGATGGCGAAAGCGCCATTCCTGCCCGGCACATCAATCCCTATCTCATTGACAGCCCGGATGTCTTTATCGAAAGCCGCCCCAAGCCCGTCTGCGATGTGCCGGAAATCGGCATCGGCAACAAGCCCATCGACGGCGGGAACTACCTCTTCACGGAAGAGGAGATGCGCGAGTTCCTGAAGAAGGAGCCTGCCGCCGAACCGTTCTTCCATCCGTGGTACGGCGCGGAGGAGTTCATCCACCGAAAGCCGCGCTACTGCCTTTGGCTGGGCGACTGCACGCCCGCGCAACTCCACGCGATGCCGCAGTGCCTCAAGCGAGTCGAGGCCGTGAGGAATTTCAGGCTTGCCAGCAAAAGTGAAGGCACTCGAAAGCTTGCCGAACGACCAACTCACTTCCATGTCGAAAATATGCCGCAGGGAAATTATATCGTAATACCAGAAGTATCTTCAGAACGAAGGTTTTACCTCCCGATTGGTTACATGGATTCAAATGTCCTCTGCAGCAATAAACTGCGTTTAATGCCTGACGCTACCTTATATCACTTTGGCGTCCTGACCAGCGACGTGCACAACGCATGGATGCGCGTGGTCACGGGACGCCTTAAGAGCGACTACCGCTATTCGAAGGACATCGTTTACAACAACTTCCCCTGGCCTGAGATGGCCTGCCCCCGCGCGAGCGAAGCCGCGCAAAATTCCCCGCGGATTGGGATAGGGGGTGCGGGGGAAAGGGAAAGGCATTCAGTGCCTTTGCCCTTGCCCCCGCAGCGCGTAGCGCAAGGCACCGTAGAGAAAATTTCCGCGGCGGCGCAGGCGATATTGGACGCACGGGCGAAGTATCCCGACAGTTCCCTTGCGGACCTCTATGACCCCCTCACCATGCCCGACGAACTGCGCAAGGCCCACAAGGCCAACGACCTCGCCGTCCGCGCCGCCTACGGCTTCGCCAAAGACCTCCCCGAAGCCGAAGTCGTCGCGAAACTCTTTGCGCTGAGATGAGGCTTTGCTTCTGCGGTCCCCCCGGGATGCCTGGGACCAGTGGGGCACTTTCCCAATCGTCCCAATCGTCCCACCGAGGCAAGAAAAATATCATTTCCCCCCAAAACGGAAATACGCCGTCATTGGCCTGAACCGACATCAGCTTTCCAAGAGGTATTCAAGCCGCAAAGCGGCGCAGGAATCTAGTCGTGGGGTGGCTTGTCACGCCGTAGCTCATCGCCTCTTTGCCCGCGCCAAATCTTCCGTCCCATGGCACTCTTGTCCGGTAGAAACACTTGCGATTCCAGTGAAAATCATCCGAAAATCATGGAAAAAACTGGATTGCGGGGGAAAGCATCCACCGGGGCTTGACAAGGCGGTCTCCAGACGGGATTGTAATAGGGGTGGAGGCCGGGGGTGGCGGGTGTACCCACTATGGATAAGGCCATGCGGAGATGCCCCGGGGACCCCTTTTTGAGGCCGTCTTGAGGGACGGTTGCCGCCATGCCATTCCTGTGGGCTGCCCTCACGGCCGCGCATGTTGCAGGACTGCAATTTTTACCGGACGACGGTGGCCTCATGGCAGAAATTCGAAGATGAATTGCTTGTTGTCGGTCAGTTTTGCATAGGTGATTTATAGTAATGGAAATTGCCAAGTCGTTCTTTTCAGTTGTCTTGACTTTACCAACCCACCTGTTTTAGGAAAATCGCATCCATGAGTGAAATCTCCCCGTTGCAGATTGCCCGTGCCTCCTATCAGCCCCACCTCCCGAAAGTGCTTGCCAAGTGCGGACCGTTCGCGACCGCGAAGAAAGGCGCCGCCACCAAGTCCGTGGCTGACCAGGCCGCCATCAAGAAGCTCTTCCCCGATACCTACGGCCTGCCTGTGATCGAGTTCACCGCAGGCAAGAAGCCCGCCAAGGCCCCCAAGGCCATCAAGGTCGGCGTCATCCTCTCCGGCGGACAGGCCCCCGGCGGCCACAATGTCATCGCGGGGCTCTTCGACGGCCTCAAGGCCCTCAACCCCAAGAACCAGCTCTACGGCTTCCTGGGCGGCCCCGACGGCCTCATCAACGGCGATTTCGTGAAGCTGGACGCCAAGACCATCGATGCCTACCGCAACACCGGCGGCTTCGACATGATCCGCTCCGGCCGCACCAAGCTGGACACCGACGAGAAGTTCGAGAAGGTCCTGGCCAACTGCAAGAAGGAAGGCATCACCGGCATCGTGATCATCGGCGGCGACGACTCCAACACCAACGCCTGCACGCTGGCGCAGTACCTCCTGGCCAAGAAGGCCGGCATCCAGGTCATCGGCTGCCCGAAGACCATCGACGGCGACCTCAAGAACGCCTGGATCGAGGTCTCCTTCGGCTTCGACACCGCGACCAAGGTCTATTCCGAGCTCATCGGTAACATCATGCGCGACGCGAACTCCGCCCGCAAGTACTGGCACTTCATCAAGCTGATGGGCCGCTCCGCCTCCCACATCGCGCTGGAGTGCGCGCTGCAGACCCATCCGCAGGCATGCATCGTCTCCGAAGAAGTCGAGGCCAAGAAGTTCTCGCTGGCCAAGATCGTCGATGACCTCACGAAGACCGTGGTGGACCGCGCGAAGAACAAGATGAACTTCGGCGTGGTGCTCATCCCCGAGGGGCTCATCGAGTTCGTGCCCGAGATCAAGGTCCTCATCGCCGAACTCAACGACCTGCTGGCCAAGAGCGAAAAGGCCTTCAATGCGCTGGACACGGTCGAGCAGAAGGCCGCCTTCGTGGAGAAGAAGCTCTCCAAGGACACCAAGAAGGTCTTCGCCTCGCTGCCCGCCTTCGTCAAGGCGCAGCTGCTGGCCGACCGCGACGCACACGGCAATGTCCAGGTCTCCAAGATCGAGACGGAGAAGCTCCTGGCCGACATGATCGCCGACCGCATCAAGGCGCTCAACGCCAAGGCCGAGAAGAAAATCAAGTTCTCCGCGCAGTGCCACTTCTTTGGCTACGAGGGACGCTGCGCCGCGCCGTCCAACTTCGACGCCAACTACTGCTACGGCCTGGGCTACAACGCCAGCGCGCTGCTCAATGCAGGCGTGACGGGGTACATGTCCAGCGTGCGCAACACCTCCGCCCCTGTGGAGCAGTGGATTGCCGGCGGCATCCCGTTGACCATGATGATGAACATGGAGCATCGCCATGGCAAGGACGTCCCGGTCATCAAGAAGGCGCTCGTCGAACTCAAGGGCGCACCCTTCAAGGCATACGCGAAGGTGCGTGACGCCTGGGCGAAAGGCATCGAGTTCCGCTATCCGGGACCCATCCAGTACTTCGGACCCTCCGCAGTCTGCGACCAGCCCACCTGCACCCTGAGCCTGGAGCACGCCCCGGCCAAGAAGAAGTAGCCTTCTTGCAAATCCAATAATGTTGTAATTGTAAAACGCGCCCGGAGGACTTTTTCCTGCCGGGCGCACTTCGTTTCCCCTCGCCTCCCGCCGTTTTTCCATGTTTTTTCGTCTTTTTTCGCGTTCCGGGCTTGCAATCCTCCTTTCGCGTGGCATATTATGCGGCACGCCCTTTTCGGGGGGCGTGTTCGTCTCTTTGGCAACGGAACAGCGCAATGCGACGTGCGGGAACCGGGCCTCTGCCCGGTCCCGGGACATCCCCGCGGCGATGCCGCGGGGTCTTTTGAAGAAGCAGAACCTGTATCGTCAGGTCAAATTTTTCGCAACGGAGTG
>JAFPYX010000026.1 GCA_017417585.1 Victivallales bacterium
CATCGAGGATGTCCTTAATTCCAGCGAGGATTTGCAGGGGACCCTCCTGATGCTGGAGAACGAGGGCAGCCTGAAGGACAACGCCAACCTCACGGTCACCCGCGCCAACCTGCTCCGGCTTGCCGCCGATATCGCCGCCCGCAAGAAGGAGCTGGCGCAGAAATCCGGGGAGGTCGATTTGAATGCCCCCGCATTCATGCTCTTCCAGAAGCTATGCTTCGAGCGGCTCACCGAGGCAATGGAGAGTCTCAAGATCGACCAGGAGACCCGCAACCTCCTGCTCTCCGACTGGGGCGGTCGGATGAAGGATTGGGACAAGGATTTGCGGCGGATGCTCAAGGAGTTGGACGAGTAGACTATAGGGAAACCCGCCAATGCCAATGCAGAAAGTCAACACCTCCTACCTATCCAAGATGGTGGGGGAGTATCGCTCGAAGCTGACGACGGATACGGCGATTGCCGATATTGTCACCTTTGCCGAGGCCAACTGGGGGCTTGGCATGACCCTATTCCCCGTCCAGCGCTTCATCCTGAAATGCTTCTACGGCCTCCCGCTGGAGGATATCGATAAGACCATCGATTTGCCCGATTTGACCAACGAGCGCATCATCGGGCATTTCACCGAACGGGAATTCTTCGACTATCTGGTGGCCAACCGCCGGGTGAACCGCCAGGACTACACGGCCGGGGAGGTGCAGAACGACCTGCTGCTATGCTGCGGACGCCGTGCCTCCAAAAGCAATATCATCGCCATTGTCTGCGCCTACGAGCTGCATCGGATGATCAAGTATGAGAACCCCCAGGCGTACTACGGCTTCCCCAGCGGCTCCGAAATCGACATCACCACGGTGGCCGCCAGCGACGGCCAGGCCGCGACCGTGTTCAACATGATCAAGAACCGCATCCTCGATTGCCCGTTCTTCAACGGACGGCTGGATGCCGATACCCAGACCTACCTGTCCCTCCGCACCGACGACGACATGAAGATGGACCGGGGCGGCTCGGTCCGGGTGTACTGCGCGGGGGCGGGTTCGGCCGCCCTGCGCGGCAAGAACAACCTGATTGTGGTCGCGGACGAGGCGGCCTTCTTCGATAACATGGGCAAGGCGAGCCTGCTCGAGGCGTGGAACGCCCTGACCCCATCGACGCGCACCTTCATCCCCGTCGGCAAGACCCGCGGCGAGGGCAAGCGGGTGATGCTTTCCAGCCCGCTTGCCAAAAGCGGGATGTTCTGGGACAAGTACTGCGAGGCCTTCGATTTGCCGGAGGGGACGCTGATGTTCCAGATGTACACCACCATGATCAACCCCCGGCTCGACCCCGCCGACCTGAAGAAGGAGCTCCGGCGCGACCGCACCCATTTCATGTGCGAATACGGCGGGGAGTTCTCCGATACGGTCTCCGCCTGGGCGGATGCGGATGCCCTGGCCGGCAGCGTGGACAAGCGGCGCCGGCTGAACCTCCCCAAGGGCGACCCCGGGATTAACTACTACATGGGGGTCGATTTCGGGGGGAAGAACGACGGGGCCGCAATCGCCATCGTCCACCGCGAGGACGAGCTCATTGTTTTGGACTACGCCGATGTCTTCTTCGCCGCCGGCAGCGACGCCTGGGAGGGCATCGCCCCGTACTATGCCGAGGCAAACCGGCTTTTCGCGGAGGAGGAGATAATCCCGATGAACGGCTTCGCCGACGAAATCCAGCGGCTTTGCGACAAGTTCAACGTGGTCGAGGGATGGTTCGACATGTTCAACGGCTACGGGCTTCTGGAACTCCTGAAGGACCGGGGGTTGGACAAGTTCACCGCCAAGAACGTCACCGGGGGGTTCAACACCCAGGTGTTCCAGGCCGCCAAGAGCCTCCTCGGCACGGGCCTTCTGAAGCTCTTCGACCACCCCGTGCTGATTCCGGAGCTGGCGGGGCTGGAGGAGCGCCGGGAGGGGACCCGGCTGACGGTGGAGGCTCCCCAGCGCACCGGCTACCACGACGATATATCGGATGCCTTCGTCCGCGCCGTATGGGCGGCCTACAACGCCCGCAAATCCGCCTTCAAGCGGGTGACAATCGGCATTGGCGGCCACGGGGGGACCGGCTCCTACAACGCCTTCCGCCTCGACCGCTTCCGTCGGCACGGCGGCGACCAGCGGTTCCCCCTCCGTCCCATATAGATTCGGGAATGGGACAGCCCCCGGCATCCCCCCGATTCGACACTTTCCCACGCGAGGTTTTTTATGGCAGTAGATGAACTGAATTTCCGTCGGCGGCACGCCGAGTGCCAGCGGTGCTTCGACGAGGCGGCCGGCGCTCTGCACTCCTGCATGGCCCGGCTCCAGAGGTTCGCCGCCGATTTCAACGGCCGGGAGGACTACGGGGAATACGCCGCCCCGGGGCTGGTCGCCCGGCTGGGAATGGCGCAGCGTACCCTTGCCGCCGCCGCCAACCAATTGGCGGTCCTGCGTCCCCCGCGCCCGGTTTTCCGTCCCCGGCCGCCTGCCAAGGCGAAGGCCGCCCCGGCAAAGCCGGCCAAGAAACCCGCCCCCAAAGCAACCAAGTAAAGATTTATGCCAAGGAACACCAAAGGTAAAGGCGGGGCGAAAGCCGTGACCACCCGCCGACCCGGCCCCGCCAGCGGCGGGAGCACCGCCCGGACCGCCCCCGCCGACCCGGCGCACGCCGCCGCCGCCCGCAAGGCGGCCTTCGGCGCGTTCACGCCTGGCCTTGGCCGGGGGATGGGTTTTGGCGCGGGAATGTCCCTGGGGACAATCAACACGGCCGCCTACACCAATGCCGGGGGCGGACTGGGGACCGGGGCGGGGATGCTCAACGACGTCCCGCAATATTTCCAGATAATGAACGAGAACAACGGCGGGATGCTTTATTGGCCCGTCACGCTCAAGGAGAAATACTCGTGGTACCGGTATTTCGCCACCAAGGACCCGTTTGTCTCGCGGGCGGTGCAGTTCCACACCGACCTGCCGATGAGCAAGCTCATCCTCCGCATGCCGAAGATGAAGAACGAGGACAAGCGGCAGAAAATCCTCAAGAAGTTCGAAGGGATGGTCAAGCGGCTCAAACTGTTCGAGCGGCTGCACTCCATCCTCTACGAGATGAACGTGATTGGCAACTGCTTTATCTACGCCGACTACGACGAGGAGCGCCGGGAATGGGGCCGGCTGGTGATTCTCCCCCCGGAGGAGATACTAATCTCCCGCTATCCCATGAGCGACAACGCCCGGGTGCAGTACCGCCCGGAAATCCTCGCGGGGCTGGCGAGCAACTACCGCATCCCCGTGGATTCCGAGGAGGCGTACCAGGCGTTTGTCGCGGGGCTCCCCCTGACCGAGCGGGGGCTTTTCGCCGATGTATCCTACGAGGTGGCGTGCGCAATCACCCAGAACAACGGGGTGCTTGATCTGGATACCGACCCGTTCACGGGCGAGGATGGCAATAAAATCGGCTCCTTCGTCTACCATTTTAGCCTGCAGCGCCACGAGTATTTCGATCTGGGCGTCAGCCCGCTGGAGTGCGTGCTGACCCCACTTCTGATGAAGGAGCACTACAAATACACCCAACTCTCCCTGGCCAGCCGGAACATGACCCCGCGCTCGAAGGTGACCGCCCCCGATACCAGCGAGGCGGAACTCGCCAGCCTGCGCGAGCAGATCGACATGTCGATGCTCAACCCGGACTACTCCATAGTCACCAATTTCGATTGGAACTGGGAGCTGATTGGCGCGGAGAACCGCCTGATCGATCTGGCCCGCGAATACGAGACCATCGAGAACCAACTCTTCGCAGGGCTTGGGGTGACCCGCGAAATCCTGACCGGCGAGGGGATGTATTCGGGGTCCAAGATTTCCGTGGAGCTGCTCAACACCCGCTACCTGTTCATGCGGGATATGCTTACCCATTACGTGGAGGAGAGCCTGTTCCTGCCCATTGCCGAGGAGAACGGCTTCTACGAGATCGACGAATGGGGCAACAAGAACTACTTCTACCCGAAACTATCCTTCACCCGGCTGTCAATCCGCGACAATTCCGAGGTCTTCGATTCCCTCTTCCAACTCTACCAGAAGGGGTCGCTGCCAATCGACGTCATCCTGGAGCTCTTCAACCTGGATTCCGACGAAATCCACGAGAAGCTCAAGCAGGATATGTTCACGGTCAAGGATTCCACCTACAACGACATGGTGCGCTCCGTTTACGGCGAGGTCGCCGGCAAGGTGGTGGAGGAGACCAATCTGGCCGACCAGATCATCGCCTACCTGCGCGGCCCGGACGGGAAGCCCCTTGCCAAGAAGGCCCCGGAGGGCGAGGAGGGCGGCAATGCGGGCGGTCCCGACGGGGGAATGGGCGGTATGCCGTTCCCGCCCGCCGGCAACGGGGAAGCCCCGCCCGCGCCCGACAATGGCGGCGATACGCCCGCTGGGGATGCATCCTCTTCCGGGGATGCCGGCGGCGATGCCACGATGGACTATCTCGACCAGTTGATTTCGGATGCCCAGAAGGAGGAGGCGGCAGGGGATAAGACCGCCGCCCCGGAATCCCCATCTGCCCCGGAAGGCGGGGAGCTTGTGGGAGAGCTTCTGTAAGGAGGCGGAAAACCAATGGCAAGTTCCAAATCCAACCACTGGGATAATGATGACCCCCGTCCGCTATATGTGACGGACGGCGATTTGCTTACGCCGGAAAACCGCAACGGGACGGAATATGCCTTCCAGTTCATCGACCCCAACAACGTCGAGTTCATGCAGTTCCCGGAGGGGTTCAACCCCAACGATGTGAATGCGGTGCTTTCCTTCTTCCCCAAGAACGCCAGCCAGGTGATATGCTTCTCGCTCCTGGAGGATTGCCTCCGTTTTTCCCCCGCCGCGGGGACGGGCGGGCAAAGCGGGACGCCGCCGGTCCCGACGCTTTATGATGTGGACAACACGCCCATCACCCACGACCCGCAAATGCTCAAGCAGGCCAGCGGCTTCAAATCCTCCCGCGGGACAATCCTCCCGCAGTTGATTTGTCCGTGGGACAAGGGGTGGAACTATCTTGGCGAGAAACCAAACCCGAATCAATCGCAGACTCCATCCCCGCCCGAGAATGGCAAATTCAAGTGGATGCCCCAGAAGGCAATGGCATCCAGCGAGGCCGGCTACGGGACAATGCAGTACGATTCCGGGACGGGGGCGAAGATGGCCCCGCTTTCGGACCGCTTTTCCAACCCGTCGATTGCAAAATCGGGGGCATCGATGATAACCATCCCCGGTATCGACACCACGAAATTCCCGCCGGACACCGATTTCCATCTCATATTCGATTGCAACTTTGCCTATCTTGGGGCGGTCGGCATTCTCGCGGATATCGTCGCAGAGCAGGAGCCGCAGGAGCCGGAGGAGGAAGAAGATGACCCGCAGAACCCCCCGGCCGAGGAGAATAAACCCCGGGAGCCTGCCCCGCCAAAGGTCGAGGTCTTCTTCTACAACCCGCCAAGTGCCAATCCAAATGGGGCTGATTATGTACATCTCACCTTCCCCCGCAACGGGAATGTATCCGTCCAGCTCAATTCCGCATCGCCCGCAACGGGGATGCTCGACTACCCGGAGAACTGCCTCAAGACCCCGCATGCCACGGGGATGATTGGCGAGAAATCGATTAGTTTCCTCTATCCCCAGCTCAACTGCATGTCGCTGACCGGGGGCATTGCCACCAATCCCGAGCAGAAGACCACCGCCATAAGCGGCCTGAAGGACGCCGATTTGAATATGGAGGAAATCTGCACGCCAAAGGTTGCGGATTTCCCGCAGCGTTTCCGCGAGGGGTTTGCGGATGCAAAGGCCATCGTGGTCGGCCGGCCCGGCGACTATCCGACTTTTGGCAGTTGCTGCCGGGTGGTGTTCACCAATTGCTGGGGGAATTTCGGGATCGCCCCAATGCGGTTCAGCCCCCGCCTCAATTTCTCCCTGTTCTACTGGCGGTCGGGGGAGAAGGCGGTAATGGGCGGGATTGGAATAGAGACGCAGGGGTCGCGTGCGGGCAGCGCCCCGCAGGTCCAGGAGATGTTCACGCTTGCAATCGGCGGGGATACAAAGAATTACAAGGGATACAATGCAATCTGGACCCCCCAGGCGTTGTTCTACGATTCGGAGAACGACCGCACCCTAATGCGGGTGGATTTCTCGCTTGTGTACGGCAGCGGCAATCTCCTATCCTGCAATCCAATTGAGGTGTTCGGGATAATCTGCATCCGCTACCGTTCCGGGAAACTCAACAATACCCGGGCCAGCGATGGCAACTTTGCAAATGGATTCCAGTCGAATCTTGATAATGTGAAACTCCCGGAATACATTTCCGGCGGGAAAAATCTGGTCAGCGGGAAGGAGTGGATGAACTATATCACCCAGGTGAACGTCACCCACAACTTCAACGGCTCTAGCGGCCAGATTACCCTGGACAAGCAGATGATGATGGATATTGCCAAAATACCCAACCAATCCATTGGGGCGGTCACGCTGGTGGCCAAGAACGGCTTTTTCCGGGAAGATGGCACCACCCGCGCCGGCGGAACATACAAATACGACAAGCCCTTGCACTATCCCAATCTCCCGTGGGGGCAGTTCTTCCGCGGCTATGTCACCGAGGTTGATACTGACGCAGCCGACGGAAGCGGCTCGATCACCCTGACCCTGGCGGGAATCAACCGCAAGTTGGACGATATGGTCTGGGTCAACGCCCCCTATTGGGATGGCGACAAGGCGTTCCGGCGGGTGCTGGATTACATTGTATCCTACACGGGCTGCGATTTGCGCTATGTGGATGCCTTCTCCAGCGGGACGAAGTCCCGCGAGGGGGCAATCTCCGAGCGCGATGATTTCATTCTGCCGCACGGGCCATCCTGGGAATCCCCGGGGATGCACTTCTCCCTTGGGACCAAATGTCTGGAATCACTGGATACGCTGGCGGATGCCGTCAACCACAAGTTTGTAATCCAGCCGGACGGCCGGGGGTATTTCTATGGCCTTGGCAATGGAGGCATTCCAGTGTGGGTTACAAGAGGCCCGGTGGTAATGGAGTTCAACGAAGCGGAGCTGGAGCGATTCGATATCCAGCCAAACATTGAGCAGCGCTACAACAGCCTCCTGACCATCGGGGCGGTTGGCGATTGGAAGAAGAAGGAGGACGGCTCCGCCCCGGTGGCGGACATCCCCGACCGCCCGGTCGCCTTCTATACCGAATTTGATCTGGAGAAGGATAATTTCCCGTGGCAGCGGCTGATGGTCCGCCGCCTGCCGGGAGTGCTCACCCAGCATGAAATCCGGAACGAGCATAAAATAACAAAGGCCCGGGCAAACGCCGAGTACCATAGCGGGACGGCCACCATCCCCGGCTTCCACGGTCTCTACCTCTACGATAAAATCCGCATCAAGGGGGCGGCCGGCGGGACCAGGGGGCGGGTTTTCTTCATCACCCAGATTCAGCACACCCTCACCATGTCGACCAAGGAGTGGAAGACCACGCTTTCCCTCCAGCGGGTCGACCTCGATTAGCGGACAATGGACAATCGGACTTTCGAGAGCCGGCTCATCCGGCGGGCGGTCGAGGCCGCCCTTCCCGTGGCGTTCAACGCCGCCATGCACCGGGGGACGTTCCGCGATTCCGCACTGGAACTCCAGGAGCAGAAATACCCCGATGGCATTTTCTGCGGCTTCACGGAGCTACGGGTCACGGGCGACGAGACCGCTCCGGGGGATATCGAGCAATGCCTTTAGGCCATTAACCATACGGAGGATTCACCATGCCATACGGCGGCAGCACCCGCTTTTTCCATCTCCCCTATATGCGGCGGGGGGACTATATGACCGCGGAGCAGGAGGAGGAGCGCGCCAGAATCATCGACCATCTGCTCTATGTCGCCACCTACGGCGCCTCGGCGGCGATGATCGAGGACCCCGCCTTCACGCTATCCGACGGGGGGACCCGCTGGCGGCTCACCCTATCCCCGGCGGGCGGGGAGTTCACCTTTCTGGCAATTGCCAACTACCGCCTTGCCTACCGGGAGGGCGAGGTGTCCCTTGATCTGCCCCACGGGTCGTTCTACTACATCTACATAACCTACGGCGCGGGGATGGAGACCGACCCCACCCGGTGCGGGCTGGAGGTGCGTACCGAGCCGCTGGATGCCGTTGGGCATGTGCTGCTTTGCACGGTTGATGCCCGGAACACCCCGGCCGTGCTGGATGACATGCCGGAGGACAAACCCTATCTGGTGAACCTCGCCTCGCATTCCGGCGATGCGCTCAACCCCCACGGGACGCTCCTGACCCAGAACGCCCTCCGGGTGGTCAACTGGCTGACGGTGAAGGGACGGCGGATTCGCCCGGTCATATACGAGACGCTGGATTCCCCCGGCGCGGGGGCGACCGCCTATGTCGTCCCCCCGGAGGGGTTCACGCCTTTTTTTGCCATTGCCAGTCCGGCGGATGCCTCCGCCGGGGCGTGCGGCTGCGAAATCCAATCCGACGGGCGGATAAAAATCACCAACACGGGGGCGGCGCAAATCCCCATAACCGTCCGAATCGAGGAGGCCTAGCCGATGATTCCCGATATTGGCAAAACCGCCTGCGCGGTCATCGGCCCGGACGACTACACCTATCTGCTGTTCAACCACGCGATGAACAACCCCCTCGAACTATCCTACGAGAATAGCGAGGGGATACACCGCAAGATGGTGTTCGGGGATGACGAGGCGACCCATTCCTACCGCGCCCTCCACTATCTCCGCCTATCCCCCGCCGGGGGCGTCCCGGGCATCCCCCGCCCCGTCCCCTATATAGAGGGGGCCATCGCCGCGGAAGAGGAGGAGACCCCCGAACCAGAACCCCCCGATCCCGAAAACCCGCCCGCAGAGGGCGGCGGGGAAGGCGGTTCCGGGGGCGGTAGTGGCGGCGGAGGGGAGACCGGGTCGGATTCGCCGCTTGCCCTTCCCCTCTACGAGGTCATCACCCCCCAGGCGGGCATCCTCCCCGGCCGGCCCGGCTTTGTGCTTTCCTTCTGGACAAACCTATCCGAGGCCGCCAGCGGCCTCTTGGGAATGGACGGCCGCTACCACTACGATTCAACGAAGATTCTCCGTTTTGATGCAAACGCCCTCGGCGATGTGGATTTGGATTCCTATAGTTGGAAAATCCTCTGCACGGCGGAGGTCATCTGGGATAGAATGAAGGTGAATGGGGGAACGCTTGCCATAGCCGACACCAACATGATGCCTATCCCGGTGGTCACCCACATAGAGGTCAATCTGGCGCTAAACGGCAATCTCGCCATTGATTTCGGGTCGGGGGAAGGCGGCGGGGGGATGCGCCGTCACAACCACGCCGACAATTCTCGCGGGGGGTTCGCCTACGCCGTGTGGGCGCCCGGCTGCACCCTGAATCCCGTCAACTGGTACTGACATGCGTAAAACGGCGGGCAATTACAGATACGATCCCACGCATACTCACAAGCCAAAGGACGGGATATGGGATGAGACCGACCGGGGGTGGTCGCGGCGGAAATCCCCGCCGCAAAAAGGGACGGAGGCGGTGTCCAATTCCGTCCGGCCGCTTGCGGTCGTTGCGCTCCCGCCGCCAAGCAAGCCGCTGCGAAGGCGACTTGCCGCATTCGCCCGGTCGAAATACCGTGGATTCTACAACCACGGCATGGCGAAATTTGAAGAGGCCTCGGCAGAGGTGGACGCCCTTATGGGCGACCAGCGGGCAATGAATCGCGATTTGAATCACCTTTTCCGCGCCTATGCTGACCATGAAATGCAGGAGGTTGTCCCGGAATTATCCACTCACATTGCCAGATTTTACGGAGTCGACAATCTTGATACCGATTTCCGAACCAAAGGAGTGAGGAACTTGCCCGCTTCCCCGCCGAAGTTGCTTTCCCGATTGGGAGACCTACTTTCCTATGAGCAGGCAGTAATTCGGGCGGCAGGATTGGTAAACCCCGACGAAACCGTTACTCTGTTTCGGAATTGCGGTGCGAATCAACTTGCCGGTCCAACCAAAACGGGTCGGAAATATCAAGGAAGCAATGTCGAAAGCTGGACGGTTAATCCAAGCCTGGATTGGCCGGGGTTCAAGATAAAAGCCAACATTCCGATCAAGTATTGTATTGCCTCCTGCATCGGTCGGAAAGACCATCCGTTCAAACATCCCGACCAAAGTGAAATAACTGTATGCGGGACTTTTGTCGAAGAGATAACTCTTTTGGAAGAAGCCAACAGAAATGAAGCAATAAAGCAAGACGCGATTCACACATTGCGGCGGAATATGCTGCGGAGAATCTCCGATGGCGGCAAGCGGAAAGCCTCGCGGATTGCAAAAAGTACGCTAAAATTGGTGAAAAGCGCCTTGCTTTCGCTTGTCGCTAAATTGCTTTGCAATAACTTTTCGTCTGACGGCGTATATTATGGAGAGCGTTCCATATTAGAATGTAGCAATTGCGTTGCAAACGGGAGACCAATGATGGCCAACGGAAAAGCAAAGGAAATCACGGCTAAAAAAGGCCGCATGCCAAGTCAAGGAGAAATTGATTTCCAACTCCAAATGAAGCGCTGGACGGAATTTGTCCGGAAGCGCGGCTTCAGCGTGGCGGGGGGGATGACAAGAGCCGTACGCAACCGACTTTGGGAAGAGTTTGTTGTTTTGGAGCGCAAGCGAAATCCAAATGTCGAAATTCCAGAATGGCACGACTGATTGCGCAATGCGGCTAATCCAGGTGCCAATCGATTCCCTCCGCCCCCCGGATTACCTGACCCGGCGGCACGATTCGGCGCAATTGGCGCGGTTCCTGGCCGCCTACCGCAAGAACGGCCAGTACCAGCCAATTGTGGCCGCCGGCGGCGAAATCCTCTGCGGGACGCTTGTCTGGCAGGCGATGAAGGCGGCCGGGGAAACGCGGATATGGGTGAACGACCTGGGGGACATCCCCCCGGAGAAGCGCAAGGAAATCCGCTATCTGGACAACCAGATATTCGATATCGAGACGTGGGATGCCGAGGCGATGAAACGCCTCCTTATGGATACGGATGCCGCGGCGCTATCCGAAATCGGCTTCACCAAGGAGGAGGCCGAGCTGCTGGTGAACGACGAGGGGGCGGCGGTATCCAGAGCCGCCCGGGGGCGTTCCAAGAAGCTCAAGACGCTATGGAAATGCGATGCCTGCGGGTGGCAGGGGGAACTGCCGAAGACGGGCGCGCGGACATAGAAAAGCCACCCAGCATTATTTTCCGCGGGATAAGTGAGAGAGTTTTTCCCCAATACCCTCATAACATCCCAAAGGAGAAAGCAAAATGTTCAATCGCAATCTGGTCGCCCGCGTCCTGGTGAAAATCGCCAAGAATCTCGTTGCATTTGAGAACGACGAGGAAGAAGCCGCGAAGGCGGTGGAGCTCGGGCATAAAATCGACAGCCTGATGGGGCCGGCGAAGGCCGCCCTGAAGGAACGCCAGGATGAACTCGACAAACTTACCGCCAAGGCGAAGGAGGTCGAGAAGGAACTCAAGGATGCCTTCAAGGAGTGGGATGCCCAGACCGGCTATACCGCCTCCCGCAAGGCGCTGGAGCAGGAACTTGCCGAATTCGAGAAGGCCGGCGGCAACCTCGAGAAAATCGCCTCCACCTGCAAGGTGGCAAGCCGCAAATCCATCCAACCCTCCTACAAGGAGTGGATGCTGACCATTGTCTCCACCCTCAACGATGCCGAACTCAAGAAATACTTCAGCGGCACCCTTGAGGCCTTCAAGAAGAACACCCTCGAGGTCAAGACCGGGATCAGCGTCCTGGACGTCTGCCGCAAGGAGTGGAGCCAGGAGGCGAAGGAACTTGCCGACGAGCGCGGGGTCGCGCTGCCCAAGGCCTCCCGCCGCCTGACCGCCAGCGGCCAGATTGTCACCGCCGGCGTGCTTGACTGGTTCAAGAAAATCGGCATGAGCGTGGCCGCCGTGATCAAGGACGTCTTCGGCCCGGTCATCCGCTGCATCAAGGGTTTGGCCGGCAAGGCGACCGCCAGCGCCGAGAAGGCGAAGGCCTTCAACGGCAAGATCGGCAAACTTGCCGCCAAGGCCGAAAGCCTCTAAACGGCAATGGTCCCCTTCGCGGAACGGCTGGAGCATATAAAGCAGGAACTCGCCCCGCTTCTGCAGCGGCGGATGATCTTCCTGCTCAACCCCAAGGACACCGCCATCCTCGAGGCGGTGGTGGCCTGGACGGTCGTTCCCGCGAAGGATATCACGGAACTCCAGGTGGCCGAGGATGCCACGCTGGAGGATTTGTGGGCGGCGGCGGAACCCGATATCCTTGCCTACGCCACCGCCCTGGGTTGCACGGTATCCCAGGCCCTCCCCCGCTTCAACCAACTCAAGAGCCTGAACATAATCTACCCGGACGGCAGCGTGGCCGACCAGGCGATTACCATAATCAACGTCTACATCAACACGCAGATAAACGGCCTCCGCGCCCAGAACGCCAAGAACGCCACGGCCGCCGAATAGCCGCCCTGCCCTGTTTTCCCGCCCGCCCCCGTGGCGGGTTTTCTGCTTTACTGGCATGGGGGGTGCCGAAAACCGATTCGGTGCGTATGAGAGGAGTGAAACTTGCCGTTGCCGTGGGCAAAATTAGCGTTTGCCGGGAAAAAGTGCGCGTGGAACGCAATAAAGCCGCGGGAATGCGCGTATAGTAAGTGGATTGAAGGCTTTTCAGTGTCAACTTCAATGCGATTTATAATAAGCCGCGCCCTGCTCCGGCTTGCCATTTGTCTTCTTGAGGCGGACAAGCACCGCTATGTCAGCGACCCCGAACACAAGAACAAGCCAAAGGGCGGCCGCTGGCGGAAAACGCCGCGGGGGTGGACAACCGCCCCGTTGCGGGAACGCCGTCCGGGGCAACCGCCCGCCAAGGCAGAGTTCAAGCCTCTCAAGGCAGTTCACATGGCGAAGGCAATCGCCAACGCCAAGGCAAGCGTAGGCGAACGCGACCGCTGGCGGGTGGATGCCCACGCAACCGCAGACTACCGCGATGCCAGGAATTATGCCACCAAAGGCGGCTCCTGCGTCGCAATCAAGCCCAATGGCGACATTGTTTCGGTTTGTCGCCACGAAAAATCAAACGAGCGCGGGGCGGATTTGCTTCGCAAGGCGGTCGCCAACGGCGGCGACCGGCTGGATGCCTTCGGACCGCGACTGTTTGGTTTCTACACCCGCAACGGCTTCGAACCAGTGGCGGTGACCAAGTTCGACAGGAGTCATGCTCCGGAAGGTTGGGACCCAAATAAGGATAGGCCAGAGGATATTGTCTTCTACAGGTACACTGGAAGGGAATACACCGGGCCTAGTTTTAACCAGTTCATTGCAAGCAGCAAGCCAATGCCGTACGAGGATGCACGGGCATACCGCGATTCCCAAATGAGGAGAAGATAACGATGATGACCTACGAACAGTTCAAGGAACGCGTAATTGACGAAACGCATAAGTACTGGAAAACGCAGACCCGTACCCAAATAGCGGATTTCATTGCCCGTGAAGAGATAATGCTCCGCGAGGCCTATGAACCAATGGATACGCCGGAAAAGCTTGCCAAGTTGATTTGTCGGGAGCATACCGATAACGCCGAACGGCGGCTTTGGGCCGAGAACGACGGCCAGCGGATGTTTGATGCCGAAATCCACGCCTGCGCCTACGCCCTCCAACTAATGTACTAATGGATGGGGGCAGTCCTCCGCATCCTCCACTCCGTAGCAAAAAAACCCCGCCCCCGTGGTGGGCTTTTTTATTCCGCCCAAAGAAATCCCCGTGTGTTCCATAATATGGGCGTAAAAGGAGAAACGCCCGATGAACACCCCCCGCACCATCCTTCTTTCCGTCCGCCCCAAATGGGCGGAGCTGATTCTCGCCGGCCGGAAGACCCTCGAGTACCGGCGCCGGCTGCCCGCCGGCTGCTACCAGCACATCCAATGGGCGTGGCTGTACGAGACCAAGCCGGTGGGGCGGATTGTCGCCCGGCTGACGGTCCGGATGTGGGCGGGCGATGTCTTTGACGAGCAAGCCGGCTGCCTATCCCGCGCCGAATACGACGCGTATTTCCGGGGGGCGGAATTCGCCTACGGAATTCGGATAGACCGGGTGGAGCGGCTGGCCACCCCGATTGCACTTGCGGACATCGGGCTTTCCCGCGCCCCGCAGAGTTGGCGGTATCTTCCGCAGCAGGCGGCCACCCGCATGATCATGCGGGCGGTTTTCACGTTCACGGAGGATAACGCATTGTGGAAACTATGCCCGCATTGCTACGGCGCAGTGCCGGTGGAGGTTGCGAAATGATCTGGAATATATGCTACCGTTGCGGCGGGCTTTTGCCCAGTTTTGCGGAATTCTGCCCGCATTGCAAGGCAAAGGTGGACTACCCGCCAGTCACCGCAAGCAACCGCACGGAAGCCGTCCCGGGGGCGATTCCCGGAGCTTCGGTCGGAACCCGCTATTTAACAGATGCCAAAACCGAGGAGGCAGGAATGGGTGACAAGCAGAAATCGGGAATTGCCTGGCGGCCTATTGAGTGCAATGGCGGGAACGAATGCCCGCACCACAAGGTTTAGGAGGATGAACATGAGCGAAATGAACGAATCGTTTTTCCCGGAAGCGAAGGAAGCCTGGGCGATTACCTCGGAGCATCTGCTGGAGGGGAAGTTCAGGAAGGTGCTGCGCGAGCATATCAGGAATAGGATTGTGGATGCCGCCAAGGCCGGCCAGGACTCCGCCTGCATCTGCGTGACGTACGACTCGGTTGCCCCTGTGGTGAGAAGTCTATGCGATCCCGCGATGCATTTCGGCGGTCTGCCAACAGACGTGTATAGAGGCATCTTGAATGAAATCAAGGGAGAGCTGACGATGGCCGGGTATTACGCGAAGATCGACAACATCCCGTACATATCCGGAGGACCGCTTGGCGTAATCCGGAGCTTCCTTGAGATCGGCTGGAAGCCAAATGCCCAGGCCGCTGGCTTGGATGCCGATGCAAGCGCGAATCCAATCGAGATAGTGCTCACTGAGAAGAATTTGACGGCGAAGAACTAATGGAAATCTCCGACATTGGCGACCGGCGGCGGGTGCGGGCGGATTGGGATATTGCCCCCGCGCTGACCTCTAAAATGGGAACGGGGGTAATGTGCCGGTGATTATCAATCCATCCCAATCCGCGAATCCCGCCGATATCGCCCTATTGCTCAACGACCAGGGCGGTGGGGTGCTTGATATTGAGGAGGGGGATGCCAGCCCCACGCTGCGCGCCCATACCAAGCACCACGAACCGATTGTCCTTCTGACGGGGGGCGAAACCGATAATCCCCCGCGGCAGGCGCAATAGCCGCCCGAATCGCGGATTGTCCGCCCCCCGGGGGGACAAAAAGGCGATTCCACGCGTATGTAGAGGTGCAAACGGCAATGAAGCCGTCCCCAACCCCTAAATGCGAGGTTTACAATGCCAATCAACCTGAAAGACCCCGTGGATGTCGAGTGCTATGGCCGGTGGACGCACTACCCCACCCGCTTTGCCGCAATCCACGAATTCCGCACCGGGATGCATTTCTGCGACCCCGAAAGCACCGAGTACGCCCGCTACGATTCCATCGTGAAGAGGCTTGTCGCCGGCGAAGCCCGGGTTGCCGACGATTTGTAATCCGCCCCCAAGAAGCCCCACTGTTCCATAGTACGGAAAATGAACACCGACATCACCTACTGCAGCAACGAGTGCGCCTTCAAGGCCGAATGCGACCGGCACATGAGCCATCACCTGCCAAGCGACCCGGATTCCCTCGTCTGGACCGCCGAGTTCCGCACGCGGGGAAGCCTGGCCGAGAAATGCGGGCATTTCATCCCGCGCCGCAATGCGGGGGAGCCTGCCAAATGACCTTCTACCGCCATCTTTCCTTCGGGCAATACCAGCCGGACGAGGCGGCGGCCTCGCTGCTGAGCCGCAATTCGAGGGACGGCGGCCTGGATCTGGTGCTGGAGAATCGGGAGGATGAAATGATCGACAAATGCGAATTCGAACTGGGCGGAAATAACGCCCTCAAGGCGGCCAGCCTCACCATCCGCGCCACCTGCGGGAACTGCCGCCACTGGGGGATTTGCCTGGAGAACGGCACGCAGGGCGAAATCTGCGAGCATTGGCGGCTTCACGATTCCGCCGACGGCAATTTCCGCGCCGCCCTGAAAGAGGAAATCGACCGGGAAATGACCCGGCTTCTAGCCACCCCAAATGCGGGAGAATCCAACAATGGAGAAAAGCCAGACCGCGGCAACTGAATCCGATATCGGTTTCGGCATTGGCGTTGCGGAGATCGACCCGCTTGCCACAATGGTCGGGATTGCCGATTTCCGCGTGATTTGCCACAATCCAAGGGCATTGTGGTTTAATGTGCTTGATGTCCATTTCCTGCGCGGGACGGTCACCTGCACCGCGGAATTCGACCATTCCCCAGCATTGTGCACTCTGCCGGGTCTCCCGGGGAATAGCCGTTTACCCCCCAACATAATGGTCGCCAGGGTGCTTGAAAGAAGGGCGAAGGCAATCAATTACAGGAGTTTCAAACTATACGATATCCCCACTCGACTTTCCTACCATACCCCGCGTGTTGCGTTGACATTGCTCGATATCCTCTCCAGGCTGACCGATTACATCAAGGACGGCTGTTCATTCGCCACTTTGCCTTGGGATTTCCATTTTTACGATGCATTTCTGTATTGCGTAGAACGCATAGCCACCCACTGGCATGACCAATTGGAATACATAATCGATTCCGCCAAGGGGCATTGGGAGACCCCCGAAGAGGAACTTGCGGCTATCCGGGAGCGGCTGCATCTGTTTACGGCGGCGGCTCTCGACTCGGCAGCCGCAGTGTCAATGCCGCCGCTTCTCGACTTGGCAGCCGTGGCGTCAATACCGCCGCCAAGGTTCTTCCATCCCGGCAAAAGTTCAAGCGGCGTGAATTTAGCCGAACTGGAAATCCCCAAATGACAAATCAAGATGACAATTCCAACGCCCCCTTTGCATCCCAGTGGAAGCGGGGGGATTTCTACGACGATTACGCAATCCGCGATGCCAAGGACCGCGTGGTCGCCCGCCCGAACTGCAACCTGCCGGAAGCAAGGGATATTGCCGCGCTGCTTTCACTTGCTCCGAAGCTGCTGAAATTCGTGTCGTACTTTGCCAGTTCCGATGGAGAGGCTGACCTGCACTTGCTTGACAAGTACACCGCAGGTCACGGAACTGAAATCCACAATGCGGCAACTGAACTCCTTGCGGAATTCAACAGGCGCCGCCGGCCCGAGTCCGCGGATTCCGCGCCGGAAACGCCCGGTTTTTAATTTTTCATGCTGTTTTTTTACACGAAACTGCAAAAAAGGCCACCCACACGGCCACAATCTGCGGGAGGATCACAATGTCAAGCTACGATTTCGATTACGATTCCAACCTTCTAGAGGATACGCTGGACGCGCTTAAGCAGCACGGGCACACGGTGGAGGATATCGAGGCCGTCGCCGGGGGCGATTGGCAGATTTCGGTCCCGAAATTCCTGGAATTGGCAAAGAAGACCGACTACGACCCCGGCTATGGCATGGCGGAAATCACCGAGGATCTGGTGCTGCTGATGAAGGACGGCTCGTGGTACAGTCGCCGCGAATACAATGGAAGCGAATGGTGGGCATTCAACCGCCGCCCGGATATCGCCGCCTTCCCCAACCGCGATGCCGATATCAAGCAACTCAAGGGGAATCCGTTCAAAGGCAAGAAGCAATCATAACTGTCGCCGTTGTTCCATAAGATAGCATGGATATCAAGCAACTCCAGCAAGGCCTCCGCGCGGCGGAGGATTCCTACCTTCTCCTGAAAAGCCGCCGCGAGGCGGCGATCAAGCATCTGGCGGAACTCGAGGCCGCCCGCGACGCGACCGTCCGCGATATCGACATCTGCGCCAAGGCGGTGGAATTCGTGGAGCAGGTCGCTACCGACGAGCGCCGGGGCGTCAAGGCCCGCGTCGAGGCGCTGGTCACCGAATGCCTCAAGGCGGTCTTCGACGATTCCTACGCGGTCGAGTTCGATTACGGGATGAAGCGCGCCCGCACCAGCGTCGAGGTCTACGCGATCCGCCGGTGCGAGGATGGGATGGTGGT
The DNA here is from genome assembly GCA_017417585.1 of Victivallales bacterium. GTDB lineage: Bacteria > Verrucomicrobiota > Lentisphaeria > Oligosphaerales > Oligosphaeraceae > RGIG1601. The sequence continues at coordinate 18,203 of JAFPYX010000026.1, forward strand.
CCGCCGCCAAATCGACGGCATTGGCGGGGGGCTGGCCGATGCCATTTCCCTCCCTCTTAAACTCATGGTCCTCCTGAACGACCCGGTTCTCGACCGGGTGCTGGTGGTGGACGAGCCGGGCAAGCACCTCTCCGCCGAGCACGTCCCGAAATTCGCCCAGTTCCTGCAGGCGATCGCCCGCCGCCTCGGCGTGCAGATTATCATGAGCAGCCACCACACCAATATGGATGCCTACGCCGATAGCGTGAACGCCGTGGCGCTGGCGGGAAGCCAATCCGAAATCACTCGGGTTAAATAATTGGCGACAAGATATACGGTTCAAGCCAACGCAATCATCCCGCTGGCATTGAAAAAACTTGTTGATGAACTCAACGCCCTTGAGGCAAAACTCGCCTAAAGCAAGGAGAACAAGGAAATGTTCGATAAAAGGAAAGTCGCCAAGGCGCTTGTGGGGATGGCAAGGAATATCATTGCCGGCCCGCAGCATTTTATCAACCGGAAATACGGCAATCCCCAGTCCTCCGCCGCCGCTATCCTGTCGGACATTGCCCTCTACGGCGACAGCTCCGGCTGGAGCGGTTCGGAACAGAGTTTTAAGGCGGTCGAGGCGATTCTAAAGAAATTCAACGTCGTGTATTACGATGATTTCAACGGCTCCTGGAAACTGAAATAATCCGCGCCGTAATTCTATTCTTCCTCGACCACGCCGAGGAAATCCATAGTCTCCGCGAACCAGCATTCCCGGCCATCGATATCGTACGGCCCCTTCTGGCAATCGACCGGGCATAGCACCACCTCGCCGGGGAGAACCTCGGCCTCCGCCCACTCGGATATCGCCAGTACCCGGCATTTTGCCTTCGGGGCCTTGGCGTTCTCCGGCAGCGCAATGCCGTCCTTTTCCTTATCGGCCTCAACGCGCTCCAGGAGCGCCCAGTCGCCCAGGGGGTTCAGCTCGCCGCCGGCGGCAAGCGTGAGGGTCAGTTTATCGCAGAATTCGCTCATTGCTTTTCTCCTCTAGAGGGAATCTATCAGGGCGTCCATAAGGCCCGGCCCCGAGGTATCGATGGGATAGCGGAGAACCCACTCGTGGCTGAAGCAATCCAGGCAAAGCCCGCCCCGCACCGGCCAATCGTTATCCTCCCGGCCGCAGATGGGGCATTTGACCCGGATGGTATCGCGTACCTCGAACGGCGGAAGCGCCCCCTTCCGGCCGGTGCCGTAAAGCGCCCACCACGCCCGGGCGATTATCGCGTCGATATCGTACCGGTGCCGGCGCCGCCATTTCAACCCCGCCCGCGTGGCGTTCTTCTCCGGGGAATCGTCTATGCTGTCCGTTTCTCGCATTGTTGTTTTCATTGCCTTTCCATAATATGGGACAGGCGATTCCCGCCCGACGTTATTTGCGGGAAGATGCATAGAGAGAGTTTCAACACGCGAATGGCAACGACTATCAGCACAAAGGATTCCGAGGAGGCTGCCTTCCTCTGGACGCTGGACGACCGGTTCACCATGACCGGGACCGATATCACCAGCAATTTCGGCCGCGCCATTGTCTGGTTCAAGTTCGCCACCGACCTGACCGAGGAGGCGGTGGCCGGCCTCCGGGCGGACTACGCCGCCGGGCGGATGCTGGTCGAACCCCGCAAATACGCCTACCGCCGGGCCGAGGTGCGCAACATAATCCTCAACACCCGCCGGATGACCTGATTTCCCGCCCTTGGCGGCCGGGCGTGGTTTGGCCGCCGCCACCCAATAGTAGCAAGGTAACATGAAAGAAATCTACGAGGCAAAAGCGAACATCAACCTCCCGTCGCTTGGGAGCACCCTCAGCAAAGGAAGCCGAGTGGAACTCGAGGATGGCGTCCTCACCGCAATGGGGCAGCGCGTGGCGCCCGGCCCCGATTTCCAGATTCTGGTCCGCCACAACCTGCTTGTTCCGCTAACTACAAAGCAGGCCGCCGCCCCGGAGCAGGTGGCCGCGCCAAAGACCCGGCCCCGCTACCAGCGCGAGAAACTGCCCGTCACCACCGCCGACGATACCATCGTCAAGGAGGTGGCCGTCCGCGGGCGCAAGACCCAGGATCAGCATATTGTCGACTACGAGAATGGCACGGACCGCTCGGCGGAGAACGAACGCCGCATCCGCGGAATGAAGGTCGACGAGACCATCAGCCGCGATATCCCGCCCCGCGGCGGAGCCGCCAAGACCGCCGGGCAGGAGGCCACCCAGGCCGAGCCGGTAAAGCGTCTCGCCCCCAAGCACCCCGTGGACGAGGCCGCCCGCGCCGCCCGCATCCAGGAATTGGCAAAGGCATCGGGGGAAGCCCCGAAGGCTGCGAAACCCGCCGCAAAGGCGGTCAAGGCCGCGTCGCCCGCGGCAAAGGCGGAGAAGGCGGCCAAGCCTGCCAAGAAGGCCGAGAAACCCGCCAAGAAGGAGGGCAAGTAGCATGGCCGCCCGCTACGATTTCGAACGGGAGGATGGCGAAATAATCGAAATGCTCTTCCCGTTCGGAAAATGCCCCCCGGAAATCACCTGCCCGGATGGCGTGAAGGCCCATCGCCTCTACGCCGCCCCGGGCATTGGCTGGAAGGCGGGGCAGGAGCCGCCCTCGGTGCTTGCCCAGCAGCGCGAGGCCCGCACCCGCGACAATATCAATGCGGGAAACCGCGGACGGGATTCCTGGCGGGAGCGGCTCCCCAAGCGGGTCACGCCCTAATCCCGTCGGCCCGGTAGATTTCTCGGATGGTGGCGCGCAAATCGGCCAGATAGCGGCAGTAGGCGGTATTGGCGGTGGTCGGGGCGATGCCCGCCCGTTTAGCCGTCTCCGCCGCCGAAAGCCCCTGCTCCCAGCGGAGGGCGAACACCCGGCGCGCCAATTCTCCCCGCCGGGCATCCACCGCCTTGCGGGCGGCGGCAAGGAGCCTGTCCGCGTCCTCCGCCCCGATGCGGGCGGCGATATCGGGTGCATCGGCGGCGTAGGCTTCCAGGATGCAATCCTCCACCGGGATGGGGTGCTTCTTGCGGAACCGGGCAAGGCAGTAGTTCTTCACCATCCGCGCCAGATAGGCGGGGAACGGTGCCACCGCCGGGTTGTAGGAAATGCCCGTCCCGCCGAATATCTTCAGGGCAATCCGGTCGGCGATGTCCATCTCCTCATCGTATACCCCGAACTGGTGGCAGTAGGCGGTTATCAGCCTTCCGTACAATTCAAGAAACTGGCTGATATTTATCTGGCTGAAATCCGGGCGTCCCAAATCGAAGCCCGCCGGTGCCCAATCGCACTGTGTGGTCTGCATTCTACGGTTCCTTCCCTTTGCGGGGCATTGTGTTAGAACTTGGCGTCGCCTTATTCGGCTCTGCCGTCACTATAGCGCATGACCCGGCGGAAATCCGCGGAACACGCGAAATTATGGCATATTTTTTGATGATGTTTCCGAATTGTCGGGGAAATCCCCGCCCTCGGCGAGAATGTATTCCAGAACCCGCAGGTTTAGGTAGCGGACCGCCCGGCCGATTTTCCGGCGGGGGATTTTGATTTGCCCCCGCTTTTCCAGCATTAGGAAATTGTCGGGGGTGAGGCCGAGCATCCCCGCCGCCTCCTCCCGGGTGATAAGCCGGGGGGCGACGGACGGCATCAACTCGCCCTGCCGCGAGAGGCGTTTCAGATTGAGGAGGATGGTCTGGTATTCCGGGTTGGGGATGAGGCCCGCCTCCATCAGCGGCTTTGCCACCCTGCCTATCAACTGGACGCTCTGCATGGTCACGGGGACCGTTGGATTCTGATTCATTTGCCTTTCGCTCCTTCGGGAAATCCGCAACAAGAAAACGCGCGATGGATTTCGCGCGGATTCCATATTAAGGAGCACAACCGCGAGAGAGAAAGGCCGTGGACGGAGTAATAACCCCGCCCGCGGCCGGTGCAAGGCAATTGCCCCGGTGCAATCGGAATGGTCGAATGGCGTTTCCAGATCGGGAATGCTTCGGATGGGTATCTCGCCCCGTACATACGGCCGGAATCGGTTTTCGCGAAAAAAATGCCGCGGCGGCGTAATAATTTTTTTTGCCGGCGATATATTTTCCAGCGGTCCCGGCAATGAGGCATGGTTCCAATTGGGGAATCCCTTGGCGTTCCTAAACGCCGCCGGGACGGGAAACGCCTCCATGAACGCCCCCGGATTTGCTTGCCGTTTGCTTGCCGTTCTTGCCGTCCGCTTGCCGTTTTTGGCGGGTATGCGTTTCCCCACCGGCATACCCCGAAATAGCCAACAAACGCCGTTTTGCTAATAGGTTAAGTGGCGTGCCTACGCAGGGCGGCGCTTTTTTCCATGCGCCCTGCCTCTCCGCCACTTTTTACTGGAACCAAGCAAGATATGAATAGAACAAGGGACGCTTCGGCGTCCTTTTTTATTGTCGTTTCGGGGCAATAATGCCGATAGCTTCCGTCTACCTATACATGAAGTCCACGCCAGCCCTTACCCCTTCGACATAGCCAAAGTCCTTCTGTAGCGCCGCAATCTTCGGGTTCAAAAAAGCATGATAATGGACAAATTTGGTTATTTTTGAAGTTGAAATTTCAGCAAAAAGAGATATATTAAGCAAGTTTGATTTTTCTTGTGTTTTTACTCTGGTTTCGTTAATCATCAAAAATTTTTTAATTCAATGAAAGTATATCAAAGACTTTCGCTACGGCTTGCACTTTTCGTGGTGGTCTTCGCAGTGTCGGTGTTTGCCGGCATCGTCGGAGACTATTATCAATATGATGCCAGTTCCTTCAAGGGCGAACAACACAGTGAGCAGCCTTGGCTGGGTGCGCAGATGATCTCGATGCACGTCACGGGCGGAAACAGCGTCTGGCTGGCGAACTACATCAACAGCTGGTACTGGCCGACGCCGGTTCCAGATCTGAACGGCACCGCCTACCAGATGGGCGCCGGTCAATATGGCTACCTTCTGAAGAGTGAGCTCCAGGGGGTCAATCCTGGTTCCGACTACAGCAACCTCATCCACTGGTCGGACGGCAAGACCAAGGAAATCACCTATACTGACAACAATGGCCATACCAACCCCACGACTGCCTACTATCTCGACTACTTCGGCAAGGACGATGACATCTACTTCGTCATGACTTCGCTGGCCGAAGACGATCCCAACGGTGTCGGCGAGGTGGTGGATTCGTTCCAGTATGTGAACGACAGGAACAAGGTAACCGAGATGTACAACCCCGACACGGTGCTGACCTCCCGTCTGGATGCCACAACCGACATCGGTGGCAATGTCCGCATCAACTTCGGACTCGGCGCACACGATATTCGTCGTGAGTTCGTTGCGGTCTGGTCGGAAGGCGACTATGACGGCAATACGCCGGAACCTCCTTCGGGGCAGCCGCTTCCTGGCGCGATGATCGCAGGGGTTCTTTCGCTGGGCACCGTCCTCTTGGGCAAGCGCCTTCGCCGCCGCAGCTAGTGTATGATTTCGAGTAGAAAGCCGACGGCTTCTGAAAACAGAATGCCGTCGGCTTTTCTTTTTCCGGGTCATAAGTTTTTAAGTCCCTTGATTATTCCGTTACCCCATCCAACCATCGTCTTTGGTTCTGCCGGGATGTTTCCATATCCTTTCCATCGCTGAGGGGAATGCGTCATTGAAATCAAGACTGCTATTTCGGATTTTGCTTTCGGCGGGCATCGTGGTTGCCCTAGGGCTGACGACATTGCTTGTAGTAATGGCGTATCGCTATCAAAGCCACACACGGCTCTTCCAAAGTGCGAAAAGCGCCTTTGAGAACGGCGACTATGCAGAAGCGGAGGCTATGTTCACCCGCTATCTCAAGATTGATCCGAACCAGGAAGAGGCGTGGCGTTGCATGGTCGAGATCTATCGGAAAAACGGGGATTCGTTCCAGGAGGCACACTGCTGGCGGCGGCTTGCCCGTCTCAATCCGCTGAACGAGGAATATCTGCGAGAATGCCTCCAAGCCTACTACCGCAACCACGACTATGCCAAATTGGGCGAAACCTTCATGCGGTTGCCCGAAGGAAAGCGCCTGGAATACCGCGAACTTTATACGCTGACTCGCTTTAAGCTCGCCCCCCAGTCGTCCGACACTGCCAAACTCATCACGGAACTCGCTCCAGAGAGTACCACTGCACGCCTCATCCAGGCACTGCAGAAACCGGGTCCGCCCGCAGAGCTGGCCATTCTAGAGGAGAGCGAAGACCCAGTCGTCCAAGTGGAGGCCTTCATCCAAGATGCGGCCCTGGCGGAATGGCAGGAGCGAGATTTTGCGCGAGCAGAGCACTGCTACCGCCGAGCGGCGGAACTCAACCCCACGCTCTGCCGCAGTGTTTTGGCAAGTTTTCTAGGACGGCAAGGACAATACCGCGATGCGCTGGAAATCTTCCAGGAGATTCCAGATGGACGCCTGTCTGGTTCCATGTTCCTCGACTACGCGGAGGCCCTATTCTATGAGAAGGACGCCGAAGCTCTAAAGCATCTGGCGCAACGTGTTCCCCAGGGCAGCTCCAATGTCATCTCCGTGCGGGCCTATATCCACAGCCTGGTGGCTCTGCTGGAGAACCAGCCGGTCGAGATGGTGAAGAACTTCGCTGTCGCGCAGATCCAGCGCAATACGCGGCCGGGGCTGATGCTCCGTTATGCGGTTGCCATCGAATCCAAGAATGTACGGCAATTCTGCGCAGTACTCGCAGCCTGGAAGCCAACAACGGTCTTCCAACAACGCCACCAGGACTTCCTCGCCCAGGCGCAACCGCTGCTCGACCGCGCCCTCCAGGAACGACAATGGGAGCAGGTCATAGAATTGGCAGGATTCTTCCTGGATGAACGTCCGCCGGTGGAGAAAATCTGGCATGCGTATCTCCTTGCACTGGCCTCCACCCGCGGTGTGCCGGATTCGACCCTGCAACAGGCCATCCGTCTTTTCCCCGAGTCCCAGCTTTTCCGAAGCATGGCGCTGAACGCCGCCATCGGCAAGGGTGACCTTTCCGGCACTCTCAATGCCTTCGACAAGCTCATCGAAGTCAGCGACGACTCCCCCACGGTCCACTACAGCAAGGTACTCTTCCTTGAGGAGAGTGGGCGGCTTGATGAAGCAATGCAAGAATTAAAGAACATGCTAGAAAGCGACCCGTCGTTGCAGAACCGAAAGCACTGCCTGGCGTTTGGCATCCGCACCGGCAACCAAGAGGCACTGGATCTCGCCGCGCAAGAACCATCTCTGAGCACCTTTGCGGAATTCGAGAAGGAACGCCGCTACGGCGATATTCAGCGTGCGGAAACCATCTTAAAGGAAACGCAGATGGAACATGGGCTTTCCGTCGAGCACCCGGAGGATCGTGAGTTGATGCTTCCCCTCGCCTTCTGTCTCGCCCTCTCCCATGAGTATTCGCGCGCCATCGCCCTCTACGAGGCACTCGCTCCCTATCTCACGCAGAATGCGACCGTTGACATCAATCTCTCTGAAATCTATGCTGCCCTCGGCGACTTGCCGCGCGCTCTACAATATGCGGCGCAGGCCTACCGGCGCTTCCCGCAATCGCCATTGGTTCAAGGTGTTTACGGGGTGCGATGCGCGGAAAACGGCGACTTCCAGAAGGCGGCAGACCTGATTCCTGACTCCGCCGATATCCCGCCGTTCCGCAATGTTCTGCTGACCAGTCTCGAAAAGAACCTCGAAAGCAATCTGGCCGCCAAGCGCTATAGCCTCTGTCGGTCGATTGCCACCCGAATCCTCCGTTTGCAACCCGATCATGCCCGCGCCCAGGAGTGCCTGGACCAGCTTGACCAACTCCAGCGCGAAAATGCAAACCCCAAGTGAACTGACCGGGCAGGACAAGCCCAGATGCCCTTGGGAGGGAATCCGTGCCAACGTCACCAATTGCCCCACCACCTCCGCCATTCTGACCGCTGCAGGTCTCTTCGGCATTACGGAGTTCCTGGTCTGGTGCAAACCCTATTTGGAGGACGGCGCATTCCTGATGATATTGCTTGGGCTGGCGACCTGGAATTTAATGAAGTTTCCAATTGCCTCACACGCCACGCCGAACCACCGCCACGCCAGCTGGTTCTTGCTTGCATTTGCGGCCATCGCCATGGTCGGGGCCACCATCCTCTCGCATGGTATCCCCGACGGTCAGCGAGAACTGACGCCGTTGCTCTGCAAAAACGCTTCACTGCTATTTTTGGCCGTCGCCGCCATCTTGCGGCAGGATGGTCTCCCCGTCGTCATCAAGTCCCTGCCAATGTTAGTGCTCGCGATTCTCATCCTGCCCCTCTATGAACTCTTGCTGCTGGAGTTCAGTTATCCACTGCGCCAGCTTTCGACCCTGGTTTCGGTCGGAGTGCTCAACCTCTGCGCCTTTCACGTCCAATTCGACGGCACCAGCCTCTTCTGGGGCGACCAAACCCTCTCCATCACGGAGGCTTGCAGCGGGATTTCCCTCCTGGGGCTCTTCGTCCTGCTTGAATATCTCATCGCCCATCCACTGCGGACGGCCGCCTGGAAGAAATGGGGCTGGAGTTCCCTGCTGGTGCTGTGGGTGACACTTGGCAACGCCCTGCGGCTCCTGCTCACCTTCTTGCTTTACCGTGTCATCGGGGAAAGGGTTTATGCCCCGCGCCCCCATTTCTTGCTGGGATGCTTCTTCGTGGTTACGACCTCCCTGCTCATCTGGCTGAGTTCATTCCTGTTCAAGTTGGACCAGCCAACTCCCGACGAACCATGAAGCGTTTGCGCACGGCCATCCTATTGCTCCTTGCGGCGATCCCTTTCTGCCTGAAACTCCCCTACTGCCTCCGGGGAATGCGCAGTGCATCGCCGGAAAACTGGAACTGGTGCTTCTTTCTAGCAGCCGGCGTACTGGCTTGCGCAGCCGTCCCGAGGATCCGCCGCGAAGCGGCAAAGCCAGCCCCATGGTCGGCCTGGCACCTCCTGCCATTGCTTGTCGGGCTACTACTGATATTTGGTGGCTGGCTTCGGCACATCCACTATCTGACACTCCTCGGCAGCATTCTACTGCCTTGGTCGATGATGTTCTGCCTATATGGGTGGCAGAGTGCCACCTCCTTGCTTCCAGCGGCAGGAATGCTCCTGCTGTTCCTGCCCAACACTGGCTACCTGCTTTCCACCATCTTGCCTGTAAACGGGCTGCTCCTGAAAGTAATCGTAGCCGTTGGTCTGACCGCAATGGCGCTGCACCTCCATTTGCGCCGGAAGCCCCTGCCCGCTCCGGAAACATGCCTCTTCTGGAGCCTGACAGTGCTCATTGCAGCAGGATATCTCGTATCAAATCAGCCGGTGGCGCCGGGGCCACCACTCACCCCCGACTTCACCCTGCTCCTCTCCGGCGACTTCAGAGGAATCGCAGAGGGAGCCACCCCGCTGGATAAGCAATTCTACGGCAGAAGCACAATCCAGCGTTTCCTGTTTGCCCACTCCGACGGCACCCCCGTCCATGTGCTGTCCGTTGGCGACATCGACAACATCCACCAGGTGCATTCCGTTGCCTTCTGCCTGAGAGCCAGCGGGTACCGGATCCTCACCGAGCGTACCATCCGCTGGAGCCCCGACGACCTTCCGGGGCAAGCCTGGGAGATTCAGGAAATCCTGGCTGAAAGGCAGGGGGGGAGGCAGCTGTTCTGGCAATGGTATTCCACGCCTCAAAAGTCCACTGCCAACTTCCTCGTCTTTCGTGCCGCCTATCGTGCCAACGATGGCTGGACAGCGTACCTAGTAGGCACCCCGGCCGACGACGAATCCGAGGAAAGCCATCACCGACTTGCAGAGTTCATCCGCGCTTTCCTCCCCGCAACCACGATGGAATAATCCAGCACGCCGTTTTGCAAATGCCACCGCATGTGCTTTTATTGGAAATCATATTGTTAACGCCATGTTCCCCAAGAGGGTTATCTACAGGTAACAAACGATTCGTAGCAAAAATCGAAATTCGCTGTTCATACCACAAGATTGACCTCAATTAGGTGCCCTTGTGGGGAACAAAACCAAGCAAAAAAGATCTTCTGCATTGTCGTTCAATAATTGTAGTCCACGGGTTCGGGACGGCCAGACTGCGCGGAACGAATCGCCGCATCCGCAAACGCAACCGTCCGGGTGCCTTGATAGACATCTGTGGCGCAGGGAACGCCCGCTTCCAGCGATGCCACGAAGTCTTTCAATTCGCTGGTGACATTGTGGTTGGCGATCGCGACGGGGATGTCGGTGAAGGCCATGGTTCCGGTGGGATTACGCAGAATCTTCTCGCTGAGCTGGATATGGTCGCTGGTATTGTCGCAGATGATGGTTCCTTCGGTACCGTAGATGACCGTCCGCATCGTGTAGGGGCGTTTCACGCCGATGGAGACAAAAATACGGCCTAGCACCTCGTTGGGGAATTTCGCCACAGCGACTCCGGTGTCCGGAGTCGGCCAGTCGGGCATGAAGATGTGGTTCATGTAGCAGAAGACCTCGGTGGGATCGCCCGCAATCCACCTCGTCAAATCGAGCGCGTGGCATCCGCCGCCCAGGAAGCCTTGGCGCCGGATGGCGGGGTCCTTCCGCCATTCGCGGTATCCCTTGGCGAACTCGTAGTCGTGGGCATATTCGCTCTCCAGATAGACAAGCCGGCCGATTCGCCCTGCCTCCACCAGCGCCTTCGCGGTGCGGAAGCCAGGCGCATATCGGCACACCTGACCAGTCATGAACTGCCGCCCGCTCGCCTTCACGGCCGCGATGATCTGTCGGCAGTCCTCCAGGGTGAGCGCCAGCGGCTTCTCACAGATCACATGCTTGCCCGCTTCCAACGCCTTCACGCATTGCTCACGATGGAAATTGTCGGGGCTGGCAATGATCACGATGTCCGCGTCTGACTGATATATCTCGCCCTCCTCTCTGGCCACCGTGATGCCAGGCCCGGTGACCTTTTCGCGGGGGATATAGGTGTTTTCCTCGTAATACTTGTCATAGACCATCACGAGCTGGGCATTGGGCAGTTCCTTGACCGCCATCGCCCATCTCGACCCCATCCCCAAGCCAATGACTGCAACTTTATACATGTTTTTCTCCGCTAGAAAAGGACTATTCTGAAACGATGCATTATTTTAACATGGAAATGGCAGATTTCCTGCCTGCGGGGACGATTTTTCTTTCGCTGAAAGACCGTTCACCCCATGAAAACGCCTTCGCCCCGGGATCTTCAGAATCCATGCCGCCGGTAGCAAATGACATTTGCAATTACTTCCTAAGGAATTAAATAACGCCATGAAAACAATCCTTGCTTTTGCTTTCGCCCTCCTGAGTTCAGCCATGCTCTTCGCGGCGGGATGGGATTTCCCGATGTCGAATGACAAGCATGTCATGATCAATGACATACCGGACTGGGGGCAGGAGGGGTTCACGGCGGAAGTGTGGTGCCGACCCGACGAGGCGGACTGCGGCTATGCGGTCGTGATGCACGGCGCATTCGGCCTCCCGAAATTCGAAGGAGACGACGGCTACCTCGACTACCTGAAGCTGGCAAACGGTGCCGAACCCTCCGAATTATTCAAACTGCCGCTTGAACTAGGCAAATTCCACCACTATGTCATGACGGGCACGCCGGAGCAAGTCTGCCACTACCGCGACGGAAAACTACTGAAAACCAGCGAAGGCCCTGGCATCCCAGTCTATATTCCGGCTAAGCCACTCTATATCGGCAACAGCATGGGCTGGCATCACAAGGACTTTGTCGGCAATGTCTCCCTCGTCCGTCTATATAGCCGTGCCTTGACACCCGTCGAAGTCGCCGGCCACTACGGACTTTTGCAAAAAGGAAAGCCCATCCCGACCGATACTGCACTCCTGTTGGACGAAGACTATCGCTTCAGCGGGCCGGACGAGATAACGAAGCCGGCAAATTTCGGCAAGTGGGTCACGGTGCCCCTGGACAACGTCGTGAAGGACGGCGCTCTCCACGGGCGCAGCCGCCACTTCGAAGGCCGCCATGAACGGAAAAAGCCCCTGGTGGATTTCGAGGACTTGGAAGGATGGAAGATGAGCTATGTCTCGGGCGCAGTGATTCCCTCGTTCCGCCGCAGCAAGGAATACACCCTCTGGGGCGAATATGTCTTGCGCGCCGAATTCAAAGAGGGCTATGCCCCGAACCCCGACACGAAGGTGGTGCTGGAACCGCCTGCCCCCATCCGCATCCCCAACGATTTCGATGCCGTCGCGGTCTGGCGTTTTGCCACCGATTATGGAAATGCAGTGCCCGCGCTGTGGTTCTCCGTCCAATGGCGTGACCCGGAAGGCAAGCTCCACGACTCCGGCAAGATGGACAACGTGCTGGAATTGGGCTGGGGGCTGAAAATGGCCCCGCTGAAGGAAACGATGAAGGCCGGCTCCGAATTCGTCTCCATCACCTTCACTGGCTTCAACGAGCCCCCCAGACACGTCATCTACTTGGACAACCTCGTCTTCTACGAGCGCAGCAAGGCGCCGCTGGCGGACGCTCGCATCCCGACCTACGAGGAGCTGGGGGTTCCCAACCGCCCGGAAACCATCCTGCCGACCGCCGCCGAGCCGACTACCGTCACGCTTGAAAGCCTCGCCCCGAACCACTGGCGCTTCACCAGCACGGGAACCGCCACCGGCCAAAAGCTCTGCTATGACATCCGTCCCGCTACTGGCACGCTGAGCGACATCCAGGCGACCTGGAACGGCAAGACCTTCACCCCCATGCAGGGCGGAGGCTTCCGCTGGGCAATGGACAATGTCTATCCCGTCAAAGAGGACTCCCTGCTGGACTCGTCCTCACCACGCATCATGGCAACCCTGGCCAACGCCGCCGCCACTGACGATACGCTCACTCTGACCTGGAACTATCTGATTGACAGGAAGCTGCGCCGCACCGCCAAGTGGGTGTTCTCGCTCAAGGGCAACACGCTCATCATCGACCTGGCCAGCGACCTGGGGGAAAAGGACGGCAATGTCGGCCAGTTCCATTTCGGCGCCATCGACGGCATTGCGGGAAAGGTGGTGGAAATCCCCTATCTGAACTGGGGAAGATGGTTCTACGTCAAAAGCAATCCGCCAGGCGTCTTCGTCGCAGACGACTGCTGCATCTTCGCCATGCTCGACTGGTACAACTCCGACGCCTCCGGGCTCTTCGGTGCCTCCAGCGCCACGCCACGCGGACATTTCGTGCTGAACCCCATCTCCGCCGACTACAACTATATCCTCGAAGGCAATGCGGCCGACCCGACCAACGTAGTTCGCAATCATTCCGTCATCAACGGCGGCAGCTACTACTGGCCCACCACGGCAGGCCGCCGCAACCCTGCCCGGGAGCGCCTGATGCTCACCGTCGCCGGCAAGCTGGCCAATGTCCTCCCCAACATCCCTCATCCCGTAAATCCCGACCTTCCGCTCACGAAGAACGACGTCTGGTGTACGCGAATCTGGTACATCACCTCCCCCACGCCAGACTACTTCGCACAGGAGCTTGCCATGTGGCAGTCGTGCCGTGACTACGGCATGGAGCACCTCAACATCCGATTGCACTGCAACATCAACCGCATGTACTGGCCCGAACGGTTTGACGAGCCAATCACCTTCGTCAAGCCGTTCACGACGCCTGACATCGGCGGTGACGAGGCACTCGCCGCCTTCTGCAAGGACATTAAGCAACTTGGTTACCGCATCGGCCTATACACCAACGTAATGCTCCTCAGCGAAATGTCCTTCGACGCCTGGGACGAGGACATGATGAACCAAGATCCCAACGGCCGCTGGCTCTACAGCTTCAACAACACCAGCCAGACCAAGACCTCCCGAATACTGGCGCTCCAGGAGAAATGGTACCCCAGCTACGTAGAGCAGTTTGCCCCGACCTGCGCCTACCATGACCAGATCACAAGTCCGCCCTGCTGGCGCTATACCGACTATGATGCCCGCGCCCCCGAAGCGGGCAAGTTCTCGGCACCCTGGCGTGTCTTCGCCGAGAGCCTCCGCGAGGTTCGCGAGGCCTTCGGCCCCGTGCTCTCCGAGGGGGCGACACAGCTCTTCTTCGCCGGTCTCTGCAACAGCTACGCCCAGCCGCAACGATTGGCGATGAACGTCATCCCTGACTTCAACCTGCTCAAGATCCATCCACTCAGCAACGACTGCGGCTACCAGCTGAATCTGGTCGAGCAGAAGGCCAGAGACGGCGGCAAACAATACGCCTACAAGTTGCTTGCCTACGAGTATGCCTACGGTAGCATGGGGCACATCGCCGACTGCTATTTTGGCACGCCGTTCACCTCCGCCACACCTGCCATGATCGCCAGCTACTTCCTCATCCAGCCGATGCAGAAATTCTACGCGGGCATCGAGATCAAGGAAATCTTCTACAATGTGAACGGGCAGTATCTGTCCTTCGAAGCCGCCGTCAAGGCGGGGACGCTTTCCCGCAACCAGGTGAAGCTCATCTACACAAATGGTCTGGAGGTCGCCGCCAACCTGAATGGCTCAGAGACCATGGACGTGACGCTGAACGGGATGCCCTTCGAACTGCCCCCCGACGGCTTTGCCGCCGTGACCGCAGACCAGAAGAACCTCGCCTGTTCCGCACTGCAAGACGGGAAGCGCGTAGATTTGTGCTGGAGCGAACAGGACGGTCTCCTCTACTGCGACAACGGCCCCGCCAACCCGCTCTTGCAGGCCAAGGGACCATACCTGCTCAAACGGCTTCCCGACCACAGCTTGGAGCTGATTCCTGCCCCCTTCAAGTCCCCGGAGACCGTGAGCATTGCAGTCGATGCCACGAACGTCGCCGTGGAGCGCTACAGTCGGGACGGCAAGTTGCTCGGCACAGAGACCCTCCCCGTTGACGATGGCCGCCTCGCCCTCCCCGTCACCCAGGAAACATTCAAGTATGTGCTGAAAAAGTAAAACTCTCTGCCAGGTTTTTCCAAATGCTGTCTCAGAGGATACACTCCTGTAAAACATGGGAAAAGTGCCTCAGTGGGACCGTCGGACATCCGGCGGTCTCGCTGATAGGTATAGGTACTGACGGCTCCACCGAGTTCAACGACAATTGCCCCCATCATCGGAACCATACATAGCATTGAAGCTATTTCCCAATTAGGGAAACGAGGTGTCCCGTAGTCACCTGCCTCACCATCAGCTTATCGTGAGAGATGCCTGAAATACGTCATCTGTTGCAATTTCAGGCGTTATCTTTGATGAGAACTGCAATCCACTTTAAGCACGAAAATACGCCATGGCTCGCCAATCGACATGCATCTTTCTCGCCTTGTTTTTCCTGATGGCAATGTCCTATGGACAAACCCAGGAGAATGTCGGGAATCAACCCGAAGCAGATGAGGAGAACTACGCAGTTATTGAAGCAGATGATGAGGACTACGCAGTTATTCACGATTATCTTGATAAAAAATACACCAACCCTTTTTACCGTAAATTCATCGATGCAGTTTATCAGGAAAGAGCAGAATTGGAGGATTTGCATTTTCTTCTATTATATGGCACAACCGTTTTAGTGGAATCTGGAAAGGAAGGGGAAATCAAGGACGTCAGGCAATTTCTGGAAATTGCACCACAAAAGGCAAAAGAATGGTTTGCGCGCTCGCCACAGGTCATTGAAGACATCGCCAATATGAGCTCCAATATCCATGTCGATAAGTATTTTTTTGCTGACAATTTGCACCAGTTATTCATAGAGTATGTCAAGGCGCATGTAAACCAACAGCCCGACGATGAGTTTTCCGACAAAATTTGCTTCTACCGAAAGGTCAGATTTTTCGGCGATGTCGAAGACTCCTATCTATGCGAGACCGTGGACGGTTCGTTTTACAACTTAGAAAACGAGCCAGACATTCAAGCCGTCGTTTTTCCGTCAAACCAGGACCCCTTGGCCGCCACGGATGCCTCCTCGGCGAAGCCAGTGAGCACTTTTGAAGCCAGGTTGGGAAAGACATCGGAGCCGTTGAACATCGATGGCGAGGTCTCCCCTGGCGAATACGCCTCTGGACTGGAGATATGGGGACTGCTCTCCGAGTCCACGGGAGAAGTCTCACGACGGACGGCGACGTTGTATCTGGCGCGAGATGACGAAGGAGTGGCGATGGCCATCGTCCGCGAGACTCACCCGCATATTGAGGTGGACATTCATGAAGTTGTGGGCTTGTCCGTCATTCCCCCAAACGGCAAAGGCGCTTATGCCACGACAAATGGCAAGGAAGAATTCCCCGCAGGCGCAGAAGAGCATGGACTAAAGTCCGCAGCCAAGGCCACCGACGGGAAATGGACGGTGGAACTGAAGATTCCTTGGACGGAGTTGGGTGCTGAACCCCATGATGGCGAGATGTGGCACATGCAACCCGTCCTGCAATGGTTCAATCCTCTGGAGGTGTGCTGGCTGGGGCTGGACCTGACTCCATGCACCATTGTGATGGACGACGATGCGCCTGGAGTGGCGGCCCGTCTGGGCAGCACGCCGCCCATCGACGGCGGTGGTCCGCAGTTCCAATGGCTGGTCACCGCTCCCCAATCACATGGCTGCCGCGTGCGCTGCGAAAGCCGTGTCCAATGGCTGGGAAATCCGGAAAGTATTGATGCCACGCAGGATGTTCCAGCCGGCCAAAGCCATCTCTTCTGTCTGAACATGACCGGTCTGGCCAGCGACTGGCGACAGATGACCTATACTTTGACGGACGAGCAGGGCGAGGTTCTGGCCAAACGCAAGTTCGCGTGGGGCGGTGAAAACGGGGTGGCGTGGGATGACCCGAACCCCGACATCGGCTACTCCGTTGCCACCTACCCTACCCTGAAATTGGCCAAGGCACGCATCTTCTGCGCAAAGCCAGGCCCGCTGGACAAACTGGCCTCCGTGCATTTCGCCATCACCGACGCAGATGGGCAAAAGGTCTTCCAGGAAGTCGAGGCGCCGCGCACTCGCTTCGGATTCCACAAAGAATGGAGCATCGACGACTTGCCTGACGGGAACTACCTGATGCTGGCCAAAATGACCGATAAGAACGGAGAAACCACCGTCTGGAAACATCCTTTCGAGTATCGCCACTACCCATGGGCGGGCAACCAAATCGGCAAGGAGCGCGTGGTGATTCCGCCTTTCAAGCCCCTGCAAGTGAACGAGGCGGACAACCGCGTGGATGCCACCCTCACCGGCTATCGCCTGGGCGAAGGGCTCTTCTCCGAGGTGTATGCCGAGGGAGAGAACATCCTCGCCGCACCGGTCAACCTCCTGTTGAACGGCCACGCATTGTCTGCCCAAGGGGTGACTTGGGGAGAAGAATCTCCCGACCGCGTGACCGCCACGCAGACGCTCGTCGGAGACGGCCTGGAGATCAAAGTCCATTACGACATAGACTACGACGGCTTTATCCTGACGCGACTGGAGTTTGCCCCTCATGGCGAAACCACGCTGGACTCTCTGGTTCTTGAAATCCCCTACAAGACCGAGGTGGCCACCTTGCTTCATTCCGTGGCCGCTCAGCTACGCCGCAACCCATCCGTCGAACTGCCAGCGGAAGGCAATGGCGTGATTTGGGACAGCTTGCGCAACTCGCCATCCAATTTCCGACCCTACCTTTGGCTGGGCGAAATTGCCAAAGGATTGGGTTGGCTCTGCGAATCCGAAAAGAACTGGAGCATCGACCGCACGAAGCCCGTGATGGAGGTCGTCCGCCAGGGCGACTCCACGGTGCTGAAAATCCACATCGTCAGCGCTCCCTGCTCTCGCACCGAGCCATTCGTCATCGAGATGGGCTTCCAGGCCAGCCCCGTCAAGCCCATGATGCCCAACTACCGACGCTATTCCACTGTGGCGGTCAACGGCTTCGTGGCAGACAACTCCATCCCCGTCGCCGAAATTCTCCATAGCCGGATGTGGGGACAGCTTTACTGCGGAAAGCACAACGACGATGGCTATACTCCACAGGACGACGATTACAGCTACATCGACTACTTGACGGACTGCCTGAACGCCAGCGACGAGGAGATTGAAAAGCATGCCAACGCATTTGTCGCCAAGAATTTCCGTAATCATCCAGCAGCCGAAACCTACCGGATTTTCCTGCGGCACGCCGCCCGTAGCCTCACCCGTCATGCACAGTTGTGCGTCCCCTACACCAATCCGCGTGGCATGTCCTACGGCTGGCCGGAATCTGCCTCGTACGCCAGCGAATGGCGCAACGACGCCTTTGTCACCGGCAACGATGGGCATTACTTCCAGAATCCCGTGGAAAGCTACCGCGACTTCGTGCTGCCCAAGCTACGTGAATTGGTGCGGCACGGCTTCGCGGGAATCTATTTCGACAACACCTTCGACTCCGTGAACGAGGACGGGGTGATGGGTCCGGTCATCGAATACGAACTCAACCGCTATCGCTTCCACCACACCATCTTGGAGATGCGCCAGCTGGTCAAGCGCACTGCGACCATGCTCTACACCGAGGGCAAACTCATCGAGGATCGTCCCTTCCTGGTCCTACACGCCACCAACTGCGTTCCCCTTCCGCTGATGGCATTCGCCAGCCACCAGCTGGACTGGGAGGCCTACTATGGCCAGAGCGACTACCAAGACCGCTTCTCCAACGGCTACATCCTCACGGAATCCACTGGCTTGCAGAGCGGCTGCGTGCCGCAGGTGCTTCTGGACAGCGACCAGACGCCGGACCACAATCAAGCCACCGCCCTGGCCTTGATCCTCCCATACTGCCTGTTCGACATCTACCAGAGCCACACTGGACCAACGGCCGCCACTGCGGCGACAATCAACGCCATCCGAAACTACGGCTACGGCGAACCGGGCGTAGAGGTCTTCCCATGCTACGATCCAGCCAGCCCCCTGCGCGTCTCTGACAAGGTCCGCGCCGCATTGCTGCGGCGAACCGACTCGGCTCTGGTGTTGGCCGGCGACTTTGGCACCAATGGGCAGTTCTCATTGGATGTCAGCGGATTGGGTTATAAAGAACCGGTTGCCATGGACGCATTGACGGGCGAGCAGCTCGGCGAAGGAACCCAACTGGCCATCGCCATCCCGCACCACCAGAGCCGCGTCATTCTCGTGGCGGACGGCATGGAGAATGCCCAGAAAGCACTGGCTCTCGCCCAAACCAGCAAACCGCCCATGAAGCCGTTCCCAGAGCGACAGCCACAGAACCACCCCCTGTACAAAATCGAGTTGACTCCGGTCAACCTGCTGGACATCGATCCGCGCCAGAACATCGTGCTGAAAGGCGATGGCGAAGACCGCGCAATGCTGGTTTACGAGGGCAATTCCTTCTGGCTGGACCTGCTGCCGGAAGTCTGCCGAGGGCAGAACATCTCCGTCCAATTCAAGTACCGTAGCGACACCGAAGGTGCTGTCCTGGAGTCCAATTTGCGCTATGCCCCCAGTGAAATCTACTGCGATGGTCCACAAGGACCGAAGGTTTTCTCCCCCGCCACGTCACAGTGGCAAAGTGCCTATTGTTCCATGCAATTCCCCGATGAACTGGAAGAACCGCTGATTCTCTTCCATTCCAAAGGTGGAACCGTGCAGGTCAAGGACCTCCAGGTATTTCTTGGCGAGCCGCCGATGGCCCTTGCTCCGCCCGAAGAATCTCCAGCGAAAGCGGATACGCCTGCCAAGCCAACGCCAGAGAATTCACCAAGCCAGTCCATTCCGTCAGGCCATCAGGAACTCCCGCCGGAAGAAATCCAACGGCTGATTGACAAGGCAGGAAAACCCTTAGACATTCTGGTGAAGCCGCCCGAGCCAACAACGGAGGAACTCCAGGCCGTCGCCATTCCGGAATTGATCGAACCGCTGGCAATGAAAGTGCTGGACGGCAGTACCCTATGCGTCACCGCCAAGCTCCGCAATGGCTCCAGTCTGACGGCTGACTTTACCGTGCAACCACTGGAAATTCGAGAGGCAAAAGGCGAATACCACTCCGAGTTGCCTGTTCTCGATGAAAACAACAATGGCGGGACATTTCCGAAGCAACTGGTTTCCTGCTACGGTGGACTGCTTGCGGACACCTTGCAAGTTTCCTCGACAGATAATAATATTAAATATATATTAGATAAAGATTTCCGTTGTTATTCAATACGCTCTCACATCGGTGTAGTCCAAGGCGGTGCCATCCAGGGACCGGTGGTGATCGATTACTGTTATCGCTGGCAGCGAATCGACTCCGTGACATTGCTGGATGGCCAGTTGCACTACCGTCAAGGCGTGGAATCGCGCATCACGCCGCCCCAGCCCGCGCTCCAGGAGGGCGAGATCCGTCTGGGCAATGTCTATCTCTCGCCAGACACCACCGAACTCACCGAAGGGAATCTCTATCCGATTTCCGAGACCGCTTATCCTTTTAAAGTACAACCGGTGGCAGAACAACTCCTCCCCCGCACCATGGCAAAACTGCGGAACGGCGAGCCGCTGACCATCCTTGCCTGGGGAGACTCCATCACCGCCATCACCTACGAAATGCCTGGCTGGAAGACCGCCCGCTGGCAGGCGCAATTCGCGGAAGGCCTGCGAAAACGCTTCCCCAATGCCAACATCCGCGTCATCACGGAGGCCTGGGGCGGCCACAACAGCAACGACTACTTCGATTCCACGAAGAACCCCGCTCCGGGACATCCCCACAACTACCAGGAGCGCGTGCTGGATGTGCGCCCCGACCTCATTGTCTCGGAATGGTCAAATGACCGCTGGATGCCCTACTCCCTGCTGACCAGTCCGCAAAGCAACTACTACCGGATGCTCCGTGACTTCCGTGCCATCGGTGCCGAATGGATCATCATCGTGCCGCCCTACGGCGGTTCCACCGCGCGTTTCGAGGCCGCCGCGCAGAAGAACATCGTCCACCAGAGCGAATATCTTTCCTTCCTGCGTCAATTCGCGCCCGCCAACGGCATTCCGCTGGCGGATGTCTCGGCACGTTACGACCGATTGTGGCGTCAGGGAATTCCCCTGCTCGCCCTCGGCACCTACGGTGTCCACCCGCACCGCGATGGCCTACAAGTCTTCGCCCAGGCACTCCTCGACCTCTTCCCCGAAATGTGAACCACGGAGAAAACGAAATAATGCTTTAACTTGGTGGAACCGCATCCGGCATTGGTCCGTAAATTATGTCTTGGGCCGAAATCGGTAGACAGAGAGAATAGGCCGTCAGATTCGCCAGAATCGAAGTTAGGCCTTGCGTATTTCTTTTTGTTTTTCTGTTTGAACCGGTCTCCACTCGAGCCACCTTCCACAAACCATCGAAACAAAGGTCGATATCTTCCTCTGAGAAACACCGGTGGAAAACACCGATACGATCACTTTCGACATGGAAAGCTTTGACACGAAGGTCACCATGCTCGGCCCAACCTCGCCCCGCATGGCCCAATAATACCTCAGGCCATTTTTGCATTCACTCCGGGACACTGCCGGAGTTCCACGCCTATTGAAATATCCGGTCGGCGTAGCGGACGGTCTCCATCGCGTCGCGAGCATAGCAGTCCGCGCCGATGGCGTCGGCATATTCCTGGGTAAGGACCGCCCCGCCGACCACGACTTTGGCAGGCACGCCCTTTTCGCGCAGCAGCTTGATGGTCTCCGCCATGCTCACGACGGTCGTGGTCATCAGCGCACTCAGGCCAATCAGGCGAATCTTCTCGTCGATGGCGGTCTGGACGATGCGCTCGGGCGGCACGTCCTTGCCCAGATCCAAGACCTCGTAGCCGTAGTTTTCCAGCATCACCTTCACGATGTTTTTGCCGATATCATGGATGTCGCCTTTGACCGTGGCAAGGATGACGCGTCCCTTGACATGCTGCTCACCCCCGCCCTGGAGGGCGCCTTTGATGACTTCGAAGGCGGCCTTCGCTGCCTCCGCGCTCATCAGGAGCTGCGGGAGAAAGACGGCACCCTTTTCGAAGCCCTGCCCCACGCGGTCTAGCGCGGGCACCAGCTCCTCATTGATGATGTCCAGCCCCGCGCGGCCGCCTTCCAGAAGTTCCCGCGTGGCCTCGGCCGCCCGGCCGCTCACCCCGCGGGCGACCGCCTCGCCCAGCGAGAGCGTGGCGCCGGACGCGGCAGAAGCGTCAGCCGTAGGTTTCCGTGCGACGGTCGTATGCGACGCCAACGGCGTGGCGTCCGCGTATGCAGCGATGTATTCGGCGCAGTTGGGATCCAGGGCGGCCAGTGCGCAGAAGGCGCGGTAGGACTCCATCATCGCGGCGTTGTTGGGATTGATGATGGCGCAGGAGAGGCCGTTCTGCAACGCCATGGTGAGAAAGTGAGCGTTCACGATCTCGCGCATCGGCAGCCCGAAGGAGATGTTGGAGACGCCCAGAATGGTTCGCCCTTGCAGTTCGTCCCGCACCCGCCGCAGGGTCTCCAGGGTGACCAGCGCACTTCGCGGGTCGGAGGAGATGGTCATGGCCAGGCAGTCGATTACGATGTCCTTGCGCGGCACGCCGTAATGGTCGGCGGCCTCATAGATGCGCCTTGCGATGGCGAGACGCCCGTCCGCATTGTCCGGGATGCCCTGTTCATCCAGCGTCAAGGCGACGAGCACCCCACCGTATTTGCGCACCAGCGGAAAGACCTGTTCGATGACCTCCTGCTTGCCGTTGACCGAATTGACCATCGGCTTGCCGTTGTAGTGGCGCATTCCGCGCTCCAGCGCCTCCGGGTCCGAGGTGTCGATCTGCAACGGCAGCGCCAGCACGCTCTGCAGACGGGTGACGACTTCCTCCATCATCGCGGGCTCGTCGATTTCGGGCAGCCCGACATTCACGTCCAAGATATGGGCCCCGGCACTCTCCTGCTCAAGCCCCTGCTGGAGGATATACTCGATGTCGTGCTGGCGCAACGCATCCTTGAACTTCTTCTTGCCGGTGGGATTGATGCGCTCGCCGATGACGACCGGCTTCAGACCGATTTCCACCGCGTGGGAGAAAGAGGAGACGACCGTTCGCCCCTTCTCATTCGCCGGGCGGAAGGGCAGCTGCCGCACCGCAGCGACCTCGCGGGCGATGTGCTCCGGCGTGGTGCCGCAGCAGCCGCCGAAGACCTGAACCGGACACTCCGAGGCAATTTTGAGAATCTCCGCTGCGAACTCCTCGGGATCGACATCGAAAACCGTTCGGCCATTCTCCGAGCGCGGCAGACCCGCATTCGGATTCACGACAACGGGCAGCGAGGAAATCTCCGTCAGCCGCCGCACGATTGGCGCCATCTGGCGCGGCCCCATACCGCAGTTCACGCCCAAGGCATCCACGTGGAGGCCCTCCAGCAGCGCCACGGCGGAGTCCACGTCCCCGCCGGTCAGCAGCTTTCCCTTCTGGTCGAAGATCATCGTGACCATCACCGGCAGATCGCAGTTCTCCTTGGCGGCCAGCACGGCGGCCTTGGCCTCATAGGAGTCGCTCATCGTCTCAATGAGCACCAGGTCCGCGCCCGCCGCCGCGCCACAACGCACCACCTCGCCAAAGAGTTCCACCGCGCGGTCGAAGGGCAAGTCGCCCATCGGCGCCAGCAGCTTCCCCGTCGGCCCGATGTCCAGCGCCACGTATGCGTCCTCGCGCTTGGTGCGCCGCATTGCCTCGCGCACATGTCCCACTGCCGCAGTGACGATTTCGCCCACGTTGTCGAATTTCAACGCATTGGCACCAAAGGTATTGGTGTTGACGATATCGCTTCCGGCACGCAGATAGCCTGCGTGGAGTTCGATGATGTCCTCCGGACGCGTGAGGTTCCAGGCCTCCGGCAACTCGCCGCCCTTCAGGCCCTTCGCCTGAAGAATCGTGCCGGTTCCGCCGTCACAGAAGAGCCACTCGCGGCCAAGTCGTTTGCGTAAGTCGTTTTTCATAAATCCAATGAAAAGGTCATGCCCGGAATTGGCAATCCGGGCATCCGCAGCGTTCACAGGGGTGTTCCGCGTCGGCACAGTCGGATTCCGGACCGGCGTAAAGCCCCACCACCGCCGTAACCGACTTCGACGGCGTCATCAAAAGCGAATCCAGAAGACACACCCCCAGGTTTTTGGGTGTATTCAAAACACGCACGAAGTCACGCTGATGTTCCAATGAAAAATCACCATATCCAGGCGAGAAACGCGGCCGGCATGCCAGTCCACGGGACTTTGCAGACTGGCAGATTTCGGCATTGAGCCGGTCGCACAGTTCCTCCACCATTGCCGCTCCTGCCGCCTGGTAGATGACCGCCTCGCTCATGCGCCGAACCTCCGCCTGACGAATCAGGCGATCCACGCCAGGGCCAATTGTCGCCGCCAGCATACAAACCTCGTGACAATTTTGCAAATTTCTGGACAGGCTTTGACTTTTAACAACAATTTCCGCAAACTGTACCGTCCCGTCATCCACCTGCTTCAAAGGAAAGCAGCGGCACACGGTTCGCGGTTCGGCGACCTCCTGGAGATGCGCTACGCATGTTTCGACCAGCGCGTTCACCTCGTCCGATGGGTCCACGCCTCGGTAGCCGAGGTAGCGGAAGACCTCCTTGCGCGGGACATCCAACGTCATTTCCAGATTTCCGAAAGGTTGCTGAGAATTCCGCCGGCGATTTCCGGCTTGTTCATCGTATAGACATGGATGTGTTTTACTCCGTTGGCCACCAGGTCGATGATCTGGTCGGAGGCATATACGATCCCGGCCTGCTTCATCGCTCCGGGGTTGTCGCCGAAATGGTCCACCATTGCACGGAAACGCTGGGGGACATTGCTGGCGGAAAGGTGAATCGCCCGTTCCACCTGCCGGGCGTTGGTGATGGGCATGATACCCGCCAGCACCGGCACGGTGATTCCGCGTTCGCGGATACGGTAGAGAAAATTATAGAAGATGTTGTAGTCGAAGAACATCTGTGTAGTCAGAAAATCCAGTCCGGCATCTACCTTGTTTTTGAGGTGCGCAATATCGTCCGCCTTATGCGGAGTGTCGGGATGGCCCTCGGGATAGCAGGCGCCGCCGAGACAGAAGTCGCCCTGGCGCTTGATATCCTGGATGAGTTCACAGGCGTAGTGATAGTCCTTCGACGGCGTGCCGCCCTCGGGGATGTCTCCTCGCAACGCCATGACGTTCTCCAGACCACGCTCCTGGAACTTGCGGATCATCGTCGCGACATGCTCGCGGGTGGAGGAGACGCAAGTCAGGTGGGGCAGCATCGTGATACCGTAGTTTCGCTGGAGGTTGTCCGCGATGTCCACGGTGAACTCGCTGGTGCCGCCGCCGGCTCCGTAGGTCACGCTCATGAAATCCGGTTTCAACTGCGCAATCGCCTCGGTCGCGGCGGAAATCGCCGCAAAGCCGTCGACCTTCTTCGGCGGGAAGACCTCGAAGGAGATGGTGACTTTATCCTGCTTGAGAATTTCGCTGATTTTCATAGTGGTAGCACGAATTTGGACACTTGGCTTAATATAACCCGCAGCATTTCGCCGCGGGCACCGGACCAGCATCCCCCGCGGAAGTTCGGTGCACGGGGCGACATGCCCTGCGGGAAAGGGAAGTTCGGTGCGCGGGGCGACATGCCCCGCGGGAAGTTCGGTGCGCGGGGCGATATGCCCTGCGGGAAGTTCGGTGCGCGGGGCGACATGCCCCGCAGGAAAGAATAGGAAAACTGAGATTCTGTTGGAAAGCCGCCACGTTCATTTGCAATTTCAGTCAGAATACTATTTTAGGCGCCGTGTGTCCGCTTTTTTCAAAAGAGCCAAATTCCCAACCGCCATGGACTACCGAAACCCCATTCAACATTCGATGCTTCGGCGTGCTCGTTTCTGGGACTACCGCGACCCACGCATCTACATGATCACGCTCACGCTGGCCAACCGTGCACAGCCATTGTTAGGCAAATTGGTCATCGATTCGAAACCTGGCGTCCCTCCGGATGAAGTCCGTGCCCACGTCGTTCCCTCTGCGCTCGGCTTGGCCGTCCAAGAATACTGGCAAACCATTCCAAAACTGCATCCACAAATTCAAATGTATGCGTTGCAGCTGATGGAAGAACACCTGCACGGGATACTCCATGTCAAAGAGCGCCTGGAACGTCCCCTGGGACATGTCATCGGGAATTTCAAGGGCCGCTGCACACTGGCCTACCGACAAGCCTTCCTTCTGGACACAACCGCACAATTGTTTTCGTCCGGCTTCCAGGACACCCTGCTTTCCCAGCATGGCCAGCTCGACAGGATGAGTCTATACCTCCTGGACAACCCGCGCCGTGCCGCAGTCAAGCGCCTCTTCCCAGATCTATTTCGCAGTCTCCGGCAAATTCCATTTGGCCCCGGGGCCTTCACCGGCCTTGGCAACCTCTTTCTCCTGGAAAGGTCTCTTTTTCATCAAGTGCAAGTCAGCCGTCATACAGTGGGCGAGGTACTGGAAATCAAACGGCAGGAAATGCTGAGGGCGATTGCGGATGGCGCCGTGGTCGTCTCCCCCTGCATCAGTCCAGGCGAACGTGAGCTTGCCCGCAGCGCCTTTAATTGCCAAGCACCCCTGATTGTGTTGAAAAACAAGGGTTTCGCGCCATTGTACAAACCACCTGGGGCCTACTTTGATGCCTGTGCCGCCGGGCGCCTGTTGATGCTCGCACCTTCCCAATGGCTATATCAGCCAGGAAATAAACCGATGACACGGGAGGATGCCTGTATCTTGAACGCCTTGGCACAAGAAATTTGTGGAAAAAACGCCACAGAAATCCAATACAACGGAATTGTACCGGTCAACTTATCGGAATTGGTAATCCAGGCAATGCGCCCGCCGGATTAAATCCCGCGGCATGTCGCCGCGGGCACCGGACCAGCCAAGTTCGGTGCGCGGGGCGATATGCCCCGCGATGATTATAGTATCCCAAATTCCTTTCACCCCCCAACAGCTACCGCCATGCTTGCTTTTACCAAACGCCGCATCCTTGTTCCCAATCCCGCGTGTCCCTGGGCATCGAAGATGATCCTGAACCCTGCGCTGACCGCCGACCCGCAGGAGCCTGACACGCTCTACATGCTCTTCCGCTCCACCGGCCCATGGGAACAGGCAACCATCCCCGGCAAGCCTCTGCCCTACCCCATTTTCCTGGGCTTCGGCGTCAGCCACGACGGTGGCGAAAACTGGGATTTCGACTTCAGCCGTCCCGCACTCGCTCCACAGCTCCTCTATGACCGCCAGGTATTTGAGGGGAAGTTGCTGCGCGACGGAAAGATGTTCGACTATTCGAATGGCTGCATCGAGGATCCCCGACTCTTCTATTTCGAAAACCAGCTCTACCTGACCGCCGCCTGCCGCGCCTTCCCGCCCGGTCCCTACTGGGAACACGACGAACCCGCGCAATGCCAGCCGGACTGGGTGAAGGACGCCCCGGAACTCGGCCCGGCCGTCCTGGAGAACCGCACTGCCACGATGCTCTTCCGCGTGGATCTGGGTGCGTTGAAGGCCCGTGACTACGACCATGCCTTCACGCTTGTGGCACCTCTTCACCGTCCGGATGTCAGCGACGATCGCGACGTGGTGCTTTTCCCCCGACGTGTGAAGATCGACGGCCGCGACCACGTCGTATGCATCCACCGCCCCAAGACGCCCTGGAACTATCCCGAAGGCCGTTCATGCACCGCCCCATCCATCTTCCTGGCGCTGGGGGATTCGCTGTTAGATTTCCACCAGGGGAAGGCGGAAGAGCACCTCTTCGCCGTGCCGGAGTTCCCCTGGGAGGCCAACCGCATCGGCCCCAGTTGGGCACCCCTCGAAATCGCCCCGGGGAAATGGCTGCTTCCATATCACGGCAAGCAGGACGACACCGTCGGCTATACCCAGTCCTTCATGATTCTGGAGGAGCAGCCCGCCGGACTGCCAAAAATCACCCGCCGGCCATCCGGACGGATGCTCTTCGCCGACCTTCCATGGGAACTTGAAGGCGACTTCACCATCCCGTGCCTCTTCACCTGCTCCGGAGTCGTCCGACCCGACGGAACTCTGCTCATGGGCTACGGCGCCGCCGACCGCGTGGTCGGACTGGTCTCCTGCGACTTCCAGGAACTATTGGACAGCCTGCTGGGATAACGCAGCCAAGAAATTGTCCGCCAGTGACTTGAGGCGGTCGAGATAGTAGGCGACATTCTCGTCGCGGACGGCGGGGTCGATTTCCTCGTCGAGCTTGCTGTTGTCGGCCACCGACGGCTTCTTGCGGGTTCCGGTCACATAGTATTTGAGCGTATCGCCAGGTTGGTAGTCGCGTTTCTTGGCGCGTGCAGCCAGCTCATAGACCGCCTGGCGACTCTTGCCTTTCTTGAGCGCCTCCTGATAGGTCTCGACCGTCTGGTTGAGGCTGGCGCGCTGGAGGAAGTCCGCCAACGGCAGGCGATGTTCGCGGATGGCCTCCTCGGTCTCTGCAGTGAAGGCGGCGACCTCGCAGGCGCGCCCGAGGAGAATGCGCTCCACAGCTCCATCCACATAGCGCCGCAGGAACGGTTCCATGCTGCGGGAGCGCAACGCCGCGCCACGCAGAATGACATGGCCGTCCTCTTCCAAAAGCGCATAGTTCTTGCTCTTGTAGGAGAACATCGCCGCAAACACGCCGTCCAGCTCGACCTCGATGCCAGGCGGCAGCTCTTGCTGGATGCGCTGGCGCATTGCATCCACCGTTGTTCCCGCCGGCGGCACGAAGTAGATGCCGTCGGTGTCCATCTCGACCACCGCCGCGCCAGCCGCAGTCAGATGGTCGCGCATCCCGCCGAGGATTTCGCGTCCGGTCGCGGTCACCTCGCGTGCCATTACGTAGTCGTTGAAAGTCCCCTGCGCGAAGCCGAGATAGCCGTAAAAGGAATTGATGAGTATCTTGAAGGACGCCTGAAGTGCGGAGTAGTAGTCGCGCTCCTCGGCAGTGCTTGCCGTACGTGCGGCATCTTTGGCCTGAAGTCGGAATTGTCGCAAATTGTCTAGAATTGTCAAAAACGTCCCGCGCACATCGGTAGTGGGCGAGAGTCGTTTAGCGAGGATGACGGAGGGGTACAGCGAGCGCACGTCAATATGCCAGACGGGCTGGAAGACGCCGACTTGGCTGGCTTCGGTGAGCGCGCCCTCGAACGGGACGGCGGCCTGGGGGCTGGGCAGCGCCGCGTTGGCCGCAAGGTATTCGGCGCAAAGCATCCCGTCGATGCGGGTGGCATTGCCGCGAATGACGCAGTTCTGATAGGAGAGCGGCAGCAGCTGCGTCTGGTAGAAGTAACTCGCGGAGAGAATCCTTGAGATGCCGTCCGTCTCCAGCACATCGTCGATGTTGTAGCGCTTGAGGCGTTCCAGGTCGGTCTCGTAGAGATTCGTAATCTCATTGCCCTCGACGTAGGTGCGGTCGGGTTTGGCGATGCCGAAATACTTCGCGGCGTACTTGAGTCCGTAGCTGTCCATCTCGCGTTTCGTATTGTCGGCGAGACGAACCAGATGATAGGTGTCCACCACATGACGCCCGTAGATGTCGTATCGCGTGTAATTGATTGTCTTTTCGGCGATGGTGAAGCGCGAGGCACGGCTTTTGGCCACGCGGCCGTGGCGCCCGATGGTGAAGGGGATCTTGTAGCGCTTGCATCGCGTCTCCAGATACGGCAGGTCGAAATTGAATAAATTGTGCCCCTCGATGACATCGGGGTCGCGCTCCTGAATGGCCTCCAGCGTGCGTTGAAGCAACGCCGCCTCGCCGCCGCACTCGCGTGCTGTCAGGCAGAGTTCGAAGCCCGTGCTGTCGGTCAGCGCGACCATGAACACCTCGTCCCCCTCAACCTTGGCATCGCAGAACTTGCCGGGCACGGATGTACGGCACTCGATGTCCAACTGCATCCGGCGCAGTTCACGGAAGGTCATGCCATGGAAAAGCCGTGCCTGGAGGGCAATCATCGCCTGCTGCATCAGGTCGGAGAAGACGCGGTATGGTGCCAGCGGAGAGGATGGATTTTGGCCAGTGAGCTTCTTGAGCTGCTTGACTGCCGCCTCGTATGACGCCACATCCGGAAACTCCACGCGGGCCCGCATCGCACCGGTGCCCGCAAGCGCCTGCACGCCGCAGTTGCCAGCGAGCTGGGACCCCAGCTCCATGCCGGCGGTCAGAAGCCATGGATGGAACTCCACCAACTGGCTTGACACCAGGTCATCCGTCCCACGGAAAAACAGTTCGGCGTGGTTGCCGTCCGCGATTTCGATTGCGGCTAGCCGCTCGTATGCGCTGTGAATCAGTTCGTGGTTCGTCATCTTTTCCTTATGATTAGCGCGAAAGAAATTCGCCATCCTTCATTCTCCCGCATGAAAGTGAGTTATCTTATGTAAACGCTCTTAACTTAACACCGATTCCCAGCCTCGCCATCGGCAGCTCCATTGGATGCTAAAGGCACCTGGGATGCATGAGGCAAATGGGACGAAGGACACCTAGCCCTTTCGCTTTGGTTTTTCAGCCTTCAACCTCGAATCTCCACCCGCCAACCTCCCATTTCTCCCAAAATCCGTGCTCTTCAACACTTCGACATCCGAAGCGGCGACAGGCCGTGGCACGCCATTGTGGTTCCACGCCGACTGGACTGCCTTGATTCTGGAGGGAATTCTTCTGGCCATCGGCGTTGCATTCATTTATGGCGCTGGCGTAGAAGTCGGCGGAGATTTGGCCAATAAGTGGTATCGCCAGCTTGCCTGGATTGGGCTAGGCGGTGGAATCTATTTCGTGTCCGCCACGGTTGACTATCATTTTTGGGCACGTCACAGTTGGATTCTCTACCTGGGGGGGATACTATTACTCATCATTGTCCTCCTCTTCGGAAAAACCTTGAACAACACCAAAGGCTGGCTTCTGGTGCCAGGAATCGGTTTTCTCCAGCCGGTCGAGTTGGCAAAGCCACTCACGCTGCTGTTTTTGGCCTGGCTTGGAACCCGCCCTGCCCTCCGCCATTCTTCCTTAGGCGAATGGCTTCCGGCGATTGTGCTGACCTTGGCCATGCTGCTTCCCGTCGGGCTGATTTGCCTGCAACCCGACCTGGGGACAGCGATGGTCTTCATCCCCGTCACGCTGACGCTCATCTTTCTCACCGGGCTACGGCTACGTTGGTTCATTCTGGGATTTGTCCTTCTAATCCTCATCATACCGATGTTGTATGTCTCCCTAAAGCCCTATCAGCAGGACCGTCTCAAAGTCTTCATCAAAGCGCCCGCCACGCAATTGCTTAACCTCGCCGCCCCCATGCTCTCAGAACAGACAGAAACCCACGCGCGGGAGGCGTTGGCCGACTTTCTTGCTCCCCGTGAAGGCGAACACAAGAGCGATGACTGGAATGCGGTCCAAAGTCTTCTGGCCGTCGGCTCCGGCGGCTTCACTGGGAAGGGCTATCTTAAAGGAACACAGCATGTTCTGGGCTATCTTCCCCACACCATCGCCTCCACCGACTTCATTTTCTCGGTCATCGCCGAAGAAACCGGCTTTCTAGGCACCAGCACACTTCTGGCCTTGCTCACTGGATTGATGCTTTGCTTCTGCCGGACCGCCCTCCAGGCACGCGACCGCCTGGGCACCTTCATCGCGTTAGGCTCCGCCATCATTTTTACCACGCACATCGTCATCAACATTTCCATGACCATCCAGGCCGCCCCGATTGTCGGCCTGCCTTTGCCCTTTATCAGCTACGGTGGCTCTTTCATGTTGGGAACAATGTTGCTTGCAGGCCTGGTTCAAAGTGTCGCTCTTCACCGTCGGCGCCCGCACTTGAGTTTCCCTTCTGACTCTGGGGACACCGAGGAGCAGGTCATGCGTTAACTTCCAAACAACAATGCCCATTTCAGAATCCGTCCAGAACTTCTTTTTCCCAAGGCTCAACAGGTGGTTCTTCATTCGCCTCTCGTGCTTGGCAGCCGCGACTTTCCTCTTCTGCCGATTTGTCATCACCCCTGCCTGGACCAATGGTGCCAGCATGCTTCCCACCTACCAGAACCATCAGTTCCTCCCCGTATTGCGCTGTCGGTACTGGTTTTCGTCCCCCAAACCCGGTGACGTGGTTGCGGTGCGGTATATTGGTCAGCAGATGTTTCTGAAACGCGTTGTCGCCATAGCCGGGCAGACTGTCGCCTTTCACAATGGAGTTCTGTTTATCGACGGGAATGAATGTGAAGAGCCCTGGGCGCATTTGACTCCCTGTGACTGGGAACTAGCCCCGCGTGTAGTCCCTCCCGGGGAAGTATATATCATAGGCGACAACCGTGCCATGCCCATCAGCGAACATTACTTTGGTCATGTGAATGCCAGACGCATCATTGGCACTCCGCTTTGGTAAGATTAATACGGAGCAATGAAGAATACTCCTCCCCAACCCAAATACTGGACATACGACCTGGGGCATGGCTGGACTGCCATGGCCGGCAAAACAGATATCGACAACGATTTGATTTCCTTTCAAGTTGCACACCAGACAGATTACTGGTTTCATCTTTCCGGCGCCCCAGGCTCGCATGTGCTGCTTCGTGGACCAGAAGGCGAGGCTCCAACGCGAGAATTGCTTCAGGCGGCCGCAAGTATCGCGGCATATCACAGCAAGGCGCGAAAGGGTGGCTGGTGCCACGTGGACTGCTGCCTGGCCAAGGATGTCTCCAAGCCGCCGCACGTGCCGCCAGGCACGGTAACCATCGCGCATTCGCGCACCCTACGAGCACGCCCGCAGCTGCCTGGATAAAGTGCGAATCAACAGCCGGACATCCAAGCCAATAGCAGTTCCACCATGTATTCTTCCCTATATATTCATATACCTTTTTGCCATGGAGGGAAATGCGACTACTGCGCTTTTTTCTCGCTTGGGGACTCCACGCAAGAACTCCGAATGCAGTACCTGGCACGTCTGGAAGAAGAATTCGCTGAACATGAAGACCAATGTACTCCGCTGCGTTCCATCTTCATCGGCGGCGGCACACCCAGCGCCCTTTTTCCGGAAGAACTGGCGAGACTCTTCAATGCCATCCGAAAACATTTCACCCTGGAATCCGACTGCGAATGGTCGATGGAGGCAAATCCGGATTCCCTCACCGTGGAGAAACTCCATGCCGTCCTGGAAGGCGGAGTGAATCGCCTTAGCCTCGGAATTCAGTCCTTTCAGCCAAGACTTCGAAAACGAATCGGTCGCCGAGGAACGCTTCAGACGTTGCCCAAACTGGTCGAAACAGCCAGAAAATTGGGGCTCCCAAAACTCAACCTTGACCTAATCTACGACATCCCTGGACAAAACATGACAGAATGGGACAGCGACCTTAAAGAAGCACTTGCGCTCAATCCAGACCATCTCTCCTGCTACAGTTTGATCTTCGAGGAGCGATCCCCGCTGTCACAACGCCTGTCCCCACCATCCTGCGACGACTTTTTCCTCCAATGCTGGCATCGCAATGACGAGGTGCTTTCCGCACATGGCCTTCCCCGCTACGAGATTTCGAACTTCGCCGCCAGGGAGAACCGTTGCCGTCACAACTGGGAGGTCTGGCATGGGCAGACCTACCTGGGATGCGGTCCTGCCGCCGTCTCCTTCGATGGCATGGACCGCCCTGCAAATCCTGCCAATCTGGCCTCCTGGCTAAGCCATGCCCCTCCCACGCACGACCTTCTCGCCCCCGATGCCCGCCGGCGCGAGATCTTCGCCTTCGCGTTCCGGACTGTGGACGGCTGGCCATGGGAACTTCTCCAAGACAAGCTGGGTCTTAAGCCAGAGAATGTCGCCACTCTCCCCGCCGTCCAACAACTCATAGACCAGCAATTAGTTCTCTGTGACAACAAAGGCATCTGCCCCACTCCAAAGGGATTGCTCTTCAATGATGAAGTTTTGGCGCAACTTCTATAATGGCCTGAATGCTTTTCCCCGCCAAAAGTCATTTTTAGGGTTATAGTATCCATTGGCTTTTACTTGAGAACATCAAATCAATTCGCCCTCCTGGAGGTCGCTTCATGAAACCAAAATTCGCCGCTCCTCTTTTGGCCATTATTGCCCTGCTATTTTCCATTCAGGCGCTCTTTGCCGAGGTGCCTGGAGTCAATACGGAAACTTCAAATGCAAGACGCCTGGCAACCCTCCGAACGAAAAACAAGCGCAAAGTGGATGAAATCACCGACGCGATTCTCAATATGGTCAAGCACCAGCGTTTGGAATGGGAGGACAAATATTATGTCTATGTGTTTGGATATAACAACGCTACCAAAAAATATATTATCTTAAGAAGCTACCTTCGTCCAGAATTCTACCTGGGATACATCACCGACACGGCAGGTCCCGGCAACAATTCGCAGGAGCTCTCCCGAGGGGACAGCCTGGATGGGGATAAATATGTTCAGCCATTTAAAATCGACACGATAACCATCATCGGCTATATCACGGAAAAATACGGCCAGGGGAAATCGATGGCAACCCGCCTTGCCGAGGCATCCGGTCCTTTTCCCATCATCGACATACGTTCTAAAATAGAACTTCAGGAAGACGCCATAAAATTAGTCGATGCCCAATTCAATCGTAGCGAGGAAGACATGCTGGAAGAGGAAATCCGCCTGGTCGAAGAAGAGTATCCACTTTATAAAGAGAATGAAATCGTTGAAATCTCCTTTGCACCGCGGGAAGGAGTTGCCCGACGGACCTATCGAGGTTCTTTCAAAAAGATTGGGCGTTTCAAGCTCACCATCGGCAAAGATTTTCTGAGCATGGACGAGCTGCCTGAAAAGATACGTGCGCGTTTCGACCCCGATTTAAACCGCATTGCCCGTGAAAGGATGCTTGCCCGCCATCCCATCATCACCCGTTACAAACTTGACCGCGAAGATGCCATTGCAGCCAAAGTGAATGAATGGCTCCTAAGCCAGTTTGAACAGAATCTTCCCCGGGGATGGGTTTATGTCAACAATGCCTGGAAACTTCCGGAAGACATGGTGGAAGATGTCATTGAATACCGTCTTTCCATGGGATGGTTCTATGTGCAAAAGCCCACTTCTACCGTTCCGCCTGTGCAAGACCTGCTCACTTATCTGAAGGAAATTGGCAAGGTGCCAACGATTGAGCAAAAGTGATTTTTCTAGATTTTATCTTCTCTGCCGAATCCAGCGGCGGTTAAGATCCGCCGCTGTTTTTTTTCACCAATCGACACATATTTCAACCGATGACGGTTCCCTTCGTCCATCTCCATGTCCATTCAGACTATAGCCTATTGGATGGCGCCCAGTCCATCAAATCGATCATCAAGCAGGCGGCGAAATTCGAGATGCCAGCCGTAGCATTGACAGACCACGGCTCGATGGCGGGTTCCTACGACCTGATGGAGCAGACCCAGAAGCTCCTGAAGGACAAAAAGACCCCCTACGAGCTCAAGCCTATCTACGGTTGCGAGTTCTATGTGACCGCAGGCGACTACCGCGACCACGAACCCACTGAAATCAACCGCGAGCGCTACCACCTGATCCTTCTGGCCGAGAACTATCAGGGCTATGTCAACATGTGCCACCTCTCGCGCGAGGCGTACCTCAAAGGCTACTACTACAAGCCACGCATCGACTTCCCCCTGCTCGAAAAATACCACGAGGGAATCATCTGCCTCTCCGCCTGCCTCTCCGGACAACTCCCCAAGTTGTTGCTGCGCAACCGAGACGAGGAGGCGGAGGCACTCGCACGAAAGTACCGCGACCTCTTTGGAGAGAAAAACTACTACATCGAATTGCAAGATCATGGCCTCCCCGACCAGAAGCTCGTGAACCCCAGGCTTATCGCGCTGGCGCAGAAGCTTGGCATCGGGATGGTTGTCACCAACGACGCACACTATCTGAGGAAAGAGGATGCCGCCGCGCAAGATCTGATGGTCTGCATCGGCACCCAGACCACCATCAACGACCCCAAGCGGATGAAGTTCGAGACCGACGAGTTCTACTTCAAGAGCTCCGAGGAGATGGCACTGCTCTTCCCAGAGCTGCCTGAAGCGATGAGCAACACCGTGGACATCGCCAGCCGCTGCAATGTCGAACTCAAATACGTCAACCACTATCCGGACTACCCCGAGCCGCCCTCCCCCGAACGAACCGAGTTCGAGAAAAACATCACCGACGAACTGCTCCAAGCCGAATACACCCGGATGCGCAAGTGGAAGAAGACTTTCGCAGACAAGACCGACGAAGAACTCCACGACGATGCGGTCTCCGAAATCGTCCGCGAACGCCATCTGAGAAAACTCTGCCACGACGGGCTGATGTGGCGCTTCCAATTCGACCCGGACAAGGACGAGATGACGCCCCAGCGCCAGACCATCGTCGATCGGATGAACTACGAGATTGGCGTCATCAAGAAGATGGGGTTCATCAGTTACTACCTGGTGGTGTGGGATTTCCTGCATTATGCCGCTTCCGTCGGCATCCCGCTAGGACCCGGCCGAGGCTCCGGCGCCGGCAGTCTGGTAGCCTATCTCATCGGCATTACCCACATCGACCCCTTGCGTTACAACCTCCTCTTCGAGCGCTTTCTGAATCCCGACCGTGTCTCCCCGCCGGACTTCGACATCGACCTGTGCGAACGCCGCCGCGGAGAGGTCATCGAGTATGTCCGCCAGAAATACGGCGCGGACCGAGTGGTGCAGATCGGCACCTTCGGCACCCTCAAGGCAAAGCAGGTCGTCAAGGACGTCGCCCGCGCCATGGGACGCACCTTCGAGGAAGGCAACCGCTTCTGCAAGCTCATCCCCGCGCATCCCAAGATGACCCTGGACATCGCCCTCAACGGCGACCCGCCTGGCACTCCTGCAGAGAAAAAGCTCGGCTTCCCGCCGAACGAAGAGCTCAAGCAGCTCATCGAGTCCGAGGAATGGTGCACAAAGCTCTGGGAGTTCGCCAAGACCCTTGAGGGACTCAACCGAAACACCTCCATCCACGCCGCCGGAGTCATCATCGGAGATATGGAGGTCGCCAATGTTGCCCCCATTGCCAAGGGCGCTGGCGACGAACCCATCACGCAGTTCCCCGCCCATCCCTGCGAGGAACTCGGACTCCTCAAGATGGACTTCCTTGGGCTCAAAACCCTAACCCTCATCCAGGACGCGCTCGACCTCATCGAACTCAATACCGGCAAGAAAATCGTCGCCAACGAGATTCCCATTGACGACAAGGCCACCTACGACCTGCTCAACGAGGGCAAGACCATCGCCGTCTTCCAGCTGGAATCCGGCGGCATGCAGGACCTCTGCAAGAAATGGCATCTTACAAGACTTGAGGATATCATCGCGCTGATCGCCATCTACCGTCCAGGCCCCATGGAGTTCATTCCCGAGTTCCTGGGACGAAAGGAAGGGCGGATTCCGCTGGACTACGACGTGCCCGAGATGGAGTCCATCCTCTCCGAGACCTACGGCATCATGCTCTACCAGGAGCAGATTATGCAAGTCGCCCAGAAGGTCGCAGGATTCACACTTGGCGGAGCAGACATCCTCCGACGCGCCATAGGCAAGAAGAAACTCGATGTAATGACCGAGCAGAAGGCGATTTTTGTCGCCGGATGCTCCGAACATGGCATCTCCGAGACCATCAGCAACAACATCTGGGAGAAGATTCTCAAATTCGCCGGATACGGCTTCAACAAGAGCCATTCCGCCGCCTATGGCCTCCTCACCTACCGCACCGCCTGGCTCAAGGCGAACTACCCCGCCGAGTTCATGGCCGCCGTCCTCACTTCCGAAATGAACAACGCCGAGAAGCTCTCCTTCTACCTCAAGGAGTGCCGCCAGATGGGCATCCGCATCCTCGCCCCCGCCGTCAACGTCTGCGGAAAATACTTCTCCGTTGACGGCAAGGACATCCGCTTCGGGCTCGCCGCCATCAAGAGCGTCGGCGAAGGCATTGTCCAGAACATCATCGACGCCCGGCAAAAGGACGGCCCGTTCCAGGACATCCTGGACTTCTGCGAACGTGTGGACGGAGTCAACAAACGCCTTCTGGACGCGCTGATTCTCTCCGGCGCCATGGACTCCTTTGGAAAGCGTCGTTCACAGCTTCTTGCCGTGGAGGATGATGCGATTGCACAAGCCGCAGCCGCCCGCAAGGACCGCTCCAGCGGGCAGCTCTCGCTCTTTGACATGATGGCCTCCGATGACAAGGCTACCACCGCCCTGCAGTATCCCGGAATCGCCGAGCTTGAGCTCTCCGAAAAGCTCAACCACGAGAAGGAACTGCTGGGATTCTACCTTTCCGGACATCCCATCGACTCCGCGCGTGAACTCGTGGACACCTACCAGATTGACGACCTGGCGGACCTCCCGGAACTCGAGGCAGGAACCACTTTCCGCACTGGGGCATATCTGGCCAATGTCACCAAGAAGGTCTCCAAGAAGAGCATGAAGCCGTTCGCGATTTTGCAATTGGAGAGTCGCGAGTCAACGCTGGAGACCGCTCTATTCAACCGTGAATACGAGACTGCTCTGAAAGACTGCCCTGAGGCGCTGGAGCCCCACGGCGTTGTTTTCATCGAGGGCGAAGTTCAGGCTCCGGATGAAGAAGGCGGGTCGCCACGCATCAAGCTGAACAAGATCGTGTCCGCTGAGAAGGCCCCGGAGCTCTTCTGTGGCCAGGCCAATGTCTATATCGAGGAAAAGGATGCCACCGCCGAAAAGTTGGAGAAATTCGCGGAACTGTGTGAAAAGCACCATGGCGCGGCACAGGTTCTCTTCTGCCTGAACCGGGAAAACGGCGACCGAATCTTCCTGAAAAACCCCATCCTCTCCGTTAAAACCAACACGAAATTCCAGGAGAAGGCCCGTGAACTCTTCGGGGAGCATGCGCTGTTGCTCAAAGGAAGCCGTGAACGTCCCGCCGTCCGCCAGCGCGGTAGTTTCCATGGATTTGTCGAAGAATAGGTGTTGAGCTTCAAATCAGGAGGCACGTATGGACGAACAGCAAAAAATCCCGTCGAATCATCCAGAGGAAAACTCCAACTCCCAGCCCCCGGAGCCGGTCGAATCTCCGTCGCTTGATTCGGAACACCACGCCCCTACTCAAGAGGAACTTGCGAAAATCGAGGAGGAGATGGATGAACGCAGGGCGAGGATGGACTTGTTGAAGACACACGTTTTGAATCAGCTGGAAGACGAAGCCGCCGACAGTCGCCTAGGCGAGCTGATGCGCTCCAAGAACTTCTGGTATGGCGTGTTCGGGCTAATCTTCATTCTTTGGATGGGGGCATTGATTCTCTGGGTTGCACACGACCTGGCGAAATAATTCTATGGCCCTGGGGGAGACAAACCATGTCCAACACATTAGCGCAACTCCAATCTATTCTGGAGTCGGCGGTTGCCTCCGAAGCTGAGCTGGGTTGCCAATGCGCATTCTGGAGCGAAGAGACTGGGGAGCTTTCCCTGGCGAGCGGCTGGCTTGATGCCAACCGGACCCGCCAGGTGGCCACGGATTCCCTCTTTCCCGTGTTTTCCACGGGAAAAACAATCGCCACCACTGCGGCACTGCGGGTCATCGATCGTGGTTTGATTTCGTTGGACACTCATGTCGTTGATCTCTGGCCGGAATTCGCCGGACTTGGTCGTGAACAAGTCACCATGCAGGATGTCCTCGCGCATACCACGGGGCTCTTCTGCATGCCGCACGCCGACACCCCGGAGGAGCTGGCCGACTGGCCCTTGATGTGCTCCCGCCTGGCGGCGATGCGCCCCGCCTGGATGCCCGGCACCCGGACCAAATACCAGGCCTTTACCTATAGCTGGCTGCTGGGAGAACCGCTGAGACGTCTGACCGGCAAGGCATTCCAGGAAGTGCTCGTCGATGAGGTTCTGGCTCCATTGGGAATGACCTCGGGATGCTATTTCGGACTGCCAGAAAGCCAGTTGCCACGACTGGCGGAACTGCAACGTGCATCCGATTTGCTCCCGCCCCTGCCTCCCAAGCCCACTTTCTGGAACCCCACCGAAAACCTCGTAAACCAACCAGTCATTCGACAGGCCTGCCTCCCCGCCTTCAACGGCATCGCCAATGCCCATGCGCTGCTTCAACTCGGCAAGGCCTTGCTGGACTCTTCCCAACCCTTCCTGTCGCAAGAACTACTTAAAGACGCAACTTCGCTACATCGCCCGCCTGACCAGGAAATACCTTCAAATCCCGGCTACTGGGAATTGTTCGGACTGGGCTATCTCCTCTATGCCAATCCCCCTGGACGCGGCAGGATATTCGGACATGGCGGCTACGGCGGCAGCGAACTGCTGATCGACCAGCAAAACCGGACGGTTTTCGCCTTCACCAAAAACCGCCTCTCCACCGACCAGACGACCCGCGAGTCACTCAAAACTGCTTTGAGGTTTGGATAAACAGACCACTACGCAGAAAAGCATACAAGTTCCCCAATTCTCATTATATTATGTTGCTTTAACGATAAAAGATACGGCTATGTACAAGAAAGAAAAACATCCTATTAAACTCATTGGCACTCTCTCCGTAAACGAAAAGGGCTTCGGTTTTGTCGAACTGGACAGCGGTTCCGTCTTTGTGCCGCCTAGCTTCCTGCATGGCGGCATCGCCGGCGACCAGGTTGAAGTCCAGATCGACCCGCAAAGCGATCCGGAGCGTCCTTCCGGCGCCATCACCCGTATCCTGGAGCGCAAGTTCGGAACCATCGTCGGCTGCCTGGTTCCCTGGCATGGCGGCTGGGCATTGCGCCCCCTGCGTCGAGAACTGCCCGCCCTGCTTCCGCTCACCCGAGCCTCCTGTGCCCGGGCGTACCCTGCGCCACGCGAAGGCCAATGGGCACGCGCCACCCTCGCCATCCCCACTGACAACAACTTTGAAAGTGGCCTGGCCCAGGCGGAATTGTGCGACGTTTTCGGCCAAACCGGCGAAGTCACTTCCGACCTCGACGCCATTGTCGAGGAATTCCATATCCCCGAAACCTACACCGACGATGACGAGGCGGCCGCAGCGAAGCTCAATCCCGCCAAGGTACGTCGCCGTGACTACACCACCCACACCGTCGTCACCATCGACCCCGTGGACGCGCGGGACTACGATGACGCGCTTTCCTGCGAACCCGGCCAAAAAACAGGCGAAATCGTGGTAGGAGTCCACATTGCAGACGTCGCCTGCTACGTCACCCCTAAGTCGCCGCTGGACGGCGAGGCGCGCAAGCGCTGCTTCACCTCTTATCTGCCAGGACGCACCCTCCCGATGCTTCCACGCGCCCTGGCGAACCGCCAATGCAGCCTTCAGGCAGGTGTGCCGCGCCTGGCGCACTCCGTCTTCATCCGCTACAACACGCACACGGGAGAGGTGCGTTCCTGGGAGCGGTGCCATACCACCATCTGCGTTACCCAGCGTCTTTGCTACGAGCAGGTCCAGCAGTATTTTGACGGTTCGCCGTTTGAGGCCGAACCCGGCGTGCTGGAGTTGTTGGACCGGCTGAACGGTGTCGCACGGCTGTTGCGGCATCGCCGGCAGACTCAAGAGCAATTCCTGCCGATGGCCATGCCGGAAATCCGTGTGCTGTGCACGGAGAACCCCTCGCAGATTCTGGGTGTTCAGAAAAGCGAAGACAACCCGTCGCATCAGCTGGTTGAGGAGTTTATGCTCTCCGCCAACGAATGCATCGCCAACGAGCTTCAGAAGCTCAGGCTGCCCGGCATCTACCGGAATCACCAGGCGCCCGACGAAGACAAGATGGCTCAGTTCACCGAAACCGCGACCCTGATGATGGGTGAGAAGGTACGCTCGCTGGGCACGCGCCGCGGGATTGTGCATTTCCTCAGACGCGCGGAGAAGTCGCCGCTCAAGGACGTGCTTTACATGGCATTCCTGCGCCAGCTCCCCCGGGCGGTCTACGAGACGGAGAGCCTCGGGCATTTCGGTCTGGGCAAGGAACGCTACTGCCATTTCACCAGCCCCATCCGGCGTTATGCAGACCTGCTGGTGCATCAGCAGCTCCTGCTCCACGACACCCGCCGGAAGGTCTATGAAGAAAGCCAAGTGATTGCCATCGCGGACGAGTGCACCTCCCATGAATACAACTGCGACCAGGCGGAATTCGCCGCCGAGGACCGCATGAAGATTCGTTATCTGGACCACCTCCGCCGCGAGGACGATGCTTTTACCGTCCTTGGCGAGGTCTGCCGTACCAGCAAGCTTGGTGCACAGCTCTACCTTCCGGAGTATGGCCTGATGGCCTTTGTCAACGATGCTCAATTGCCGAACTACTGGACATTCGATCATCTGAAGCTGGACTGGACCAACCTGCGAAACGGCGACCGCCTTTTCGTCACCCAGAGCCGCCAATTCAAGATTGCCGTCGCCGACCCCATCCGCGGCGAACTGCTGCTCACCCCCGTGACAACCGAGATGCCTTCCCCAGAAAAAGATGAAGCGGGGACACCGTCAAAGGAGCTGGGCGATTGGAACGAACTGGAAGTCTATGACCCGCCCAGGACCGTGGCCAACTCGCGCGGACGCGGACGCGCCACGGCTAGAAGCTCTAGAGGCTCCGGGAAACCCAGAAGCACTAGGAAATCTAGAAAGCGGAGATGATTTCCCACTCGGACTTTGGGACTTACTCAACTGACTCGGGAACTAGGACTCTTTGACGACGGCGGGGGCACCGCCACTACACCTCTAACCTCCAACCTCCAATCTCTAACTTATGCTTTTGTACGTTGTCATGCTCTTGGCCGCCGCCGATGCCGCAATCTTCACCTATTCTGCTGGAGAAGGCGGACACTGGGGATGGGCCATTCCCGCTGCGCTTGGCGCCGCCATTGTTGCCTCATTGCCCTTAAGCTGGTGGGTCAAGAAGCGCATTGAAGCCATTTTCAATCGTGTGCAGGAGATGCTGTTGCGAGACCAGCAGACGATGCAGCGCAAAGTCGCCGCCCTGCAGAACAAGGGTGTTGGCGGCCAGAAAGTAGTCAGCCAACTGGAAAAGGAACAGGAAACCTCCGTCCGCGCCGCATTGGTCCCGTTGGAAGAACTCAAGCCCTACCAGTGGCTGAACCCGTTGGTCAAAAAGCAGGCCGACATGCTCAAGGGGCAACTTCTCTTCCAGATCAAGGACTACGATGCCGCCCGCCCCTGTCTGGAAAATGCCATGGTGCTTGACCCGAGTATCGCCTGCATGCAGATGATTCTCCACTGGAAAAAAGACCCCGAGGAGACGAAAGAACTGGACAAGATGTTCAACAAGGGCGTCGGTCGCTTCAAGTATGACAAAGGCACGCTCATCTATGCGCTTTACTCCTGGATCTTGGTAAAGCAGAACCGCCTCAACGAGGCCGTCTCGGTGTTGGCGGAGGGCAAGACCAAAACGGAAGACCCGGTGATCGCCCAGAATTGGGACCACCTGGCCAACAACCGCCTCAAGCGTCTGAGTTTCGCCGGGCTGGGCGAACGATGGTACGCGCTTGGGCTGGAAACACCCCAGCCTGTCCGCCAACAACAGCAGGCTCCTTTCGGAGGCCGTGTTTCCCGCCGGGGCTTCCGCTAATCGCCTCAAGCTTTTCCTCCAATGCTTCATTTCCGAAAATACCACGGTCTTGGCAACGACTACTTGATCCCAACCCAGGGAGAGTATTCGACACCGGAAGTGGTTGACGAGGCTTTGGTGCGTAAAATCTGCGCTCCGCATTACGGCTTGGGTTCCGATGGCATCCTCTACGGACCATATTCCCCCGACACGGCCTTCTTTCGCCGTCTAGGCATTCTTGACGCGC
This sequence comes from Victivallales bacterium, assembly GCA_017417585.1. Lineage (GTDB taxonomy): Bacteria > Verrucomicrobiota > Lentisphaeria > Oligosphaerales > Oligosphaeraceae > RGIG1601. Next base: position 61,903 of record JAFPYX010000026.1, read on the forward strand.
GTTATGCCTTCCGCATTCTGAACCCCGATGGCTCCGAGGCGGAGAAAAGCGGCAACGGCGTCCGCATCTTCTGCCGATATCTTTACGACAGCGGACTGGTCGCGCTTCACCAGGACTTCACGTTGGACACCCTCGGCGGTCCCATCCTATGCCGCGTGGATGACCCCGAAACCGCCATTCGCGCCGAGATGGGGAGACTCGACTTTGACAGTAAGGTCATTCCTGTCGCCGGTCCTCGCCGCGAGGTCGTCCGCGAGAAGTTTGCGATTCTGGGGGAGGAGTTGGAATACTGTGCCGTCACCATCGGCAATCCCCATTGCGTGATTCCCTGCCGCCAGGGTGTCTCCAGGGAATTGGCGTGTCACTTTGGCCCGGCCATCGAATGCGAGCCACGCTTCCCGAACCGCACCAATGTCCAGTTCATCGCACCGTTTGACCGCCACGCCATCCAGGCCGAAATCTACGAGCGCGGCGCGGGCTACACCCTGGCCTCCGGAACCAGCGCCTGTGCCTGCGCTGCCGTCGCGCTCAAGCTGGGGTGGTGTGAATCCCCCGTGACGGTGAAGATGCCCGGCGGCGACCTCACCATCCAGCTCACGGAGGACTTTGCCGCGACCCAATGCGGGCCGGTCCATTTCGTCTATGATGCCAACTACTACGACTAGACCATGAAATACTTCGGTGCACATGTCAGTATCGCAGGCGGTCTTTTCCAAGCGGCCGACCGTGCCAATGAACTCTCCGCGACTGGCTTCGCGATGTTCACCAAGAACCAGCAACAATGGCGGGCACCGGAAATCACGGACTCCGAGGCGGAGGAATTCAAGGCGCATCTTTCCGCAACGGGAATCCCGCCTGAGGGCGTCCTGCCTCATGACTCCTATCTCATCAACTTGGGCAACCCCGCCCCTGAAAAACGCAAAAACGCCACGGGAGCCTTTGTTGCGGAACTCCAGCGTGTGGAGAAACTCGGTCTCAAATACCTGAACTTCCATCCAGGAAGCGGCTTGGGCGCCGACCTCCAGGATACCCTCTCCGCCATCGCAGAATGCATCCGGCAGGCGCTCGCCGAGACTACTACCGTCATCCCCGTCATTGAAAACACCGCCGGTCAGGGCAGCTGCGCAGGAAAAAGCATCGAGGAACTCCAGCGGCTTCTGGAGTTGGTCAACGACGACCGGTGCGCCATCTGCATCGACACCTGTCACGCATACGCGGCCGGCATCGACATGGCATCCCCAGACGGCTACGATGCCTTCTGGAAAGAATTTTCAGAGCGCATCGGCTTTGAACGCCTGCGCGGGATGCATCTCAACGACACCAAATCCACCTTGGGCTCCCATTTGGACCGCCATGCGCCACTCGGAGAAGGCAACCTCGGCTGGACGCTCTTCGAGCGCCTTGCCGCAGACCCACGGCTTGATGGCTTCCCGATGGTCGTGGAAACCCCTGAACCCGAAAAGTGGCCGGCGGAAATCGCCCGCCTTAAAGAAACCGCAAAATAACTCTCTAAGGCACAATATCACGGCATAAAAAAAGGCGCCCCTGAACGGCGCCTTTTTTCAATAGGCAATGTATTCCGTCGAAACTCAGCTTCGGCAGGCATGAATGCGAAGTGCATTCTCAATGGAATGTTCAGATATCACCACTAGATAGCCGCCGCCACCCGCGCCGGTGATCTTCCAGCCACAGACACTGTCGCGATACTGTTCAATGGTCTCGGCCATCTCCGGAGACATCATCGCGGGGAACATCGCAATCTGGGCTTCAAACGAAGCCGTGGTCGCCCTGCCCCACGCCTGCACATCCTTCGCCTTCACCGCCTCCCAGATGGCTTCGGTCGCCGTTGCCAAACTCTGCACTCCCCCGGCAGTGACCGTCATCCCCGCGAACGGCGTATAGCCGTCCCGCCGCAACGGCAAAGCGATAAGATACAAATGACGTTCAATGAACTCCAGCGTCTCCCTGTCCGTAATGGAATCTATGGAAATTGGCCAATAGCCGTTGTCGTAGTTGAGTTTGTTGAATCCGGGAAGGAGGATACCCAACTGGTCCTGCGACCCGGAAACATTGACGGTTCCAGGTGGATTCTCCACACAGAAAAGCGTATGCGCCAGCTGGACACGGTCTCCTTCCGGAATTGCCGTATGCCATAATTCGACAGCCTTTTGATGGGAAGAGGTCGCCATGCCAGAACGATGATTGAATTCCGTCTCCGGCTCAATCGAGAGAGTCAGCACTGGCCCAGGGGCCAATTGGTTGACAAACGGCTGGTCTAGCCAGCCGCCGCCCAGCTCGACACGGTAAGGAATCGTGCATTCCTGACGCAACGCCGTGGTGGAACGCGCAGGGAGTCCCCCGTGCGGGATGCGCTGGCTGACCACCAGCTTGATGCCCAGCTTGTCGCAGAACTCCTGCTTGGCGGGCGTGAAACCGTCCGTGTTTACGAAGAAGATGTCCGGCTTGAGCGCCTCGACTTCCTTGGCAAAGTCCATGATGCCGGAGCCGGAGTTGATCCACGCGTCCTTCACGCATCGGAGCGCCTTGACCATGTAGAGGCGCTCCTGCTCGGGGTTGATGGTCTTGCGGTTCTTCAGCTCGAAAATGGTCTTGTCCGAGCCGATGCCCACATAGAGGTCGCCGTATGTGGCGGCCTCCTCGAAGAACGCGACATGCCCCGAATGGAGCATGTCATAGCAACCTGAGACGAAGACTTTCGGCATTGTTTCTACAAAGGGGCGGGATAATTCACCTTACAGCCGCCAGTAGCGGTATCCCGCGGCCTCGTATTCGGCGCGATCCAGGAGCCCCTTGAGGTCCAGGAGAATCTTCGTGCCCGGCGCGTAGAGGGCATCCAGGTCGGCCTGCTGGAAGGCCGCGAACTCGCGGTGGGCGACCGCCAGGATCACCGCGTCCATGTCGCGGACGGCCTTGAGGTCCACGAACTCCAGCCCGTAGAGGCGCTTCGCCTCGTCGGCATCCGCCTGCGGGTCGGCGATGATGGGCGAGATGCCGTATTCGCGTAGTTCCTTCACGATGTCGAAGACCTTGCTGTTGCGGGTGTCGGGGCAGTTCTCCTTGAAGGTGAAGCCCAGGATGGCGACCTTCGCGGCCTTGACCGGCTTATCCGCCGCAATCAGGTTCTTCACGCAATTCTCGGCGACGTACTTGCCCATGTCGTCGTTGATGCGGCGTCCCGCGAGGATGATCTGGCTGTGGTAGCCCATCATCTCGGCGCGGTAGGTCAGGTAGTAGGGGTCAACGCCGATGCAGTGGCCGCCGACCAGCCCCGGGCGGAAGGGCAGGAAATTCCACTTGGTGCCGGCAGCCCGCAGCACGGAGAGAGTGTCGATACCCATACGGTTGAAGATGATGGAGAGTTCGTTCATGAACGCGATGTTGATGTCGCGCTGCGAGTTCTCGATGACCTTCGCGGCCTCCGCGACCTGGATGGACTCCGCGCGATGCACGCCCGCCTCCACCACCAGTTCATAGACCTTCGCCACGCACTCCAGCGTCTCGGCGTCCATGCCGCTGACGATCTTCTTGATGTTCTCGAGGCGGTGCTGCTTGTCGCCGGGGTTGATGCGTTCAGGGGAGTAGCCCACTTTGAAATCCACGCCACACTTCAGGCCAGATTCCTTCTCCAGAATCGGCACGCAGGTCTCCTCGGTCACGCCGGGGTACACCGTGCTTTCGAAGACCACCACCGAGCCCTTCTGGAGGTTGCGCCCCAGGATGCGGCTGGCGCCCTCGACGGGCGAGAGGTCCGGCGTATGGTCGTCGTTCACGGGAGTTGGCACCGCCACGATGTGGAAGCGCGCCTCGCGGAGCTTCGTCTCGTCGGCGGTGAACTCCACCTTCGTGGCCTTGATCGCCGCGTCGCCTACCTCGTGAGTGGGGTCCACGCCGGACTGGTAAAGCGCGATCTTCGCCGCATTCAGGTCGAAGCCGACCACGTTGATCTTCTTGGCAAAGGCCACCGCGATCGGCATGCCGACGTAGCCGAGCCCCACCAGCGAGAGCTTCGTCTCGCGATTCACCAATTGTTCGTAGAGGTTGTTCATGATGTGTATTTCCTATTATTCGTGGAATTCAAACTGGCTCAAAGAAGGTATCAGGGTGTGAGGGATCAAAGGGTTCGTTGGCCCACATCAGCGTCACCAGATTCTCGGTCTGCGAAAGGTTGATGATATTGTGAGTGTAGCCTGGAAGCATGTGGACTGCCTGGATCTTTTCCCCTGAAACTTCAAACTCCAGCACTTCATCCGTGCCGATTTTGCGTTCCTGGATAAGACCGTGCCCGCTCACGACGATGAAGAATTCCCACTTGCAGTTATGCCAATGCTGGCCCTTGGTGATGCCAGGGCGAGAGATATTCACGGAGAACTGTCCGTGTTCGGCGGTCTTGAGCAGTTCGGTGAAACTTCCGCGTGCATCGCAGTTCATCTTGAGGTCAAATGCAATCTTCTCCTTCGGCAAGTAGCTCAGGTACATCGAATAGAGTTTCTTCTCGAAACTCCCCGCAGGTATCGCCGGCATCATCAATGTCTGCGGCTGCTCGTGGAATTGCTTCAGCAACTCCACGATACGTCCGAGCGTCGCCTTGTGCGTAACTGGCGCATAGCAGTAACGCCCATTTGACGTCGACACTGCCTCCACTCCATTGAACTCACAACGATGTTCGCGCCCCTCCAGGGCATCCAACATTTCCTCGACCAGGTCATCGATGAAAAGCAACTCCAACTCGACACTCGGGTCGTTGACAGTGATCGGTAGGTCATTCGCGATGTTATTGCAGAAAGTTCCAACCGCAGAGTTATAGTTGGGACGCACCCACTTGCCTGCCAGATTCGGGAATCGGTACACTAGCACCTTGGCACCGGTTTCCGCTCCATATTGGAAGAAGAGTTCTTCGCCGTCACGCTTGGAAAGCCCGTATTCACTCGTGCCGAAGCGTCCAGCCAACGTGGCCTGGATGCTGCTGGAAAGCATCACTGGGCAAGTATTGCCGTGACGCTTAAGCGTCTCCAAAAGTGTAGAGGCAAAGCCGAAGTTGCCTTGGCGAAATTCCGCAGGATCCTTTGGGCGATTCACGCCCGCCAAATTGAAGACGAAGCCCGCTTTTGCGCAGTATTCCTCCAGCTCCTCCGGCGTGGAATCCAAATCGTATTCGTAAATCTCCCCAATCTGGAGATTCGGTCGCGTGCGGTTTCGCCCATCACACAGAGTCTTGAGGTTCTCAACCAGATTGCGGCCGACAAAGCCCTTGGCACCTGTAACCAATATATTCATTATTGCTTCCTCCAGACCATTTTATTTACAATAGTGGTATAAGACTGAATAATCTTCACGACCTTCGTGGAGACATTCTCATCCACATAGTCAGGTACAGGAATACCATGGTCACCGTTTCGAACCATCTCAACGGCGGTATCCACCGCCTGTAGCAGACTCTGCGTAGCGATTCCGGCAATCACGAAGCACCCCTTGTCCAACGCTTCGGGACGTTCAGTGGAAGTTCGGATGCAGATGGCTGGGAAGGGTTTGCCGATTGAGGTGAAAAAGGAACTCTCCTCGGGGAGGGTTCCAGAATCACTAACCACGGCGAAGGCATTCATTTGCAAGCAGTTATAGTCAAGAAAACCGAGCGGCTCATGGCGAATCACCCGTTTGTCTAACTGGAACCCACTGGACTCCAAGCGTTTCCGGCTTCTTGGATGACAGCTGTAGAGAATGGGCATGTCGTATTTCGCGGCCATCTGGTTGATGGCGGTGAAGAGACTGGTGAAATTCGCTTCGGTGTCGATGTTCTCCTCACGGTGTGCGGAGAGCAGGATGTACTTACCTTTTTCTAGTCCCAAACGTTTGTGGACATCGCTGGCCTCGATTTTCGTGAGATTCTGATGAAGTACCTCCGCCATCGGCGAGCCGGTTACGTAGGTGCGTTCCTTCGGCAGCCCACAATCGGCAAGATAGCGACGGGCGTGTTCGGAATATGCCAAATTCACATCGGAAATGATATCCACGATGCGGCGGTTGGTCTCCTCCGGCAGACATTCGTCCTTGCAGCGGTTTCCTGCCTCCATGTGGAAAATCGGGATGTGGAGGCGTTTCGCGCCGATTACCGAGAGGCAGGAATTCGTGTCCCCCAACACCAGCACTGCATCCGGCTGAATTTCAACCATCAGCTCGTATGACTTGGCAATGATATTGCCCATCGTCTGACCGAGATTATCCCCCACGGCATCTAGATAAACCTCCGGCTCTGCCAACCCAAGGTCTTTGAAGAAGACCCCGTTGAGGTTGTAGTCGTAATTCTGTCCCGTGTGTGCTAGAATGACATCGAAGTACTTGCGGCATTTGGTGATTACCGCCGCCAAGCGGATGATCTCCGGGCGCGTGCCCACGATGATCAGCAGCTTCAACCGACCATTGTCCTTGAACTTCACAGTGTATTCCATAATGATTGTTGGTTCGCGGCCGCCAATGCGGCACGCTTTGTTAGTACTGTCGGTTTTGGACGACTTGCCCAGCTTCCACTTTGAAGAACGCAGGCAGGTGGTTTTCTGCCTTCACGGTCGCGTTCAAACACACGTGAACACCCGCCTCTAGCACGCAGCCATGATCCACCACTGCTCCGCAGTTTATGATACATCCCCGTGCCAATACGCATCCCGTATTCACCACAGAAAGAGGAAGGAATACGCAGCCTTCCGCCACCACGGTTGTCGGACTCAGGTATGCCGTGGGATGCACAATAGTCGCAAGAAGACAGTCCGACGCCGCCAATCGTTCCAGCCACTCCACACGGCGACGGTTGTCGCCGAAGGCGGGATAGAATTCCGTGGAGTTATCCTGAAAGTGCGTAAAATCGCCGCAAGTGCCTAGAATCTCCGGCCCGCTTGCCTGGTCGTCCAGATGCGCAACTACCGTATAACGACCGACTTGGCGAGCAATATCCGCCACCGTGCGACCATAGCCGCCCGCCCCCAGAATGATGAGCCGTTTCCCAGACACGACCTATTGTCTCATTCGTTTCAGACTTTCCCCATGAACCCGTCAGGTCCCTTTCTTCTCTGGATGATAGGTCGGAACGGCCCGCTGGACAACCTCGCGGATTTCCTCGGAATTGGTCGCACTGACGGCAATAAGTTCGTCAAGGTGCCGGAGGAAGAGTTCCGTGTCCATCTCAATGGGCTGGGCAATGTGAATGAGCTTGTTCTCTGTCTTCTTAAGCCCTTCTTCACTCATCAATTTTTCTTCGTAAAGCTTTTCGCCTGGGCGCAACCCCGTGTACTGGATCTTGATGTCCACATCCGGCTTGAAGCCCGCCAACTTAATGAGGTTGCGTGCCAACGTGTCAATCTTCATCGGTTCGCCCATGTCCAGCACAAAGATCTCACCACCTTTGGCATAGGTGGCGGACTGAAGCACCAGCGAAACCGCCTCGGGGATGGTCATGAAGTAGCGGATGATGTCGGGATGCGTGACGGTCACCGGGCCACCTTCCGCGATTTGCTTCTTGAACAACGGAATCACCGAACCATTGGAGCCCAGGACATTGCCGAACCGCACGGCGACGAACTCGGTGTGCGGAGCATCTGGCGCCAAAGCGAGGGTGCTTCGCTGGCTCCCCTCATGCGATGTCACATGGGGAAGCACGGAGATGTCGCCGGTTCGTGCGACCTTGTCCATCGTCTGGATGATCATCTCGCAGAGGCGCTTGGAAGCCCCCATGATATTGGTCGGATTCACCGCCTTGTCCGTGGAAATCAGGAGAAACCTGCGGCATCCATGGGTAAGCGCCGCGTATGCGACCTTATAGGTTCCCAGCACATTGTTCTTGATTGCCTCGCAAGGCGACTCCTCCATCAGCGGAACGTGCTTGTGGGCGGCGGCATGGAAAACCATCTCGGGATGGTAGAGGTCGAAGAGCTGTTCCACACGATGGGTGTCCCGTACGGAGCCAATCAGGACTTTCAGGTTCAAGTCGGGATGCTGGCGTCGCAACTCCTGCTGGATGTCGTAGGCATTGTTCTCATAGATGTCAAAGATGATGAGGAGCCGTGGCTGGTGCTTGGCAATTTGTCGGCACAACTCCGAGCCGATGGAACCGCCGCCGCCGGTAACCAGCACGACATGGTTGGAAATGTTGGCAAAGATGCTCTCGGTATTAACCACGATTGGGGGGCGCCCCAGGAGATCCTCAATCTGCACATCCCGCATCCTGGTCAACGAAACTTCGTTGTTGGCCAGCTGATATATGCCGGGAAGGGTCTTGATCTCGCATCCGGTCTCCTGGCAAAGGTTGATGATGTCGCGCTGATCCTCGCGGGAAGCGGTTGGGATGGCAAGGAAAATGCGGTCGATGCCGAAATGCTGCACGCTCTTCAGGATGTCATCGCGGCCGCCGACAATCGGAATGCCATCCAGAGTACGGCCCCATTTGGTTGAATCATCGTCAATGATGCACCGGATATTGATTTCGGCAAGATTGCTGGTTGAGATATCACGGAGAATTACCTGTCCGGCAGCGCCTGCGCCGATAAGCATTCCCTGAAGTGCCTTTTTGCCATGCAATTGCCGTTTTCGCCAGTTGGAAAACTCCAGATAGAGAAGCCGATAGACGAAGCGGCTGAAAAGCAGAAAGCCGAATTGCAGCCCCCCCCCGAAGACATAATAAGAGAGCGGCATGCGACCATACCCAAATGTCAGAAGAAAGTAATGGAAAGGAATGGTCAGGAAAGTTCCGTAGATACAGTGCATCAATTCATGATAACTAGCGAACCTCCAAATGCTATTGTATAATTTAAATGCAAAGTAGACGAGGATGCACAGAACCGGGAAATACTTCAAGGTGACCAGCAATCCAGGCGCATAGCCGCCAAAACCATCCGGCCGGAAGGTCTCAAAACGAATCACCAGCGCAAGATAATAACTCAATGCGATGGTTATCAAGTCATAGACTACAAGCAGGATGGCGGCAAGCCACCACGCTTTCGCAAAAGAATGCTTGGAAGATGGTTGTTCTTGTGGCATAAGGAGAAGCCCGATACAAGGTTAGGGATTACTCACTAGCGGCCAAGAAACCGTTTCACTAATCCTATAAACATATAAGCGATAAACACTTATATTGAATTGGAAATGGCGGATTATGATTGTCCTTTGAAACGATTCCAAAAGGTTCAGCCAGAAAATACCAAATGTAGCATAATATTACGAATTTTCAAGTTATTGCAAACATTTCCAAGGGATCTTAACCAATCGCCAACTGTTCCTTGACATAGTCGGTAGTTAGAATCTTCTTGACCACCCCATCCACGTCAAGCAGGTTGGTATTATGGGAGGTATAGGGTTCGTCGGCCTCGGTCTGCACCTTGCCTTCCACGAAGTACTTGTCGTAGTTGAGGTCGCGCGTATCGGCAGACACGCGGAAGTAGTTCCCCATATCCTCGCTACGCAAGCGCTCTTCGCGGGTCATCAGCGTTTCATAGAGCTTTTCGCCATGGCGAGTGCCAATTACCCGCATGCCCGTGTCTCCAAACAACTTCTGGATACCTTTTGCCAAGTCGCCAATGGTCGAGGCGTCGGCCTTCTGGATAAAGAGGTCGCCGGGATTCGCATGCTCGAAAGCAAAGCGTACCAGTTCCACTGCCTCGTCCAGGTTCATCAGAAAGCGCGTCATCTCGGGATTTGTGACCGTGATAGGATTCCCCGCCTTGATCTGGTCGATAAAGAGAGGAATCACCGAGCCACGGGAACACATCACGTTGCCGTAGCGTGTGCAACAGATGACCGTTCCGCCACGGTCGGCCGCCACGCGGGCATTTGCATAGATGACATGCTCCATCATCGCCTTCGAGATGCCCATCGCGTTGATGGGATACGCCGCCTTGTCGGTCGAGAGGCACACCACGCGTTTCACGCCAGCGTCAATCGCCGCGTGCAACACATTGTCCGTGCCCTCCACGTTTGTCTTGACCGCCTGCATCGGAAAGAATTCGCAGGATGGCACCTGCTTCAGTGCGGCCGCATGGAAGATGTAGTCCACACCAGGCATCGCATCGGCGACACTACGCGGATCGCGCACGTCACCGATGTAGAATTTGACCTTCTTGGCCTCCTCGGGATGCAACGCCTGAAGTTCATGGCGCATGTCGTCCTGCTTCTTCTCGTCGCGTGAGAAGATGCGGATTTGCCCGATGTCCGAAGTGAGGAAATGCTTGAGGACGGTATGCCCGAAGGATCCCGTTCCTCCGGTGATCAGTAAGGTTGCGTTGGCAAAGGTTGACATAATGATGAAGAATCACACTCCTATGTAAGACAATGGTTTAGAAATGGTTCTGAAAATTCCCAGCATACTCAAATGGCAAGAGATGCCACGATGTGAATTGGGACTTTTTGTCATTGAAACTCAAAAATCATTGATTCCTTGGAGAGTAAGAAATATCTTCCCGTTTTTCAGATACTAAACCAATGACCTCAAGAAATGATAACAAACTTGTTTTATTTCGCTTCCTTTATGATTCTGATGATATTTACTGCACTAAAAAGCAGTAAGTTCACGTTGTCACGGTTTCCTCCCCCTTAAAACGTCCCCGTAATTTGCCCCAAATACTGTAGAATACCCATAACAGACAGGGGCAAAAAAAGAACAGAATCCTAACAAATCTTGCCTTACCGCTGTCAAATTCCAATATCCAGTGCATGCCAAATCCACAGAAGATTTGATGGAGTTTCTGGCGGATGCTACCATCCGTATCAAGATATTTGAATTGAACGTCAATTTGCCGGTATCCCAAGTAACACTTCTCCATGGTGTCCAGAATCAACAATTTCTGCAAGGTGGGATGACGTTCAAAAAGATACTCATTTCTTTGACATGCCATCTCAACTTTATCTAGAAGCCCTTTAACGACGAGTTTGTCATCGTGGGAAAGACCATCGGTCCTTTGCCGATAATGGTAAAGAAATGCATCAATGCATACGATGGATTGCACATTGCAAAGAATTTGGGGCGTCCAAAACATGTCTTCGAAAATCTTCCCTTCAGCAAAACCAACTCCCTCCAAAACCTTTTTCCTATAGAGTTTATTACAAACCGAATAATGAACGATTCCATCTTTTTGGACGAGCCTTTTCAGTCCTTCTTCGCAAGAATAGATTACCCGCTCGCCAGAATTATCATTCGTATTTGATTTGTATTGGAAATCATCCGACTCAAAGCAGGGGCGACATGCCGAAATATCAACGTTAGACTCCTGACAAGCATTCAGCAACACTTCATACATATTCGGTTCAATCCAGTCATCACCATCGACAAAGCCAATGAAATCTCCTTTTGCCAGCGCCAAGCCGACATTTCGTGCATGAGACAAGCCGCCATTTTTCTGGTGTACTACGACGATTCTACAATCCTGGCTCTGGTACATGTCACAAATTGCAGGCGATTCGTCAAGAGAACCGTCATCTATAAGAAGAATTTCCAGATTGCGATAAGTTTGGTTGATGACGGAAGAAAGGCATTTCTCAAGATATTTCCCCACCTGGTAGATGGGGATGACAATGGAAATCAATGGTCCTTTCTGGGGAACAATCATTTCGCAACTTTCAGCCTTCTACCACTTGCATCTGCCCTATCCCAAGACGTATGCGGAAAACTTTATTCTGGCAGAGGAAAATCTTGAGATATTCGCGGCTCACTGTTTCGCTGATTCTTTCCACCTGCGCAAAGTCAACATAAGCCCCTTGCGACATTCCTTAAAGTGCCCCGAAAACTCTGTTGTTTCCAGTATGCCGTCCTCATCCTCCAAAACTCTATTCCATAGGGTCACCCCAAATGAGCCAATAGAATCATCTTGAATCCGCATGATTGTTTGGCAATATCCCAAATGGAACCGCGACAATTAAATACTCACATAGTTGCATTTTATGGAATCCCAGTGACACTGGCAAAAACTCGATAATATGACATCATCGAAAATCGAACAAATGTTTCCTAGTTGCCGTTTAACCAATTAACATAATCAAACTGATCATACCACTTATGAAGAGAAAACATCCCAGTCCAACCATTCAATTGCCCTACCATTCCTTTGTCCTCAAAACCTTTGATATAAAAACTTGAACGGATATCTGAATGTGGTAAATGGGTGAATATAACCTTGTGTTGAAACGGGAGATTGTCAAATCGAACCATGTCATCATGTGTACAACCTTCTTGGTCAGTCATCATTACAAATAAGTTATCAGGAATAATCCTCTTCTTCCGTTCATCCCATTTTTTCGCGGCTTCCTCTTCTGACGAATAATGTGTAAAATGGATTGTCAAACCTCCAATTACGCCTACTGGATTGTTTTCCGTTGACGATATGAATTGAATTGGAAGTGAATTATAGTAATCCAAGTGTTCCAAATACTCCAAAAAATCTTTTGGAGAAAGCCACAAGTTAACAAACTGAGAATTGAACCGTAACCCCAAGTCATGGGAAATAATACACCCATTACAATTCATTGAAAGAATAGATGGGTTACAATTCTTCAGCTTTTTTTTGTTCCTAGAATCTATAGTTACTTTTCGCAAAAATCTTTTTACTGCTTCAAAATGCATTTTAATTTTGTTTTTGACCAACCAAAATACATTTTTGATAAAACCGCGTCTATTTCCCCGGCCATCATGCTTCAGATAATTATAACGTGAAAACATTATTATTTCCTCGAATCAAAGGTTGTTATCCCTAATACACAGATGTCAAAACATCGAAGTGTGTTGTCGATTGCTTAAACACAAAAGAATTATTCCTTCATTATATTCCCCCGCGAAAGCATCTACTGGGGACAAATGCCTAGTAGAAAACAATAAACTGATGATAAACTCCCAAATTGAAGTTCAATTAGGCACTTTTGTGGGGAACACAGCGTATCTCGTTAATTTTCAATACATTCATTTGAAGAAACCATGAGAAATCTTTCCGATAAAACTATTTGGGGGCACTGCCAATTTCCGTATAGTCTTGTCAAAATTCGCACGATAATCTCTCAAAAACATATCGCGGTTTCCCGGGCATTTCACCGGACAATGTAATTGAGGCTGTCGGCACGTTTCCAGGCTTCCAGGAATATAAGTGCCTTCGCATTGTTCTAGAAGAAGTCTGCCTTTTTCTGAATTAACTAGCATGACAGAAACTCCTAGCGAATCTTCAAACGATGCATCTAATTTCTCAATTCCCCAATAATCGCCTATTGTCAAATCAGAACATCTATTCGTATCTGCATAGCGACACGAAAAACAACAATCGCGAGTAATGGCAGAAGAATAATACATATTCATGAATGCAGAAGAATACCTGTCGCATTGGAAGGTTCTGCCATCAACCAGAACAGTCTTGCAGGAATTCCCCCGCCAGGAAATATCCTTGTCTCGGAAAGCGTATGATGCCACTGGGCAATTATACTGCTTCCCCAGCCAGAGAATAAAACGCTTGAACATGGACGGACTGGCAACGCCGTGGCAAATAATATCAACCAGATAAAGATGCTCTGAAGGCAACTGACATATTTCCACATACTTTTTCACTGCCGCAATTTGACATGCAGTTCCACTAAACAAAACTATTTTCCCCGCCTGCAAATCCTTTTTGATTAAAGAATAACATTGTGTCAACATGCTTTGATGGTATTTTGTCCCCTGCAACTCCGATAAATTGTTCAAGGTTTCAATACGAATGTGTTCAGCAGAAAAATCCGCACGCATTGCCACACCATAGACGACACCCCGTTGCTTCAAGACCAGGGAAGCCAATGCCGCAAACGCTCCTCCTGAGGCACTTTTCGCTCGAAGAATATCTTGTCCCTTGAATGCATATATTCCTGTTGATTCAGATATGCTCACCGGAGTCAGCATTGGACATGCCTGCTTGCATCGTCCACAGTTTTTACACTTTCTCCGATCAACAATTGCAATCTGGAAACCATTTACATCTGCTTTCATGGAAATCGCATCAAATGGACAGACTGCCTTACAGACACCGCATCCTGCGCACTTTTTTTCGGGAATAAGGGATTCTCCCCTGCTGTCAAGTGCCTGGGCAAGAAATTCTTTGGATCTGCGAACGTACGATGCCAACTTTGCCCGAACAGTAGTATAATCTATCGCCGCATCAGGATACTCTCCCGTCGCAGAATCCAACATTCGGTTCTCAAGCCCCACTGTAGCTAGCAGATTGGATATCCGAATTCCTCTTATCTTGTTGTCAAAGACCAGAAACTGTTTTTCAAAAATCAGTGAAAATGCAGTTCCATGGAACGAATTGGTAATGATGAAATCCGCATCACGGTAGGCGGTCAGAAACTCGCAGGGTCCCCAGTCGGTAACTTGGAGATGCCCTGTACCATGCTTTTTCCCTTGCGAGATTTCCACCAGTGCTAATCCACGTTCTCTTGCAAAACGTTCCGCAAAGGCAGTCATTAAGGGATCTTTGATAATGCTGTAAAGTAAAACATATTTGCTTTTCACCAGCCGTGGTCCAGTCAGCTTAAGATAATCTTCTGCAGCAAGCAATAATGTCGGATCGCATACGGTGGTTATTTCCTTCCCACTTAAACCACTCAGGTAATCATTGCTTACGCTTTCCCGTACAGAACAATTATCCAGTGCCTGAATGAGTTTTACAATGGCGATTTCCTGATCGCCATTCAACTGCGTTTTACCTAAACTCGCCGCATAGGAAACTCGTGTCGTCACTCCGTCAACTTCACCAAAGTAAACTGGGTCAAATCCATAGGTAACATCTGGATTCCAAATCTGGTCGCTGCCGCAGACCAGAGTGTTCAGTCCCAAATTCACGATGTCAAAACTCGTATCACAACGTACTGAAAGTTTGCAGTTTTTTTTGCGAAACTCGTCAAATCGCTTTAGACGACGTGCTTTTGAAGGTGCTGACAAACATAATGCCACAAGCAATTTGACTTTGCGAAAAAAGCCAATGCCACGGGCATTCCTCCACGATTCTCGCAACCATGTCAACAAGTGGTTTTGACTGTCATAAACAAGTGGAAGATAGTCAACCAACTGGACATCGCCCCCTATAGACTGGATATATTTTTGCAAGGCATACGCCTGCAAATTGGCACCATAATTGGTATTGCGATGCAATGTAACTATACCAATTTTTCCTTTCATTTTAAACTGTCAAAATATCGCCGAGCCGTACTACAAGGCTAGCTGGCACGCATTTTCTTGAAGAAAGCGGCAATGTTTTTCACATTCAATCCCATTAAAAGAAGCACCACCGCGACGACACCGATTCTGCCCCAAAGATTGTCTTTGAGCAAAATACCGATGGGAACAAAGAAGGCAAAGCCCATCAGAACTAAGGCAAGAAGCTTAATACTGATTATCTCCGATAGATGATTTTCATATTTCCTCACGCAGAGATAATAAAGAACGAGGCGGACAAAGCAACAGAGCAAAGTTGTATATCCGACAGCGACATATCCCCAATATCGAATTCCAATGTAATTTGCGACAATGTTAATACTCCCGCAGATCATGGTCATCAAAGACATCAACCCCGTTTTTTCATAATAAAATAAAATATTGCCCAATAACCCAGAGACAAATGACATTTGCACTGCAAATGTCAATGGTGCGATAAAGTAAACCGCATTCAAATAGGCAGGGGTGGCAAAAATCAAAATTCCTTCACGGGCAAACAGCAACACTCCTACGCAGACGACGGAAACCACTAGCGAACACATGAAAAAATAACGATGGAGATTTCTGGTCTGTTTTTTTTTGATGCACTGGAGGGTAAATGGAATCAATGAATGGTTGATTGAATGGGTAACTAGTTCAATCAGACCGGTAATACTGTGGGCGATACTATAAAACCCAACTTCCGCCGCGCCAACCATGGAGTTAATCATCAACTTGTCGCCGGAATTAAAAATAACCGTGGCCAAATAGTGTGGCAGCAACGGTAGATTGAACCCCAAGGCATATTTCCAATACTGTCCATGAAACAGAGCCTTCCCCTTCCACCAGGCAGATACACCTAGAAAACAACCAATCGCAATCCCCGGAATCCCCGCACCAACAATTTTAGCATAGGCCTTATGCCCTGGAAATAAAAGAACCGCTATAATTGCCACGATTGGACACAACAAGGCATTTGCAAATGTGAACAGGATAACCTTTTTGTAATCATACACAAACCTTTTCCGCATAATCCAAAAAGAGGAGGCTGCGGTCATCATGGTTTGTATCCACATGAACAGAATAAATGAATTGTCCAATTCAAAGATTTTAGGAACAAAGGTATTTAGAACACCGCAAAAAAGATAAACAATAGTAGACACCAAAACCGTCAATCCCAACATGGACGAAGTAAAGGTATCGATGTCGTCTTCATATTTGGTCATCGCAACATTGTAAACACCCCCAGATAGAGACAATGTTGCAAAAATGCTGATCATCCCCTCCCAAGTAACAAACACACTGGTTTTACCATAATCTTCCACATTAAGCAAACGAGTAAAAATCGGCGTGGTAATGAAGGAAATCCCCCGCAAAACCACGCTGGACACCACAAACCAGAAGGACGCCTTGGCCGCCGGTGACAACTTATTCACACGTGAAAAAAAGTTCTTCAAGGAACCCATGACGACCTCTACTTCAACAGCGTCTCAACCGCCTGAATAACATGCCCATCATCAATATGCAAATTGACCAAATTTGCGACAATCGAAGCATAGAATTGAGAATCTTCTAAAAGTCGCAATATGCCCATTGCGGCGGCGACCGGATTTCTCTCTACCAAAAGCCCTGTCCGCCCGTCATCAATCGTTTCGCGATATGAGCCTATGTTAGAGGCTACGATTGGTTTCAGCAAATAATGTTCTTCATCAATCACCATGCTTCTTCCCTCGTATTCAGACATTTGCACACAACAATCTGCACGATTCATAAATGCATACGGATTGTCGGTTGCCCCTGCCAAGGTACATTTCTCCTCCAGTCCAAGCTGGCGGATTTGTCTGTCGAGCGCCTCTTTTTCCGGGCCATCCCCCACAAAATACCAGTGGAAATCCAATCCTTTATCACACAGTATTTTGGCGGCTTCAATGCAAATGTCAAAGCCCTTAAGTTTGACAAGACGCCCAACCGAGACAATTCGATAACGACCCGCATCCTCCAGTTTCACCACATCATTTTTCAATCGGTCAATTTTATTCGTGTCTAGAATATTGGGAATGATTTGAATCTTTTCTGCCAATTCAGGCAACAGTTTGACGATTTCTCGTTTAGAATTCTGAGAAACGGTGACAATGGCATCGGTCTTGGGCAAATATGCACGATCTGCTTCCAAATTTGGAAAGGTTGTGGAATAATCAGTATGAATCCAGGCGATTTTTTTGCTAGCATTTACACAATTCACCACATAATAATTGGGTGCACCGTCCATATAGCCAATCGCAACATCAAAATCTTGCGAGAGTTTCTCCATTACCATCTGCTGACAGCTCCAGTCGAATCGGGAATTCCGATGGCACTTACGACCAACAAGGCGGTATAAAAACGGCAGCAGTCCCCATTTCAATCGCCGCCAGCAGGCACGCAAACGGAAACGGCTCAAATATCCCCAGCAGGAGGAAAACATGTTTCTGCAAAAAAAGTCTCGATACTCTTCCCCAGGTTCAATGACTTTTACTTCCTTAGGCAGCACAGCACAATAGTCGCCTCTTTCAACATAGGGATAGACATATACTTCGTATTTATTGTAGTCCCAATATTTCAAAAGTCCATAAAGGCTTTTTTCTGCCCCACCTATTCCAAGGGATGGAATGACAAACAACAACTTCTTCATATCTTCTGGCGATTTTAATGCTTCCCCAAACGCCTATAAATCATATTGGGCAAGCGCATATTAACAAAGGTCGATAACAGAACACATTTCTCTTTTATTCCCAAATACTTATTACTAAAAATACCCTTGAACATTCCGCGCAACCGCCTACGTAATCCCTTGCAATATGCATAATTCTCATGCAACGCCTTTGAAGGAATATTGACAAAAAACAAATAAATACAGTTCAACAAGAAAAAATCCGCCGCTGTTCGCAACTGAGGATAATAACTATCCACAAACTTACGTGCTTCGCCTGCCTGGTAGATTGCGTCAAAGAATACTGAGGAAAAACCAGACCTAGTTACACTCCCAGGTGCTGGAACCACATGATAATAGGCTTTTTGATAGGTCACATTTCTTCCTGCCTTCCGATGGACATCCAACAGGAACCGGAAGTCTTCCACCTTATGTCCTTCGGGGATTTTCATGCCCACTAAAAACTCTCTGCGAAACACCCGGGTACATAATGATGAATTTCCCTTCCAGAGCAACATTTGACGGATTGCCTCGACATCTGACTCTTCAACGAGATTCTCGGTTTGTTCTGACGAAGGCACTCCCCCACCACCAGTGGAAACATCGCGATACCGTAAACTATCCAGCACATCAATGTTCTTTTGGCACATGATATCAATCAAATCCCGATACATGTCTTTTTCAATATAGTCATCACTGTCCACAAAGCCGATATAATCTCCTTGAGCCATATCCATTCCAAGATTCCGGGCAGAGGCAGCCCCCCCATTGGATTTATGAAATACGCGAATCCGATCTGATTTGCCCGCCAAAGTCTCGCAAAGTTCAGCACTTCCATCTACTGAGCCATCATCAATCAATAACACTTCATAATCTTGGATGGACTGCTCACAAAGGCTTTGCACACAACGCCTCAATGTTTTTTCGGCATTATAGACCGGAACAATAATGGATATGAGTGGTCTAGGCATAATAAACTTTATTCACCCGGGAAAATCTCTCTACGTCTGTTATCATCACTTGGGCTTTTTTCAAGAGAGGAATTGGACTTTCCAATATCCTTTTTACATTTTGCCCAAAATCCGTCGGATTGCGGCCTCACTTGCCTCAATACAACGGCATTCCTGCATTTGCACACGAGAACGCAGAAGATTCTGGCCTTCCTCATGCACTTTGAAATAAACATCTCCCGCCAGAAAATCAGTGAAAAAACGCAACGATAGTTCAAAAGCAATCAACCTGATTCCATCATAAAGGTAATGTCGGTCAGCTTCGGTCAAGGTATCTTTTGCCTGAGATTTGTATCCATCGACAAGTGCCGCACACAAATCAAGATCAAAATTCACTTTGGAAATCTCCCTGGCACCTTCCCCCAGTGGATTACAACAAGAACGAAAACAATCACCAATATCATAATGAATTAGGCCTGGCTTAACCGTGTCCAAATCAATGATGCAGGTTCCTTTACCCGTCGCATTGTCAATCATGATGTTGGATGCCCGAGGATCACCATGAATAACACGGCATTTCAATTCTCCTCGATCCTTTGCATTCTCCAAAACGGAACACCACTCCCGACGATCCTCGATAAACTTTAGCACGTTCATGGCGACTTTTGAGCTTTTTAAATGCTCCTGCCCCTCTTCGGTGCCAAGAACGCGATCTAATTCACGCAAGTAATGCGGAGTAACATGGAATCCTGGCAACGTATCATAAAGCCCCGTCCCATCCATATCCGCTATCGCATGATGAAAATGTCCCAAAACCGCCCCGACTTCATACGCATGGCTTGGATTCTGAATCTTGTCGTAGGATTGCGCACTTGCAATATGTGTTATCGCGCGCCAATACCGCCCCTGCTCGTCAATGTAATAATCTTTCCCGTCTTTCGCAGGGATGATTTTAGGAATCTGCCAAATTCGGTCACTTTCTGGGTATTCCTTTTTTAAAATTGTATGAATATGCTCTGTGACCTTATGCATATTTTCCATGATATGGGCAGGCTGCTTAAAGACATTGGTGTTGATTCTCTGTATCACCACACGTTCTTCGGAAAAAAAGGTTCGATATATCGCCAAATATGTGTCATTGACAAAGCCATTCCCTATCGGTTCGACACTGAAGACAAAACCGTCAACATCAAATTGACTGGCCAAATTTGCGATGTTCATTATCGCCCCCGTTTGACAGTTAAACAAAAAGAATCGAATGTTTTTTTACCTCTGCAAAATTGAATCAATCTCTTTTAACTCATTTTTAGAGCTATAGGTTAGCATTTTCTTTGAATCATTGATTTTTAAGATTTGCACTTTGTTCTTTTTCGCTAAGTATTCCATCCCATCGGTCAAATAAATTTCATTCTGCACATTTTTCCTCTGGGTTTGAGCGATAACCTTGATGATATCCTTCACCGGGAAAGAATAGAGAGCCGTGTTAACATAAGGCATTTCAAGAATTTCTTTTGCGGTAAACGCTTCTCCGTTCAATATGCACCGGTTGTTCATGACACGATTTTTGTTTATCTCCACAAGGTGATTTGCCTTTTCTGGACTCATTCCGAAAGCACAAAGCGCCGAAACTCGCCTCTCCAATGGCAAATCACATACTGCCCAATATGCCGCATCAGCAAATTCCACGATGCCATAGAACTTGTGTTTGCGCATCACGATGCGCCCCCCGGAATGATTACATGCAACTGGTTGCACTGCACAGACGGTTTGACGGCGAATTGAAAGTGCCAACATTTTGCTAACAATATCCGTAGAAACAATCATATCTCCCATAGATATGATGGCACTTCCAGTATATCCAATTGCGGCCAATGCTTTTAAACCACATAATGCGGCATGTCCCGTCCCCCGTTGTCTCTTTTGAAACGCATATATCACTCCTTCCACTCCTTCTAGACATCTCATCACATCCATTGCCCGGTATCCGACTACAATGACAAAGAGATTGATTCCCGCCAGACGCATATTATCAATGATTCGCTTAATCACAGGTATCCCCGCACACGGGAAGCATACTTTATTCTTTGATGAATCATGCATCCGCGTTCCCTTGCCTGCACAAAGTATAATCGCAGCTCTCTTTTTCATTTTATGTGAAATTTCGTTTCTTTCCTTTCAATCTATTTAGAAAACCAATCATTCCCCAGGCATTCTGCCTGACTGCAAGGACCTATCGAATAAGGAGATGATTTATGCTCCAACAAATGGCGGCTCAACTCCAAAAGACGCTGAGCCGCCTGTGAAGCATTCCATAATTGCAAGATATCCTGGTATGCCTGACGTTTCAAATGCTCACACATTTCCGGAGACTGCAAAAGTGACACTGCAGTCTCTGTAAGTGAAGTAATATCTCCCGATTTGAACAACATGCCATTGATCTGGTGTCGAATTAAAAACGGGACCGAACCAGCCGCATGACTGCCTAAAACTATACACCCGCTATTCATCGCCTCATTGACTACCGCCCCCCAACCTTCATTGAAATCCGATGTAAATAGGAAGAAAGACGATTTTTCCATACATTCCCGAACCTCTTCCAGTTTTTTTGCTCCAAGAAGATGGATTTTACCAGTTAAGCCACGCTCCTGAATCATTGCTTTCAATTCACATTCCATTGGTCCAATTCCTACGATGTCCAACTGAACGTCATATCCCAACTTAATCAAATTGTCAATGAGGTAAACTCCAAGTTCCGGATGTTTCAAGGGAATCAAACGCGCCACCCAGGCAAAGCGCATTTTTTGTTTTTCAGCGAATAAATGCTCTACCTCATCATACTCTTTAACAAATGGGAAATACCCCCATCGGAAACATTTTTCCGCAGGGAATCCTAGCAATGATAAATCATAGGGAAGAAAAGCACTGGCACACAAAACATACAATTCTCGTTTTTTATATTTCAAGAAACGTTTATATAAACGATACCAAGTGGTCGGCACAAAACGTCGCCACGTCCCGCGTTTAAACAATCGTTCAGAAAACACGAAGGAAAGTTTGTTCTGCGTCATGCGTGATTCCATGAAAGAATCCGCACCATCCCCAAAAATCGTCACATCCGCATCCACTATTGCTTGTTGTGCCGCTATTTTTTCCTTTTCATTAAAAATGTGCAGGACATAATCGGCAGAAATCTCCTGGCGAAATGCCACTTGACTCACCTTGCTGGTGGCAACAAACTTGAAATCTTCACAATACTTTACCAAGTTCTCACACAATGGCAAAGTAAAATGGTTAAGAAAGTTGGAAACAAAAACTACTTTCATATCCTTTACTATCCTTGCCAGGTAAAATGATAAGAGAATGAGGAGATGCGTTTAAGAAACAACAACAGGGAAATCATTATACTTAGAATCAAATAGATGTTTTTCTTTTGCGTGTCTTTGACCAGCCCAAGAGTATTTGTCCACATGATTGGCACTACACTCAAAAAGTAAAAACTTGGCCGTTCTGCGACACGGCTGAATAGTCGGCACACCCACAAAGCAAGGCATACTGTCATTATGATAAACATTTCACGGTTACTATCACTAGGAAGCCATTTTTCCTTATATAAGTATGATATAATCTCAATGGCCAAAAGGATGAAAAGAAAGATTTTTCCACTGTCAACTTCTTCGACACCATAATCATAGCGTAGAAGCGCGTTGGCATATCCTAGTATATTTTCAAAAAGTACAATGCTTACTCCCAGTCCGATAATATACAAGGCAAGCCATTTCTGATTGACTTGCAGTTTTCCTATATAATATACCGGAAAGAATATGGCGGCTGAGTGATGAAACACCATGCCCAGCAAAACAAACAAACAAAAAGGCAATAACTTCTTCTTGCACATGAACGAAACTGCAAGCATGCACATACTCATGGCAATCGCCTGCCGAATTCCGGTGATATTGAACAAGAAATTCGTCAATGTCACATAGAAGAAGAGAGCCAGGACGGGAAACTTGGCTTTTTCTCGGAAGAGAATGAAAACTCCGATATAGGACAAAAAGGCTGTGAAAGCCAAATAGACCTGACTGGAACGCAAAATTATCGTGCATAGCTTGACAAAGTAAACGAAAAACGGATCGCGATACTCTATTGTATGGAAAACCTCATGCCAGCTGATTTGTTTTATGTTTTCAAATGATAAAATATATCCATACGTATCATTGCCTGTTGTGAAAGATCGAAATGCAGTAAAAAACCATACGCTGGCACACGCCCAAAACCATATTTTGCCTTGGTTCTGCGGGTTGCCTTTTTGCCCAACATAAAGTTGATGCAAAAACAACAATTCAATTGCCAATAATGCCAACACCATATTTAACTCTTCTTTATCGCCAATAGGCGTAACTTCGTATAGAACGAATTTCGTCTTTCCTTAATCACTGGCAAGGAAAAATCCTTGGCAACTTCACGGTTATGTTTCCCAACCGATTTTGCCAAAGCGGAATCCGCAAGCAAAGTCTTGACTTTTGAAGCCAAAGTCATCGCATCTTGAACAGGCACACACCATTCCTCTCCTAACAGTTCAACTATCCCCGGCAAATCCGTTGCCACACACGGCAACCCCATTCCCATCGCCTCAACCACAACACGCGGCAGCCCTTCGACATAAGACGGAAATACAAAGATATCCGCTTTCGACAACTCTTCTTTCAATTGTTCTTTGGTAAGCCTCCCAAGAAGTCTAAGATAAGGTTCCAAATGATACTGGGCAACAATTGCCTTGCAGTCTGAATTCAATTCGCCTGCCCCGACAAGAGCCACCTCTACTTTGTTTCCCTGCTCCAGTAATATGCCTGCGGCACTCAATAATTCCCGATGCCCCTTGGCATTTCCAGAGATAGACGTCGCCACGTGTATCAGACGCGAACATTCATTTTCCTTGTTTCCAGAACAAAA
Organism: Victivallales bacterium; assembly: GCA_017417585.1. Taxonomy (GTDB): domain Bacteria; phylum Verrucomicrobiota; class Lentisphaeria; order Oligosphaerales; family Oligosphaeraceae; genus RGIG1601. The sequence continues at coordinate 85,691 of JAFPYX010000026.1, forward strand.
GTCCAACCATGTTTCGTCTATCTCGGCGTTCGTATAATTTGTGGTAAAAAAGTTTTCGCCCACGGATGGTGGATAGCGATGTTGCAAATACTCTCTGGTCACGTAGGAAGTCCCATTTGCCTCACGACAGATCTTCTTTTGCATGTGATGCCAGTGAAGACGGATAAATGGTCGAAAGAAGCTATCGCTAGTATTCCCTTTCTTAAACAGCATCCATGGATCAGAAGTGACTTCAACCGCCAAAGGAAGATGTTGCTTCTTAATCTCTGCATATAATTGGAAAGCAAGTTCATCCGGGATACGAAGAAGAGCTGCATCGCAACTATCCAAAGACCTACATAAGGCACTTTTTATTGCTAAGTATTTTTTGATGTAGCCGATTTTGCCGTGCGGAAACGGCACTTCATAAATTTCCAAGTTTGGACCATCAACCCGGACCATATTGGCGACATCCTTAACTCCAATCTCCTCACAATGGGCAATCAATCGCACTTTTTCAAAAACTTCTAAATACCTTAAAAAGAAATCATATCGATATACAACCTGGGTATAGTAATGTCCTTCCGGCGTCTTATACAAGCGTCCATTGGTGGTAACTGCTAATTTCATAAAAACCTTTTTCAAGTTAATTTCTATGGATTACAATTGGCACGCTGCTTGGCTCTATCCATAAATCTTTCAAAATCTGTTTTCAGCATTGCGTGCATGCTAGCAAAATTGTGGTATTTCTTCCCACATTCATAAGCTTTTCTCCCGTATTCGACAATCTGATTAGGATGCCCTAACAACCACTTTAGTTTTTGGTATACTTCATTTGCTGTTGTAGCAACAACAGCAGCGTCATTATTCAGCAAATGGCTTACTGATGCAACATCCCTAGGCCCTACGACAAAGATACACTTCCCCAATGCAAACAGATCAACTAATTTTGTCGAAAAGGATTGATGAACCAAAAGGCGGGCTTTTAGTGACAATCCTTCCACATGAATTTGAATATCTGCATTACATTGGATTCCTTGAAGTTCCTGATAAGTGACGGCGCCATGGAGCGTTGTTCCAGGCAGCATCAAGGAATGTCGCATTGCTCTAGTTAATGGCGTTGAAGTATAGATATGCATCTCACACAACAAATTTTCCTTATTGAGTTTTGCAATAGCATCGGCAATCAAAGCAAGTGATTTCCAACGATCATCGCCAATATTACCGGCGAAAACGAAAGAAAAGTTACCTGAACCACATGTCCAAATAGGCGCCTCCTGAGAAAAATCTTTTGCTTTTGTCAAAATTTTACACTCTTTATGAAAGATTGTTTCATATTCTTGTTTTTGTATTTCTGAAATAACATATAACTTCTCACAAATATCTATCGACTTTCTGACTTTATGCCTTTTCCAAAATCGATCTATCCAAAACAATGGCGAGAAATTTAATAATTTTAACGTATAACAATCATCGGAAATGTATCCCCAAACCGGAACTTTTGCAATTTTTGCCACAAACTGCAAAAGATCATTCATGTATGAAGAATAGTAAATCGGAGTAAAAATCAAATCTATTTTATTCTCGACGATAAAATCTACTAAACTCTCAGATTTCCATCTGACAATCTTCCACAGAAGATCTCGTGCCCAAAACATTACCTGGAATCTATGTTTTCGTGCAAAATTAAAAACTTTCTTTTCGTTTGCTGTTTTAACAAATTCTCTCTCAACAAATTGGTTTGAAAATCTTACTCCGACTTGTGTTGATTTCCCAAATAGTTTATTAAGAAGGTTCTTAGGAGCAATTTGGAAATATTCCTTCACAATACTATTATCGGGAGCCTCGTTACTGCAGAAAATATTATATACTTCAATTTCATCACCAAACCCACTAAATATATTATTGAAAGTATTCCCAAAACTATTTTCACTCGACCATGGAGTACTTGAAATAACTAGAATTCTCATCATAAAATTATCTCCCCCTTATTCGTAGATACCAGCCTAGAAACTTAGCCATTACACGATAACCGAAAAACTTATAGATTAAATATGCCCGTTTAATTTTATTAAAATCCTTATATTTCGTTATATTTTTCTCAAAAATAACCCTTAAACGTGAGTTTAATTCCTTTCTAGTTTCATTGTTTACTTTCTGATAATTAGTATGGGCAATAGCAATGATGGTTTGATACATCAAATAACCTTGAAGCCAATCCTCTGAATTCTTATTTTTCACATGCTCAAATCCATTTTCAAGAATCAAACAATAATCATTAAGCGTCCTTGCATCTGTATTGGCAGTATGAGAACCTTCACGCCTATATCGATAATTATAAATATTTACTGGGTAAAAATAAATACTAGGAGATGAGGCAAATACCCTTATCCCCCATTCAATATCTTCGCAGAACATGCCTGCCTTAAAAAACAACTCATTTTGAATGATATAATTTCTCCTAACAGCATGAAGACAGGCAGAAATGGTTAAATGTCCGTTTACGACGACTCGCGGATAAGGATTTGCCAATGAGTTGTAGCTTGCCCATACTTTTGTGTAATTGGACGCTAAAACTTGATTGGTTTGACTATCTATTTGCCTTACTCCAAATCGAATCAAATCCGGTTTCTTTTCTTTGATTATTTCATCAAACCTAAACAAAAACTGCTCTTTTTCCCAATAGTCATCACTATCCAAAAAAAGAAGATATTCCCCAGTAGATTCTTCGATTCCTTTATTGCGAGCATCTGCCGACCCACCATTCTTTTTGTGAATAACCCTTACCTTTTCATGTTTCCTAGCAAGTTCGTCACATAACTTACCACTCCCATCGGTTGAGCCATCATCAATCAACAATATTTCCAGGTTATCATAATGTTGAGAAAAAATACTTGTCACACATTCAACAAGATACTTTTCTACATTATATACAGGTATGATGATTGAAAAAGAAGTCAGCATTTGTTATTATTTTTCCTCAAAATCAAACCAATCCTTATAGTATTCTCACGCAAGAGTTATTCCATTCACCGCCTTCTTTCATAAAAGCGGGAAGTAGCAACCTCGACAAAAGTAGCATTTATATCGTCCACTCAAAACACAATGACGAATTCACACCGCTAATCACTCCTCTTCTGAAGTAAAGATGTTAAGTAAAAACTTATCATCAATGACTTATAATTAGACTTGGTTAGTAAAACTTGAGCACCTCAATCTTGCAGTGTAAAGAAACATAATCCTCTATTTTGGAGGAGTCAAAAGAATCATGTTCCCGAGTTTCACTTCCCATTCTTCAGGTTTCAACGGCCAAAAACCACCAGCATGGAAAAAGGTGAATTCCCCGAAATAAACCTTTCCCTGAATTTGGTAGAGGTCTATGCGAACAAACTTCATGCCTTGTGATAATTTTGCTGCAAGCGACTTCATTTCCTCAAAACATTCAGGTTTGGAGATTTCATGCCCGCATTGCGGATGGATGTTGGTGATATCCAAGTGGTTGAAATCCATGTCAAAAAAGTCGAATTTACAATCTGTACTACGCTCGGTCGCGACAAATAAAATTTCAGGTTTTCCATTAAAACAAAAGAATTTATAATCATCAATATCGGCTTCTCCAGGAGGCGTCATGTATTTTTCCGCATAGATACGGGGCTTAACATTTTTATAAGGATACTCGCGTCCATCAGGAAATGGGTTTCGTTTCAGACGAGCCTCGAAAAACCTCCGTAGTTCCAAATGATTCATATTATGTTTGTCATGAATAATTTTTACACTCCCAGAATCATGATTGCATTTTAACACAAATTGGTCCGGCAATGTGGAAAAATCAATTTCATCATAATGCTTCCAGTTGCCTAGCATTGGCAGACAAATATCTTCCCCCAATTTTTGCTCAATGTATTTGTGAACTTCAATCTTATCCACCAGTTGAGTGTATTCGGGATGCTTCTCGTTGAGTTTCAACCAGTTCATTTTGTCACAAAAGGTTACTGGTTTATCTAAATTCAAACGCTGTCCTGTTTTCAGCCAATAGACCAGTTTCAAATACAGTCGATCGGGTATAAAACGAAGTGCTTGAATGAATTTCAAGCGCAATTCGCGATTTCGGAAAAGACTTTTATAATCCCACATAAGCAACGAATTATAAGTGACTAGTTAATTCTTTCGAGAAGCTGGATGTATTTTTCTACGACGATATTGCGATCAAATTCGCGTTCCATCTTCTGCCGGGCACGTTGTCCCATGACAACACGTTCAGAGTATGGTGTATTGATGACCTTTTCAAAAGCTTTTGCAAGTGATGCCGCATCTTTGACTTGACATCCGAATCCAGTTCGCCCTTCCTCGAATGTTTCACGACAACCTGGAATGTCGCTGGCAACCACGATTCGACCGGTCGCAGCGGCTTCCAAAAGGACATTGGCCATGCCTTCATGCCAGGAAGGCAGAACAACACAGTCACTTTGAGTCATCAATTGATGGACTTCTTCTTGGAGTTTTCGACCATGATAAATGATGATGCCTCGGGCGGCAAGATTCTCAATAACGCCTTGGTAGGATTCTTCTTCATACCACCCGACGATATGAAACTCCGAATTCGGGTATTGCCTGTTTATCGTTTCGGCGGCAGTCAAGAATTCATCATAGCCTTTGTCCTGTCGGATACGCGCCACGATAAGGAAACGGGTACTATGATGGTCGTCTGGGCGATAAGGTTCGAAAGCATGCAGATTGAGATTAACCCCGGAACCAGGGAGAATTTGATACGGCGTTTGGGCTACAACCACGCCTTTTTCAAGCATGGCCTTATAGTTCGACTGGTTCTGGAAAAAGACGCAGGATGAGTTTTTGTAAGCCCGTTTTTGCAAGAACAGCGAAATCCTGGCTAGCAGCGAGTCGTGCTGAAGAATCGTCCCCAGACCAGTAATGTTGTTGATGTATGGGACATGTTCCCGATGTGCGGCAAAACTGCCGTAGATGTTTGGCTTGACCGTATAGGTCAGGACAACGTTCGGCCGGACTTCCCTGATCAGCCTTCGGCAATTGCGGTAGTATTTCAGATCTTGAAAGGGATTGGTACCATGCCGATTGAGTTGAAAATCAACAACTTGGCACCCGCATTTCTCGATTTCACAAGTATGCTCCCCAATGGGAAAAGCGACCGTGAGATCGTAGCCATGTGCCGCAAGTCCCTGCAGGAGTTCACGGCGGAAATTGTAGATGGTTGTCTCGTCGTTGGCGAGAATGAGAAGTCTACCGGGCATCTATGGCCTCCAGAATTTTCCCGGCGATGGAAACGCCATCCATGCCATATTGCGCCCGCAGATACTTCTGTGAACCAACTTTGGTGCAATATTGGTCAGTCATGCCGATACGAAGCAACCGCGCGTGTTGTTGCTCACTGGCAAGCACCTCCGCCACAGCAGAACCAAATCCACCTGAGAGGTTGTGCTCCTCGCAGGTCACAATGAGGTCGAATTGCCTGGCACATTTTCGAATGACTTCCTGGTCAATTGGTTTAACCGTCGGGAAAGTATAGACTGCCGGAACAAGACCGAGCTGGTCTTTCAAAATGGCCTCGGCACTTTGTATTTCCTCGAAGATTGCTCCAGTGGAAAAGAGTGCGACGCGCTCGCCGTCATGGACACAGATTGCCTTGCCAACCTGGAAATCCTGTAGGCTGTCGTGGATGCGCTTTTCGCCGCCGCGCCCCAGTCGCAGGTATGCGGTACCCTCTAATTCAACCAATGCTTTTGTGCATTCCACAGCCTCTACAAGATCTCCAGGCGCCAAAACCGTGACATCTGGCAACGCACGCATGATGGCCAGATCCTCCGTCGCATGGTGGCTCATTCCCAAAGAACCATAGACAAACCCACCACCGACACAAACGATTTTGACATTCGCATGGTGGTATGCGCAATCATTTCGGATTTGTTCCAGACAACGTAAAGTAGGGAAATTACCAATGGAATAAGTGAAGACGATTTTACCCTCCAAAGCCATTCCGGCGGCAACCGACGTCATATTCTGCTCGGCAATGCCAGCATTGATGAACTGATTGGGCAACGCCTCCCAAAATGGCTTGAGAACCCCAAAGCCTAAATCGCCAGTAATCAGAACGATTCGAGAATCTTGCCTGGCAAGTTCGACAAGCGTTTTAACAAAAGTATCGCGCATCGTTCAAACCTCAACAAAGCTAGGATGGTAAGTTGCACACATCGTGTGATCTCCTGGAACGCCTTCGCCGTCCGGAGGCAATTGCGGATTGGGAATACCCGTAGGCGTATATGGGTCTACTACACCATCTGGTTTGAATTGATGAAGTTCATTAACCGCATAGTCATACTCCCACCCGTCATGCGGAAAACGATAGTGCCACAAGATATCATTTTCCATGAACGAAACGCCTTTCCCTTTGATGGTATTGGCAATGACTACAGTCGGCCTTGGAGGCAAGGCTTGGGAGATGAGCGCACTTTTCAACAATTCATGGTCATGTCCATCAATTTCTTTCACATCCCAATCAAACGACTTCCACTTGTCTGCCAGAGATTCCATCTTTAAGGTCTTCTCACACCAGTCAAGGCTCTGCATATGGTTGTGGTCAATGATTGCCACAAGATTTCCTAATCCGAAATGCCTCGCAAATAAGGCTGCTTCCCAAACCGAACCCTCGTTGCATTCGCCGTCACCTAAAACAACGAAAACACGGTGGTCTAGTTTGCCATCCATCTTGGCAGCCAACGCCATTCCTGTGCCAGCCGAGAGGCCATGCCCAAGTGCCCCAGTAGAAAAATCCACGCCGGGAAGATGATGCGAGACGTGTCCGGAGAGGCGACTGCCATTCTGGTAGTGCGTTTTCAGTTCTTCTGTCGGGAAAAAGCCACACTCTGCCAACGCGGCATAAATCGCCGCTCCCGCATGTCCTTTAGAGAGGATAAAGCGGTCTCGTCCCGACCATTTGGGTTCAGGGGCACGGAAATGCATTATTTCGGTAAATAGCACCGCAACAATGTCTGCCACGGACAGAATTGCACCGATGTGGCTACCACCGGAAAGATGCGTCATCTCCACCGCATGACGGCGGATAAGCCAAGCTAGTTGTTCACTGCGCATAAAGGGAAAGATTGTTTATCGGAAGCCAAATGCCAATCGTGCAAACCGACAGTTTTTTATTGGCAAACGGTCAAAGACCAGAATCAAGACAACTGGTCCAAGCCAGCCGACCAAGAACATACAAGCTGAAGTAAGAAGCCAGCCACATTGGAAATGTGCGCAGACCTCCATCATGGCCGCTTGAAACATCCATGAGAAAAGATAAATCGTGAAATTGTTCTTGCTAAGCCAGGTAACAACTGGCAACGGTTTCGTGTATGAGGCGAGGCACCACCAGGCAAGTATCATCAGCATGGCAACCGGAAGACCAAGCGCTCGACTGGCATGGGCTGTTTCACGAAGAAACCATGCGACCATCAAAATTACCAAGCTGCCAAAAAACCATACACAATGTTTGATCCATTTTTCCTGTCTAGAAACAACTTGACAACCGAGTATCCCAAGCAGGAAAAAAAGTAGCGCCATCCGCAAATCGGACAGTCCTAGAAGCGTGGCGTGCAACGGCAAAAAATAGAATCCCACACATAAAAGAAGAAGGAGAGTGGTTTGCCATGCATGCGGGGGACGACCTCCGTTCGCATATTTCCAGCAGCCGAACAGCGCGTATGTCAGGAATAAAACTGGCAGAAACCAGAAATGTCCCCAGATGTTCTGACGAGGACAAAACAGCGATGTCAAGACATAGTCGATTGTCAATCCATTTAGGTTATGATGTTCAAAATAGTACTTTGGGAACAGAGCCAGGAGTGACCAGAGTAGATATGGAATCAGCAATCGCAGTGCTTTTTCCTTTAGCCAATGAGGGTAGCCTTTTCGAGTCAGCGAATCAGAGTTTTGAAACAGAAAACCGGCGATGCAGAAGAACATCGCCATGTGGAAAAGATAGATAAAATGGATTAGCGAGACCAGTGGTGTCCCATCAAAGGTACTCCAGTCACTGGAATGGGAATGTCCAAGGATGACCAGCAAGATGCCAAGCACATACAGGACATCGATTTCCTTCCAGTAGTGTTTGTCCATATCTATGCAGATACTTGATCAAGCCTTGTCTGTTCTTCGGGACTCAGTTGCCAGTCACATCCTTCGATATTGCCAAGAACCTGTGCTGGTCGTTTGGCACCTACCAGAACAACGGAGTCCTTCAGATGGTCCAGAATAAAACGAATTGCCACTGCGCTGAGCGGTTTGCCGTGCGCGGCGGCAATGGGTTTCATCGCTTCGACAATCTCCAAGTTCTTCTGCATTTTCTCGCCATGGAAATTCACATAAATGTCACGGCTGCGACGATCATTAGCCGCGAAAGTGGTCGAATTGTTATATTTGCCGGTCAGTATGCCCTGGCCGAGACTTCCCCAGGTCAGTGGAGTCAAATCGAAATCATCACGAAGAATGTTTAGGTCGTCTTCGTTTTTACGGCAGGCAAGGCTGTATTCATCCTGCACACTGACGAATTCCCCTTTGAGCGCTCCCAATTCCGCGAAATCCTGTGAATGAAGATTCGACAAGCCGAAATAGCGGATTTTACCGGCTTTTCTAAGGCCCTCCATGGTGTCAGCCACGATTTCCAACGGTGTAACACCATCCCGATAATGAACTTGATATAGGTCAATATAATCCGTGCCAAGTCGCTTTAGGCTGGCATCAAGCGCCTGCTGGAGATATTCGGGAGAATTGTCGTAGGTTGTTCCATTGGGACCGACTTTTACTCCGAATTTATCTGCTATGACTACTTCGGCGCGATGTTTGCCCAATGCCTTCCCCAGGGTGATTTCGCTTTGGCCCAGCCCATACGTATCGGCAGTATCAAAGAAAGTCACCCCATGCTCCAGCGCAGTATGGACGGCTTCAATCAGTTCCTGCTCCAGGACCTCTCCCCAGCCATACCCGCCCATCGGACAGCCCCCTATGCAAAGGCGGGAAACCAGGAGATCAGAATTCTTCAGCGTGATATATTCCATAACTAAACAGTTTTAACGATGCTTGTGACGAAAAATGAATTCAAAACTCTTTGCCAGGACTTTACCGATTGTTTTGAAGAAAATTCCCGCATCTGTTGTAAAACTTACGCTTTCTGCATACTTCACGCGTAATTCATTTTTGCGCTTCAGCACATATTTTTCATACATTTCATCTGCATTTCCAGCACCCACGATTTCATCTAGGTTGATAAATTCTATCGAACTGAAATCCGTCACTCCAGGACGGACCTCCAGGATTTCCTTTTCCACTCCCTCGTATTGATCCGTATATTGAAGAAGTTCAGGACGCGGACCAATGAAACTCATGGTTCCCACGAAGATGTTCAGGAGATTCGCTGTTTCATCTAACTTGGTCTTTCTTAGAAAAGCACCTACACGGGTAATCCGAGGATCGTGCATGGCTGTCGTGCCACCACCAATCTGATCCGCATTTTTGACCATCGTACGGAACTTGAATATTCTGAATGGTTTGTTACGGTACCCCCCTCGCAGAGGACGATAGAAAACTGGAAATCCATCCTCGAGGCAAATTGCGATGCCAATGATGAGAAAAATGGGCAGAGCAAAAACCAGCAGAATAACCGCCAGGAAAAAACCTATTACTCGCTTAACATAGCGATTGTAGAAATTATTATATGCCGCCATAGAAAAACAAATGTTTACGTTTATAACCGTAAACCAAGAAGCCGCTTTTCACGCCTTGCGCATTTTATACTCGAGGGGGTCGATCGTGGCCTTGACAATCGTGCCCACGCACTCGATTTCCACGCTCCAGACGAAATGCCTGCCCTTCTTCTTCAGCCATCCGTAGGTGCCCTGGAGAGGCCCGGACTCGATGAAGAACTTGTCGCCTTCCTTGATGGTGCTGTTGAACTCCAATTCCTGGGCAAGCCCCAGCTGTTCCAGCTTGCGGACGGTCGTGAGTTCCTCCAGGAGATGAGCCTGGTCGTCCACTCCGATGATACGAGTCACAGAATTCGAATGAAACAGAAGCGCGCGCTTGTCCGCATCCAGCTTCGCGAAGACATACGAGGGAAACATCGGGCGCAGCACTTCCCGCGGATAACGGTAGCGCTTCCCGTTATGCGTCTGGCTCAACGTCTTCCAGACTTTCTTCAACGGCAAATAACAGGCAATCTGATTCTCCCGGCAGAATTCCTCCAGACGGAATTCATGCAACGGCATCGTATAGACTGGACAAACCTGTGCGTTGTCGGACAAGTCCAGAAGCGATGCGTCAAATTGGGGAAGTTCTAAAGGCAATTCCTTGAATTGAAATCAACCGGCGAAATAGAAATTCAAAAACAACACCTGAAGAAAGTTGACAGTTTATTGAAAATAAAATTATTGAAAATAAAACAAAGCTACCGCTGTCCCTCGACAATAAAACGACAGGGACTCAGCTGGCATTCAAGTTCCTCTTTAAAAAGAAGTTGGATGGACAAGAAACAAGCACGCCGCCAGTCAGCGTTGGACAATCGTTTCGCAATTGGGAAAAACAGCCATCCGAAAAAACGGAGAACACTTTTCGCAAAACAGTAATATTATAACATATTTTAGCATTTCTGCAAGCCGTTCCAGCAGGAAAGCACGTTCTGACAAGACCCATGGGAAGCTGATAGGGTTAGCCATCCATGCGGCGAATCAAGACATTGATGACACATTTTGCAAAAGTGTCTTGAAAGTTGAACTTGTTCCATTATAGTATAGAATTGTCATTTTGAAGTCATCTGATTTTGCTTGAATTGCTTTCTTCGATTTTTCGTGCAACCCATCCTCCCTTCCCTTCTACCCCCTTCAGCTATGACTCGTCGCCTGACTTCACTTCTGTTGTTGCTTGCCTGCTGCTCTGCGGTTTTCGCCGGCGGCTTCCAGATTTACTCTGAAAGCTCCACCGATGTCCTGGGTGTTGGCGGTGCCGGTGTCGCACGTTCCGGCCATGCTTCCAGCGCCTGGTACAACCCTGCCGCCACGACGACCATCACCGTCCCAACCGCCACCTTTGGCGGAACGGCCATCAAGCTGGAATCCGGCTACCGGGGCGGCGCCGACCGAACCGAATGGATGGACGAGCAGTGCCGGTTCACCGGGTTCTTCTATGGGGTGGTTCCAATCCACGACGACTGGCGCCTGAATCTATCGGTGAACGCCCCCTACGGCATGATCACCCAGTGGCCCCATGACTTCTCGCTGAACACCCTGGCGACCTATACCAGCATCCGTGTCTGCTATATCAGCCCCAGCGTCGCGTATCGTGTGTCGGACGAGCTGTCGCTGGCGGCCGGCGTCAACGCCACCATTGGCGTGGCCCGTCTTGCCTCGTACATTGACTTGCGTGCATACGGCCAGGGAATGAACAAGCTCTACATGCGGGCGGACGACGAGGGCGTGGGCGCCTTCGCCTCCATCTTCTACCAGCCGACCGAGTCGTGGTCCTTCGGCGCGCATTACCAGAGCCGCGTCAAGATGACCGTCAAGGGCGATGCGGAATACCGCTACCGCAGCTATCTCAACGGCATGCTGAAATTCCAGCCGACGGATGTCCAGGCCCGGATTGACATGCCCGCCTATCTCGCCCTCGGCGTGGAAAATCACTCCTTTGAAAAGTGGCGTTTCATGTTCGACGCGGTCTGGACCGAGTGGTCCTCCTACAAGGCGCTGAACATTGAGTTTGACAAGCGCCCTGGCACCAACCAGAAGGGAACGTCGAAGAACGACCGCCGCTGGCATGACGTCTGGTCATACCGTTTTGGCGTGGAGTACCAGCTCACGGACAACTGGGTGCTGCGTGCCGGCTACATGTATGACCATTCCCCCTCGAACTCCCGTTCGACCTCTCCGGAGATGCCGGACTCCGACAAGCAGCTCTTCTCGCTGGGTGTCGGCTATCAGACCGAACGCTGGGGCTTTGATTTGAGCTATGCGTACGTTTATTTCGACAAGTCCAAGCTGGGCAGCACGGTCGCCAAAAACCACAACATCACAAATCGTGGCGAGTTCGACACCCGCTGCCAAATTCTCTCCGCCGCCTTTACCTATAAGTTCTAGTTTATTTGCTCGGCTTCGGGGCCAATCCGCACGATGGATTGGTTCCGAGGCTATCAAAATATTGTCACGACATCCGTCATCAAGTGAAAGTTTTTCAATATTGGTTCCGTAATACCGATATCGGCATGGCCTTTTCATGACGGTTGCGAGGCGGCATGGAAATCCCCCGGGCCGGGGAAAAGCCGCCGCCCCTGCGTTATATTAACGGCATTGCCGATTGGAACAATCGGCGTTCCGGGAGTACCAAGGCCTCCCACCCCATTGGGCGGATGACCGTCAATGTCAATTCAACACACTGGAGAGCATTATGACTCTGATTCAAAACCGCTATATGTTCACTTCGGAGGCCGTCTCCGAAGGACACCCCGACAAGGTCTGCGACCAGATTTCCGACGCGATCCTGGACGCGGCCATGGATTTTTCCTCGCGCGCGCACGTTGCTTGCGAGACGCTGGCGACCACCGACACCGTCGTGCTGGCAGGCGAAATCAACCCGGTTCCCAAAGACATCGACTACGATGCCATCGTGCGAAACGTGGTCCGTAAAATCGGCTATGACCGTCCTGGCGAAGGCTTCGACTGGCACGACCTGAAACTGCATGTGCTCCTGCACGGGCAAAGCGCGGACATCGCGCGCGGCGTGGAGGAGACCACCAGTCTGTCCGGCGAACAAGGGGCCGGCGACCAGGGCATCATGTTCGGATTTGCCTGCAACGAGACGCCTGCCTTCATGCCCGCTCCCATCTACTATTCGCACCGCATTGTCGAGCGGCTGGCCCAGTTGCGCCATGACGCCCCTGACACCTATGGTTTCCTGCGACCGGACGCAAAGAGCCAATTGACCTTCGTCTATGAAGGCTACCGCCCCGTCGCCATCCGCCAGGCGGTGGTCTCCCACCAGCACGTGGAAGGTGCCGGCGAAAAGGTCCATGCGCTGGTGCCGGAGGTTCTCCGGGAAGTCGTTCCTGCCGAATTCCTGAAGGATTTCGACTTCGGGCACATCAACGTTCCAGGTGCAAGTCTGCATGTGAACCCCACGGGGAATTTCGTGATTGGCGGCCCGCACGGGGACACCGGCTTGACCGGCCGCAAGATCATCGTGGACACGTATGGCGGCGCAGGACGCCACGGCGGCGGTGCCTTCTCGGGGAAAGACCCCAGCAAGGTGGACCGCTCGGCCAGCTACATGGCCCGCTATGTGGCGAAAAATCTCGTGGCCGCCGGCGTGGCCGAGCGCTGCGAACTGCAGGTCTCCTACGCCATCGGCGTCTCCTATCCGCTTTCCTTCTACGTGAACTTCTTCGGCACTGGAAAAGTCCCGGAGGAACAGGTGGCGAATCTGCTGCAGGAGGGGAAACTCTTTGACTTCCGGCCTGCCCAGATCATCGAGCGCCTGGGGCTGCTCCGGCGTGAGGGATGGCGTTATCAGGACACCGCCGCCAACGGTCATTTCGGACGCGGGTGCTTCCCATGGGAAAAACTCGACAAGGTCGCTGAAATCCAAGCCTCGCTGAACCTCGTATGACCTCGCCCCTCCTCCTGTCCGGCCTGGGCAATGTCCTGCTGGACCTCGTTCTGCCCGTCACGGACGAGGAGTTTGAGGCTTTGAATCTCCCCGTTCCCCGGGGGCAGGTCCTGCGAGTGACACCCTGCGAGCAATCCGCCCTTCTCAGGCGCTTCCCCCCGGAACGCGTCACCCGCAATCCAGGCGGTTCCTGCGCAAATGCCCTGCGGGCCTTCGCCTGGCACGGCATGCCCGCAAAGCTGCTTGGCCTTGCCGGAGACGACCAGGCGGCGGAGTTCCTCATCCAGGCATTTCAAGCCGCCAAAGTGGATACCACTGGCATCAAGCGCCTTCCCGGACACGCCACGGACTGCTGCCTGGCTTTGGTGACACCCGATGGAGAACGCACGATGCTGCCTGCCTTCGACGCCGGCGGAACCGCTTCAGAAAATTCATTTCAAATTACTGATTTAAAATTAGTTAATTCATTACATATAGAGGGCTACTGTCTGCGCTTTCCCGCCATGCTTGAAGCCGTGCTTTCGCTGGCAAGGACCTGCCGTCTGCAACTCTCCTGGGATTTGGGCGACGTGAGTCTGGTCCAAGCCCATCATACAGAACTCGAGCGCATTTTCCGCGCCCATCCGCTCGCCTGTCTGTTTTCCAATCACTCCGAGGCCCAAGCCTTCACGGGAAGCCCAACGGCATCAGAGGCGGCAGTGGCGCTAAATGCCTTCGCGGCATGCGCGGTGGTGACGGCGGGTGCGGATGGTGCCTGGATCGCCGCCGGCGACATGGATGCCATTCATGTTCCTGCGGTTCCTCCGGCGGTCCTGGTGGATACCATCGGCGCCGGCGACTCCTTCGAGGGCGCGTTCCTGGCGGCCTACTACTCAGGGGCCACTCCCGCCGAGGCGGCCCGGCAGGCGGCAGGATTTGCCGCACAAGTCATCGCCCTCCCCGGTGCCACCATGCCAAAGAGAGGTTAGAGGTCAGAGGTTAGAGGTTCAAGGCTTAAAACTGAAATTCCGTGTCCCGCATGCCCCGCATGTTCCACACGTCCCATAGTTACTAACACAAGACTCCCATACGATGTACAAGACTGAGCAATGCTGGATTGCGGACCCGTCGTTGGCGACGCAGGGCCGTCATGAAATCGAGATGTCCGAAGTGGAAATGCCGGGGCTGATGGCCATCCGCGAGAAATACGGCCCGTCCCAGCCATTGAAGGGTCTGAAGGTGATGGGCAGCCTGCACATGACCACGGAGACCGCCGTGCTCATCGAGACGCTGGTTGCGCTGGGGGCGCAGGTCCGCTGGGCATCCTGCAACATCTACTCCACCCGCGACACCGCCGCCGCCGCCATCGCCGCCACCGGCGTGAATGTCTATGCATGGAAGGGCGAAACCCTCAAGGACTACTGGGAATGCACCCTCAAGGCGCTCTCCTTCCCCGACGGCTCAGGTCCAGACACCATCGTGGACGACGGCGGGGACGCCACGCTGATGATGCACCTGGGCTATGAAGCCGAGAACGACGCCTCCGTATTGGAATGCGCACCCGATGCGCACGAGGACGAACGCGAGCTCAAGGCGCTGCTCAAGCGCGTGCTGGCCGAAACCCCGGACATCTGGCACCGCCGCGTGGCGGCCTGCCGCGGATGCTCCGAAGAGACCACCACCGGCGTCCACCGTCTCTATCAGCGCGAGGCCGCAGGAAAGCTCCTCTTCCCCGCGATTGACGTCAACGACTCCGTCACCAAATCCAAGTTCGACAACACCTACGGCTGCCGCGAAAGCCTCATCGACGGCATCAAGCGCGCCACCGACGTCATGGTCGCCGGGAAGGTCTGCGTGGTCTGCGGATACGGCGAAGTCGGCAAGGGCTGCGCACAGTCGCTTCGCGGCATGGGCGGGCGCGTGCTGGTCACCGAAATCGACCCCATCTGCGCGCTCCAGGCGGTCATGGAGGGCTACCAGGTCGTCACGCTGGACGAGGTGGCCGACACCGCCGACATCTTCGTGACCACCACCGGCAACTGCGACATCGTCACCATCGAGCACATGAAGCAGATGCGCGACTCCGCCATCGTCTGCAACATCGGGCACTTCGACGACGAGATCCAGGTCGCCGAGCTGGAGGCCTACCCCGGCATCCAACGTGTTGCCATCAAACCGCAGCTGGACAAGTACATCTTCCCCGACGGCCACTGCATCATCCTGCTGGCCTCCGGCCGCCTGGTGAACCTGGGCTGTGCCACCGGCCACCCCAGCTTCGTGATGAGCTGTTCCTTCGCCAACCAGGTCCTCGCCCAGATCAAGCTCGCCGCCGAGAAGCTCCCCGTCGGCGTTTACCGCATCGACAAGAGGCTCGACGAGGAGGTCGCGCGGCTCCACCTCGGCAAACTCGGCGCGCACCTGACCACCCTCACCGAAAAGCAAGCCGCCTACCTGGGCATCCCCGTCGAAGGCCCCTACAAGGCCGAGTACTATCGGTATTAGCCGCTGACACCTGCCTCCCTTTCCGCCATGGGCAAGATCTTCACCTTCAAAAACAAGCGGCACATGCCCAAATGGCTGGCATGGCTGTTGGCGGGCTTTCTCAAGTTGTACAGCTGGACTTTCCGCGTGCGCATCGAAGACCCGCACGGCGTCTTCCCGCAGGTCACCGGCCGCGCCTTCGCGGTGGCGCTCTGGCACAACCGTGTCCTCTTCGCAACCCCCGTCATCCCCAAGAAGTATCGGAAATACCTGACGGTACTCATCAGCGCCTCGCGCGATGGAGAGTACATCTCCACCCTCGTCAAGTGCTTCGGGATGAATTCCATCCGTGGTTCTTCCAGCCGCGGGGGCGCCAAGGCCATGCTGGAAATGCGGCATGCCATGGCCGAGGGATTTTCCCCCATCCTCACGGTGGACGGGCCGCGCGGCCCCAAATACACCGTGCACCCTGGCGCAGTCGCCCTCGCGCGCGACGGGAAAGTCCCCGCGGTCCCCGTGGTCTTCAACGCAAAACACTATTGGCAGCTCCACAGCTGGGATCAGATGCAGATTCCCTGGCCGTTCACCCGCCTGACGATGGTGATTGGAAAGCCTCTGGAATTCCCTGAAGATCTGCCGACCGAAGAGGGCTGTGAACAATTGCGGCAGGCGCTTCTGGATATCACGCACGACCGCAGGGAAGCATCGTCGAACGAGACGGAGAGAGGATAATATCAATGGCCAAGATGAACGAACGCCAGCAGGAGGCGGTGGACTGCCTGGAAGGGGCATTGCTGCTCCTGGCGGGGGCGGGCACTGGGAAAACCACGGTAATCGTCCACCGCATAGCCAATCTGGTGATGCACTCGGTGGAGCCATCATCGATCCTGGCGGTGACCTTCACCAACAAGGCCGCCAAGGAGATGCGGGAGCGCGTCGGCGCCATGCTCGGGCCTGCCGTCGCCAAGAAAATGACCATCAGCACCTTCCATGCCTTTTGTTCAACCGTGCTTCGGAAGCACATCAACAAACTGGGATACAGCAGGAATTTCTCGATCGCCGGCGAAGGCTACCAGCAAGGCCTTGTCAATGGCATCATGAAGGAACTCGGACAGGTCGGCCAGGGCTATGACACCGCGCTGTGGCGCACAAGGATCTCGCTGGCAAAAGCCCAGGACTGGTGGCCGGACGACCTCCGGGAGCTGGCCGGATACCCCCGCGCCTCCGAGGTCGCCGATGTCTACGAGCGATACCAGACAAGAATGCGCCTGATGGATCTGCTGGACTTCGACGACCTGCTCTGCCTCACCGTCAGACTGTGGAAAGAATTCCCCGCCATCCTTGAGGACTACCGTCAGCGATACCGCTACATCATGATTGACGAGTACCAGGACACCAACGGCGTCCAGCTCAAGCTCATGACCATGCTCGCCGGCAAAGACGGCAACATCGCCGTGGTCGGCGACGACGACCAGTCCATCTACGGCTGGCGCGGCGCCAACATCGAGAACATCCTCCATTTCGACTCGGCCTACCCCCGGGCACGGGTCATCCGGCTGGAACAGAACTATCGCTCCACCAATGTCATCCTGAAGGCCGCCAATGCCCTTATTTCGCACAACCGCGAACGCCACGTGAAGAATCTCTGGAGCAGTCAAGAGCATGGCGACGCCATCCGCGCGGTACGGTGTGTGGATGAAACCGCCGAAGCGGCCTTCATTGCGCGTTCCATCTCCGAGAACCGTCCGAAACACAACCTTCATTGGCGCGATTTCGCCGTGCTCTTCCGGTCCGCGCGCCAAAGCCGCGCCCTGGAGGAGGCCTTCCGCAAGCAGCGCATTCCCTACGTGCTGGTCGGAGGAACTTCCTTCTATGAACGCAAGGAGAACCTGGACGCCATCGCGTTTCTGGAGGCGGTGCAGAACCCCCGCAACGATTTGGCGTTCCTCCGTGTGGTGAACGTCCCGCCACGCGGCATTGGCGACACCACCATCGAACGGCTCCGCGACCTGCGCGAGGCGACCCGCGAGGACCTCCAGACGCTGGCCGCCAATCCCGACGCACTTGCCCGCCTGCCTGCGGACGCGGCCGACGCCCTCCGCGAATTCGCACAGGTGCTCAAGGACTTCCGGGAAAACCATTTTGCCCAGCCGGGGATGCTCCATGACAAGACGAAGGCACTCTTGGACCGCCTCGGATACCTCGACGGCCTCGCCAAGATGTACAAGCCGCGTGAAAATGCCCTGGCGCGACGCGACAATGTCATGGAATTGCTTAACAGCATCGCAGAGTTCGAACAGCACGGCCACGGCGCCACCCTGGAAGCCCTGCTGGAGCAATTCACGCTCATGGACGCAAGCGACCGTGCAGAGGACAACAAGACGCCCCAAGACGCAGTGACGCTCATGACCGTCCATGCCGCCAAGGGGCTGGAATTCGACACGGTCTATGTCGCCGGCATGGAGCGCGACCTCTTCCCGCATGAACGCGCCCTTGCCGAAGGCAACGAGGCAGAGGAACGCCGGCTCTGCTATGTCGCCATAACACGCGCCAAGCGCGAACTCTATCTCACCTACGCCGAAAAACGTCGAGACGGGAATGTCCTGAAGCCACACCCGCCATCGAAATTCCTGGATGAACTCCCCGACGAATGCGTGTCCTTTTGCAAGCCTGATGACCTCTATGTGCGCCTCTCCGGCAATGACGCCGCCGCGTTCCTGTTGTCATAGATGGAATAGTATTTCACTCACAAGTTTGACCTCACCTCTCTTGACACCGGAAACATGGCTGCTCTCCTAGTCATCCTGGCTGGCATTTCCTGGGGCTTGCTCGGAGTCTTCCTGCGGCAGCTCCTGGCCGCCGACATCACCCCCATGGAAGTCTGCGCCCTCCGCAATGGCGGCACCGCGATTATCCTGGGCATTGTGCTGGGAGTCTGGCGACCCAGGCTGCTGCGCATCCGTTGGCGCGACCTGTGGTGCTTCCTCGGCGGCGGTTGCATCAGCGTACTGTTATTCAACTACTGCTACTTCCTGACTCTCCAACGCACCTCCATCGGCATCGCAGTCATCCTGCTGTATACTTCGCCCATCTTCATCGCAATTCTTTCACGCATCCTGTTCCAGGAGCCGTTCACACGCCAGAAATCATTGGCACTCTTGATGATGTTTGCAGGCTGCGCCTTGGTTTCGGGAATTGCGGAAGGCAAGCCTACCCTGAGTCCCGCAGGAATCCTCATCGGACTGGCCAGCGGTTTCTGCTACGCGCTTTACACCATCTTCGGCCGCTTTGCGCAAAAACGCGGCTACTCCACCGCCTCCATCACCTTCTGGAACTTCCTCTGCGCCGCATTGGCCAGTTGCGCCCTTCCACGCTGGGATTTTATTGCGCACGCCTTCGGGCAGCAGCCGATGCTATGGCTATGGTGCACTGCGCTCGTCGGCATCTCCACCATCCTGCCCTACTGCTGCTACACGGCTGGACTGGCGCGAATGGAGGCCTCCCGTGCCGCCGTGCTTGTCGCCATCGAGCCACTGGTCGCCACGCTGGCGGGAATCGTATTCTACCACGAGCGTCTCAGCCTGGCTGTTATCGGCGGCATCATCCTGGTCCTGACTGCGATTCTCGTGCTGCAAATGCCTCGGAAGACGCCTTGACCTCGTGCAGGTTTTCGTTTGAAGTGTATAGTACAAGTGTTCACTTCAACGTCTGAACTGCACAGTACAACTGTTCACTTCAAAACCAGGAGGTCAAGATGGTCGCCAGCATCTTGGATTTGCGCACAAAGATGAAAGATATCCTAAGTGCCTTGGACCGCAATGAGAAGGTCACTTTGACGCGGCGCGGAAAGCGCTTCGCCGTCATCGTCCCCTATGAACTCACGCGAGAAACGGATTTGAAGGTCGAAGACAGTCCCTGCTTTGGCATGTGGGCGGACCGCGAGGACATGGCGAATCCCGTGGAGTATGTCGAGAACCTGCGAAAGGGGAGGTTCGACGATGCTTTTTGATACCGATGTCTTAATCTGGTTGTTCCGGGGGATGAAGAAGGCTGCACAACTTGTCAATACTACCTCAGAGCGTCAGCTTTCTATTATCAACTACATGGAAATCCTGCAAGGTGCCAAAAATAAATTTGAACAGCTCTCATACAAGCATTTCTTCTCGCAATACCACTTTGACATCCTGCCCATCACGGAGGCCATCTCCCATCGGGCGGCGATTCTGGTCGAGGAGCATGCCTTGACCAGCGGACTCCACGCAACTGACGCCCTGGTCATCGCCACAGCCTGCGAACACCAGCTCACGCTCTGCACGGCGAACCAGAAGCATACGCGAGGCATCCAGGCATTGGATCTGCATGTATTCGACCCTGAAGCACGGTGACTATGCCTGACCTGACCGCCATCCTGGACAACTGGTTTGTCCTGATTCTCTGCTCCGCCTTGTCGCTGGGCTTCTACGACTTCTGCAAGAAGCACGCGGTAAATGCCAACCATGTGATGACCACGCTCTTCTGGGCAACCGTCGCCGGCTCCGTCATCATCGTAGGGGCGGTGTTCCTCAGCGGGAACTTCCGTGCGCTGTTCTTCTGCCCCTGGCGCGAATGGTGGCTCATTCTTCTCAAGTCCGCCATTGTGACTGCCAGTTGGATTGCGGGGTATTTCGCCTTGCACGACCTGCCCATCTCCATCGCCGCGCCCATTCGCGCCTCCTCGCCCGTCTGGGTTGCCCTCGGCGGAGTCTGCCTCTTCGGAGAACGCCCCAGTCTCCCGCAGCTGGTCGGAATGGCGGTGGTCTTCGCGGGATACTATCTTTTCAACAACATCGGACACCTGGAGGGCTTCTCCTGGCGCAGCCGCGGCGTTAAGATGGTCGTCGCCGCCACCTTGGTCGGCTCCGCCAGCGCCCTCTACGACCGCTTCCTGATGCATACACTTCAACTGGACGCCAACCGCGTGCAACTGCACTTCGCCATCGACCTGGTGTTCATCCTAGGGGCCATGCTCCTCGTGCAGAGAACTTTGCCCGTCTTGCGCGAAGAGACGAAATTCCAGTGGCGTTGGTCCATCCCCGCCATCGGACTTTTCCTCGCCATTGCGGACTGGACCTTCTTCCACGCAACCGCATCGCCGGACGCCCAGATCGGCATCCTGGGCATCCTGCGGCGGCTTTCCGTGGTGGTCTCCTTTGCCCTCGGCGTCCTCATCCTCCACGAGAAGCACGCGAAGGCCAAACTCGGCGCGCTGGCATGCATCCTTATTGGCGTCGTCATCCTGGGCTTCTTCAAATAAGCTTCTTCATGGCTTTTTGACTGTTGCCTTGCGACTAGACCGGCAGCGTTATCGTTTCCATCCAAACGGGTAAACAAAAAGAGCCGCAGAGCGTTAAGCACTGCGGCCGTTTATTCAATTCGGATTACCCGCTTTCGGGCAAAAAGCGGCAATCAGTTATACTTGGTGCCAATCTCCATGTAGTTGTCCTCCTCGGATCCCCAAGCGCACGGCGACCAGTGAGGCCAATTGATCTTTGCAATTGCACCAGACCACATGCCAAACTGATTTCCTTTCAGCGTGGCGACATGACCGTCGCCAAAGGCGATGTTCCCGGAACCGGTATGCGCCTCGTTCATCGGAACCCACCAGTTGCCGGCGATGCCAACATGGCTTGGATTGGAGTAATCCATGCCAACCATGAAGGAACGGGTTTTCCAGCCGTCAGCCAATTCCACGAGAGCATCGTCGGCTGGGCAGGAGTCCGCAGCCCAGATGACCTTGCTCATTTGGCCCATCGAACCGACCTGCGAGAAGGTGTGCGCACCAGTATAGCCGCGATTCCAGGAAGGACGCACCGTCGAGAAACCCCAGGTGCGGTAGTTGATGCCGTAGGACATCGTGCTCTGAAGTTTCGAGAGGTTCACTGCGGCGAGCAGTTCAGCCAAGGTAGAGACATTCTGCGGAGCCTGGAGATACTGTTCACCTCTGGTCTTTACGGCTGGGCAGACCAGCATCTTCGGGGCGCAACCGCCCTCGGCGGTGTAGCCGCTAAAGGCCCCCTTCACCGCAAAATAGACCTGCCAGGGAAGCGTAGCAGAATTGTCATTCGGGAAGTAGGCCGCCAGACCGAAGTCGTCGTAGTCATTGCCATACATGACATTCTGGAGACCAAGTTGCTTCAGGTTATTCATGCAAGAGGCCGCACGGGCCTTTTCGCGCGCTTTGGCAAGCGCGGGGAGAAGCATGGAGGCGAGGATGGCGATGATCGCGATGACCACCAGAAGTTCAATCAACGTAAAGGACTTTTTCATGGGAATTCCGCAGTAAATTAAAAAAATAGAAAAACTGCTCAAAACCTAAACCAACCGTCCGGCAATCAGAGCAAAGTCTCGACACCAATGTACTTGTGAGGAGCGCCCCACGCGCACGGCGACCAGCGGGTATAGTTGCGGCGCAAGCGATCATTCGTGTTCCAACAGTACTGTTCGGCTTTCAGGGCGCCGCAATGTCCATCGCCGAAGCAGACGTTCGCATTGCCGCTGTGGGCTTCGTTAACAGGGACCCACCAGTTGCCGGAAGTGCCAGGCAGACTAGGGTTGGAAAAATCCACACCGATCATAAAGGAACGGTGCGCCCAGCTGTCATTCAACGGCACGATGGCGTCATCAGCGGGGCAGGAGTCCGCCGCATAAATCACATGGTTGATACGGCCCATCGAGCCCACCTGCGAGATGCGGTGGGCGGTGGTGTAACCCAGGTTGCTGTCCTGCGTCGTCTTATAGCCCCAAGTGCGGTAGTTGATGCCATAGGACATCGTGGACTGAAGCTTGTCCAGGTTCACGGCGGCAAGCAGTTCGCTCAGTGTGGAGACGTTTTGGGGAGCCCGCAGATATTGCTCACCTCTGGTCTTGACGGACGGGCAGACCAGCATCTTCGGGGCGCAGCCGCCCTCGCTGGTATAGCCACTGAAAGACCCTCTAACCGCAAAATACACCTGCCAAGGAAGATACCCGGCGGTGTCGTTCGGGAAGTAGCCGGTCAGCATGAAGTCATCCTGGTCATTTGCGTAAGTGATACTGAGCAATCCAACCTGCTTGAGGTTGTTGATGCAGGAGACCGCACGGGCCTTTTCGCGCGCTTTGGCAAGCGCGGGGAGAAGCATGGAGGCCAGGATGGCGATGATCGCAATCACCACAAGCAATTCAATCAGGGTAAAGGACTTTTTCATGGTCATGGTTTAACCTATTATTGGGTTGAGAATCAAAACTTCTAGCCTTAATATGTACAAGTATAGGTAATATTCTCGTATATTCAAGCAATGTCCCACAACTTCAAGCCATTTCCCCGAAAAAATTCTTTTTCCACAGAAGTCAGATAGCAACAGGAATTTCAACAAAAAGGCACGCCCTTTTCAGACGTGCCTTTCCGTTTCAACGTTTGTTTAGCAAGCCATTCCTCACGGCCAGGTTTCCATGCGGAAGTTGTTCGTTCGCCACTCGAAGGAGGGCTGCCACAGCCAGCGGCCAGTTTCAGTGTATTTCACGTTGCGGATTTTGTTCAGAGAAAGCGAGGTGGCATGCCCGTCCAAGGCGACATACTGGAAATTCCCAGAATGGGTGGCGCGGGTGGAGTAACTCCAGTCATGGCCGACATCCACAGGATAGGTGTAGTTCGGACCGATATGCATGGTCGTGTCGTCCCAGGTAATGCCGCCTTCCAAGCTTTTGGGGGTGGAGTCGCCGTAGATGATGATTTTGGCGGGCTTGCCATGGTTGTTCATGAAGCGTTCGGTATTCATCGGCTGAGCAGGGCTGTTTGCCTCGTTCGGATTCCCCTCGTTGCGCTGGCCGGTGGTCGCGTAGTTCGAACCGTAGGAGTAGTTCATGCGGACTTGCTGGCGAATCTCCGCCCCCTTCTGCCACAACTGCGCCCAGTTCAGGTGGGCATACTCGATGCCGACAGCAGGAGCGCTCGGGCAGTACATCGCCTTCACCGGAACCTTTTCGTAGGCGGTCATGTACATCGGCCAGGGTTCGTAGAAGGAGTTGTTCGAATTGCAGATCACGGAACTCATCCAGTAGCCCGTATTTTCATTTTCGTAAAGTAGGAAGGTCAGGCCCAAGGTCTTGAGGTTGTTCACACAGGAGATGGCACGAGCCTTCTCGCGGGCCTTGGCGAGGGCAGGCAGAAGCATCGAGGCAAGAATCGCGATGATCGCGATGACGACGAGCAACTCAATCAGGGTAAAGGTCTTTTTCATCGGTAATGTTTTTCAACTTGGTAAAGATTAACAAAATAAAATCAAAAATAATTATAGGTAAAAATCGCTTGATTTCAAGTAGGTAAAAATCGCTTGATTTCAAGTTCAGTCGCAGTAAATCCACAAAAAACGCCGTACACGCTTAGAACGTGCACGGCGGAGATTTTCTCAACCGGGACTATGCCAGTTGCCGATTACCAGTCGGCCGGGAGTGGTCCAATGGTTTCGCCAAAGTAGTAGGTTTTGCCGTTGTGATCGTAATGGCGCGGCTGGAAGTAGTAGGCGCTGGGAAGACTGTAGAAGCGGGCCGAACCAGGGCTGATCTGGCTAAGTGCAACTGCGGTCGCATGACCGTCCGCCGCGACATACTGGAAATTGCCAGAGTGGGTAGCACGCTTGCAGGCATATTTGTCACCAATGTCGGCCGGATAGGTGAACCACTGGGTGATGAAGCAGGTGTAGTCGGTGTTGGTGTCCGAAACGCTCTTGGGGCAGGAGTCGCCGATGACGACAAACATGGTGGGCTTGCCCATGGCCGACAGGAACTTGCTCGTAGTCAATGGCTTGCCGGTTCCACTAGAGGTCCAAGTGAATAGTCCGATACCCTCATAGTTCATGCCGTAGGAACAGTTCTGGCGGAAGGTCGCTTCGTGGGGTTTACTGGCAATTTCCGCGCTCCACTTCTTGCCCATCCACTCAATACCCACCGTGGGTGCGCTCGGGCAGTAGAGGTTCTTGGCAGGAACCTTTTCGTATGCACTCATGTAGCAGGGCCATGGCTCCCAGATCCCGTGACCAGCAACCACTGCGTTCATCCAGTAACCATCATAGTCGTCCTGATACAGGAAATAGGTCAGCCCAATCTGCTTGAGGTTGTTCATGCAGGAGGCGGCGCGGGCCTTCTCGCGGGCCTTGGACAAGGCGGGCAACAACATTGAGGCGAGGATGGCGATGATCGCGATCACCACCAGAAGTTCAATCAGGGTAAAGGATTTTTTCTTCATTATTTTAGTCTCCTAAAAAAAACAGCAACAAAATGAATTGTCGCCTTAATCAATTATAAGAATTATTTTTTGTTTTTCAATCAATCACACACATCAGCAACAAAAATCACTGTACATCTTCGGATAGCTGCTCGTCATCCGCCGCGAAGATCAGCTCCCGGCTGCCATCGGAGGAATATTGAACCGTTTCAATAGGCAGAAACCGGTCGGCGCCGGCTCGGAAATGAAGTTGGCCCGTGGCCTCGTCATAGTAGAACCGGTCGGCGGCGAAATCCCGAACCACTGGATAGAAGACCACCCAGTCCCCGGCGACTTTCAGGCGGTCCTGCTGGGCGGACGCGAACTCCTCCAGCGCATCGTGGAAACCGCCGACCGGCCGCTTCGCCGGACGCGCGGCGGCGACTTTCCGAAACTCTTCCAGCTGATTTGAAGAAAACTCCATCGGCATCGGGGAGGAGATGCCCAGAAGCGGCCCCGCGTCCATCCCGCCGCCGCCGCTGACCACTCTGGTCGCCAGGATGACGGACGAGCGCAGATAGTCCAGCCCCGCCAGAATCGCGCGTTCAATCGGAATTTCGTGGAGTCCGACCAGATGGCGTTCGCCATTTTGGCGATAGGTCAGGTCTCCGGGGTGGACATTGAGGCACGGGAAGTCGTCAGTGAGGTTGGTCAGCGGCACAAATCCCGCGAAGATGCCGAAAGCAATGCCATGGGGCGCCAGTTTCTGGCGCAGGACATTCGTCCACTCCTCTCGAACTTCCAGCCCGCGCGGAGTGGCAATTGACACCCGCGTTTCGCCGCGTGCATGATAGAACTTCCGAATATCCTCTTCAACGAGAGGCAATTGGTACTGCCTCGCCAATTCCCGTGCCCGACTGGTCTCCGGCGCATCGGTGACCAGCGCGGCGACTTCAAAGGAAACAGGATGCCCTGCCGATGCATCGGCGGCCATCCGCTTGAGAATCTCTTCGGCATTGCTGCCGCTGCCGGAAAGGAAAATGGCCGCACGGGGGCAGGAAGAACCGGGAATAGCCGGTAAAAAAGGATGAAGCTTCATGAGGGCAAACGGTATTATTCAGGCAATGAGGAAAAGACAGGAGAAGATGGAGTATTCTATTCGACCGCGCATTGTTGCCAAGGAGGCAAAATGTCCCTTGACGGGAACATTTCGGCGCAAAACCCCGCAAAAAAGCGGCGAAGCGGCAAAAATAAGTCCGAAAAAACAAAAAAAACTTCCCCGAATGCGTGGCAACTTCGCGGATTTAGCTATAGTATAATGTTTACGTGACTTTTTATCTTTGCACACCCTTCTTTTTTAGGAAATCTTTCAAAAACATGAAAAAGCTCTCCGTTTCCCTGGCTGTCGTCCTTCTGTGCATGACGGCGCTTGTTGTCACTTCCTGCCAGAAGCTCCGCCGCAACACCTCTCGCGCCCGGGTCAACACGCTGTTGGTTACTGGCAACTACCTAAAGCCCCGCCTGCTGTGTGAGCTGGCCCAATATCGTTCCAAGCAACCCATCATTCTGGTTCAGAATGACCCAGACAATGCCGAAGGCACCGCGAGGCTCTTCTACCTGCCAGGTTCCGGAAGCCAGGAAAGCGAAGAAATCGCCGCCACCCAGTTCACTGAATTCCTAACCTTCCTCAATCCCAAAATGGTGGTTTTTGTCGGAAATGAGGATGAATGCTATCCGGTGGATTTTGTCTACCAGGCGCGAAACGGCAACTTCCGCGTGTTGACCATCTCCAGCAACGACTGGGACAAAAATGCCCAGCTGCTCGGCGAAGTCATGCGCATTCCGCGTCTTTCCCGCGACTATCGCGACCAGCTGGAGCGCTGTTCGGCCGTCACGAAATAAGCTCCATCCGCGCAATCTTCGACGCGGGCACCGACAAGGAACAGGGTGCGCACCGCACCCTGTTCATAACCTTCATTTGGAACCAACATGTTCACAACGTTATTCCAGATCGCAAAGAACACATTCCGGGAAAGTCTGCGCGAACCCATCTATTTGCTTATTCTCCTTTCCGCGCTCATCCTGATTCTCATCTATCCGGTCTTCACCCTCTTTGTCTTCTTCGGGCAGGAAAAGCTCGTCATCGACAGCTCCATGGCCACCATGATGGTCTTTGGCTGGGGGCTTGCCATCATGATCTCCAGCTATGCGATCTCCCGTGAAATCGACAACGGCACCGCGCTCTTGCTCATGTCCAAACCGGTCCAGCGGCCGGTCTTCATCATCGCCAAAATCCTGGGCATCCTGGCGGCGACCACGCTCTTCAGCTTCATCACCGGAGTCGCCTCGCTGTTGAGCCTCCGAGTCGCCACCGACCAGTTCTGGATCGACAACTTCTTCCTGTATGGCAACTTCGTGGTCATTCTCATTGCCCTGGCCATCGCGGGCGCCTACAACTATGTGACCCGTTCCTCCTTCTGCTCCGCGGCAATCATCGCATTGACCTGCCTGCTCCCAATCATGGCAATCATCGGCCATTTCAAGCCCGCCGACGGCCATCATGTCGGACTGGCCTTCCGAACCATCCCCGCGCTGCTGCTCATCACCTTTTCCGTCGGCTCCATGGGCACGCTGGCAACCGCACTCTCCACTCGCTTCGGACTGGTGCCCAACCTCCTGCTCTGCGCGGCAATCTTCATGCTGGGCCTCATGAGCGACTACCTCATCGGGCGCAATGCCAAGGAAAAGTGGTATCGCACGCCTCCTGCCGGTGAGGAACAGCTCTGGATGGACAGCTATGAATTCTCTCCGACGGAATTGGCCGCCATTGAATCGTGGGGCGAACCCCGTCGAATCAATGAAAATGACCCGGAAGGTGATTTCATCGTCTGGACGGACACGATGGAAAGCGCCGGAGAACTTCCCGACCTGGGTCCCGAACCCTTCTCCTCCTGGAAAGACGGCAATGGCTGGCGCCACAACCTGAAAGACCTCAAGTCTTCCGCCATCCGCATGGGCATATATGACGCCCACAAGCAGACGTGGGCCTATCATTACATTGGAGAGGCGGCGGAGGCTCACCGGGAAGCTGGCAAGAACTACACCTCATTCATCTTCAGGCGCGCCGGGAACCCGCCTCGCACGCCAGTGGGAGGGACCTATCTGGATCCACTGCCCGACACCGGCAACTACATCGCCTCCGCACTCTACGCGGCCATCCCCAACTGGCAGCTCTTCTGGATGGCCGACGCGCTCTCCAGCCGAGGCGACATGGCGGATGTCAACACCAAGGAGCCCACCGTGCCAGGCATCTATGTCGCCTACGGCGCAATCTATGCCCTGGTCATGAACGTCCTGCTCTCCCTGCTCGCCATCCTGCTCTTCTGGAATCGGGAAACCGGCGTCCAGATGACATTCTAGCCTTTCCCCCCTTGCCCGCCGCAAACCATGTCCGAAGGGGCATTTCTTGCGACGGGCAGATTTTTACCTTGTAAATTACAAATATAGGAGATACTGCCATGGGCAAAAACACATTCTATTTGACGACACCGATCTACTACGTCAACGACAAGCCGCACATCGGTCATGCCTACACTACCATTCTTGGCGATGTCCTCTCGCGATGCCATCGGCTGCTTGGCGAACCCACGCATTTCCTCACCGGGACCGACGAGCACGGGCAGAAAGTCGAACAGGCCGCCAGGCGAAACGGCGTCTCCCCGCAGGAACACTGCGACACATATGTGAAGCGCTTCCAGGAACTCTGGGAACGACTGGGCATCAGCAACGACGACTTCATCCGCACCACCGAGGAACGCCACACCAAAGTCGTCCAGAAGATCCTGCAGGACCTCTGGGACCGCAAACTTATCTACCAGGCCGACTACGAAGGATGGTATTGCGTCGGCTGCGAGCGCTATTTTACGGAAAAGGACCTCAAGGACGGGCATTGCCCGGACTGCGGGCGTGTGGTGGACAAGCTGGTGGAGAAGAACTACTTCTTCAAGATGAGCCAATTCCAGCAGGCACTCATCGACCACATCAATTCGCATCCCCGTTTCCTGCTGCCGTTGAACCGCCGCCAGGAGACTCTGGGCTTCCTCAAGCAGCCGCTCAACGACCTTTGCATCTCGCGCTCCAAGGCACGACTCTCCTGGGGCATTGAACTCCCCTTCGACCACGACTACGTGACATACGTCTGGTTTGACGCACTGGTCAACTACATCTCCGCCGTAGGATATCTCGCTAATGACGCCGAGTTCCAAAAATGGTGGCCTGCCAGCTACCACTTGATTGGGAAGGACATCCTCACCACCCATGCGGTCTACTGGCCGACGATGCTCATGGCGATGGAGATTCCCCTGCCCGACACCATCTTCGCCCACGGATGGTGGCTCACCCCGCCGCCGGCCGGCATGGTCGAAAGCGCACAGGCGACTGCCGAGGGCGTCAAGATGAGCAAGAGCCTCGGCAATGTCGTCAATCCAATGGACATGGCGGACAAATACGGAGTGGATGCGCTTCGCTATTTCCTGATGGCCGCCATGGCGCTGGGGCAGGACGCGACTTTCACGGAGGAGTCCTTTGTCACCCGATTCAACGCCGACCTGGCCAACAATCTCGGGAACCTGCTCTCCCGCACCACCAAGATGATTGAGAAGAACTTCGCGGGGAAACTTCCGGAAGCCACCGAACCGGGCGAAGACGAGCGCGAACTAGTCAACAGCGTGAAGAACGCCGTCGCCGCGATGCGCAACGCCATCCTGAACATGCAGCTGGACCGGGGGATTGCCGAAGTGATGTCGGCGGCCGGCGCCACCAACCGCTACTTCGACACCATGAAGCCATGGGTTCTGGCCAAGGAGGGCAATACCGCCGCGCTGGGACGCGTCCTGCGAAACACCGCCGAGGCCCTGCGTATCATCGGAGGACTTCTTTATCCCGTGATGCCCGTTAAAATGGCCGAACTACGGCGGCTGCTCGGCGTCCCCGAAGAGCAGATTGCGCCGATGATGGACAAACTGGAACACTGGAATCAACTCCCAGATGGCGCCACTGTAGGGCAGCTAGCAACGCCGCTCTTCCCCCGCATCGACCTGCCCAAGCAGGCATAAAGCCAAAGCCCAATCATTGAAGCCGGGACATCGAAGAATCAGAGATGCCTCGGCTTTTTTGATGAATGGAACCCCTAGCCGGACTAGCCAATCTCAAGCCCCTTATCTTCCTTATAAAGAAATGCGTCACTTACTTCTTTTGCTTGCCATGTCCGCCATCTACGTGTCCGCCGCACCGCTAGCCACCTACGAGGGTTCCACGCTCAAGGACGCTGTCCTGTTGATGAAAGGCGAGGCCGTGGACGACGATGGCGCCCTCGCCGTCATCACGCAAGGCGAGAATGCCTTCTACCAGAACACCCCCGGCTGGAACGCACAAGAGCTCTCCCAGCTGGAATTCACCGTCGCCAGCGACGCCCCCGGCTACTTCCAGTTCCTCGTGCAGTTCCGCGATGCGCAGGACCAGCCCCGCAACACCTCCTACCGACCATTCTCCGTGATTCCTGACGGCCAGCACCGTACCTATATCGTACCAATCCACGAAATCCGACAGGACTCCGACGCCACCATCTCCTCCTGGACCCTGCGATGGATGGGGTGGGATGGACGCATCGCCATCAAGCGCCTGGAGGCACAGCCCCAAGTCAACCTCATTCCGGGAGCCACGCATCTCGTTCCCGCCCAAGAACAACGCCTTATCACCCTCCGCCCACGCGCAAAATGCCGCCTCGTCTGGCAGGACGGAGAGTGCCCCGGAGTGACTCTGCGTTTCTATGGACAGGATTTGACAGAAATTGACAATTCCGCAATCGTCCTACCCGCCGGCGAGAACGCGCTGGAGTTCACCGCGCCGGAGATGCTCATCGAGGCAGGCGTCACTGTGGACGGCAAGGCCGAAGGTTATCCCGTCCTCGAATGCCTGAATTATCACTTCCCCTTCTCCTCCTACGGAAAATGGCGTTGCCAATGGATTTGGAGCCAAAAGGAACTCGGACCAGACGATGCGTATGTCTGGTTCCGCAAGGAAATTGACGTCTCTGCGGACGACCCTGTGAAGTACGCCGCCATCGCACTTCTGGCAGACGACAAGTCGCAGGTCTATGTCAACGGCGTGCCCGGCACGGCAACAAACCACTGGCACATTCCGGGCTACCAAGAATTTACGGAATTACTCAAGCCCGGGCGAAACCGCCTCGCCGTGCGCGTGTACAACGGCGTGCTGAACGCGGGTTTGGCGGCAGATGTCTATCTGGAGACCGCCTCGGGCATCCGTCTGCTGGACACGGACGAGACCTGGCTCTGCGAGGCCAAAAGCAACTCCCTGACCGAGCCGGAAGTCATTGACCAGCCGGTGATTCTGCTGGGTGGAAAGCCCAATGACCTCCAGCCCTGGTGCGACGGCATTGGCTTCCGCAACGCCGGTCCGCGTGGAAAATTGGAATTGCTCGAAAGCACTCCCGGCACCCTGCGCGTCCGCGTGGCGGAGCCTCCGCCCTTCCCCGTGGAACTTCTGCACTTCCAGCTGAGATTCGCAGACGGCACGCCCGCCCGCGAAATGGAGCTGGCGGTGGAATGCAACGGCGACTGGACGAGCGGGGCGGAACTCACCATCGGCTACCCCGTCCCGCATCTGACCATGGGCGAGGCGGAGCTCTGGCTGGCTGACGACGTGGTCGCGCTCGCTAACCCGCAGGCGCTCGCGCACCTCAAGGCCGCCGAAAACACGCACCCCGGCCTCGCGCAGGCGAAGCTCGCTGGCGGAACTGTGCGCCAGAAACTTCTTCTCAACGGCAAGGCATACGACCCGCACTTCTGGCACGGCAACACCACCTTCCAGACCGGACGCTTCTTCGAACTCAAGCGCGCCGCCGAGGCGGGCATCAAGAACTACCGCGTTCCTGTGCGCTTCGTCGACTTCTGGAAGGCCGAAGGCGAATACGACTTCAGCCTCTTCGACCAGTGGATGGACTACCTCTTCACCTACTGCCCCGACGCTGTGGCGGGCCTCCAGGTCTATGCCTTCATGCCCGATTGGTGGCTGGAGCAGAATCCCGACGAGGTTTCCGCACACGACGGCGACGCCAAGCGAAATACCGCGCAAGAATACCAGTCTCTCGCCTCACGCAAATGGCTCGTGGACGCGCGGGCGCCCATGGCCGCGCTCATCGACCACATCGCCAACGCCCCCTACGCCGACCGAATCTGGGGCATGAGTTTCTGCGAGAATGGCAACGGCGAGTGGTTCTGGTCCAACCTGCCCCTCGGTGCCGACCGCATTGACTGGGCCGGATACGCACCCTGCGACTTGGCGCACTTCCGCGACCATCTCCGCGCCAAGTACCGCTCTGACAAGGCGTTGCAGAAGGCGTGGCACGACAGTACCGTCACCCTCGCCACTGCCACGTTGCCCCCGCACGGCTCGGAAAAGCACTCCTCCATCGGCGTGCTGCTCGACCCCGCCACCGACCAGAACATCATCGACTGGTATGAATTCCGCAGCGCGGCGCTGGCCAACGCCATCTGCACCATGGGCGCCTTCGTCAAGAAGGAGACCAAGGGCAAGTGGCTCTTCGGTGCCTACTACGGCTACGCCAACGAACTCTCCTGCAATGGCTACATCCCCATCCAGATGAGCGGCCACGGCGGCTTCCCCGAAGTCGCCGCCTCGCCCAACGTGGACTTTGTCCACGCCCCCGCCCGCTACACCCTTCGCGGAACTGGCAAGAGCGACTCCATCATGCAACCATGGACCACCTTCCAACTCCATGGAACGCAAGTCTATATCGAACAGGATGTCCGGCTGCCCTACATTCCGCGGCTTTCCGACCACATGCGCACCTACTGCGGGATGGGCGACGCAGGCCGCGAGGGCATCGGCCAGCTCGACCGCTGCCTCGGCGTGATGCTCGCCACCGGCACGCTCAACTACTGGTTTGACATCCAGCTGGGTTCCTTCTACGAACACGCCTTCTCCAGCCGACTGGCCGAGCACTCTGAGGTCCTGGCAGAACTCCCATCCGTCAAGGGTCTTACGCCAGTCGAGGTCGCCATCGTCGGCGACCGTGACTCCCTCTACCGCACTCGCGCCACCGACGCCAACGGTGTCTTCCAGGCCGCCGTGGACGGCACCTACAACCGCTTCAACGAACTCGCTGTGCCTTTCCACAGCATGTCGGTAAGCGACTTGCTGGACAAGTCGATTGACGCCCCGCCCCACAAGTTCTACGTGATGCTCCCCACGCTTGTCCTCAGCAAAGAACAACGCTCCCAGTTGATGAAGCGCTTCCAGCGCGAGAAGGCCACCGTGGTCTGGCTTTACTGCGCCGGCGCGGCCTACCCCAGCCAGGCACCCTCCGCCACGGCCAATGCGGACTTCCTGGGCATCGCCACCGAGATGGACACTGCCATGCAGCTGCCGGAGATGGCACTCTCCGCAGAATACGGCGGGCCCCTTGCCTGCCGCAACCAGGTCGAAAGCGCACCGTGGTTCCGACCGGTCAAGGGCTTCGACAAGGTGCTTGGCACCTCCGTCAACGGCCAGCCGCTAATGGTCGGCAAGAAAATCGGCGCTTCATACCATTATTATTGTACCTTGATGAACCTCCCGCCGGAGGTCTATGCGCCACTGCTCGACCAAGCCCGCGTTCACCGCTACCACCTGGGACTCAAGGATCCCGTGTGGGTTGGCAACGACGTTGTCTTCCTCCACGCCGCCACCGGCGGTCCCAAATCGCTCAACCTCCCGCTCGGTTGCCAGGCACGCGCCATCATCGGACCGCTCAAGGACACCTACATCCAGTCCGACAAGCCCTTCGAGACCGAAGTCGGCCTCACCTACGGCTTCCTCGTCGAACGCTACCCCGAACGGTGAAAATACACCAAGGAGATTTGAACACCCATGGGCACTTCCTGGTGGCCGCTTTTCCTCATCATCGGCTCGAATCTGGTTTACCAGAGCAGTTCGCGCTGCGCCTCGAAGGACGCGCAGCCCTTCGCCGCGCTTGCCGTGGTTTACACCATCGCCGCAATCGGTTCGCTAATCTTTTTCGGAATCACCGGACGCGAGAGCGGAAGCCTGATGACCAATATCCGCGCCCTCAACTGGGCGAATTACCTGCTGGGCCTGGCCATCATCGGGCTGGAGGGCGGCTTCCTCTACCTCTACCGCAGCGGCTGGAGCGTCAGCGTCGGCCCCATTTGCACCTACTGCGGAGTCGCCATCGGGCTGCTCATCCTCGGCGCACTCTGCTTTCACGAGCACATCACCCTGAAACAAATCTTCGGCACCCTCCTCTGTCTCGGAGGCATCGCCCTGATTTCGATGAAATGACTTTCCAACAATTCACCGAACGGATTTCCAACAATTCACCGAACGGATTTCCAACAATTCACCGAACGGATTTCCAACAATTCACCGAATTACGCTTGAAAAACAGAAGAATGGCATTAAAATAAAACCTAAGTCCGTAAATTTGAGTTTGAAAAGTTGCGATGGTGCCTCGGCATCGAAATTGCGATGTGCTTCCGTCCGCCAATTCAAAGGAAAATTTCACGGATTCAGGCATGAAACAAGCCAGCCAAAGAACTTACAACCACCACTCTGATGAAGAAGTATAAGGCAAGAATCGCCGACCGTCTCCTGCGAAGCAAACTTGAAGGGAAAGGCGCGGTATTGGTCGAGGGAGCCAAATGGTGTGGCAAGACAACCACGGCTGAGCAACTTGCAAAAAGTGTTCTTTATCTAGCCGATCCGGAATTCAGTCGCCAATATCTGGACATGGCCGCAATCCATCCAAGCCACTTGCTGGCAGGAAACACTCCACGTCTCCTAGATGAGTGGCAATTGGCCCCACAGTTATGGGATGCCATCCGCTTTGAAGTTGACCATCGTGGGGAACTGGGACAATTTATATTGACAGGCTCGGCTGTCCCACCCGTCACCAATGAAATTCATCATACCGGAACAGGACGGATTGCGCGTCTGAAGATGCGCCCCATGAGCCTATTTGAATCTGGTGAATCGAATGGCGGCGTTTCGCTGCATTCCCTTTTCGTGGAAGGAAATGCTATTGGGGACGACTGCCATCTTCCCCTGGAGGAACTAGCATATCTGATCTGCCGTGGAGGATGGCCGTTGGCAACAGAAATGCGCCCAAGCGTCGCCTTGGAACAGGCTTTCGACTACTGCGATGCTGTGGTGCATTCAGACATTTCGCGTGTGGACCATGTTGCCAGAAATCCAGAACGGGTTAAGAGACTGATGCAAAGTTACGCCAGACTTCAAGGCACCCAATCCGCAACCACTGTCATCAGGGCAGACATGCTTGCCAATGACAATTCCTCCTTGGATGAGGACACTGTCCAAGCGTATATCGGGGCCCTGAAGCAGATTTTCGTCATCGAGGACATGCCTGCCTGGAATCCCAACCTACGTTCCAAGACCGCCATTCGCACCTCCGACACGCGCTACTATTCCGACCCGTCCATCGCAACCGCTTCCTTAGGTCTTGGTCCCAACGACCTGATGGCTGATCTCAATACTTTTGGATTGCTTTTCGAGACCCTCTGCATCCGTGATCTCAGAGTCTATGCAGATGCCTGTAACGGACAAGTCTATCACTATCGGGATGCCTCCGGTCTGGAATGCGATGCCGTTGTCCATCTGCGAAATGGCTCTTATGGCCTCATTGAAATCAAACTCGGCGGTGAACGCCTCATTGAAGAGGGCGTTTCGTCCCTAAGCAAACTCGCTGACAGAATTGACACCACGCACATGAAAAATCCCTCCTTCAAAATGGTGCTTACTGCGACAGGTGAATATGCCTATCGTCGTAAGGATGGCATTCTCGTTGTGCCAGTCGCTTGTCTAAGAGATTAGTTTTTATTGATAAAACGGTGGAAGAATCCAAAACAAGGAACTAGCCATGAAGAAATCCCTCTTGTTCGCACTCTGCTGCCTGCTGACCTGCATTGCCTCGGCGCTGGTCAAGCCGGCGACCGTTTTCTGTGACCACATGGTGCTTCAGCGTCAAATGCAGGTGCCAGTATGGGGCACGGGAACGCCCGGCGAGAAAGTGACGGTCTCTTTTGACAACCAGACCGTGGACGCCACGGTGGACGCAGACGGCCGGTGGAAGCTGCATCTTGCCCCCATGGAGGCCAACGCCAACCCGCAGACTCTGGAAATCACCAGCAACGGCGGCGAGTCCTTCGCCTTCACGGACGTGCTGGTCGGCGAAGTATGGCTCTGCTCCGGACAGTCCAACATGGAAATGCCGCTCTGGACCGACAATCCGCGCTGGCGCAATATCAATGGCGACAAATTCGCGGCCGTAGGCGGAAACCCGCTGATCCGTGTGGCGCGGATGGTCCCCTACAAGTGGCTGCCGCTTCCCAGCGCGGACTTCCCCATGGCGTGGAACGTCCTGACTCCGGAGAACGCGCCGTCGTTCTCCGCCGTGGCCTTCTTCTTCGGGCATCGTCTTCAGCAGGAGCTTGACGTGCCCATCGGCCTAATCACCTCCCACTGGGGCGGAACTCGCATCGAGCCCTGGACTCCGCCCTGCGGATTCGACAGCGTGCCCGAAGTGGCCGACATCGCCCATTGGGTGAACGCGCGTATTCCCGGCCACCCGGAATACTTTGCGCTCATCGACAAGACCCGCGCCATCCTGACGGAGTGGCAGACCGCCTTCAACCAGGCCGCCGTGGCCAACCAGCCGCTTCCCTCCGCCCCCGTATTCCCCGAAGAACTCGCCCCCATGAACAGCCACCAGCAGGCCACCGCCCTCTACAACAGCATGATCTACCCCTTCGTGCCTTTCGCCATCCGCGGCGCCATCTGGTACCAGGGCTGCAGCAATCTTGGCGACGGCGAAATCTATCGCCAAAAGATGCAGGCGCTCTTCAATGGCTGGAAACTGGTCTTCGAGAACCCGGAGCTGAAATTCTACTTCGTTCAGCTGGCGCCATTCAATTACGGCGGAAATGGCCTGGCACTCCCTATCATCTGGGAGGCACAGGAGCAATTCTGCAAGGACAACGAACCCCAGGTCGGCATGGCGGTCATCAACGACATCGGCGACTACGGAGACATCCATCCGCACAACAAGAAGCCCGTGGGCGAACGCCTCGCCAATCTCGCCCTGAACCGCACCTACGGACGCGATGACCTCAAGCCGGACTTCCCACGACCAGCCTCCTGCACCTTTGACGGACCATCCTGCATCCTTACCTTTGCCAACGTGACCGAATGGAAATCCACCGCCCCCGACGGCACACCTTCCGCAAACGACTTCGAGGTGGCCGGACTAGACGGCATCTTCGTCCACCCCAACACCGTCGAGATGGATGGCACCACTCTCAAAGTCACCCTCCCCGATGGTGGCAAAATCTTCCAGGTGAGATATCTCTGGTTACAGACCGTCACCTCCACGCTCTTCAATGAAAACGGTCTGCCCATGGGTGCCTTTCGATTCTCCCAACCAGTCACTGAAGAAGACCTCCAAAATGCCCTCAGCAACCAGACCCTGGTCTATAAAATTGACCTCTGCCAAGCTGGCATCCAGCGAGGGAAGCCCGCCAACTACCTGGTGGACAACTCTGCGAGTATCCAGGGCAAGGTCAAGCGCGTAACCTATTTTCTTCGCGCGACGGACAAGCAAAGCGACACTCAGTGGATGCTCGTGGGCATGGATGCCTTTACCCAGGACGCCACAAAAATCGGCATCCCGACCGCCGTTTCGGGCGCATCCTTCCAGCAGAAAGTCCAGAACCTGACCGTCGTCACCAATGCTCCCGGCGTGGCCTCCAAGACCTACTCCGAGGGAAACATCGAGTTCTTCCCCAACAACTATCACGTGACGGCCAAACTCAACCTCCCAGGCAACAACGGCGGAATATACGACTTCGACGACTCCCCCGGCTCGCCTCTCGACGGCTATGGCGCCATGCAAGTCCACGCTTTCACCGACAAGTTGACGCTCTTCGCTTTCAACAACTTCACCGCCGGAACCATCGCCGACTTCGGATTCGGGAACTCCACCGGAGACCATCCCGACTGGACCTTCAGCAAAAACCTGAGCAACTACGAAAGCGTCCTGCTGGAGGTCTATGTCGCCTTGGAGTGACCAAGCCGCCCATCGACATCAACTTTTCATAACTACTTAATTTTAAATCACTTATGAAAAACGGTAAATTCGGCTGCGCAGTCTGGGGCTGCGGCTGGGTCGCCAGCGGCCACATCAACGCCTACTTGAAGCATCCAGAGTGCGCGGTGGTTGCAATCGGCTCCCGTCGTCTGGAAAGCGCCCAGGCAAAGCAACGCGAGTTCGGTCTGGATTGCAAGACCTGCACGGACTTCCGGCAGATTTTGGAAGACCCGGCGGTGGACATCGTCTCCATCTGCACCCCGAATGACCGCCATGCCGAAGAGTGCATCCTTGCCGCGCAGGCAGGCAAGCACGTCTTCCTGGAAAAGCCCGCCGCCATCCGCGAAGAGGACCTCCCCCGGATGCTGGAGGCGGTCCGCCAGGCGAAGGTCAAGACGATGGTGGGCTTCATCCTGCGCTTCAACCCGCTGGTGAAATTGCAGAAGAAGCTGGTTGCAGAAGGCGAACTGGGCAAGGTCTTCCTCGCCAATGTGGACTACTGGTTCGGACGCGAACGCGGAGGCTGGATGAAGCACCGCGAGAACACCGGCGGGGCGTTCATCCTGGCCGGTTGCCACTCGGTCGATATGGCACGATGGATCCTTGGGGCGGACATCGAGAGCGTCACCGCACAGTCCGCGATGGTTGGCGACTACTACGAATACCCCTCCGTCGAGACCGCGCAGGTGCGCTTCACGAACGGCGCCATCGGAGTCTTCAGCTGCTCGCTGGTCGGCCAAGTCCCCTACACCGCCAACCTCAACATTTTAGGTGAAAAGGGGACCATCATCAACGACAAGTTCTATCTCAAGCGCTTCGAGGGACAGTCGGACTTCTTCAGCCTGGACACCGGCGTCAAGAAGTCTGGCGATGTCTATGGGCATCCTTTCCCCGCCATGGTCGCGGACTTCATTGAATGCATCCAGGAGGACCGCGAAAGCCTTCACAACCTCGAAAGCGCCGTCAACGCCACGCTGGCATGCCTCGCCATCACCAAAAGCGCCAGCCTCTACGGCCAGCGGATTCATATCACACCATCTGGTCTGCAAGACTGAGATAATGTTCCCAGTCGAAGCGCTTCTGGTCATGGGGACCGGTGCGGAGGTGATAGCTGACGTCGCCGGAGAGACAGATGTCCGGCGAGGGCATCTCCGGCGGAAGAACTTTGTTGTATCCCAATAATTTATAGACTGGACCCGCATGGAACGCGGAGAGGAATTCGCCGTGCGGGTCCGCCATCCTGTCCTCCGACGCACTGGCGACGACCACGGGACGCGGTGCGCACAACGCGACCAATTCATGCATATCGACCGGCATTGCTAATTCGTTTGGCACCCACCTCCAAAGCGTTTCGGGGTACCAATGCGGATTGTAGCCCAGCGTGAGAAGCAGAGTCTCGCCCCAATAACGCCGTGCCAGCGCCGCTCCGCCGCTGCCGGAGTCGTTGGAGACCACCATCCGAAAACGCTGGTCGGAGGCCCCCGCCCACAAGGCGGTCTTGCCCAGCCGGGAATGGCCATGGACCACCACGCGCGTGGCATCCACCTCCGGCATCGTCTCCAGGCAGTCCAACATCCGCTGGAGCCCCCACGCCCACGCGCTGATGGAGCCATGCGTCGGATGGCGCGTCGTGCGCCCCGCGCAATTCTCGAAAAGCGCCCAGATGCTCTCGCCCCACCCGTCCGCGCGGTCGGGGAAGAAGTCGTGGTAGCAAGCAGTCACCGAGGCGTAGCCGCGCGAGACCACCAGTTTATGCTGCCAACGCTCGACCTGCTGGGCGTCTCCGCGCGGTACCTCCACCGTCTGCGGATTCACGCGCACGGCTTCCTCGCACGTGGTAGTGTGATTTCCTTTGAAATTCAAACCCAGGAAGGTCGGTACCGCCCCCTTGGCGTTCTTGGGGAGGTACATCAGCATCTCTGCGGAGTGCTTCCGACCGTCGGCCATTGCGAAATTCAATCGAATCTGGCGACGGAGCGCCGTGCCGTCCAGAGCATTGTCGCTCTCCTCCAATACTTCGTAGGCAGTGCGGTCCGCATGCGGTGGAATCGGACCGTAGTAGTTCTGAGTGAACCACTTCAGCAACTCCGGGCGGCGCTTGGCATACCACTCGTGCGGTGTGGAAACCGGCGTGCCGTCGAAGCACACCAGCGGGTTTGGCACCGCGTATTGAGGGACATCTTCTTCGCGGAAAATCCCCGTCTCCACGCAGGCATTCCAGAGTTCCGGTCGCTCCGGGGTATTCGCCGCAAGTTTCCGCCAGGCTTCAAGTCGTTCTGAGAAATTCATCGTCATTGTAGCTCATCAAATCGGCCAAGTTTTGAATATAACTATACTTTTGCAACCAGTTCTATTATATTAAGGAAATTGCCCGCGCGAAACCGTGCAAGTACCTTGGCAGTTTTTTCATTTTCATTTCACATTTCACATTTCACATTAAGATGAAAGTCATTCTTGCTTATTCCGGCGGTCTGGACACCTCCTGCATCCTGACCTGGCTCCAAGAGAAATACAATGCCGAAGTCATCACCTACTGCGCCGACGTAGGACAGGACGAGGAGACCAGCGGCATCAACGAGAAGGCCCTCAAATGCGGTGCCGTCAAGGCCTACTGCGAAGACCTCACCGAGGAGTTCGCCAAGGACTACATCTTCCCGATGTTCCAGGCCAACGCCATCTACGAGAACATGTACCTCCTGGGCACCTCCATCGCCCGCCCGCTCATCTCCAAGCACCTCGTCGAGGTCGCCAAGAAGGAAGGCGCGGAGTACATCTGCCACGGCGCGACCGGCAAGGGCAACGACCAGATTCGCTTCGAGCTCTCCGCCTACGCCCTGAACCCCGAAATCAAGTTCATCGCCCCCTGGCGCTCCCCCGACTGGACTTTCAAGTCCCGTACCGACCTCATCAACTACGCCCAGGAGAAGAAGATTCCGA
Source organism: Victivallales bacterium (assembly GCA_017417585.1). Taxonomy (GTDB): domain Bacteria; phylum Verrucomicrobiota; class Lentisphaeria; order Oligosphaerales; family Oligosphaeraceae; genus RGIG1601. The sequence continues at coordinate 127,162 of JAFPYX010000026.1, forward strand.
TCACCGTCTCTACCAAGAAGCCCTATTCGATGGACCGCAACCTTCTGCACATCTCCTTCGAGGGTGGCGTGCTGGAGGATCCATGGGTGGAGTCCCCGAAGGAATGCCATGTGCTGACCGTGCCCGTCGAGGAAGCCCCCGACACCCCGGAATACATCACCATCTCCTTCGAGAAGGGCATCCCTGTGGCCGTCAATGACCAGAAGCTCTCGCCCGCCAAGCTGATGCGCGAACTCAACCGCCTCGGCGGAAAGCACGCCATCGGCCGAATCGACATCGTCGAGACGCGCTTCACCGGCATGAAGGACCGTGGCGTCTATGAGACCCCCGGCGGAACCATCCTCTTCCACGCCCACCGAGCCATGGAGTCCATCACCATGGACCGCGAGGTCATGAGCACCCGCGACTCCCTCATCGACCGCTATGCGAACCTCATCTACAACGGCTTCTGGTTCGCCCCCGAGCGCGAGTTCATCCAGGCCGCCATCACCAAGAGCCAGGAGAACGTCACCGGCGATGTGCGCCTCAAGCTCTACAAAGGCAACGCCTTCATCGTCGGACGCCGCTCCCCCTACACCCTCTACGACCCGGAAGTGGTAACCTTCGAGAAGGACGATGTTTACAACCAGCAGGACGCCACCGGCTTCATCAAGCTCAACGCCCTGCGCCTCCGCATCAACGCCAAGGCCAACAAGCCACAGGACTAACCTCGAACCTCTAACCTTTTTGGCAGCGGTCAAAAACCGCTGCCAAAATACTTATGCAACTTCAGCTCCTCAAAGCCAAGCTCCATCGCGTCGAGGTCACGCAGAGCGACCTCAACTACGAAGGAAGCATGGCCATTGACGAGGAATGCCTCGAAATGGCGGGAATCCTGCCCTACGAGAAAATCCTCATCGTCAACAACAACAACGGCAGCCGCATCGAGACCTACGCGATTCCCGCGCCGCGTGGCTCCCGCACTTTCTGCCTCAACGGTGCCGCGGCACGCAGCGGACTGGCCGGAGATCTGGTGACCATCATGGTCTTCGGACTCTACACGCCCGCCGAGGCTGCCAAACATCAGCCCAAAGTCGTACTCTTCGCCAATCACAACAAGATTGTGAAGATAAAGAAGTAACTTGTTCATTACAAGACAGTTATGAATAAATTCAAAATTGGTGTCATCGGTTTTGGGACGGTCGGGGCCGGCGTGGTCGAGACCGTGATGAAGAATGCATCCCTGATGGCGCAGCGCTACGGCATCGAGCCAGTCATCGCCCGCATTGCCGACCTGGACACCAAAACCGACCGCGGCATCCAGCTGCCGAAGGGCCTCCTAATTTCCGATGCGATGAAACTCATCGACGATCCGGAGGTGGATGTCGTGGTCGAACTGGTGGGTGGCACCACGATCGCCCGCAAATTCGTCAGCGATGCACTCAAACGCGGAAAGCCCGTAGTCACTGCGAACAAAGCACTTTTGGCCTTCTGCGGGAAGGAGCTCTTCGACCTGGCGGAAACCAACCGCACGGAAATCTACTTCGAGGCATCCGTCGGCGGTGGCATCCCCTGCATCAAGGCTCTGCGAGAAGGTCTGGTCGCTAACCAGGTGACCGCAATGTACGGTATCCTCAACGGCACCTGCAATTACATCCTCACCCGGATGGAAAACGAGAAGGCGGACTTCGACAGCATCCTCAAGGCCGCCCAACAGGCCGGCTACGCCGAGGCGAACCCCTCCACCGACATCGACGGCTATGACACCGCCAACAAGGCCGCCATCCTCGCTTCCCTCGCCTACGGCCACTGGTTCACCCTGGACGACGTGACCGTCCGCGGCATCCGCGAAGTCACCCTCACCGACATCGAATATGCTTCGGAACTAGGCTACCGCATCAAGTTGCTGGCCACCATCCGCAAGGTCGCAGACAAGATCCAGCTCTGCGTCCAGCCCGCGTTGGTTTCAAAGAAATCCCTTATCGGCGGCGTCTCTGGAGTCTTCAACGCATTGTGGGTGGACGGCGACATCGTGGGTTCCACCATGTACTACGGTCGCGGGGCCGGACGCGCGGCGACCTCCAGCGCCGTCGTGGCAGACCTCATGGATCTGGCGCTCAACCGCCTCCACAACTCGCCACGACGCCTCCCCGCCTTCCCGATCTACGACGAGGCACTCGCCCTTGCCACCAAAGATGAAATCCGCAGTCGTTATTATGTGCGCATTGAGGTCGCCAACCAGCCTGGCGTGCTGGGCAGAATGGCCGGCATCTTCGGCAGCCACGGCATCTCGATTGCCTCGGTCACCCAGCGTGAACCCGCCGGTGCCGGCGTCAAAGTACCGATGCTGATGCTCACAGAGAGCGCGACGCAGTCCGCCATCGAGAGCGCCCTCAATGAGATCCGCCAAGATCCCGCCACTGTCGAACCGCCCATCTGCTTCGCCATCGAAGACCTCCCCGCGTAGGGAATGAGGAATGTGGAAATCGTTCACGCATTCCGTCCAGTTCGTCCCGTTTGTCCCGTTCGTCCCAGTTGTCTCATTCATCCCATGGAACTCGAAGACTATCGCAATCAAATCGATGAGCTGGATCAGCAGCTGCTAAAGCTCTTCTGTCAGCGGATGGACTTGGCCGCCGCCATCGGCGCCTTCAAACGCGAACACCACCTGCCAGTTTTCAACCCAACGCGCGAACGTGAAATCCTCCAGAGGATGACCGCCCAGAGCCCCGCCGAATTGGGAACCTACGCACGCGTCCTTTTCGAGACCATCTTCGATCTCTCGCGCTCCCGCCAGGATCTCGCCTCCCCAGGGGCGCCCGACATGCAGAAGATGATCACGGACGCCCTGGCCGACACCCCGCAGATCTTCCCGGCGGACTCCACCGTGGCCGTCCAGGGTGTCGAGGGTGCCTACTCGCAGCAGGCCGCCAGCCGGCTCTTCCCGCGCGGCTCCATCTCCTTCTTCAAAAACTGGGACGGCGTCTTCAACGCGGTCGAGAAAGGACTTTGCCAATATGGTATCCTGCCCATCGAGAACTCCACCAACGGCACGGTGAACCAGGTCTACGACCTGATGCGCAATCACAACTTCTACATCGTGCGCAGCGTAAAGTTGCAAATCAACCACCAGCTGCTTGCCAATCCAGGGGCCAATCCATTGGACATCAAGGAGATTATCTCCCACGAACAGGCGTTGGCGCAATGCGGGAAGTACCTCAAGGAGCATTATCCCAAGGCAAAGCTCACTCCCTGCTCCAACACTGCCCTGGCCGCCCAGCAGGTCGCCGAAAGCCAGCGCACCGACCTGGCCGCCATCTGCTCCGGCGCCTGCAAACAACTCTACGGTCTCCAGACGCTTGCCGACCAGATTCAGAACTCCGACTACAACTACACTCGCTTCATTTGCATCGCCCCCAAGATGCAGATCTTCCCAGGCGCCGACCGCATCAGCCTGATGGTCTCCGTGCCGCATACGCCTGGATCCCTCTACCGACTGATGTCGCGCTTCTCCGCCCTTGGAGTCAACCTCCTGAAGCTCGAATCCCGCCCCCTGCCCGGCCGCAACTTCGAGTTCATGTTCTACTTCGACTTCGAGGCATCCGTCTATTCCCCCGAAATCGTCCAGCTCCTCAGCCAGCTGGCCGCCTCGCCGGATGTCTTCGTCCTCTTCGGATGCTACTCGGAAGTTGTGTAACCCCCGCGAAAGCGCAGGGGCACGCCCCCCTCTCGCTCGCACCGAGCGAGAACCAAGACTCCTTTCCCAATTCCCAATTACGCATTACGCATTACGAATTATGAAAGTTCTCACCATCGGCAACAGTTTCTCTGAAGTCATGACCGCCCTGCTCCCGCCCGTGGCCAAGTCCGCCGGCGTGGAAATCGAGGTCGAGGATCTCACTATCGGCGGCTGCACCATGGAGCGCCACTGGGGAAACATCGTTCGCGAGGCCGAGGAACCCGGCTATCACTTTTTTGAGGAAGGAACTTACAAGGCGAAGCTCGCCTCGAAGGCCTGGGATTTCGTGACCATCCATTAGGCCAGCCATGAGAGCTGGCGCCTTGCCAGCTACCGCCCATACGCCAGGCAATTGCTTGATTTCATCAAGAAGAACGCCCCCTCCGCAGAAGTGCTTCTGCAAATGACCTGGACCTGGCGGCAGGACGACTCGCGCTATACCTGGCCGCAAATCCAGTCTGAGGAGAACATGTACAACAACCTTGTCTCCTCCTACGAGACCATCGCCGCCGAACTGGGTCTGCGTGTAATCCCCACTGGCATTGCTATCGAGACCGCACGGCACACCCAGCCCAATCCGTATATTCCGTTCAATCCTGCGGATTACACCTACCCCGCCCTGCCGGATGTCTCCAACTCCTTCAACAACGCCGTATGGTGGAATGAGGACCACACCGCCATCGTCGGTGACCCCGCCCATCTGAACCCCCGTGGCGACTTCCTCCAGGCGTGCGTCTGGTTTGGTTTTCTCACGGGACATCCCGTGGTAGACATCACCTACCAGCCCGAAGGCGTTTCCTCCGAGGACACCGCGTTCCTCAAGACAACCGCCCAGGCCGTCCTCGATACCTACAAACAACCTGCGAAATAACACCCGCCTTATGCTACGCATTCTTGTGCGGGTGAATCGTCCCGTGCCCGCGCATTCTTGCGCGGGTGAATCGTCCCGTGTCCGCGCATCTTGCGCGGATGAAAAGTGAAGCCATGTCTCGTAAGCTCAACTTCGTCATTCTGTTCACAGTCTGCGTAACCTGTTTTGCCGAACCGATTCGTGTCCTCACCATCGGCAATAGCTTTTCCGTGCCGATGACCTACTGGCTGCCACTAGTGGCCAAGTCCGCCGGCGTGGAAATCGAGGTTGAAGACATCACCATCGGCGGCTGCACGATGGAACGCCATTGGAGCAACATCACCAAGGAAGCCAACGAACCAGGATATCAATTCTTCAAGGACTTCACCTACCTTCAGAAAATCACCTCGAAGCCCTGGGATTTCGTCACCATCCAGCAGGCCAGCCACGAGAGCTGGCGCATTGAAAGCTACCGCCCATACGCCCAGCAGCTGCGTGACTACATCCGCGCCAACGCCCCTACCGCCAGGGTGTTGATTCAAATGACCTGGGCCTGGCGGCAGGACGACCCGCGATACCAGACGCTCCCGAAGAAATGGTATGACGACCCGTTGTATGAGTTGAACAAGCAGGATCCGCAAGGCTATATGCATTTCCGAATCCTGCAATCCTATCACCAAATCGCACAGGAACTCGGTCTGCGAATCATCCCCACCGGCATTGCGGTCCAAGCCGCACGCAACACCCAGTCGCCCAAATATATCCCGTTCAACCCAAAGGACTACAAATATCCCGACCTGCCGGATGTCTCCCGTGCGCTTTGCGGCGATATCAAGTGGAATAACAGCCACACCGCCCTCACCGGCGACACTGCGCACCTCAACCAACGCGGCCTCTTCCTCCAGGCGTGTGTCTGGTTTGGCATCATCACTGGCCACCCCGTCTCGGAAATCACCTATCAGCCCCAAGGCATGACACCTGAGGACATCGCTTTCCTAAAGGAAGTTGCCCAGGCCACCCTAAATATCTATCCAAAGGGAAAGTAGCGAGTAATTATCCAAGCCAACTCGCAATCTGCTTGGTCATCTCGGCACAGGCTGACTGTGCATTTTCGCCCCACGCCTCGACATTCAGGCGTAGCTTCGGCTCATTGCCGGAGGGTCGCACCACGCACCACCAGCCGGAATCGCCGTGGTCCACAACTACCTTGAGATCGGGGAAACGAATGGCCTGAGGATCATATTGTGCACCGCCAGGAAATGCTCGCGGCAACCCAAGGGCCTCGTCGATTCTAATCTCAATTCGCTGAGCACCGGGGATTTCCTGCAATTTTCCCCAGACATCCTGCAAGGCAGCATAAACCTGTTCGCGGGACGGCAGCTCGAAATTCCGCTCGCCACTCCAGCAATAGTTTTGTCGCCACTCCGACAGCACTCCCGACAGGCATTTTCCCTCCGACTGCAGACGTTGTGCTCGCCGAATCAATGCCAGACTCGTGAGCATCCCACTGTCCACCGAGTAGAATTCCGGGTAGAAATAATGCCCGGAGTGCTCGCCTGCAAAGAGAATGCGGTCACAGTAGCGCGGATGGCGCATCAACTGCTTGATCTGGCCATGTCCCACTGGCGTATCCACCACCTCCGCAACATCCTGGAACAAATCCCGGATGAGCTGACTGCAACAGAGATTCCGCATTACCACAGGTTTTTCCGCACTGCGCCAGTTCGCCCGACGGTCCTGTACCACCAGCGCATAGACTTGCGCGGGAATAATTTCCGCACCATTCTCGTCCACGAACCCCGCCCGGTCCGCATCGCCGTCGAAGCCAATCCCCAATTGCGCACCATTCGTCCGCACCGCCTCGCCAATGCGCGACATATATTCTGGCAACAGGGGATTCGGCACACCGTGCGGGAAATGGCCATCCGGCACCTCGTCCAGCCAGACGAACTCGCAGCCCTCGTGTTCCAGGCGTTTCGCGATTGGCGCAAAGGCCTTCGCCCCCACGCCATTGCCGGCCGCCACCAGAATTCGCAAGGGTTTCGAAGGCAAATGCTCTGGCGTCTTGGACAAAGCCAGCATCCGTTCCGCAAACGCCTCGTTCAAGTCGCAAGACTCCGATTGGACCACCGCATCCGCCGGAACACCGATATCGTGCAATTCCACCATCCGGCGGCGAACCTTCGACAACTCCTCGCTGGTCACCGGCTGTCCGCCTGCGTGCAGGAACTTCATTCCGTTGTATTCCGCAGGATTGTGGGAGGCGGTCACCATCACCCCACCGCTGAACCGCTCTGGATACTGCCCGCAGGCAAAATAGAGCTGCTCGGAGGAGACCATCCCCAGTTCCACCGTTCGCCCACCCGCCAAGGCGATGCCTCGGCAGACCGCCTGTGCCAGTTCCGGTGAACTCAGCCGTGCGTCATATCCTACTGCAATGCAGGCTTCCTTGCCACACAATTCGGCAAAGGCACGAGCCGCCAGAACCGCCACATCGGCATTCATCGCCTCTGGATACACGCCGCGAAGGTCATCCCGCTTGAAGACTGCACCAAGTGTATTTACAAATGAGTTATCTTCTTTCATACAAAATTATTATTTTCTATTTTTTGCAAAAAGAACAACCTTTCTGAGATTCCGTAGGAAAGTGTGCCGAACAACTTGCAGGGCATCCAAAAACCATTTACAGTATTATCGAAGGGGTGGGTGGGGAGCTTCCCCCTATTGGATAAGGAGTGTGTCGGAAATCCATGAAGATTTTCGGGGCATTTTGAAGACATTCTGATGCCAATGCGACTGAACATAGGGGAAGCTTTTTCGCAAAATGCCCGCGAAGAACGCGAAAATGGAACGGATTTACGCGAGACCACGCTAAAATGACTTCTCCACTATTTCAGGTTGGCCCCTACGGAGAGTTCCGTGGCGCCCGCCAGACGACATTCGTCCAGCACCTTCACCAGAACCCCGGTCGGAACAGCGCCATCCGCCATCACCATCACAGGACGAGGCCGTCCACGCAATTCGGCAGTCAACACACTCCTTGTCTGAGTCAGTGGGAACTCCCGTCCTTCGCAACAGAGACGCCCGTTCGAGGTAACCACCAATTGAAGTTGCTCCATGACTGGCTTGGCGCTTTTCGCCATCGGCAACTGCACCTCCAGACCATTCGTGCGTTGAAAGACGCTAGTCACCATGAAGAAAACCAGCAGCAGGAAAACCACATCCACCAGCGGCGCGATGTTTATCTCCATGCGTTCCTCGGATTCCTCATCCCATAATGGATTATTCCATAACCTTCGCATTTCACACTTCACATTTCACATTGCGTCTGTTCGGTAAATAAACCACAAAACACACAAAAAGGAAAGCGATTTACATTGCGCCTGTCCCCGGTGCTGCTGGCAGGGTAAAACAGGCTCTATTCCTGAAATTTACCGGACAGCAATGAAGGATGGTGGGTTGCCCCCCAACCACCCGCCCTTTCAAATTTAACACACGATTTCGGGGATGCAAGCCCATTCCCGGAAAGTCATGAAAGTCATTCGACAGACAGGAAATCCTGCGCTTTTCTGAGATGATGCTCGGCACTTTCGCCGCGCAGGGGAACCCTCCGCGCGAAATGCCACAATGTCCGTGAGCTCGGCACTTTCGCCGCGCAGGGAGTCCCTCCGAGCGAAATGCCACAATGTCCGTGAGTTCGGCACTTCGTACCACGCCGGAGACATGCCTGTGGTGTTTTTTGGGAAAAACGGAGAATCTGAAATCGAACTACCACGTTTTTCTGGGCACGGCGTCAGCCACACTAGTTGTCGTTGTCATTCCGTAAATTTCTGGACAACAGTGGTTTCACATTTCACATTTTTCTGCGAGCGCTTGCGCCAGGCGTTTCACTCGCTGACGGCACCATGCGTGGAAAAGCATCGCCGGCAAGGCTATCAGCAATCCGCCCTCGGTTGTCACCAGTGCCTCGGAGATTCCATTCGCCAACTGCCGTGCATCCCCGCTTCCGACCTGGCTGATGGTCTGGAATGTATGGATCATCCCCGTGACGGTTCCCAGCAGCCCCACCAGCGGCGCAATGGCCGCCACAACCGCCAGTGCCGCCAGGAACCGCTGCGCCAGATGCACCCGTTCACGAGCAACCGCCTCCCGCTGCGCCTCCGGTGTTTCAACCACCAGCCGAAGTTCTGCAGCCATCGGATGACGCCAGAAGAACCACAGCCGATCCAGCATCACCATCAGGCAAAACCATGCCAGGACACCCAGCGGGAGCATCATCACTCCGCCCTGGCGTAAATGCATCCACAGACTCCATTGCGTTTTCTCCGACTGCTCAAATTGCGCCGTACCCGTGATATCCACCGGCACCATGACAATCTTTCCGCCTTGCATCAACTCCCGGATGGCCTGTTGGCGTGCAGGAGACACCACCCGCAGATGGGCATAGCCGCCTTCCTGAGATATATCCAGCAAGCCAGCCACGGTGTCATTCGCAAAATAACACAACGGGCCGAGTTCCAGCGCCATGCCCTCCTGCAATTCGCCGGATGGTCCGATCACCTTGCATGCCCTGGCCATTGGATGATACAACTCATGCTGGCATGAAAGGAATTCTGCAACGGGCTCATCAGGGAGCTCAAAGCCATAGCGCGACACCAGAGCCAGTGTCACTGCACCGAAAACCTCCTCATAGTCGTGCTGCAACTGCTTCGCCTGGCGCTCCTTCTCCTGACGCTTCTCCACCAGGTCCTCAAAGGACTGCATTGCGGCTTCCGCTTCAACCTCCGCAGTCTGAACCGCCTCGCGCGCCTGTGCAATGCGCTCAAGCAACGACGCACGTTCCGCGACAATTTGCGCCTGCAACGCCGAGAACTCCGAACGCGCCTGGCGCAACTGTTCGCGGGAGGCTACCTCTTCCGCAAGGACCTGGAGACCAGCCGCCAGTAGGAAAAGCAGGAAAAGCCGTCTCATTGAGACACCTCCCCTACAATGAATGGCAATTCCACCACCTGTGGCGGCAACTTGCGGTTGAAGACATCCACCGCCTGTGCAATATTCTCCGCCCAGACGTTGTTCCATTGCCATTGCGAATGGTTTCCCGCCTCGCAGACACCTGCCTGGCCAGTGGCGCGATTCACCGCCAGTTTCAGGCCTAGCCCAATCTCCAGGATCTCAAATTCCCTGAGGACACCCGTTGCATCCTTCAGGACATCTTCTCGGAAACGGATCTCATCGGCAGCGACAGCCTGTTCCTGAATCTGTTGTAAGAAATCATCCACGCCTTGCGGGGCCAACGCCGCCAATTTCCCTTCGAGATCCGCAAGAAGCTCCTCTGCCTGCGACAGCTTCGCTTCCTCCACAACTTCCTGGTTGTGAATTTCCTTCCCATCTTCGACAATCTCCCGGGCCTCGGCTTCCAGACGGCTCGCCTCGGCCTCCAGACGGCGCCGCTCGGCCTCCCAGCTCTTCTGGAGGTCGGCGGTCGCCTGTCGAAGCTGTCCCAGTTCGTAGATTTCGCTGGGAAGCAGTTCCTGCGCGGAAAGCGCCACCGAAATGGCAAATATGAAAATCAAAATGCTTCGCATGACGATGAAAAATCCTGCTTCAGGACTCCGGGGTCTCAGGACTGTAGAATCGACGGCGAACGACGACAATGCCGAATTCCTCAATTCCCCTTTATCTCGTTGTATCGCTTTCATCCCTTCGGAGCAAAGTGAGAAAGTGAAATGGATGACATCGTGTTTCAACGGAAAGGATATCGCCGCTACACTTCTGCCCCCTGCCCTTTAGACTCCTTCCATTGTGGCGAAGCCAGATGCATTCCGGCATCCACATACAGCACCTCGCCCGTAATGCCAGGTGACTTGGCCAGGAAAACCGCCGCTTCGGCAAGTTCTTGCTCTGTAGTGCGTCGCTTCAGAGGCAGCTGTGCGACCAGTCGCTCCATCTTCGCCAATGGCACTCCTGCGGCTGGACGCACAAGTCCTGGGGCCAGACCGTTCACGCGGATGCCTAGCGGTGCCCATGCCAACGCCCCCAGACGAGTCGCCTCGGCAAGGCTCTGCTTGGCTAGCAGATAGCCCGCCGATTCAAAATCCTGCTTGGCAATGCGACCATCCAGAAGATTCAGGATGAAACCCGGCTTGCGTCTCCTCGCGAATTCCCGCATCAGCGTGAAAGGCGCAAAGAAATTCACCTCGAAATCCTCACGAAGTTCCGCCTCCGTCATCTCGGACAAAGACCGCCGGGAATAGACGGAGGCGTTGTTGACCACGCCGTCCAGCCGCCCGAAAACGCCTGACGCACACGTAATCAACCCTGCCGAGCCTTTTCGAAGGTCCGACACCACGACTGCGGCTGTTTCCGTACCGCCCAATTCACGTTCCAGGCGCAACGCCGTCGCATGGGAACCGTTGCAGTGAATCACCACTCGCCAGCCATCTGCCGCAAATGCACGGCAAAGCGCCGCGCCGACACGCCGTGCGCCACCTGTAATGAGAACGACTTTCTTCATTTATGTACTGCTGGCCGCCCCGCCAACAGGGCTAGATTGGCTAGCAAAAAGCCGAGACCCGCAGTGGGGTCTGCGAGTCCCGGCTTGGGATTATGTCCTATTGGACGGGGGGCTTATTCGCCGGCCTCGACAATGGGCAGATCGACGGCCTGAGTCGTCTTGATCCAGTAGCCGTTGCCGAGCTTCAGGACGTACTTGCCTCCTTCCACCGCCAAGGCGTAATTGCTGTTGCCAGTAACCTTGTCGTAATCGAAGCGGTAGATCTCCAGGCCGCCGGCCTCGTTGGTGGCGATCTTGGCGAACACATCCGGGTAGGACTTCTTGTAGGTCCCCACGAAGTCCTTCACGGGATAGACCGGGCCGATCAGATTCCAACCCTCTTCCAGGGCGATGGAATCCGCAGCAATCGAACCTTTGACTTCGATTTCTGCCGCCTTCTTGCTGTAGAGCCAGTAGGCCTTGCCGGCCACCACACTCTTAGCCTCGACATAACGGCCGCCGGAGAACTCCCAGACCACGCCGCTGTAGAGCTTCGAGCCGTCCTTGTCGATGAAGACATCGTCCACATCGTTGGAGCTTGGCGTCAGCGAGAAGGAGACCAGATTCCAGCCGGCTGTCAGCTTGATCTCCTGGATGGTATCGGATTCGCCGCCGATGGAGACGCGGAAGACCGCGTACTTCTGGCCGTTGGAATCCGTATCAAGTTCGCTGAAGGCAGTAGCATCCAGCGTGATGTATCCGGCATTGCCGGAGGTCACCGTAGTGGAAGTTCCCGGCACCACATCGTAGAAGCCGTCAGACCGCTTTTTCATCTGAGCGATGGAGATGCCAGTGGAGCTTTCCGGTATGCCAGTGGCGTTCCAGGCGATGGTGCTGGTAGTCGCGCCGTTCTTCTCGGTGTCGCCCATCTCGACGACCACGAACCAGGAGGCGGACTTGCCGAAGGGACGGTAGTCCTTCTGGAGATACGGTGCATCGTTGGAGAGACCCAGCGTGTACATCGTGCCATTCTCCAGCACTTGGCGAGTATAGGTGCCATCGATGTTCGGGACCGTCAGGCTCGGCGCGGCATCGTCAAGCGTCGGGTCGAAGCCATTGGTGGCATTCTCCTTCCAGCCAAGGACCACAATGTCAGTGGCGTTCCAGATTTCGCCGTCGAATTCTCCGCGGCTGAGCGTCATCGACCAGCTGTTGGGACTGCCGATGACCACCGTGTTGGTCTCCAGAGCCGCGTCATAGGCATATCCGTCAACATCGCTGTACGGAACCACCAGGCACTGCCAGACATCGTGCTCAAAGGTGAGACTGCCTGAAACCTTGCTCTCCTGGGTCAGATCTTTCTTGATCGCACTCAGCATGTCATCAGTGTAAAGATCATCCTGGAGTTCTGCGGACATTTGGCTGGTAATTGGATTCGGCCCACTTAAGTGGACAATCTCTCCATTGCGGAACCAGACGTAGTAGAAGCTACGAATCTCCTTGCCATCGCTGTCGTAGCACTTGGCATTGATAGTGACTTCCAGATCATCGTTCAGCGTCGGGTTCGTCGGCTCCAGCATCACTGCATCTTCGTAAACCAGGACGGTGGAGGTGCTCGTCGTGCCATTTTCGTCCGTGGTGGTCACGTCCTCGTAATGGTATCCGAGTTCGCTGGTGTCCCAGGTAGGCATCAGGCCGGTGTCTGCCTCAGACTCGATGTAGAGGTGCATGTAGTAGACGAGTCCAACGTCACTCGAATTCATGAACTCGTCGTAGACATCGATGTAGTAGATGCCAGGTTCGAGTTCCATCCGTTCGAAGCGCGCGAAGACCGTCTCTGCGCCGGAGTCATCGTTGGCCGAGAAGTCACGGACATTTTCAATTGCCTTGATGCGGTTCGTGGTCTCGTTGTAGCGATAGAGCGTCAGCGCAGTGTTCGGCACCATGAACTTATCCTTCGTGTAACCATAGCCGAACATGACGCCGGTATTGGTCTCGAAGGTGACGTACTGCTTCTTGTTGTCCGAACGATACGGCACCACAAACCAGACCCAGTCGTGGTCATCACGGCTCTTGAAGGTGTGTGACTGGACATTGGTGCTGTCATTCAGCATCGTGAGCTTGGAGTTGATCCTTCCGGCAGTCTTCCAGGAGTCGTTGGGTTCGTAGTAAATGTCCGCATTCGTTGCCAGGATGGTCACCCGGTTGGAGGCGGTGGACGGCGAGGCATTGCCGTAGATGTTCACCGCCGTGACCACGCAGTAGATCTGGTCGCCCTCGTCCAGCACGAAGGTGGAGAAGCCACCGATGCTGGTGCCGATGTCATTGGAGACCGTGGAGAAGTCCTTGATACCCCACCACATCGCGTGGGTCTGGCCTTCGGCCTTGACGAAGGTCGAAGCACCATAGGCCTTGTAGTACCACTGGTACTCGTAGTCGAAGGTATAGCTGCCGGTGGAACCGGAGGCCACGCAATACGGCGCACCAAACTGCGTGGAGCCTTCGCCGTAGATCACTTCCGGCAGAACCTTCGCGGTCGGCTTGCTGGGAGCGGCGTAGTCCCTCGGCGAAGGAGCTTCCTCCTCCTCGTCCTTGTCATAGGGCTCGCCAATCATGAGGAACACCCAGTCATCCATGTAGTCGTCCTTCTTGGGATTGTCGGCGGAGTCGGTGGGCGGGATGGCGGCCGTGCGGCGGCCATTCGCGTCCTCGAACCAGACCTTGAAGGACCAGACGTCGCCGTCCTCGAGGAGCTTGGTGTCGCTCATCTTCAGGGTCGCGGTCGCACCGGCGGCCAGTTCGGCGGTTGCGGTCTTGGTCATCACCAGGTTCTTGTACCAGGCGATATGGACCGTTCCGGCAACGTCGTTGGTGTTCTTGACCTTCACCTCAAGCGCCTTGTTCTTGGGGAGTCCCGTCTGGTCATCCTTCGGGGAGACCAGTTCGAGATCGGCCAGCAACTGAGGAGCCTCGGGATCGTCCGCAACGATGGCAATCACCTTGGAGACCGCCAGGTCAACCTGGTTGCCTTCGGCGTCAACCGCGACCACCGCCAGCTGGATGTAGTCGCCATCCTCGACGTCGGTGTCCTCCAGAGCCAGCTCTCGATTGCGGCCGAGGATCTCCTCCTCTTCCACTCCGTTGAGCACGCCGTCGGCAAAGCCGAGGTTATTCGCCTTGTAGCCATTGCTGTCGGTGAGCAGCCAGAAGAACTTATAGGTGGGTTCCTCGCCGCTTTCGGTGGTGGCGTAGGTCAGGATGACGGCCTGAAGCGTGTCGGCAGTGCCCTCGCCGATGTAGGCCTCGCCGGGATCCTCATCCCCTTCTTCAGTGCCGGTGGAGTAGGCGTAGATGCCAACCGTGAGAGTGCCGGCACCGGGCGCCAGCGCGGCGCCAGTGGCGACATCCAGGCAGGCGTCCTTCATGAGCGTGGCGAAAACCGCCGAGTCGCCCGTCAGGAGCTTCTCGTAGGCCATTTGGGCGGCTTCGAGTTTCGCCTGGGCGTTGTCCAGAGCAGCCTGGGCATTGGTCCTGGTCGTCGTGTCGCTTGCGGCCGCGAGACTCGCCTGGGCGGCCTCGACGGCGGCTTCGGCATCCGCCACCGCCTCGGCGGCAGCCGAGAGAGTGCCGTAAACCTTCGCCAGAACCGTCGTTTCGTCATCGGCGCTGGCGCCGTTGAAGTCGAAGTACACCGCAAGGTTCGCAGTCTCCTTGGAGAGTTCGACGTCGCGGTAGGCCTCAATCTCCTGGTCCGTGCGCTCGACATTCCAGATGCGGAACTCGTCCAGCGCCATGGAGAGGCGGGCGGACGCAGACGGCAGGTCACCGAAGACCAGGTCGCCCTCACGCTGCGTGGCGTAGAGGCGGCCGGCCTTGTTCTTGGCCCGATAGGTCTTGAGATCCTCGCCATCCTTGTTGACGTAGATGGTGGTGTGGTAGGTGTTTCCAGTGGAATCCTGCGCCATCACCAGGGCCACGTGGACCCAGCACTCGTCCTTTCCGTCAGCCGGCGGATTGAAGACACCGT
Organism: Victivallales bacterium; assembly: GCA_017417585.1. Taxonomy (GTDB): domain Bacteria; phylum Verrucomicrobiota; class Lentisphaeria; order Oligosphaerales; family Oligosphaeraceae; genus RGIG1601. The sequence goes on from JAFPYX010000026.1 coordinate 142,250, forward strand.
AGCTGGCGGGATAGGCGATGGTCGCCTCCTTGCCGCCGGTGGTGCGGTACTTGTAGGTCAGCACGCCGTCACCATCAGCATTCTCCACCAGACCCAGCCAGAAGTCGCCCCAATTGCCGTTCTTGTCGCACTTCTGCGCCAAGGTGCCGGCGGTGCCGGAATCTTTGGCAAGCTTGAACTTCAGCTCGATGGTGTAGAGCTGCATCGAATCGATCTGGTCGGCGAAGTCCTTCACGATCGCATATGGCGCGGTGCGGGCTTCCAACGTCTTGGTATCTTCGACCAGTTCGCCAGCCTCATCGTCGAACACATACTGGGTGATGTCATGTTCGCCGATGATGAGGTCGAGCTGCTGGTTGATCTTCGGGTCGTCGCTGTCAAGCGGATCGGAGCCGAGGTAGTCGACCTCGTCGCCATCCTCGAAGCCATCGCTGTCGGTGTCCTTCTTGAGCGGGCTGGTGCCCAACTCGGCCTCCTCGCCATTGGTCAGGTAGTCGCCGTCGAAGTCCACTTCGGCATCCGTGGCATTCAGGATGGACTTGTCATCCAATTTGGCGGTGACATCCTTGCCGTCCTCGTCAAACACCTTGTTGCCCTGCTGGGTGACCTGGATGTACTCGCCATCCACGAAGGTGTAGTAGGTGCGCGGGTCGGACTTCTCGCTGGTCGGGTCGTAGTCCATCTTGTATTCGTAGTAGTCGGAGACGCCGTCGCCGTCGTTGTCGGTGGTGGCATCGGCGGTCTCGAGATCGCCGAAGTACTTCTCCTCCCACTCGTCGTCAATGCCATCGCCGTCGGTGTCCACGATTTCGGGCTCGGGCTCGGGCTCGGGCTCAAAGGGCGTATCATCGATGGGTTCAACGGTGACATTCTCACCGAGGATGGCGGCATTCTGCCAGCCGGTCAGCCAGTCGGAGGGCTTGGTGAAGTCCTCGACGGTCTCGCCACCGTCGTCGAAGAGGTAGCCGGCGACCAGGCCGTATTCGGTCAACGGCAGGGTCGCTCCGATGTTCTCGTAATCATCGAAGCCATTGCAGGCGATGTCCCAGATACGGGCAGTGTAGATGTCGCCCGTGAAGCCGTTGGCGGCGACGATGGTCGTGGCCGGTCCGGGGAAGTTGTCGGCTGCAACCCATTCGTTCGACTTGGCATCGCCAATCTGCACGTTGTTGATGTAGAGAGAGATGCCGGTGTCATCCTTGACGGCGGCCACATGGACCCACTCGTCAGAGGCGATGGAGGCTTCAGATTCGGCGCGCAGCTTGTAGGCATCCTGCGGAGTCTTGTGGCGCAGCAGGGCCTCGGTGCGTGCGGTGACGGACGGGAAGCCGCTCTGCTCGGCGTAGAGATTCCACGCCTCGTCGGCAGCATTCCACTTCAGGCCCATCCGGCACTCGACCACGTCACCCTCGCCGTCCAGGTTGCTGTCCACCATGCGCTGGACGAGCGTGTAGTCCTCGGTTCCGGTGCCCTTGCCCATGCGGATCCAGAGGTCGGCGGACCAATCGCCGTCGGCGCGGAAGCGCAGCTGCTCGGGCAGGGTCAGGCCCGCGGTGGCGCCTTCGGCCTTGAGGTAGCGCTTGGCCTCGGGCAAGGTGGAGTCGGCGGGATCTTCGTCCTCGGTGTCCAGCACGGTATCGTCGTCCTGGTCAGTGGTGGCGTCGGTCAGCGGGTCATAGCCGTCCGCCTGGCACTCCAGGTAGGTCAGGCTGAGAACCGCATTGGTCAGCTCGCTGTCGCGCGTGGCTCCATCGCTGATGGCGTTCCACGGGCAGGTGCCGGCGCGGAACTCGAAGAAGTTGGTGAGACCGTCGCCGTCCGGATCGTCCTCGCCATCGGCCACGAGCGGATCTAGGCCCATGCGCATCTCGTACCAGTTGGGCATGTTGTCGCCGTCGGAGTCGCCATTGAAGACGAGAATGTCGTCGTCGGTCAGTGCGGTGACGCTGGCACCTGCGGTGTACTCCACCGCCGTGCGGCCAGCCACGGGTGCACCGGCGACATATTCCGGTGCGGAGGCGCCGAACTCGGCCTCGGTGAGGTCGTAGAGGTAGGTGTCGTTGGCGGCATTGGCGGAGAAGACCGCCACGGCGCCAGTCGCCTTGTAGGTGCTGACGGCATTGGCCAGGTTCACGCGGGCACCAGTCAGTACCTTACCCTTCAGGGCGGGCACCTGGTCGGCACTGTTCAGGATGGTGGCCTTGAGCTGCTGCCAGCTCGCCTTGCCGTTGCTCTGGCCCAGCAGGAGGGCCGCCATGCCGGAGACATGCGGAGTCGCCATCGAGGTGCCGTCCAGGGAATCGTAGCTGCTGTTCGGGACAGTGCTGAGGATGCCCACGCCAGGGGCAGCCACATCGACGGTGGTGGCACCGTAGTTGGAGAAGTCGGCCAGCGCATCGTTGCTGTCGGTGGCGGCCACGGCGATGATGTTGTCCAGATCGAAACCGCAAGGATAGTTAGGCTGCGCATCGTTGTCGTTGGTCTCGTTGCCGGCGGCGGCGATGAAGAGCTGTCCAGCGTCCTGGGCACGGGAGACGGCATCGAAGAGAACGTCGGAGTAGACGGGGCCGCCCCAGCTGTTGGAGCTGATCTGTGCGCCCATCTTGATGGAGTAGTCGATGCAGTTCACTTCGCCGGCAGTGCTGCCAAAGCCTTGCTCGTCGAAGGCACGCAGAGCCATGATCTTGACCTTCCAGCAGACGCCGGCCACGCCAATGCCATTGTCACCGACGGCGCCGATGGTGCCGGCGCAGTGCGTGCCGTGGTGATGTCCATCCATCGGGTCGGCATCGCCGGCCACGAAGTCGTAGCCGTAGATGTCGTCGACGAAGCCGTTGCCGTCGTCGTCGACGCCAGGTTCGCCATTTTTCTCGGCCTCGTTGACCCACATGTTGGCGGCCAGGTCGGGATGGTTGTAGTCCACGCCGGTGTCGATGACGGCGACGACCACCTCAGGCGCATCGGTGAGAGAATCCCACGCCTCGGGGGCGCCAATCTTCTCCATGCCCCAAAGTGCACTGAAGTTCGGGTCGTTGGGCGTCTTGCTGACTTCGAGTTTGTAGTTGGGTTCGCAGTAGAGCAGCTCGCCGTCCCGGTTGAGGGTGCGGATCTTGCGGATGGCGGTCGCCATGTCTGTGCCCTTGGGCAGCTGGACGAGGTAGGAGCCAGTCAAGTCGGACTGGCTGAGGATCTTGGCGCCAGTCAGTTCCTCGGCCTTCGCGATGAGTTCCTCGCTCACAGGAGCCTGGAACTTGAGATTCAGCTGACCTTCGATCATCGGGAACTTGACCAGGTCTTCCGGATTGGTGAAGTTGCTACGGAAGCCACGCGCACGGACACCGTAGGCCTCGGCCTTCGCCTCATTGGCGGGCAAGGCGGCGCCGACACTGGCGACCACGCCCTGCGCGTCCAGAGCGCTATTGAAGATGGCAACCTGGTCCATCTGGCCGGTGTAGCCATCGCCCAGGGTGACATTCGCCACGAAGTCAGCCTCGTCGCCGTAGGCGGGGGCCACCAGGTAGTCAGGTGCGCCGGTGTTGACGTAGGTGCGTGCCACGTCGATGCCGTTCACATAGAGCGTCAGAGTGCCGTTTTCGGGATCGAAGGAGGCGGCCAGATGGCTCCACTTGTCGCCGTCCAGCAGTTCCGCCGAGTAGCTGTCGTTCTCAGGCACGCGGACGGTCTTGCCGGTAAGCGTGGTGAACAGTGCGTATGGCTTCAGCGCGCTGTCGAAGCCCAGCTCGTAGTTGACACCCTTGCTGGAGACCTGACGGCTGATGAGCTTGCCAGTGGAGGAACCGGGCTTCACCATCGCCATGATGGTCCAGCCATCTTCCAATGCGTACTTGGAGCGGTTCGGGACGGTGAGCGCGGTGCCATTGAAGGTCAGCACATTCGGCGCAGCGTCCTTGTTGTCCTTGCTGGCGGGCTTCAGCGGGTCGGTGGCGAAGCCCTCCTCATCGGAGCGGTCGAAGGAGTTTCCGCCGCCCTTGACTTCATCGTAGTCGGCCACGCCGTCGCCGTCGGAGTCGGCCAGGCGCGGATCGAGTCCGTATGCCTGCTTCTGCCCGTTGGTGAGCTGTCCATCGGCGGACATGGCATCGTAGTCGCCGTTGTCCACGTTCGGGTTGGTGCCAGCGAGGTACTCGTAGAGGTTGGTGAGGCCATCCTCGTCGGTGTCGTCGCCGGCGTCATAGACCTTGTAGAGGCTGGAGAACCAATCGGGCATGCCGGAGCCGTTCGCGCAGTCCATGCCGGACATGGCAATGGCGTCCGCCTCGTCGAACCACTCGGCGACAGCGGGCTTGACGGCGTATGCGGCGAAGTTCTTGTATCCAGGATGCGCGAAGTCCTCGATGGTCGTGCCACCGTCATCGAAGCGGAAGGCACGCACAAGGCCGTTGTAGTTGCCCTGGGCAAGGATGTCGGCGTTGTCGGTGAGGTCCGCCAGAGTGAGCGCACGGTTCCAGAAGCGCACCTCGTCGATGCGGTCGCCGTCCTGCCACTCGCCGTCGGCAATGGTCATGGTGGCGTTTCCGCCGTCCACGGAGAAGAAGACATTCTCATTGGTGAACTGCTTGGTGGCCACGGCGGTGCCATTGGCAACCAGGGTGAGGGTCTTGTCGATACCGTCCCAGACGGCGGCGACATGGCTCCATGCGCCTGCGGGCAGAGCCGCATCGAAGGTGAACGACTTCAGCGCGAGGCCTTCGGTGTAGGCCAGGTAGGCCTTGCCATCTGCATCGACGCCAAGTTCGAAGACAGTGCGGATGGTGCTGACATCCAGATTGTTGACCACCCAGGTCTTGCGGGTCAGGATGGCACGGTTGCCGACGGCGCCGGAGGCGGCCTTGACCCAGGCCTCGACCGTCCAGGAGTTGTATCCCTCTCCACGCTCGGCCACGGTCATGGGAACCACGAGCGCGCCGGTGGCGGCGGGCTTCAGACTGCGCGGGAAGACAGTGTAGCCGCCCATGGAGTGCAGCGGGCTGGAGGAGCCGGCGACAATCTCGTCGCCGTCGAAGGTGACCTCCTCGCCGTCCAGGAGTCCGTCGTCATCGGTGTCGGGATTCTTGGGCAGCGTGCCGAGTTTCTGCTCCTGCAGGTTGGTCAGGCCGTCGCCGTCCGGATTCAGCGTGGTGTCATTGACATTCATGTTCTTCGGGTCAGTGCCAGCCAGGTACTCGTAGTAGTCGTTGAGGCCGTCCTCGTCGGCATCGGTGTAGCCGTCCACCGTTCCGGGACCGGCGGTGGTGAGGTCGCCGAAGTTGGCGCGTTCCCACCAGTCCGGGATGCCGTCGCCATCGGTGTCGGAGTCATCCGGCTCTTCCTCGATGTTCGTGACGGTGGCGGTCTTGACGAGGCGGGCGGCGTTCTTCCAGCCGGTCAGCCAGTCGCGGCCGCTGCCGATGAAGTTGTCGGCGCAGAGCAGATACGTCGGCTTGGGCTGGGTATCGTCCCGCAGTTTATCGTCGGTGTAAACCTTGCCATTCTCCTTGCGGGCGGCATCCTCGTTGATGACCGCCAGGCGGCTTTCGAGGTCGGCATCGTCGAAGCGGTAGTATGCGACCAGGCCTTCCTCGTCACCATTCAGGCTGGCATCCATAGCAGACTTGAGTTCATCAACGCTTTGCGCGTTCTTCCAGAAGCGCAGCTCGTCGATGTAGCCCTTGTAGCCGACGCCAACGCGGGTGTAAATCTCGGCAGGGCCGTTGCTGACGGTCGGAGTGGCTGCCTGCAAGGTTCCCTTGGCTTCGCCATTGATGTAGATGGCCAGCTGGCTGCTGCTCTCGTCGAAGGTGGCGGCCAGGTGCGTCCAGGTCGCGGCCTCCAACGGGACGGAGGCGACCAGCAGGTTGCCCACGGTGCTGCCGTCCTTGTCGGTGATGAGCAAGTAGGGGTGCCCGATGGCGGTCTCGTCCAGGCCATGCGCAGCAGCGAAGTTCTCGTTCACCAGACCCATCTCGTAGTTGACCACGGGCTTGGCAGGATCAACGGTGCCCACAATGCGCTGGATGATGATACCACCCGCAGTGGGATCGTCGGGGCGCACCTTCGCCTCGATGGTGAAGGTGTTCAGAGCAAAGCGGCTCTGCAACGGCAACTCCAGATACCCGTCGGCGGAGCCGTCGGTGTAGAGGAAGAGGTTTTGCGCCGGGTCGTTCCAGTCGCATGGATCGGTGCCGTTGCCACGCTCGACATTGTCCTTCACGCCGTCGTTGTCGGTATCGAGCGCGAGCGGGTCGGTGCCCAGGGTATTGGCCTCGACGCCAGTGGTTAGGCCATCGAAGTCGTAGTCTTCCTTGTCATCGGTGATGCCGTTGTTGTCGGAGTCACGGCTGACCGGGCTGGTGTTGACCAGGAACTCCTGATAGAGGTTCAGGCTGTCGCCATCCTGGTCGAGCATTGCGCCGTAGTTCTCCAGGCCGTTGAAATGCGGATGGGTTTCGATGGTGTCATAGAGCGCGAAGCCGTTGTTGTCCAGTGCGGCAACACGGAAGAAGTTCTCACGGTCTTCCAATACCAGATCTTCGGTGCAGGCGACCCAGTACCAGCAGGCGCGCGGGTCGAAGGTGTTCGCGTGACCGCGAACGATCACAGGCAGGCTGTCCACCTCAAGGTAGGCGTCCAGCGAACCGGCATAGGTGTTCTGGGTGTGATCGACCTCCGTGCCGTCCTTCGGGTTCGGAATCTTCATCGGACCGTAGTGGCTCCACACTGCGCGCTGCCAGAAGACGATGATCTGGTTGCGCCCGATATGGAGCAGATCGGTGATGTCGGCGGAGATGGTTACGGCATCGTGGTTACCGCCGCCACCAGCCAAATCAGTCACCTGCGTGCCGTTGATCCAGACGGACTGGACCGAGGCGGCCTCGTACAGTTCCAGGCTCAGAGTGGCCTTGCTGGGCGTGTGGTCCACATTGAAGTACTTGTGGGCAACCACGTATTTCATCATCTCGGACATGCCGTTGTAGTCGTCGTAGAAGATACCTTCCGACGTGCCCCACTGGCCGGAGGCGTTTCCGCCGTAAACGGTGGTCAACTGGTAATCCTCGTAAACCGAGCTGTAGGCGGTGGCACCGCCGAGGGTCGAGTGCGTGACGCCATACTGGCCGCCGAAGAGGCCCAGGATGGAGGTTCCGTCGTCATTCCAGACCAGAGCATCTCTCCAGTCGATGGTGGTGTTGGCCCAGCCATTGGGATGGAGGAAGTTGTTGCGGCGGGTAATGGCGCCCTCGAAGCCAGGCGTGTAAATCCATGGCACGGTCACGGCATTGTCCTGGGCATTCCAGTGGCTGTTCTGCTTCCAGACCTTCATCCACCACTCGGGGATGCCGTCGCCGTCGATGTCATCGGTTCCCTCGACGGCCATGGCGCCGACGGTGTCGGGCGTCTTGGTCTCGTCGTTCTCATAGATGCCTTCGGCATTGAAGGTGGCGACATTGAGGCCCTTGAGCTGGTATTCCTTGTCCTGGAAGTGTGCGAAGTCCTCGATGGTCTCGCCGCCGTCGTCGAAGCGGTAGTTGGCCTCGAGGCGGTAGTCGCTGAAGTAGTAGTACTTGTTCCAGCGGCTTTCGGAAGTCGGCTCGTAGGCGGGGTTCATCCGAGAGATGAGGCTGTCGAGCGGGGACGGAATGATGCGGTCCGCCCAGTACTCGATCTGCTCGGGCGTGCGCGCCGAGCTCCAGAAGCGGAACTCGTCGATGGCGATGCCATCCGCCTTGTACAGGGCGGCGTATTCGGCGGTGTCGCCGAAGTCAATCTTGTAGTTCACCGGAAGTGAAGCGATGTAGGCGATGCGGTCGCGGTAGAGCGACAACGCCTTTTCGCCGGACTGCCATTCCAATGCAATGTAGGTCCACTTGTTGGGTTGCAATGCCGGGGTTGCGCTGCCTTCTGCATTGTTGACGCCGCCAACCCAGCCGACGACTGCGCCGGTGGCATCGAAGATTTCGCCCTTGGGCGAGCCATCCTCCAGCTTCAGGCGCCAGCCCCACTTGGTGTCCGTGGAGCGCGTCTCGAAGAGGACGGTGTTCTCGGTACCGGTGGCAGGCTTAATCCACATCTCAATGGTGAAATCGCCAGAGTAGGTACGGTATTGCGTATTCGGGACGGGTTCGCGTTCACCCACGGCGAAGCGGTCGGCTTCAGGCAGCGGGAAGTAGAGGGCACCGCTTGCGTCGGCAACGAGCGCCTCGGCAGGCAGAGACCCCAGATCAAGTGCGCGATACGGAGCCTTCTCCGGGCGGAAGAGCGTCCAGTTCTCCGACTTGATGTCGTCCCAGGTGATGTCGGTGAGGGGCGCTCCGGCCTTGATGGTGACGCCACCGAGGGTGACCTCCTCCTTCGCCACGACAACGGACATCGGATGGACGGGGCTGGCGCCCAAGGCGACTTCAATCTTGTCGGAGACGCCATCGTCATCGGTGTCGGACTTGGTGAGGTCGGTGCCGTAGTTGACCTCTTCGGAGTTCAGGAGTCCGTCTCCGTCGGAGTCGTAGTCGCCGTCGAGGGTCTTTCCGTCACCAGCCAGCGAGTACGGATCCTTGGGATCGCCACCGACGAGGTATTCGTAGTAGTCGGCCAGACCATCGGAGTCGTAGTCGGACTCGGCGTCCGCAGTTTCGATGTCACCGAAGTGGGTGAACTCCCACCAGTCGAGGATGCCATCGGAATCCAGGTCGCCGTCCAGATAGAATGCCACATCGTTGCCCTCGTCGTCCTTCTGGGGCTCCTGGATGGAGAGTCGCGCGGCGGCGGCCAGCTTCATGACCAGACCGTCGCCGGCCATCTCCTCATCGACAAGGTCGGCATAGTAGTCGCGCTGAGTGCGGTAGTTCTGCCAAATCGAGCGGTAGCTCTCCAGGGTGGCAGTCTCCTCCTCGGTGGGATTGTCCTTGCTGTTGTAGCCCGTGCGATAGGCATTGTAGCGCTCGTAGGCGTTGTCGGTGAGTTCGGAGTAGTACTGGTAGAGCTGGTTGTAGGCAGAGAGCGTGGCGTAGGTCACGGCCTTGCACGTGTCCGCGCCAAAGTTGAACTGGAAGTATGCCGCCAGGTTTGTAGTAGACTCCGGCAGGAAGTCATCGATGCGGGCGAGGATTTCGTCCTCGGTGCGCTCGATGTTCCAGATGCGCAGTTCGTCCACATACATGGAGAGGCTGGAGCCGAGTGCGACGCCGTCGATGTTCCTGGTGTCGGCGGGCTGCCCGCCGACCACCAGGTCGCCGTCAGCGGAGGCGGAGTTGATACGCCCCTTCTCGGCGTCTGCGGTGCAGGTGTAGACAGCCGCCTCGTCATCCTCGGTCAGCTGCGCCACAAACATGTTGACATGGTAAGTATTGGTGGTGTCCTGCTTGACCGCGACCGCCACATGGTTCCAGATGGTTTCATCGGGCGTGAAGGTCACGCCGTTCTCGGCGTCATCGGCGACGGTCGGGAAACTGTATTCCACCATGCGCTTGCCTTTGTCACGGTTGGACTTGATGGCAAACTTGAGCTGTCCACCCTCCAGATAGAGCTGGAAGTCTCCGGGGGTGGTGGTATCGGAGGTCTTCTGGAGAAGCATGCCGGTGTCGCTGGAGGCATCGGTGAGCTTGAACCACATCTCGAGGGTGTATTCCTGCGTGGAGGCAAGCTGGCCGTTGAAGTCCTCGACCACGCCGTAGGGATAGAGCGTCTCGGGCGCTTCCGGACGTGCGTTGATGTTGACTTCCTTGTCGGCCACGGGCTTCCCTTCGCCGTCCACGGCCTTGTATTCCGTGACTTTATGCGCCTCGGCCACCAGGTCAAGGGCACGGTTGAACCACGGGTCGGTCACGTCATTCGCATCAGTGAGGAGGATCATCACCTCGTCCCAGTCGTCGAAGAGGCCGTCTCCGTCGGTGTCGGCCTTGGCCGGATTGGTGCCGAATTCGTTGACTTCCTCGCCGTTGAGCAGATAGTCGCCGTCGTAGTCCACCTCCGTGTCATCCGCGGCAAGGACGGACGGGTCGTCAAGCTGGTCGGTGACCTCCGTAGTCGGGTCGTCGTAGAGGTAGGCCTTGCCATCCTTCTGCAAGACGCGAGTGTATTCGCCGTTCACCCATGTGTAGAAGGAACGCTCCGTGGACTGCGTGGCCGTCGGGTCGATGCCCATCTCGTAGCACTGGAGATCGGTGATGCCGTCGCCGTTGTAGTCGGAGGTTTCATCGGCTACCGCGAGGGCCTCCTCGTCGGTGCGCTCGTTGCCTTCCTCGTCATAGCGGAAGTACTTGAACTCCCAAGCGTCGGCGATGCCATCCTCATCGGTGTCAGTGTCATCGTCGTCGTCATCGTCGTCATCGTCGTC
>JAFPYX010000027.1 GCA_017417585.1 Victivallales bacterium
AAGTAAGAAAGGTCAATTTCCCCGCCATGAGCCGCAAGCCCGTCACGCTCATTGATAACCGGAAGCATTAATATTGCCTTATGTTCGAAGAAACCCGTCCTTACTACGACCATGAAATTCCCGGAGCCGTCGCCCGCGTGGCTTCCAATCCATTCTTTGAGACCATCGTCAAATATCTGTTTCCTGAAACGGACATCCAGCGGTTCAAGGCTGAATTCTTGAAGATTAACACCATTGACGAGTTTCAGCAGAACGTCATGCTCAAGGCCATCTGGAGCATCGTGCACAAGACTTGCACCAGCTTCACATGGGAGGGATTTGATGCCCTGGACAACCATCACCGTTACATGTTCATCGCCAACCACCGCGACATCCTGTTGGACGCGGCGCTTTTACAAGTCACCCTCAACGCCAACCACCTGCGCACTTCCGAGATCACCTTCGGCAACAATTTAATGCAGGGCGACATCGTGATTGACATCGGAAAGATGAACAAGATGTTCCGCATCGTGCGCGGGGGTACCGTGCACGACTTCTATCGCAACTCCATGGAGGTGTCGTCCTACATGCGGCACGCGTTGCTGGAAAAGGGCGAATCGGTGTGGATTGCGCAGCGCAACGGACGCACCAAAAACGGAGACGACCGGACGGAGAGCGCGGTGCTGAAGATGTTCTCCATCAGCAGCCAAAAACCGTTTGTGGAGAATCTGGGCGAACTGAACATCACACCTGTGGCCATCTCGTATGAATTTGAGCCCTGCGACTTCATGAAAACGCAGGAGTTGTACATCTCCCAATACCAGCAATACATCAAGGAGCCGGGCGAGGACTTGCGCAGCATATTGCAAGGCATCACCCAGTTCAAAGGGCATGTGCACCTGGCAGTAGCCCCTACCATCACGCGGGAGGAGCTGGCGGAATGCGACCGACAGGAGAAGAATCAGAAATTCTCCAGTTTGGCGGCCATCATCGACCAGCGCATTCACAGCCATTATAAAATATGGAATAACAACCTCATAGCGTACGACCTGCTGAACGGCACACAGCAATACGCCGGCCAATACACCGCCGCGGAGAAAGAGTCGTTCATCCAATACATGGAGAACGGGCTGAAGGGTCTCCGCGGAGAATACGACGAACTTCGGACTCTGTTTTTGAGGATTTACGCCGGAGGGGTGAAAGAGACTTGTGCGCAGTAAGTCCTTTTGTAAAAAAGCGTATCTTTGCCGCGTAAAAAACAACAATGAGCGAAGAACAATTCATAGATTACGTAAAGATATTCGGGCGGTCGGGCAACGGCGGCGCGGGATCCGCGCATCTGGCACGCACGGCCAAGAACCCAAAGGCCGGCCCTGACGGCGGCGACGGCGGCAAGGGCGGCAGCGTCATCGTCCGGGGCAACCGCAACCTCTGGACCCTCCTGCACCTGCGCTACACCAAGCACGTGTTCGCCGAGCACGGCGGCAACGGCCAGAAGAACCAGTGCTTCGGCAAGAATGGCGACAACGCCGTCATCGAAGTGCCCCTCGGCACCGTCATCAAACTGGTGGACACCGACGAGGTGGTGGGCGAGATTCTGGAAGACGGCCAGCAGATCGTGGCCATGAAGGGCGGCCGGGGCGGCCTCGGCAATGTGCACTTCAAGAGCGCGACCATGCAGACACCCCGCTTTGCACAACCCGGGGAGCCGGGCACCGAAGGCTGGATTTCGCTGGAGCTGAAAGTCCTGGCCGACGTTGGTCTCGTAGGATTCCCCAACGCGGGAAAATCCACCCTCATCAGCCAGCTCTCCAATGCCCGCCCCAAAATCGCCGACTACCCCTTCACTACCCTGAGGCCGAACCTCGGCATGGTGGCCTACCGCGACTATCAGTCGTTCGTCATCGCCGACACCCCCGGCATCATAGAAGGCGCTTCCGAAGG
>JAFPYX010000028.1 GCA_017417585.1 Victivallales bacterium
CACGCAACGGCCGCATAATGAAAGACGGAACGGTGAAGATAATTGAGAAATGAAAATTGAAAATTGAAATGAAAACCGCCATAGTCATACTCAACTGGAACGGGCGCCCGATGCTGGAGCGTTTCCTGCCATCGGTAGTGGCCAACAGCAGCACCGACGCCGAAATCATCGTCGCCGACAACGGGTCGACCGACGACAGCATCGACTTTCTGAAAACAAACTATCCCTCACTGCGCCTGATACAGATGGACAAAAACTACGGCTTCGCCGAAGGCTACAACCGCGCACTGGCACAGGTCGACGCCGAATACTACGTACTGCTCAACGACGACGTCGAGGTCACGCCCGACTGGGACCGCAAGGTCGTGGCCCTGATGGATGCCGACCCGCAAATCGCCGCCGCACAGCCGATGCTCAAGATGTTCGACAACCGCGAATATTTCGAATACGCCGGTGGCGCCGGCGGCTTCATCGACAAGCTGGGCTACCCCTTCTGCCGCGGACGCATCTTCAGCACCATCGAGCGCGACACCGGCCAATACAACGACACCCGCGAAGTCTTCTGGGCCACAGGCGCCGCACTGTTCGTCCGCGCCGCGGTATGGAAAGAACTTGGCGGCCTCGACGGCGATTTCTTCGCCCATATGGAGGAGATAGACTTCTGCTGGCGCGCCAAAAACCGCGGCCACAAAATCGTCGCCACCTCCGACGCGCAGGTCTTCCACGTCGGCGGCGGTACCCTGCCCAAAAGCTCGCCATTCAAGACTCAGCTCAACTTCCGCAACAACCTGGCGATGCTCTACAAAAACCTGCCCAACAACCGTTTGCACCGCGTCATCGCACTGCGCATCGTCCTCGACTGGGTCGCCGCCCTCAGTTTCCTGCTCAAAGGCAACAGTGGCGAATTCCGCGCCGTCTTCAAGGCACACCGCCAGTTCCGCCAGTGGAAACCAGCGCTCCGAGCCAAACGTGCCGCCATACAGCCCCACGAGGTCGAACGCGTGTACCGCCATTCGATCCTTGTCGACTACCACCTAAGAGGCAAGAAGGTGTTTTCGGAACTTGGATTTTAAGGCACGTCAAAAAATGGAAGATAACGAATACATATCCAACCCTCTCGACAGCTCGGAGCAAGAAGAGCCACGAGCCCACTCGGCGCTGAGACGCGTTTGGCGAGTGGTATGGATCACAGTCCTCTCGCTGATCGGCTTGGCCCTGATCCTGCCCGTCGTGTACAAATGGGTCAATCCTCCGTTGACGCCCCTGATGGTACAGCGTTTCTTTCAGCAGCTATCAGACAAGGAGCGCGACGTCAACTTCGAGCGCGACTATGTCAGGATAGAAGACATCTCGCCCAACCTGGTCACCGCCGTCATAGCTTCGGAGGACGGCCGCTTTATGCGCCACAAAGGCTTCGACATCGGGCAGCTCAAGCAGACCTATCGCGAAAACAAGCAAGGACGTCGCATACGCGGCGGCAGCACCATATCAATGCAGACGGCTAAGAACGCCTTCCTGCCCCATCGGCGCAGCTACCTAC
>JAFPYX010000029.1 GCA_017417585.1 Victivallales bacterium
CTAACCTTTAACCTTTAACCTCCTATGGACGAGTCCATCTACGCAGTGTTGATTGAGACCGCCGCCGAGGATGTCGGCGTGTTGGACGAACTTATGGCAACACTGGACCTCCCGCCTCAGGCGGTCTCCAGCTACGAGGATCTGGAGAGTGCCACAGGCATCACCTACATCCTCTGCGATACGCAGGAGGAAGCCTCTGCCGCACGGACGCATGTCACGCCGATTCTGCGCCAATGGGAGCACCTGCTCTCCGAACCGATTCGGAAGATTGACGAGACCACGATCAAGCGCGAGGACTGGTCGGAGAGCTGGAAGAAGTACTTCCACCCGTTCCGAGCCTCCAACCGTCTGGTCATCAAGCCTTCCTGGGAAGAATATACCGCCCAGCCGGACGACATCGTGCTGGAAATCGACCCCGGAATGTGCTTCGGTACCGGCTCCCACGGCACCACGATGGGCTGCCTCCAATATATCGATGAATTGGCTGATGCCCCCGATCGTCCTTATTCGCTCATTGATGCCGGCTGCGGCACCGGCATCCTCTCGATGGCGGCGCACCGCCTTGGATACGGTCCCATCTTCGCCTTCGACTACGACCCCGCCGCCATCCATGTCAGTGATGAGAATCTGACTCGGATGGGCATTCGCGAACAGGTTCAGCTCTCCGAGGGCGACGTGCATACCATCCGTCCGCCCTTCCAGGCGGACCTGGTGGTCGCCAACATCCTCGCGCCAATATTGCTGACCGCCGCCGAGAACCTCGCGGCGATGGTGCGTCCCGGCGGACGGCTGGTCCTCTCCGGCATCCTCACCTCGCAATATGACGAAGTGCTGGAACGCTTCCTGCGACTTGGCTTCCAGGATATCGAACGCCGTGCCATCAAGGAGTGGACCAGCGGCGTTGTGCGGAAAAACTGACTCAGGAAGCCATCACAGTGTACAACGCGAAACCGCCCGCCGACTCAGAGAGCCAACGGGCGGTTTTTCATTTAAGACTGAAAGTATGGTGCCTTACCAGCTGGCGCTGTCCGGCGGCAGCCAGGCTTCCAGGATACGTTCGGTCTGGTATTCATTTCCGCCAGCCCAGCCTTTGAAACGCGGAGACCAGTAGCGACGCGCGCGGTATCCGCCGGCGCCGTATTGATACACGCGCGGGCTGAGAGTTTCGACATGGCCATCGCCAAAGCAGAGGTTCGTCTTTCCGCTGTGTGGTGCGCGAGCCGGATAGTAGCCGTAGCGGCCGTTGCTCTGCACCAACCCCGGATAGCAGGGGCCGACATTGATCAGCGAGGAACAATTGCCGTCAATCAAGGTAGGAGCCAATTCGGGTGGCGCGGAGTCCGCACGCCAGATTGCCCGGCTGGTCGCACCGAAGTTTGCCAGTTCGCTAGAGGTGATGGAGGAGCGCTTATCCGAACTTTCCGGCGTCATGATATTGCCGAAGGTCCAGAAGTTCGTGCCGTAGGAGCAGTGGTTGATGATGACGGCACGGTCGGTAATCAACTTGTCGGCGGGGATATAGTCCTCCAGGCGGCAAGGGCTGTCCGGGCACTGCAAGGCCTTCAGGGACATCTTCTCCACGAAGAACATGTAAATCTCTGGCGGATAGGCATTCCAAGTGAGGGGCTGCCCAGTCACTGGCATGCGGCCGGGGAAGAAATGGTCGTTGTAGTCGGCGCCGTAGAGATGGTTTGCCAGACCTTGCTGTTTGAGGTTGTTCACGCAGGCGATGGTACGAGCCTTCTCGCGCGCCTTCGCCAGCGCCGGCAGAAGCATGGAGGCCAAAATCGCGATGATTGCAATCACCACCAGCAATTCAATCAGGGTAAAGGGCTTGCGCATGTTCGTTTTGGGGAAGGAAAGTTGAAGTTGACTTTGGGGAATATAAGTTATTATAGGTATAATTGACTAGAAAATCAAGACCTGACACATATTTTCTGTGTAAAGCGACAATCTTTTGGGGGAGTATGCGTCAATGCAGGCAAAACGGAGTAAAGTAACGCAGATTTCCATATTCTCTCATTTTAACCCCATCCAAAGACCATGCGCTTCCGTCAAATTCACCTCGATTTCCATACCTCTCCGCTGATCCCCGGCATCGGCAAGGCCTTCAACAAGAAGGAGTGGCAGGAGACGCTCAAGAAGGCCAACGTGGACTCCATCACCCTCTTCGCCTACGGACACCACGGGAACGCCTATTTCAGTGCCAAGGAGTCCCCACGCCACCCGCATCTTGACTTCGAACTGCTTCGCGCCCAGATGGATGCCTGCCACGAAATCGGCGTGGCCACGCCAGTCTATATCAGCGCCGGACTCTTCGAGAACTACGTGGAGAAGCATCCCGACTGGCTGGAACACCGCTTCGGTCAGAAGTTCTCCAAGCACTACGCCGGCTTCAAGAAATTCTGCTTCGGCAGTCCCTGGCTCGACAAGCTCTGCGAAATCACCCGCGAGGTCGTCACCCGCTTCCCGGATGCGGATGGCATCTTCTTCGACATCATCAACCAAGGACCTTGCGTCTGCAAACACTGCACGAAGCGCATGAAGGCTCAGGGTCTGGATCCGAAATGCAAGGATGATGTGGAGAAATTCGCACACCAGGTGCTCATGGAGTATTATCAGCGTACCACCGAGGCGGTCCATTCAATTGCCCCGAAGATGCGCGTCTTCCACAACTCAGGCAACGTCGCCGTGGGCACGGAGGAGATTCTGCCCTATTTCACGCACCTGGAGCTGGAGTCCCTGCCCACCGGCGGCTGGGGCTACGACCACTTCACCATGAGCGCGGCCTTCGTACGCAACCTCGGGCTGGACTTCCTGGGCATGACCGGCAAATTCGCGACCACCTGGGGCGAGTTCGGCGGATTCAAGCACCCCAACGCCCTGCGCTACGAATGCGCGGCGATGATTGCCAACGGCGCCAAGTGCTCCATCGGCGACCAGCTCCATCCCTCCGGTAAACTCGACTTCTCCACCTACTGCGAGGTCATCGCGCCCGCCTACCGCGATGTCCGCGAAAAGGAAGCGTGGTGCGACGGCGTGACCTCCAAGACGCCGTTGGCCATCCTCTCCTACGCGCCCGGCTTCGGCCCCACTGCGGCCGTCCGCGAGGCCTCCACCGGCGCCGCGCGAATCCTCGCCGAAAGCCATATCCCGTATGACATCGTGGACCAGCATCTCCCGTGGGACAAATACGACTACCTCATCGTGCCGGACAATGTCCTGCTCGATACCAAGCTCCTCAAGCAGCTCAACGCCTTCCGCAAACGTGGCGGCAAGCTCATCCTCTCCGCCGATGCCGGACGCCAACTTCTCCCCGACGGCAAGCCCGGCCCCTTCGCCCTTAAGAAACTCGGCTTCCAGTTCAAGGGCGAGACCGAATGGACGCCGGACTACCTCCAGGCCGATGCGAAATTCGCGCCTTCCTTCGTCCACACGCCGATGGTGATGTATTACGGTGCGCGAAAAATCAAGGCCACTTCGGGCGTGCAGTCGCTGGGCGACCTCTACGCGCCCTACTTCAACCGCAATGCCGACCACTTCTGCAGCCATGCGCAGACGCCCTACCAGCCCAAACCCTCCGGCTTCTCGGCCGGCGTGATGACCGACGACGTGCTCTACTTCGCGCACCCCGTCTTCAGCGCCTACAACGCCCTGGGCGCCGTCGCCCTGCTCCATTTCGTCCAGAAGGCTCTCTTCGCCTTCCTGGGCGCGGACAACCCCGTGGTCGCCAAGGGCCTTTCCTCCATCGGCCGCGTGACCTATATGCGTCAGGAGGCGCAGAAGCGCGATGTGGTGCATCTGCTCTACGCACCGACCGCCCAGCGCGGCATCGCGAAGCTGCCCGACGCGCCATTCTTCACCTGCCACGGCACCGAACTCATCGAGGACCTGCCCAGCACGGGCTGCCCCATCCAAGTCTCCGTGAAACGCGCGAAGCGCCCCTCCGCCGTGAAGCTGGCCCCCAGTGGCGAGGCCCTGCCCTTCAAATACGCCAAGGGCCGCGTGGAATTCACCGTGCCCGCCTTCTCCTGCCACCAGATGGTCGAACTGGATGATTAGACATCATCTCCCTGTCCAACGAGTCACCGAAGGCCCGAAGCACCACTTCTTCGGGTACTTCGACAAATTCCCCTGGGACCAGTCTGGGCGGTATCTGCTTGCGCACGAAGTCTCCTTCACCGCCCGGCAGCCCCTCCCAGAGGAACCCGCCGTCCTCGGCGTGGTTGACCTGCAGGACGGCAACCGCTTCACGCCTTTCGCCGAAACCCATGCGTGGTGCTGGCAACAGGGTTGTATGCTCCAGTGGCTCAATGACGAGGAATCCACGGTCATCTACAACGACCGCAAGGGCGACCGCTTCTGCGCCCGTATCCAGAATCTGAAGACCGGCGAGAGACGCACGCTGTGCCGTCCCATCTACTGCCTGAGTCCAGACGGCCGCTGGGCCTTGAGCCTCAACTTCTCGCGGCTGGACCGCGAACGCCCTGGCTACGGCTACCCCGGCGTCTCCGACCCCACGGAGCATGTCAAAATCCCCGACGACGACGGCATCTTCCTCGTGGACCTCAAGGCCGACACCGCGAAGTTGGTCGTCTCGCTCAAGCAAATCACCGAGCAGTTCTACCGCTCGGACATGGCAGACACGCCTGGCTGGTTCAACCACCTGCTCTTCAGCCCCGACAGCCGACGCTTCGCCTTCTTCCACCGCTGGCGCACCTGGCGAAAGGATGGACAGCCCGCGCATGTCACCCATGCGTTCACCGCCAATCTCGACGGGAGTGGCATCTGGCCCCTCAACCTGGAGGAGATGAGCAGCCACTACAGCTGGGTGAGCGCCCACCAGATCATCAACTTCTCCAATCGCTATGCGACAGGCTGGCAATATTATCTCTACACCGACCAGACGCACCACACCGAAATCATCGCCAAGGATATCTTCCCTGGAGACGGACATTGCTCCTACTCCCCTGACGGACGCTGGATGCTGACCGACTCCTATCCCCTGGAGGACAACTGCCGGAGGCTCTTCCTCTACGACCTAGCCCGCCGACAGGCCTACGAAATCGGCTCCTTCTATGCCGACCCGACCTACCCAGACCCAACTCGCTGCGACCTCCATCCCAACTGGTCATGCGACGGAAACACCATCTGCATCGACTCCATCCACGAAGGCTCCCGACAAGTCTATACCATTGATGTCAAAAGTTTAAAGGATAAAGGGTAAAGTTCCGCCAGCCAGGGCGGGACGACAGACGTCAGGGTGGGACGTCAGACGACAGGCGTCGGACGTCAGGGCGGGACGACAGACGTCGGACGGCAAGGCGGGACGTCAGGCGACAGACGTCGGACATCAGGCCGGGACGTCGGACGACAGACGTCGGACGGCAAGGCGGGACGTCGGACGACAGACGACGGACGCCCCGTCTAAATTACGAATCACTGCGTCACCAGCAGGTCCAAAACGATGGTCTCCGGGGCATCGACATGCAGCCAGATGCTCGCGTTGTCGAGGTCAGCGGCGTCCATCTGCACATAGGACTGGCTCGCGGCGTCATAGTGGAAGGGCTGGAAGCGCGCCAGCAAGTCGGTGCGGCTGGCCTCGGTCAGCCGACTGAAGGGGCACGCCAGGAGATTCCAGCCCGCCTGGAGGTGGAAGGTGGTCGGCACCACGTCCGAGGGCTTGATGACCACGACCTTCCGTGCCGAGAGGAGATTCCCGCCATAGGCGTACGAGCCGCACAGCTCCACCTCGCGGTCGCTCTCGCAGTACTGCGCGGTGAGGTTCCCCGCCGCGTCCACCTCGGCAAAGTTCTCCGCGTCGTCGCCCTCCAGCCACCACTCCGGCACCGTGCAGAAACTGAGGCCGTCCCCCAGCCTCACCAGGAACGCATACGCGCGGGTGGAGCCGCTGCCGAGCCAATCCGACCCCACGATCTCCGCCGAGGCCAGCGTGGTTCGCATCCCCAGCGTGTCCTCCACCACAACCAGGCGTTCGCCCTGCGCAGACAACGCTTCCTCGTGCTCAACAACCGTCGCCTCCAGCACTGTCGTGCGCCCATCCAGCCATACGTCCGCGAAGTCCATCACGACCGCCGCGCCCAGGTTGCCCGGCTGAGTTGACACAAATCCCGCATCGGGCGCATAGAGCACCTTCGTGCCATTTTCCATGGTGACCTGAACGCCCTCCGGAATCTCCGTCCATCCGACGATCAGATGCACCGTATCCTCGCCGCCCCAGGTCTCGTCTGCATCTACAATGCCCTCGTGGAAGATATACTTCGGGGCGTTCAGAATCCACAGCCGTTCCGTATAGGTCTCGTCGCCTTCCTGCAGCACAAAGTCGTGCCAGCCATCGGCGAGCTGCGTGGTATCATAGTACGGCTCCGCGACGCTCCAGCCATCGGCGGGCAGGCCATCCACCAGCAGAACCGCGTTGTCATCAAGTTCCACCGCCTTCGGAGAAATCCGTATGCTCCCCCGCAATGGCAGAGGCGCATTGGGTCGGCGCACCTCCAAAAGAATCGGCGCAGATTCAATGGATAACACTGACGCTCCCGTCGCCCAAACTTGTTCCAAGATGCCCAAGCAACAGACCGCAGAAAAAACGATGAGCCAAATGTTTCGTTTCATGGTTGTTTGTTCAGTTGTTAATGAGTTAGTGTAAAATGATTCTCGATAACAAGTAGCCCTCTTATTTTTCAAGTTCATGTCTTAACCTCCAAACACATAAGCAACAAACAATGACTGTTACAATAATAATCGTCCATGGACAAGTCAGAAATGCCCCCACCCTGTTCCACGAATATAGTTTCACCAGATGCATAACCATGATTCCCGTTCCCGCAAGACAAGTGAACCAGCCCAGCAGTATATTGATTTTCGAGGGAGAATACGGTCCTGCCCCAAGACTGCAAAAACATCTGGACTGCGCCAGATCTTCGCCAGCTTCGGGATTTCCGCTACAACTTTTTCGCTCCTTTCGCTCATTAAAAATGCAATTGCAATCCTTTTTTTGATTGCCTTCGTCATGCTCCGGTTTTTGTCGAAATTCACACTTGTATTTGAATTGGTCAAATCCTTTTTCAAAAATCTGATCTTCCAGCAGGACGATTTTCCGTTCATAGAGTTCCTGCCAGCGCTTAGAGCCCTTCGCCATACAGACCCAAAGCACGCCAAGAAACAGCAAGATGCACCCGCACACCATCCCCGCCAGATGCGCCTGCTCCATGAAAATAGTGTGATTATTACATGTCTTATCCAGCATTTTTCCCACCAGCATCCCATATCCCGAAAAGGCCAGAACGATGAAAGTGCCCAAGAATACCGAGCGCTGCCACAGGTGCTCGATTTCAATCTTGCGGCAATCGTATAGGCGGTCTAATAGCTTTTGGGCAAATTCCGGCTCCGGCACCTGCCCCTTGCCGGGGGCGGTTGTCGATTTGTCATCACCCGTCACTTCGTCCGGAACATTCGACTCGATTGAGCAATTTGTACTGGCATCGTGGGATGTCTTCCCCGAACAACTGACCTTGACTTCCGCAGAACATTGGATTTTTTCAGGCATGGCGATGATGGATTGGGGTATTTTGTGAAGAGTGAAAAGCAAATCCCCCGTCCGTAGGGTTCGCCGGGCATCGGCTACTGACGCCGGACGGGGCTGGGGACTGTTCGCCCGAAGAGATTCTCCGGGACTGGTGGGGGGATGGTCCGGCGGAAGTCCCGCTCCGCCGGGCTGTGGGCGCCGGGAGGCAGACGAGTCGAAAGCCGTTGTTGTTGTTGCGGTTCGACGGGTTGTTGTTGTTGTTGCGGTTCGCGGAACGGCAGTTCTGCGCGTTGTTGTTGTTCCAGCTGCCGCCGCGTATCACCCGGTTGGAGTCCGAATCCCCCCCACCCCAAAAGCCAAAGGCTGAAAGCGGAAGGCTTAAAGATCAAATGACTATGTGAATGAAAAAGAGTTTGAGTTTCTGTAGTCTTTAGCTTTTAGCTTTTGGCTTTTGGCTTTTAGCCTTAGGCCTCCGACTGGGCGTGTTTCAAACGAAAATGGTAGGTGTCGCCCTGCTGCACGAAGGCGCAGAGGGCGGTGACGCGCTGCTGGTAGCGCGTCTCGGTGATGGCGCCGTCGGCCAGGGCGGTGCGCAGTTCCTTCAGTTTGAAGAGAAAGCGGTGTCTGCTGCGGCGGTTGAGCCGCAGGTGGCTTCCCCGAAGCTGGAAGCCCAGGAAGTCCACGCCCCGCGAGACGCGCAGGAGGTCCCCGCCGTGCTTGATGGTCAGAAGCAGGTTTTCCTGCGCCCACGCCACGGCATCCTTCTGGAGGTCGCGCAAGTCCTCGCGGTCGCCGAAGACGAGCATGTCGTCCATATACCGCAGGTAGGAGCGGCTGGCATGGGCACCCGCCCAGCGGTCAAATGCGTCCAGGTAGAGATTGGCGAAGTACTGGCTGGTGAGGTTTCCGATGGGCAGCCCCTTCCCGGGGGCGGTGGAGTAGCTGTCCAGAAGCGCGACGAAGAGGTCCATCGCCCGCGTGTCCTTGATTCGGCGGTTCAGCTTCATCAACAGGAGCCGCTGGTCGATGGAGTCGAAGTAGCTCTTGATGTCCAGCTTCAGACACCACTCGTGGCGTCGGGCGAATTCCTGCGCCCGGCGCAGGGCGGCGTGCTGCCCCTTGCCGCGGCGGCACGCATACGAGTCGTCGATGAGTCCTTTCTCCAGCCATTCGCCGCAGCGGTTGATGACCGCATGGTGAATCACCCGCTCGCGCACCGGCGCGGCGTGGATGGTGCGTTCCTTGGGGTCGAAGACCTGGAAGGAATGGTAGTGCCCGAAATCGTAGTCGCCCTGCTGCAACTGCGCGGAGAGCCCCAGCAGATTCTCGTCCAGCCGTTCGCGAAACTCCGCGATGTCCGGACGGCTCCGCTTGCCCCGCTGGACCTTCGCAAAGGCGTCCAGGAGATTTCCGAAGTCGTGGATTTCATCATAGAAGCCGCCCAGCCGTCTCATGGGGAATTCTCCACGGAGGGCACTTTCTCTTGCGGGGCATCGCCGGCATCTGGGGACGCCCCATCCGACGCCGCCTCCAACAGTACGGCGCCATTTCGGATGAATTTCTGAAGCACGGCAAGCATCGCGCCTCCATAGCGCTTCAGTCGTGCCTCGCCAATCTGCTCGATTTCGCCCATCGCCTCCAGCGTGACCACTTTCCGCTCCACCATCTGCGCCAGCTGCTCGTTGCTGAAGACCACAAACAAGTCCACGCCAGCCGCAGTGGCCAGCCGTTTCCGCTCGTCCTTGAGACGGTAGAAGAGCCTCAGCTCGGCGGGTTCCTTGAAGCGGTCGCGGTAGTCCGGCACGTTCGCCGACACACTGCGGGACGACACTGCGCCACGATTTCCGTTGCCTGCTCCGGCGTATTCCACCAGAAAAACCCAGTACGGAACGCCGTCGCGCTCCACCAGACGCTTCTCCAGATGCACCACCCGGTGCTGCGCCAGAAACTGGTTGAGCTGCACCAGCTCCGGCTCACTCTGGGGAATCGCCATGCTGAACATCGCAAAAGACATTGTGGTCGCAGAAATTGGGCGTCGAGCAACCGGCGCCTCTTCTCCGGCTAGGCAACGGACGGTGCGCGGCGCCGGAGGGCGCCCAGCACCGGACGTTGCCTAGCCGGAGAAGAGGCGCCTTGTCAATTAGGGCGGCAGACGAGTCGAAAGCCGAAGTCGTAGTTGCGGTTCGACGGGTAGCGGCTGCTGTTGCCGCGGAACGCGGAACGGCAGCGCCGCGCGCTGCTGCCGATCCAGCTGCCGCCGCGCATCACCCGGTCGGAGCCCGAAGTAGCCCCGACGGGGGCGGTGACCGCCTCCGTCGGGTAGCCCGCATACCAGTCCAGGCACCACTCCCAGACATTGCCGTGCATGTCGTAGAGATTCCAGGCGTTGGGGGTCTTCCCGCCCACGGGCCATGTGTGGTTTCCGCTGTTGGCAGAGTGCCACCCCATGTCATCCAGCGCGCCCTCTTGACCGTTCGCCAGCATTC
>JAFPYX010000030.1 GCA_017417585.1 Victivallales bacterium
AGGTTAGAGGTTAGAGGTTAGAGGTCCGAGGCCTGAGGCCCTAAGAGTCTGAGATCTGAGAACCGAGATCTGAGAACCTCAAGAAAGGCCCGAGGCCCGAGGCTTTCCACCTCTCACCTTTCACCTCTCACCTCTCACCTTTCACCTCTTCCCTCTCACCTTCAGATTAGTAGTTGTCGCCCTGGAAGAGCTGGAAGTATGCCTTGGGGTGTTTGCAGACGGGGCAGAGCTCCGGGGCCTTCTCGCTGGTGATGATGGCACCGCAATTGCGGCAGATCCACATGACCTTTCCGACCTTGATGTAGGTGGAGCCTTCATCGATGGTCTTGAGCAGTGCACGGTAGCGCTCCTCGTGGTGCTTCTCGATGGCGGCGACGCCCTCGAACTGGCGTGCGATGGCGTCGAAGCCTTCCTGACGCGCGGTCTCGGCGAAGCCCTTGTACATCTCGGTCCACTCTTCGTTCTCGCCGGCGGCGGCGGCCTTCAGGTTGGCGACGGTGTCGCCGATGCCCTCTAGGTGCTTGAACCAGAGCTTCGCGTGTTCCTTTTCGTTTTCGGCGGTTTCCAGGAAGATGGCGGCGATCTGCTCGTAGCCTTCCTTCTTGGCGACGCTGGCGAAGTAGGTGTACTTGTTGCGGGCCTGTGATTCGCCGGCGAAGGCGAAGGCGAGGTTTTTCGCGGTCTGGCTGTCTTTGAGTTCCATGATGTCCTCCAAAATGGGTTGAAGTTAGGCGTGAAGGGAAGAAAACGCTCCTAAATATAACGTATGGAAACGAATTTGGAGGTCGATTTGCCGCCGAGTGGCCTGGAACAGGCTATTTTATTCCCCATGACGAATTGTTTTGGAAAACGACTTCCCGCATGAGCACGGGTGATTTTCAGGGACTGTTGAGCGCCGCGCTGACTGCCGAATGGAAACGCGCGGTGGAACGGCTGAGGCCGGAGCTGTCCGCGCAGCTGCGCCAGCCGGTCTTTGCCCTGAATCCCGACCTGGGATGCTGGGGGCAGTGGCGCGGCGGGCGAATGCAGTGCATCGAGTTGCGGGCCAGCCTGGTCACGCACCATCCCTGGTATGCGGTGGTGGACGTGCTGCGCCACGAGACCGCCCACCAGGTCTGCGAGACGTGCTTCAACGACGCTGTGGAGCCACCGCATGGCCCGCGCTTCCAGCAGGTCTGCCAGTGGCTTGGCGCTCGTCCGCAGGCCTCCGGGGAGTATCCGCCTCTCGACCAGGCGGTCTTCGCGGAGGACGCGGATCCAGGGGTGGAAGGCGCCGACACTTCCGCCGCGCGACTAGTGGTCAAGGTGCGGAAGCTGCTTTCGCTTTCGACGAGCGCGAACCAGGCCGAGGCCGAGGCGGCGCTGCTGAAGGCGCGCGAACTCCAGGCGAAATACGCAGCGGAACTGGCCACCGCAGAAGCGCAGGAGCGCATTTCCGCCGAGGCGATGTACACCATCGGCGTGGGACCTGCGATGCGACGTCTCAGCATGGATGGCTGCATCATCGGAAACATTCTTCAGGAATTCTTCCATGTGATGGCGGTGTGGGACTACCAGCCGGACCTGGAGCGTCCCGGACGGCACCTCAAGCAATTGATGCTCTCCGGCACGCGCAAGGATCTCCAGATTGCCTCGTATGTCCATGACTGCCTGACTTCCTACATGGAACACGCAGTCTATGAACTGCCGACGAATGTCCTCGGACGCGTTTTGACCTCCAAGCGCAGCCTGCTTTCCTTCAAGATCGGCGTTCTCACGGGCTTCCAGAACGCGATGCGAGAGCAGAACCAGCGCCCGGAGATGCGCGCGCTGGTGCAGTCGGACCGCAGCCATCTGGAGGAATACCAGCGTTGGATCTACCCGCATCTGCGCAGCACCGGCAGCCGGCTCTCTTCCACGGACGCCACCGCGCGCGCGGCGGGCGAGGCCGCAGGCCGCAAATTCACTCTCCGTCATGGCCTGGACCACTCCGGAAAGGTGCCAAAACAGCTTCGTAATTCGTAATTATGTCTTGCGATTTACGCGTTGTCTTGTCCCCATCCTTTCCCCCTGATTTCCGTAGGTCACGACATGTAATTTCCATGCCAGTATAATCTGATTACGCATTACGAATTGATGTTCAGCCCCATCACCCAAAAAAGACTCCAGCGCTTCCGGCATCTCCGTCGGGCGTGGTGGTCGTTTTGCCTGTTTGCGGTGCTGTACATCTTGACCTTGGGGGCGGAGCTGGTCTGCAATTCGCGCCCGTTGGCGATGCGTTTCCAGGGGCGATGGTATTTTCCCGCTTTCTGTTTCTATCCCGATGACGCTTTCACGGGCAGCGGCCTCCAGACCCGCGCGGACTATCTGGCTTTGGAACGGTTGGGTGTGCTGAAAGACGCATGGGTGCTGTGGGCGCCAGTGCGCAACGACCCCTACCGGATTGTCTCGCCGGACGAACTGGCGCCTGAGCTTCGCGAACAAGTGCGGTTGAATCTCCAGCCGCGGGTGGCGGGGGTGACGTTTGCGCCGGATGGCGCAATCCAGCAGGCCACCGGCTTCGAAATCCTCGCTCCGGAAAATCCGGAAAGTCCGGAAAGTCCGGCCAATCTTTCCGATTGCTGGGTGTTGCCGGATGACTTCGACGCACAGCTGGCATCCCGTTGGAATGGCGCCGCCGCCGAAAGCCTCTCCATCCACTTGAAGCCGCAGCCCAAGAGTGGCTGGCCGGCGGTGGAGCTGCGCTTCGCTGCGGCCAGCGCCCGAAGCGGTGGTCGCAAGACGCTCCGCGCGCGCATTTTCGAGGAATTCACCGAGCAGACGCATACGGGTGATTTGCGGTGGGAGTTCGCGCGGGAGGCGGAATTGCCGCGGCGTGCGGCGAAGGAGTTCGAGGAACTTCCTGCGGCGCTGAAGGAGAAAATCGCCGCCGCGCGCGCGACGGTTCGCGGTGGCGGGAACTTCCCCGTCGAGGAGGTGCAGCTGGGCAGGCGCTCCTACCGGCTGGTGGTCGAAATGGAGGCCGCGCGGTATCCGTTCCGCCCGGTGAAAGGCCACTGGATGGGAATCGACGACGCCGGCCGAGATGTTTTCGCACGAATCTTCTACGGTCTGCGCATCGCCTTGAATTTCGGGATGATTCTGGTGCTCTTCAGCCTGGCGGGCGGGACCTTTGTGGGAATGCTTCAGGGCTATCTGGGCGGCAAGGTGGACATTCTGGGACAGCGCTTCATCGAGATCTGGAGCGCGTTGCCCTTCCTCTACGTGATGATCCTGATGGGCTCCATCTACGGCGCGGGATTCCTGCTGCTGCTGGTCTGCTACGCGCTCTTCAACTGGATCGGCATCTCCTACTACATGCGGGCGGAGACATTGCGGCTGCGACATCAGCCATACGTGGAGGCCGCCAAGTGCCTGGGGCTCTCCGGATGGCGCATCGCTTTCCGCCATATCCTCCCCAATGCGCTCGTGCCGCTGATCACCTTCTTCCCCTTTTCCCTCGTCGGCGCCATCGGCTCTCTTGCCGCGCTGGACTACCTGGGCTTCGGGCTGCCGGCACCCACGCCCAGCCTGGGAGAGCTGCTTTCGCAGGCGCAGGCGCAACGGGAGGCCTGGTGGCTGGTGCTGTATCCCTCGCTGGCGCTCTTCATCGTGATGCTCCTCGGAGTCTTCATCGGAGAAGGCGTGCGCAACTCCTTCGATCCACGCCGCCAGCAACGGCTCCAATAAAATAGCAATTAATTCTTTTATTATTAACAAGTTAATTCATTTTCAAAAATGTCCATTAATGTTTTTTTCAAGAAAGGCCTCGCATTGGCAAGCTCGCTGCTGGTCCTGACCAGTTGCCAGGATCTCGCCGTGTTGCTGACCGCCGATACCGCGGAGGCATCCAAGCCCATCGTCAATCCCCGGAACATGACGACGGACGAAAAGCTTGCGCAGGACGTGGAGGCGGCCTCCTTCCGCAAGACCTGGCTGAATCTCGGGAAGGTCGCCGATGAATACAGGGATGTCTTGGGCGGCGAGGACGATTCGTTCTTCAACCGGCGTAGCAAACGCCTGCTGGACGACGCGTTCGAGGTCGTGGCCTCCGAGGTCGGCCTGAAGGCCTACGACGAGATTCGTGCGCTGCAGGAGGAGCAGAAGAAGCTCGCCGATGAGGAGAATGAACTCAAGGCGAACCGCTGGGGATATCCAGACTCCTCCAGGAACCCCTTCGCCATGACCCGTGCGAAGTGTGACAAGCGCCTCCAGGAGATTGACGAGCGGAACATGCTTGTCAATGCCCGCATCAATGCACAGACCGGCGTGCTGTTGAATGACCTCAACCGCTACGGCAAGATCATCGACCGGAAATATCTGGACTACCTGCTGGTTGCCGCAGAGGGCGAGGATGTCTTCCAGCTGCTGAACACCGCCACGTTGCTCAAGCAGGTGCAGTATGCGATTCGGCAGCAGATGGAGGACGGGGGCGGGAATGCCGCGCAGGTCGAGCACTACGTCGGACTATACCTGGTGATTTTGAAAGGATGGGAAAAGGCACACCTGGTGGGGTTGGAAAACATCGAGGAGAAGTTCCTGCCGCGCCTGGTCAGGATTCAAAAGGATGCCGAAGAGAATCTGCGTGAGACTCAAAAACTCCTCAAGACGCATCCCGACGAGGCATCGCACCTGGAGGCGAATCTCCGTATCAGCGAAAACACCATCGAGGTCGCCAAGGCATATCATGAGATCCTTGTGCGAAAGCAGAAAGACCTTCAGGCTTCCCTGTCGCGGCTTAAAGGCAAGATCGAAGTCGCCCAGAACACCTACCGCACCGTCAAGACCGCCAGCGGGCTGTTGAAACTCATCAACGACTCCAGCCAGGAATACGAGGCGATCCTGAATTTCGACCCGCCATTGCTGGATACCATCTACGCCGACCAGATGCTCGACGCCTTCAAGGAGGTCTCTGCCCAGCTGAAGAAGTAGCCGCAAAAAGTGTTCCCCATGTCCAGGGCCGTCGTTTTAGCCGTATTTGCCGCCTTCACGCTGTTTGCGCAGGAGGCGGTGCCGTTTCGCATTGCGACCTTCAATGTGCGCGTTCCCGTGGACAAGTCGCCTAACAACTGGGAGGCGCGGCTTCCACGCATCCAGGCACTCTTTGAGAAGTATCAATTGGATATTGTTGGCGTCCAGGAACTCACGCCGAAACAAAAAGCCGCCCTGCTTTCCTCTGACACGCCGTACGAGGCGGTTGGTGTCGGGCGCGAACCGGATCAGGGCGGCGAACAGTGTTGCATCTTCTATCGGACGGAGCGCTTTGATTGTCTGGAAAACGGCACCTTCTGGCTCTCCGAGACCCCAGAGGTCGTCGGCTCGCGCTCCTGGAACTCCGCCTGCCGTCGCATCTGCACCTGGGCGCGTCTGCGAGATCGTCGCACGGGGCAGATTTTCCTGCATTTCAATACCCATTTGGATCATGTCAGCGGGGAGGCGCGCCAGAAGGGTGCGGAACTCATTTTGTCGCGCATCGAGGTGTTGGGGCAGGGGCTTCCCTGTTTTCTGACGGGCGACCTGAATTGCCGTGCGAATTCACCCGCCGTCCAGGCCATCCTTGCCAAACTGGAAGATGCCAAGATGGCCAGCGAGAGTCCGCATGAGGGACCAGTGCAAACCTTCCACGCCTATCGCTACAATCCGGACAAGCCAGGCAAGAACGAAATCGACTTCATATTCTTCCAGGGGGGAATCCGGGTTCTGAGGCATATCACCATCAGCGACCATGCGGGCGACGAATATCCCTCCGACCATTTTCCCGTGATGGCCGAGGTCATCCTTGGCATTCCGCCCAGTTTGCCCTGAAGGATTCGATGAACGCCTCTGACTACCGGCCGGCGTGCAATCGCTGTCAAGGAGAAGCCGCGATGTTCAAGCCCATTCCATTCTACTTTCTGAACACCACCGACGAGGAGGCGTATTCCCCTGGGGAAATCTCTCGGGCGCTAGACCGTCTTCAGGCGGCTGGGTTCGGGGGGATGGTGCTTTTCAACAAGCCGCCGACTGGTTTCAATGCGAAGGAGTATCTTTCTGAATGGTGGTTTGAGGTTACTCGGCGATTTCTCCTGGAGGCGCGGACACGGAAGATGGAGGTCTGGCTCAACGACGGCTTCGACTACCCGCCCGGCGACCCCGGCTTCCGCATCTCCAGCACCCACCCGGAACTGCGCCAGCAGCGCCTCACGCGCCTGGCGGACGGGCGTATCGTGCCCATCGTCTGCGAATGGGGCGCGCCGGCCTTCGAGGAGCCGTTGTCCTCGGAACTCTTCCAGAAGATCGTCTATGAGGAATATGCACAAAGGCTGGGCGAGTTCTTCGGAAATCCCGTGGCGGGATTCTTCTCGGACGCCGACAACCGGCGCTTCACCGCCCCCACGTTCTGTCTGATGCCAGGAGAACGCTACTTCCCCTGGAGTGCGAATTTTGCCACAACCTTCTTGGAACGCAGGGGCTATGATGTCGTACCTTGCCTGGAGGAGGTGCTTGCCCGGACGGACACGCCCGCCGTTCGCGACTATTGGGAACACGCCGGTTTCCTCTACCAGCAGTGGTTTGCGCGCAATGCCGGGTGGTGCCATGCGCATGGGCTGAAATATACCTTCCATACCTCCGACACCGGTCCGCATGCCTGGGCAAACTGCCTGCGGTCTTCGGCCTTCACTGAAGGACTGCCTTTCGCACTGCTGGCCCACTCCGATCTGCCTGGAACCGATCATGAACTGACTGCACTGGACGGCGGGACGCACTACGACCTGCCCGGTATCGACCGTGAATTGACTGTGCAGGACGGCGGGACGCGCCATTGCAAGCGATATTTCGTGCCGAATGTCTCCTGGGGCAGCCGCGATCTTTCGCGTTGGACTCCCCCTAATTTCCTTTGCACCAAGTATGACTTGCGGGCGAAACTGGCGTCCTCCGCGGCCTTCGTGGGACAAAAGGAGCGCGCACTCTGCGAGCTCTTCGCGGCCACCAACCACGAGGCTTCGCCAACCACGTTGCGCAAGATTGCGGCCTGGCAAATTCTCTGCGGCATCAACTTCCTGATTCCCCATGCGGTGCATCACCGCTTCTTCGGTGATGTCAAGGACTTTGCGCCGCCAGAATTCCTCCACGGCATCTTCCAGGCCGCCAATCCCGATTTCAACGACTGGCTCGCGAAGCTGTGCGCAGCCGCCAGCCTTGGCGTTGCTACTCCGCAGGTCGCTGTGCGGCTGCCCACCCGGAAACTCTGGGGAAACCACTACGATCCGGAACCCTTCTTTGCGCTCTGCGACTGGCTCTTCCGCACTGGCGTGCAGTTCGTGTTCGTCGAGGACGACGTTCCGGCGGGGTTGCCGGTCATTGAAGACGCCGCACAACCAGGCGTCCTCCCATCGCCTGTGGCCTCCTGTGACGCGGGCGAACTCCTCTTCCTGGAACGACTTATGTCGGACGGCACGCGGTCGTTGCTGGCGGGAAACATCTGGAGCGCAGACGAATTGTCCGGCGTCATTCACTGGAATGGCCGCGAATGGCCGGTTGCCCTTGTGCCCGGCGAAGTCGCCATTCTGGGTGGACCTTTTGAGAACTACCGTTCTCTTGCGTCTGCGAAGGGAATGGCATTGGAGGGACCATTCCCCGTGACGTGGGAACACGAGAACCGAATTCCGATGTGGGACGTGCGGGAATGGATGAATGGTTCCGATATAAAATCACTTAAATTACTTGTTCCTATTAAGTTACATATAGTTTCTTTAGATGGAGTTGCCCCTGGAGAACCACAGCCGGCGCGGCTGTTTGATGATGAATATTGGGCCTACGATGCCCCCTCTACTCTTGGACGCCACACCTTTGCACTGGATCGCGAACCCGATTCCCACACCCATGTCTTTCTGGCGGGCGAATTCGATGCAGAGATCACCACCGAGGGCGACTTCGCGCGAAAATACTCCGAAATCTACTGCATGGAGATGTTTGTTCCTGCAAAGGCGTCGATTGTCCTGTCGCCTCGCCGCACGGAATTGCGCCCCGCCTCGTGGACGGAACAGGGCGCGCCCTTCTATTCGGGGGCCGTCACCTATCACATGGATGTTCCGGTTGGGGCGCGGCGTCTGATGGTCGAGACGGAGGATGTCGTGGAACTGCTGCGCAATGGCGAGGTCATCGCCAAGCGCATCTGGGCACCCTACGAATTCGATTTAAGTTCCTTTGTAAAAGGTGATTGCTGTGAATTGCGAATTACCAACACTCTGGCCAACCAACAACAGGCAATGCGCAGGCCCTCCGGCCTGATGAAGGTGCATTATCTCTGAGGAAATGAACGCTTGTCTCACCAAGTTGCCAAGCGGTGGCGGGAGACATATGGAGGACAATTGGCCGTTTGTTTTGTGTGGCCTGGAGTGCTGGCAGTCGGGTGCCGGATACCCAATTGTCCGTCAAGCATAATAGGCGCGGGTTACTTCCCGAAGTTGATTTCGGAGAGTTCGCGAATGTTCTCGTGGTGGTAATTCTGAAGCGAGGTGATAAGCCGTTCCGGGAGAAGCTGGCTGATTTCCTGGGCCCGTCCGGCCTCCATTCCGAAGAAGGCCTCCTGGACCTCGGCCAGCGTGATCTGGGCGGGTGGCCTTATCGGTATGTAGTTGTGTTTGGCAGGCGGGTCGGCATCCGGCGTGAGCTGGATGATGAGATTGGAGCGTGTCAGGATGTCCAACGCGGCAATGAGTTCATTCAAGGCGATGGCGTGGTTGGCGGCGTAGGTGGCGGCGTTCCAGGGGCCCTGGCCGTCGTCAAAATGTCGGCAGATGGATTCCATGGCGGCGATGCCAAGGAGATGGTTGGTGGCCGGATCCGGCGGCGGCAGATGCTTTGTCAGGCGGGTCAGACGGATATTCTCCACTGCGTATGTGAACTCGGCTCCAAGCAGAACAACAATCCAGCTGGTGTACAGCCAGGCCAGGAAAAAAGGCAGTGCCGCAAAACCGCCGTAGATGGCGTTGAACTTGGCAAGCCCGACCTGCCAGCGCAGATAGACATACAGTACGCCTAGCCACGCCAGCGAACCCAAAAGCCCTCCGAAGAATGCCGGTGCCAAACGCACGCGGGTGTTCGGCATGAAGAAATACAGGAAGACAAATCCTCCCAGCAAAAAGAGGAACATCAGCAGATTCCCGCCATAATGGCCAAGCATGATGACAATGGGAGAGGAAGAATGAAGCATTTCCGCCAGACCGCCGGAATGCGCAAAGGCCGAAGCGGAGATTGCCAACAGCGTGACAATGGGGAACAGCAGCAGCACGATCAGGTACTGGCTGAACTGCTGGAGGAGGTTCCGGCCTTTCTTGACGCACCAGATGGCGTTGAAGTTGTCCTCTAGCTTGCGGATGGCGGAAAGCACGGAGAAAAGCAGCGCGGCGATGCCGATCAGCCCAAGCGCCGCGAAGTTGGTTTTATCCACGTAGGTGAAGATGCTTACCAGCGCGGTCTGCATGGCTTCGGGCAGTTGCGCGGCGTAGTGTGGATGCCTGTGAAAAGGAACAGGAGTAGGCTCCTGACTGGCGTTTCCCGGAAACTCTGGATTGTCGATCCCCCGCGAGGCCTCTTCCTCTGTGGCGGCAATTCCCTCCGCCGCCGGGGACTCCGTTTCGATGGCGGCAACAATGGTTGCGTCGGAAGCCCCCGGGTCTGCGATGACAATCACTGGCGCGTCCGGAGTTTCTGCATTTCCCTGAGCGTCCATGGCGGC
The DNA here is from genome assembly GCA_017417585.1 of Victivallales bacterium. GTDB lineage: Bacteria > Verrucomicrobiota > Lentisphaeria > Oligosphaerales > Oligosphaeraceae > RGIG1601. Next base: position 9,740 of record JAFPYX010000030.1, read on the forward strand.
GCCCGTTTTCAGGCCATCCTCCTGTTCCGGATCTGCCGCTAGGACACGGTAGGAGATTTCTCGGCGGATTCTCCCATTGTCGTCACGGACAATCTGCACGCTTCTTTCCAGGCCGATAGTTTCTATCAATTTGCGTTGCAAACCGATTCCTTTGCAGAAAGCCAGGGTGATGGCCAGAATGGGGACCAGCGACACCAATGTGATGTAGGTGAGCGCTGAGGCCTGAAGCGTGCAGTGGTCCTCCTGGAAACCACGGATGGCGATGATCAGCACACGAAGGAAGGAATACCCGAAGCGCTTCAACCGAGGCAGCTTCTTGACGTCGACATTCCAGAGGCCTTTGGTTAGAAAGGTCTTGACGGTGTTATAGTATTTCATTGCTAATCAAAAAATTGCGTGAATCTATGTGCAGAGGACGGCACCGGTCACGGCGGCACCCAGCAGGACAAGGAGGAGATTCGGCTTCCATTTCCATTGGACAAAGAGGCAGGCAAGGAAGATGACTGTGCCCTGCCAGCAGAGCCGGAAGCTCTCGCCCGTGTGCCAGAGGTTGGCCAATGGAGTGGCGAAGGCCGAGGTCTCGGCGAAGAAGATGACCGCCGCCGCGATGAGCCCCAGGGTCGCCGGGCGGATTCCGCAGAGCGCCGCTTTGAGGATGCGGTTGTTGCCGAAGGCCTTGAGGAAAAGCGCCACCGCCAGACCGATGGTCAAGGAGGGCGTGCAGACGCCCAGCGTGGCGGCGAGCGCCCCCAGTATCCCGGCCTGCTGCTGCCCCAGGTAGGTGGCGGCATTGAGGCCGACTGGTCCGGGGGTCATCTGAGCCAGGGCGACGATATCCGCGAATTCGGCGGCGGAGAGCAACTGGTGGTTCTCCACCAGCTCGCTTTGGAAGAACGGGATCATCGCGAAGCCGCCCCCGAAGGTGAAGAAGCCGATTTTGGCAAAGAGAAGATAAAGCTGGAAAATGCCCATTGGCTTTTCAATTTACTTTTCTTGGCCAGTCTGGCTAGTCGATTTGCCAAAGCAGGCCAGCCCCAGGATGGCTCCCGCGACAATGACCCAGATGGCGTCCGCCCCGAAGAAGACCAGCGCGACGAAGCTGGCGATGGTGACGCACCAGGAGAAAACGCGGCGGAAACAATCTCCCTTGAGAATCTGCCTGCCCAGCGAGACCACCGCCAGCAGAATCATTGCGGCGACGGCCGCCCGTATGCCAAGGAAAACGTGCTGAACAATGGCGTATTGACGCAGCTGCGCGACGATGGCCGCCAGCAGGACTATCGCGATGAAGGGCGGCAGGAGAGCGCCGAGCAGCGCCGCCAGCGCTCCGGGGATTCCGGCGCAGCGGTAGCCGATCAGCACGCCCATGTTCATGGCGATGATGCCGGGCATCGACTGCATTGCGGCGACGGTGTCCACCATTTCGTCCTTCGTCATCCAGCCGCGCTTTTCCACGAACTCCTGCTGCATCAAGGGGAGCATTGCCAGCCCGCCTCCCAGCGTCACCGCCGAGAGATAGCAGAAAACGCCGAAAAGTGTCCGGACACGCTGGAAAGTGGGAGAATTCATGGAGTGTTCATGCCCTCCTGTCAATGCGGCGAAAGACACGGGAGGACTGCGCTTTATGCCCTGCAGTTGCGGGGCGAAGTGTTAAAGTACGGCGGGTGCCGAAAACAAAAGCGCCCAAGGCGAATGGCGGAAGCCTCGTCTTGGGCACACCATGGCTCGAGGTCTCATGGGGCGCGACGCCACACCTTTCACCTCTGCCCTCTAGCCTCTGCGGTTAGATGCTGGCCTTCTTCACGCGCTCGGAGTACTCTCCGGTGCGGGTGTCAATCTTCACCGTGTCGCCCTGGTTCACGAAGAGCGGGACATGGATTTCGTAGCCATTCTCGATCTTGGCGGGCTTGAGGGTGTTGGTCGCGGTGTTGCCCTTCTCGCCGGGCTCGGTCTCGGTGATGACCTTCTCCACGAAGACCGGCAGGGTGACTTCAATGGGGCGGTTGTTGAAGAGGAGCACGGAGCATTCCATGTCGTCCTCCAGGAAATAGACATTGCGCCCCAGGGTCGCCTCGTCAATGCGGATCTCGTCATTGGTGGAGGGGTCGATGAAGACGTAGAATCCGTCGCCTTCGTCGTAGGAGAAGTGGATGGTGCGCTCGGAGAGGTCGGGCTGGTCGATCTTGTCGCCGGGGCGGTAGGCCTTTTCCGTGGTGGAGCCGGTGATCATGTTGCGCATCTTGCAACGGTAGATGGCCTGCCCTTTGCCGGGCTTCATGAAATCATACTCGGTAATCAGATAGGGTTCGCCGTCAAGCTGGACTTTTACGCCCTTGTGCAGATCGGAAACATCGTATGGCATTGGGGGAATCTCCTTGGTCGTGCGCGGAATTTCTTGATGCTGGGACAGTACCGGCGGAAGGCATCCACGCACCTGGTCATGCGTCCGCCCGTCTTGAATTTTGGAAAACGCTCTAAGATAGTCTGATAATGCGAAATTTCAACCCGAAACCGAGTGAAATGCCGGAAGTGCTGCAGGCTGTGCAGCAAAAAATCGGCCATGTTTTTCATGACCAGGCGCTGCTGCTGACGGCTCTGACGCACTCTTCGTACGCGTCGGAACAGAACCCGCCAGTCCCCTGGAACGAACGGCTGGAATTCCTCGGAGACGCCGTGCTGGAGGTCGTCGTGAGCCGGAAACTCTACCTCCATTTCACGGAATGCCAGGAGGGGACTCTGACCCGCGCACGGGCTATGCTGGTGAACGAAAAGGCGACCTCCGGATATGCAGTCTGCCTGGGACTCGACGATGCGCTCCTGCTGGGGAAAGGCGAAAACCTGACCGGCGGACGAAAGCGGAAGGCGCTTCTCGGAGATGCCTTCGAGGCGATGCTGGGGGCGGTGTTCCTTGACGGCGGGCTGGAGGCCGCCACCGCGGTGGTGGAAAAAGTGTTGCCGACGCTGGATGAAGGACTTATGCAGATGAAGGCACAGGACAACCCGAAGGGCGTCCTGCAGGAGTATGCACAGGCGAAAAACCACGCCAGCCCCCTCTATACGGAAGTCGAAGGCACTCTCCGCCCGCCGCATTTCGTGATGGAGGTTCGGGTTGGCGAACTGACAGCGCGGGGAGAGGGCGACTCCAAAAAGGCCGCCGAGGTCGCCGCCGCCCAGGCCGCGCTGGAGTTGTTGCAAGAAAGGCCTTCCGGAGAACCGATTCCTGAAGATTCTCAAGAAATTATATAGAATTCATTAATAATTAATATTATATGTGATTATTAAAACAAGCTGGTGTTCAGCGTGTAGAGTATCTCCTCGTCGGCGGGAGCGGTTCCCGCCGACGATTGTCAGGAGATGCAACGATGATCAATCGAACACTGAGCGGCACCATTCAGGGCGTGACGGTTTATACCGTCGAGATCGAGACCAACTGTTCAGACAAGCCGGCGGACATGAATGGTCCCGTATTCCATGTCATCGGCTTGCCAGACGCCGCGATTCGCGAGAGCAAGGAGCGGATTCGTTCGGCGGTCTGGGCGAGTGGCCTTCAGATGCCGCGTGGCAATGTAATGGTGAACCTGGCCCCGGCTTCGATGCGCAAATCCGGAGCGCTATATGATCTTCCAATTGCGTTGTGCCTGGTTGCCTTCAAGGGCGGATTGCCTGGAAGGGCATTGGAAGATACGCTGGTTGTGGGGGAACTGGGGCTGAATGGCGAGGTGCGCGGCGTGGCCGGTGCCCTGCCTTTGGCGATGCATGCGAAAGAGCTGGGGCTGAAGCGGATGATTGTTCCGGCGGAGAATGCCCGCGAGGCGGCAGCGGTGGAGGGCCTCGCGGTTTACGGCGTGGAGACCCTGTCGGAGGCGGTGCGGCTGTGCTGCCATCCGGAGCAAGTCGCGCCGACGCGGGTGGATGTCCGGAAGCTCTTCGAGCAGGCGCAACGCAGCACGCTGGATTTTGTGGACGTGAAGGGGCAGGAGAGCGCGAAGCGCGCGCTGGTGATTGCGGCCGCCGGCAACCACAATCTTCTGATGGTGGGCAGCCCGGGTGTAGGCAAGTCCTTGATCGCCAACAGGATTCCGGGAATCCTTCCGCCGCTGGCGCTGGCCGAGGCCATGGAGGTCACACGAATTTACAGCATCGCGGGATTGCTGCCCAAGGATGGCGGGCTGATGGTGGAACGGCCGTTCCGCTCTCCGCATCATACGGTCTCGGACGCCGGGCTGCTTGGCGGCGGACAGAACATCCCGCGCCCCGGTGAAATCACCCTCGCACATCGCGGGGTGCTCTTCCTCGACGAGCTGCCGGAGTTCCGCCGCAATGTCCTGGAGGCCTTGCGGCAGCCTCTGGAGAATGGCGTGGTGACGGTGGCGCGCTCGGCCGGGGCCTTCGAGTTCCCTTGCCGGTTCATGCTGGTGGCGGCGATGAATCCGTGCCCCTGCGGATACTACGGCGCCCCGGGCAAGCGTTGCCGCTGTTCATCCATCCAGGTGCAGAACTACCGCTCACGGATCTCCGGGCCGTTGCTGGATCGACTGGACCTCCACGTGGAGGTGCCGCCGCTGCCCAAGGAGACGCTGACCGCGAAACGCTCCGGACCTTCTTCCGCCGAACTGCGCGAGCAGATCCTCGCCGCACGAGCCATCCAGAAGCGACGTTTCCAGGGGATGGCCATCTGGAGCAACGCGGACATCGCCGGAACCGCACTGGACCGCTTCTGCACCCTTACCGATTCCGCACGGAAATTCCTCGACATGGCGCTGAACGCCAAGCACCTCTCCGCCCGTTCCTACGACCGAATCCTCCGGGTGGCACGCACCTGCGCGGACCTCAATGGCCACGGCGAAATCACCGAGGCAGAGGTCGCCGAGGCCTGCCAATACCGCGTCCTGGACCAGGAGCTGCGGCCCCAGGACCCCTGGGGCTGAACTTGCCGAGACTGGAGCCTGAAATGAAGTCCGCCAAAGGGAAGCAAACCACATTTGAGGGAGACCAATTCCTCATGGTCGAGGATTCCATTGGATCCCAGGGCAGGCGGGACGGCGGTCTCGATATTCCACATCCGGGAAGACACGGCAGAAGATGCCTTGACCTGCCCGCCTGGGAAAATGGCTTGCCTATTCCAACAGCTGGAGTTCGCCGAAGAGGGAGGAGTCCTTGCCGCCGCAGACGCCGCCGGACCACTCGAGCCATCCGCGCAGGTGGTCGGAGTCATTGTCGTTGACGGTGAAGGAGAAGGAGAAGAGCGTGCCGGGCTTCGGCGGGGACAGGGCGAGTTTATTCCAGGGGATGGCTGCACGGTAACGCGTGAGGTTGCCTTCCCGTTCGGCGTGGATTTGCGCATCGGCAAGGAGTCCCTGTCCGTCGCCGCCCATCCACTGATAGACGATGCCGTCGGTGCCCGCAGGGAGGGCGAGGCCGAACTCGCGCTCGCGTCCATCGTAGCCTTGCGCAAGATTGGCGGGGAAGGCGCGGAGGGCGAACTGTAGGCAGTCCTCCTTCCAGATGAACTCGTCGGAGTGCGTCTGGAGGTGGACATCGTCGGTGACCTCCGCCTGGACATATAGGTACTGGTCGTCCCAGGCGCAGCGGACGCGCGCAGAGCAGTCGTCGTTGCCGCAGTAGTCCGCAATCTTGACGCCTGTGGGGACAGCCCAGGGGCCGTCCGGCCAGGCGGAGGCATCGTGGACATCCAGGGGCGTGGTGGCGCGGAGGGCGGCAAGCAACGGCTTGGGGGGCGCGACGGCGACCATGCGGTCCTCGCAGCCGGCAAGGATTTCGGCGGTGAGGAGCGCGGGGGCGGCGGGCGCGTCGGCCGGCACGCTGATGCGCAGGAGGGTGTTCTGTGGCGTGCGCGGCGGCAGATTGTCGAAGGCGACGGTGCGCGAGGGCTCGACCTGCCAGCCGTCCGGAAGGTTCAGCCGTACCGCCCCGCTGGCGGGAATGTTCTGGAAGTTCTCGATGCTCACGGGCAGCAGGAAGCTCTTGCCCGCGCGGATCTCCGGCGGCTCGCCGAGCGTGACCTCCAGCGGTTTGGCCGGGCGGCGCTGGACCGGAAGGTGCCACGACAGGTCGCCGTTCCGCAGTTCGCAGTAGAGCAGTGAACGAGTGTCGTCAGTGGCGAAGCGGACTGGCATGGTGTGAAGAGGGCCGCGCTCGCCGGAGGTATTCTGCCCGTCCGGAAGGACCACCGTGCATTTCTTGTCCGGGGTGCCGTAGATGAAGTAGTTGAAGTCGCAGGGGGTGCCGGGGAGGTCGCGGATGACGTCGTCTGGGTGGAATGCAGTAACGCCGTACTCGGTGCGGAAGAGGTATTCCGCGGCGGAGTTGCGCAGTTCGGGTGGAATTTTCTGGTCAAATGCGAGCGTTTTTGCACGTTCTTGCGCATTTTTGCGCGTTTTTGCGTCAGCCTGGGTGAAGGTCACGAGGACAACCTCGCCGGGTTCGAGCGCGAAGCAGTGCGAGAAGAGATTCGGGGTTTCGCGGAGTGGCGCGGTTCCGGCGTCGGTAAGCCGTTCGGCGAGCCATTGTGAGCGGTCGGAGTCCAGGCCGGCGAGGGCAGCGAGGTTGGCGTCGGCGACATTGAATGCGCGGACATCGGGGGAGAGATTCGCGATGGCAAGCATGAGTCGTCCATCGGGCGCCTTCCACCAATATCCCTGTGCGGCCTGGAGGGTTGCCTGGTGGGGGAACTCCCAGTTCCAGGTGTAGGTGACGGTTCCGGGGGCGTTGGCGGGGCGCTGTTCGGCAAGGAGTTCGCCTTCGCGGAAGAACTGCTTGGCAGCCCGCTGGAGGTATCCCAGGTATTCCTGGTAGGCGAAGTGCCTTCGGTGTGCCTCGTCGGCAATCCATTCGGCGTTCCAGCCGGGCTGACATCCCCAGAGGAAATCGCGCGCCTGCTGCGCCTTGAAGGCCCATTCGTCATCCACGGGGTGTGCGGTGTTGGAGAAGTAGATGGTGTATCCGGAATAGACGGCGGCGAGGGTGGGTACGTCCTCCTGGGTGCGCGGTGTCCAGATGAGATGTCCGTCCAGGTTGTCCATATAGGGTTCGGCTCCGCATTCGCTGGTGAGGAAGACTCCTTTTGGGGCGGCCTTGGCCTTGATGCGTGCGAGGAGCGTCCGGTACCCGTCCACCCAGTGGGTTCCGCCGCCGAGGGGATGGCCGTGCCCGGGGTTGAAGCAGAGTTCGGCGGGACCGCAGGAGATCTGGTCGAGGTAGATTCCGCTGACGTGGTATTCGTCCATCAGGCGGCTGCAGACGTAGTCCATCTTGTCCTGCCAGAGGCGGGTGTAGGGACACATGGGTGTGAGCTTGCGTCCGGAGCCGTATACCTCGATGGCGGGGGAGCCGTTTTCGGGGAGGGCGGCGGCGACGCGTGCATCCGCGAAAGAGGGGATGTCCACGTCCCAGAGTCGTCCGTTGATGTATGGCATGGCGAGCATTCCCTGGGAGGTCAGTCGGCGGACATTGGCATCGAAGCCTTCCCTGACGGGGAAGTATTCGGGATAGGAGTTGTCGAAGGGGATTTGGTGCCAGCAGTACCAGTGGAGGGCGAGGCCGGGGCGTTGGTCAAGGCGTGCATGGAGTTGTTCCATGAGCGAGCCGAGCTGGTCGCAGGAGGAGAAGGCGATGTTGCTCAGTTGTTGCCAGAATGCGACATCCACGAGGCTGCGCGGGAAGTCGTCGCGGGCGGCGATGGGACCCTTGGCGGTCCAGGGGGCCTCGGCAGTGGCCCATTCGCGGTAGCGCTTGGCGGCCTGCCACCAGTCACCTTGGTATGCCGCGAGGCAGAAGTCGAATTCGGCGCAGCGGGAGGCTCCGGGCTGGGCGGAGTCTTCGGCGAAGACGCGGAAGGATGCGTCCTGCTGGGAGGTGACGACGAGGCGCTTGGGCCGTGCGCCTGTGTCGTGGGCGGCGAAGTAGAGCCCTGCGTCGCCCTGGTTGAAGGCCATGAACTGCATCTGGCACTTGTGGCTGGGATAGAGCCAGTCGCACTGGACGGCGGAGTTACGGAAGAGGCGGTGCCCCCAGTTGGAGTCGGGCAGCAGCGCGTCGCCCTTTCCGGGTTGGATGACTTGCGAGAGCATCGGGAACTGGGTTTCGGTCAGTCCCCACTGGGTGCTGCGGTTGGTGACTCGGATGCGCCAAGTGAACTCCGGACGGTTCGGAACTGGGGTGATTTCGCAGTGCACGTCCACCGCGCCTGGCTCGCCGGGCAAGCCGATGGCTTGCCATTCGATGATTTGGGAATCCCCGTCGTTTTTTGCGGCGGGAGTGGAACCGGAACCAGGCGTCAGCCAGATGGTTTCGGTGGCGGGGTAGGGTTTTTTGAAGGCGATTTTCCAGAGGCCGGGCTGACTGTCGCGGTGCGTCACGAAGCGCACGGGCGTGTCGCCCAGGGCGTTCACGACCGCCAGGCAGGGGAAGCCGTCTTCGGCGGGACCCAGGCAGATTTTGAGGCCGTGGTTTTCGAGTACGAGCGTGCCGTCCGGAAGTTTGTCCTTTTCGTCGTTAGCGGGCGTGGCCTCGGTGATGGCGAGGCGTGGCTGCGCGTCGGCGGAGAGCCAGCGCTCGTACCATTCGTCGTCACGCGCGGGGCCAAGGTAGAGCAGGGCGCACTGGCGTTTTTCCGATTCGCCGGCAACAAGCCCGAGGTTGGTTGCAGCGAGGTTGTAGGGGAAGCCTTCGCGGCCGCGGTCATAGCCATTGCCGGCAGTTCCGCCGATGCCGAAGGCGCTCAGTGGCGAGGCGTAGACGCCCCATCGCGAGAAGGAGAAGCCGCATGGCTCGGCATCGACGGGGTTGGTCTCGCGGTTTTGACCGCTTTCATTCGTATGGATGGCGGTGTAGAAGCGGTCGAAGCGACAGGTCTGGAGGAAGTGCGCTTCCAGCCATGGCTGGCTGGCGTCGGAGCGCGTGATGACGCGTTCGACCTCGACGACGGGTGAACAGGCCGAATAGATGTAGCGGTAGATTGCCACGGGGTCGCCGGGCGCAGACAGACCGCCGTCGCCCACGAAATGCGCGTGGACTTCCACAACGACGCGCTCCGGAGTCTCCAGCACGACCTGGGCGGTGGCATGTTGGTCGTAGCGCACCCAGAACAGATCCAGGTCGGGGTGGAAGATGCGGTCGAAGAACCGGAGGCTGGAGTCGGTGTAGCCGCTTTCGCGGTTCTGGATGTCCTGTGGGAATCCGCCGGCACCTTGCATCGGGTGGCGGAGCTGGAAATAGCTGTTGCGGATGATAATGAAGCCGGTTTCATCGGTGGTGCACTCCAAATCGCCGGGGACTTGACCCGCGCAAGAATTCGCGGGCACGGAACACCCCGCGCAAGAATTCGCGGGCACGGAACTGGCCAGGCGGTAGGTGCGGAGAGTGCCGGGGGCGGTTTCGCCGTCGAGACGGAAGCACAGGCGCGGCGTCTGGCCAGTGGCGTCCAGGACGTATGGCAATGGCGTGTCGCGGTCTTCGTCCGTAAGGGTGGCGCCCTGCTGTACGAAGGCGGTCTGCTCGGCAGTCAACTCCACCGAGACCGGATGCTGGAAGAGCGTGTGGAAACCATTCTGCACGGTGATGGCGTAGTCCGCGAAGGCCGGCAGGGCCAGCAGGAAAAGGAGGCACAGGCAGCTTTTATTCAGTCCGCTGGATTTCGTGGTTGTCATTTGGGTCTAGCATTGAAGGAGTGAATCTGGGCAAAAATTGGGGGAATTTGGCCTTTCCGGGTGAAATTTCCTATAATTTAATTAAAGTATAGTGTTTTTTCTCACGTAGTCACCTCAAATTGATACCATCATGGCTAATCTGAACAACGGTCCCGTCTGCATCAACCATCACGACCGCCCGGCTGTCGCGCACTGCGCCAGCTGCCGCCGCCCCATCTGCGAGGACTGCCTGGTCGAGAAAGACGGCTTCAAGTGCTGCTCCCGAGAATGCCTCCAGACCGCATTGGCCTCCACCGCCATCACCAATGACATCCTGTCTCGCCGCCGTTCCGCCGGTGGTAAGGCAGTCGTGGGAACGATTGTCAAATGGGTTGTCATTGCGGCAGTCATCGTTGCGGCAATCTACTTCAAAGTGCCGCAAAAAGTTTTGGGTTGGTTCAATTCAAAGAAATCGCAGGTCCAGCAGATGCAACAGCAGGACATGCAGAAGATGAAGAACCGCTGGGAGAACGACAAGAACTTCGTTGATCAACAGTCGAATCCCAACACCAGGTAATTGCGCCGGTCTTCTTGGCAACTCTCCTCTTTGTCTGACATGGTCTAGACAAGTGCTTTTCGCCGACAAGTCACTTCAACTTGCCGGCGTTTTTAAATGCCCATCTCTTTGGATTCTCCTGCGTCGAACACGATAGAGGAGATGGCAGGGATAAAAGGGATGGGGATTTGACACCATTCCCTCCACGCTACTGCTTCTCTCTCTCGCGTGCGAGCGAACAAAAATTCCCCCAAGCATGATTCAGCGACTCGACAACCAACTTGTTCTGGACAATGGCCTGGTGCGCCGCGTCCTCACCTGGAATCAGAATGGCTTCTACACCACTTCCCTGCGCGATGTGGTGACAGGACAGGAATTCGTCAACGGACTTCTCCCTGAGTTCAATGTCACGGTGAACGGCGTGAAAATCGCCAGTTACTCTGAGGCGCGGGTTCGTGAGGTGGATGGCGAATACGAGGCGAGCAAGCCGCTGCCGAAGTTTCTCGATTGCGAGGTGCGACGCATGGATGCCGCCGAAGGAGCGACACTGCATTTCGCATTGCCGTCCGGCGGGGTGGAATTATACATAACTTACTGGATTTGGCCAGAATTGTCGGGTTTTGTTAAGTCGATGGAATTCAGGGCGGGCGCCCAGGAGGCGGTGCTGGAGCATTTGGACATCGACCACCTGTACTGCCAGCCGGGACTCTTCCGCGACTGCATCGTGACCACGGGGTCGGACGACGCCCCGCAACCCGCATGCTTTGCCAGTGAAGGCGAGACGGACATCCTTCATCTGCACAACGAGAAACTCCAGGCGGGGTTTCTCTACGGGATGGCGGTTTCAGGACCGTTGCGTCGGGTTCTCTGCTATCCGCACTGGAAGGAGATCACGGGCGGGTACGCATGGTCGAAGTGCCCGTTCCGCAAGCACTTGGAACCAGGCGAGTCCTTTGCCTGCGATGCCTCGGCGTTGTTGCTATACCACGGCGACGCGCATGCGGGCGACCAGGCTTTTGCCGACTTGGTGCGTAAGTTGTTGCCTCCGCCTGGCGACCCCGGCGTGATGTACTGCACCTGGCAGCCTTTCCTCACGAACATCCATGAGGAGTTGGTGCTGGAATTGGCGCGGGAGGCCGCCGACATGGGCTTCAAGTACCTCGTCATTGACGACGGATGGTTCAGGGAAAACCGTGAGGTGGATCCCGTGAAGTTCCCGCACGGAATGGCGTGGCTCTCCGAGCGGATCCGCGCGATGGGAATCATTTTGGGGCTGTGGTATAACATCGGCACCGACTACCACGAAAAGGAGCTCCCGACGGATTGGTGGGCGCTGAACGCAGATGGTACCAGCAAGTTCTGCAATGTAAACCACGTCCTCTGCTTCGGAAGTGACTACCGCGAGAAGATTCTGGAGGAACTCTCAGAGGTGGCGGAGCGCTACCACGTGGGTTATTTCAAGCTGGACTTCTCGTCGATTGTGAGCCCTTACGAAATCATGCAGTTGGGTTGCCACGCGAAGAACCACCGCCATCACCGCGAATGGGAAGACTCCGCGATCGCGATGTACCGCGGAATGAAATATCTGCGCGACGGCCTCAAGACACGCTTCCCGGAATTGCTTGTGGATTTCAGCTTCGAGACCTTCGGTCCCGCCCGCCCGAATATCAGCGCAATCACCTACTGCGAACTCAACCACATTTCCAACCACACCGCCCTCCAGCGCGAGGTGTGGAGCATCGCACGCGTGCGGCAGGACTTCTACCGCTGGTATGGCAAACTGCCCACGGAACGCCTGCTTGGCGGTTTGCTGACGCTCCAATTCGATGACGCACCGGAGTATCTCCTCACCGCGATGACTGGTGCCCCGCTGGTGGCGGGCGACCTGCGGAAACTCGAACCGGAGAAGCGTCGGGTGCTGAAGGAATATACCACCGCTTACAACGAACTCACCGCAGGCGGACAGCTCACGCGCTTCACTGTGCTGGCAAACGAACCCGACTGCGACGCCTATTTGCGCACCCGCGACGACGGTCACGGCTTCCTGGCCGTTTTCAACCGCAAAGACACCGCGCTGGAGACCGCCTTCGCAACGCCGTTCCCGTGCCGCAATGTACTGGACGGCAGTGAAAAACAGATAACGCCTCCAAACTCCTGCACGATGTTCGAGTTCTGATACTTTGCTATCGCCACTGAAAGCAAAACCGCCGCCGGAGACAAGACTCTGGCGGCGGTTTCTTTATTCTTCGGTTGGGGGAATTACTTCCCGGCCTTCATTTCGCGGACGGCCTCGACGACGGCCTTGGCCTGATACTCCAGCTGCGCCTTGGTGAGCGGGTAGAGCGGCAGGTGGGTGTAGGAGGTGTAGAACATCCGCTCGGTGTTGGGGCAGGTCTTGGCGATGGCGTCGGCGTTGTATCCGAGGTCGGCCATGATCTTGAAGCGGTACATCGGGCCGAAGTGGGTGATGTTGGTCAGACCCTTCTCGGCGAGCTTCTTGGCGAGAACCTGGATGTCGCCCTTGCACTTCTTCGGGTCGATGCGCAGGAGGTAGAGGTGGTGGGTGCCGTAGGTGTCGGCAGTGTCCGGCTTCTCGGTGAGGATGCCGGGCTCCTGCGAGAGCACCTCGTTCATGTATTCGGCGGCGGCCCTGCGCTGCGCGATGATCTTGTCGAGCCGCTTAAACTGCAGCTCCATGCCGAGTGCCTGGATTTCGGTGGCGGAGAAGTTCTGGGCGACCTGGATGTTGCCGAAGCGGTCGATTAGCGGGGAGATGTCGTAGAGCCAGTCCTTGATCTTGCGTGTGAAGTCCAGACCGAGGAAGCGCGCGCCGGGCAGCTGTTTGCCGGCGAAGTCCTCGTTGGTCAGGAGCACTCCGCCCTCGCCCAGGGAGTTGATGTTCTTGACCTCGTGCAGCGAGAAGCCGCCGAAGTGGCCGATGGACCCGAGCATCCTGCCCTTGTAGCATCCGCCCATGCCGTGAGCGGCGTCCTCCATCACGAAGAGGTTGTGCTTCTTGGCCAGCGCCATGATGGGATCCATGTCCACCGGCATGCCGCCCAGGTGCACGGGCACGATCATCTTGGTCTTGGAGGTGATCTTCTTCTTGACGTCCTTGGGGTCGAGGTTGCAGGTCTCCGGATCGATGTCCGCGAAGACGATCTTGGCGCCGATGGAGAGGGGATAGGCCATCGTGGCGATGAAGGTGATGGCGGGCATGATGACCTCGTCGCCTGCCTTCAGCCCGGAGAGCTTGTAGGCGATCTCCATGCCGCCGGTCCAGTTGCAGGTGAAGCATGCGTACTTCGAGCCGAAGTACTTCTTCGCGGCCTCCTCGGCATTGGCGACCTGGGTGCCCAGCGTGAGCTTCGTGGCGCGGTTGGCGCATTTCGCCAGCTTCGAGACCGCGCCCTTGACTTCGGCGAAGGCCTCCTTGTAGCCCGGCTTTCCGCCGTCCGGCAGCAGGAACTTCACCATCGCCTCGACGTCCTGGCCGTTGTAGTATTCGCCGACTGCGTGCCACGGCACCTTCGCCGCGCCGACCGCATACCGGAAGTCACCGCCGGAATTCTTCTTGTTCGACATTGGTTTGAATCTCCTGAAGTTTTATTTTGGGGGGATGACATCGCACTATCATAATATAGACTTGAATCCGGGAATTGTCATGCCATGGGCCATCTCCTTTTTGGGGGGATGCGGGAGATTCTCGGCTTACTTCTAGCCTCGTCAGCAGATGCCAAAGCCACTTCTTGAACCAACACCGAAAGTGGCCAGATTTCCTTGAAATATCCTATAAATACGCTATAGTATAATGTTCATGCTTGTCCTTTTCCTTTCGGGAAGCGGAAATACAAATTGTTTCTACAACTTCCCGGGAAGAAAATCATAACTTGTTGAGAATAAAATGATTGAAGACGGTTATGTAGTACTCAGCTCAGCTCA
>JAFPYX010000031.1 GCA_017417585.1 Victivallales bacterium
AGGTTAGAGGTTAGAAGCATTTTGCTAGTGCGGCTAGTGCGGCTAGTGCGGCTAGTGCGGCTAGATTTTCAAACGGAGTCCCCATGTTAGACCAACATTCTTCCGATCGTTGGAATCCGGTCTTCTGGAAAGAGATGCATCTGATGCATCAGAGCCGGATGCTAGATATAATGCCTTTGATTGGGGCATGTATGACGGTGTTGTTTATCGTGGGACTCTATTATATTCGTAACCAACAGGAGGTCCTTGGCTTTGGGATGAATGAGGATACTCTCGTTCGCAGGTTCTTCTACGTCATGGGCGTTCTCTCCATGGTCTGGGTCTATGCCCAAATCTACCAGACGACTTCAAAGGAGCGCATGGTGGAGGGATTGGATCCGCAACTGGGAACCATGTTGACTCCCGGCCAGACGCTGATTGGTAAATTATCGGCGATGCTGGTGTGCATCCTGATTGTTCAGCTGCTGGAGTTGCCTTTTTTCATCTATGCCATGCGTATGCGTCTCGATGCGTCGGAGTGGCTGAACTTTGTCGCATTGTTTGGCTGCAAGGTGGCGGCCGGTTCATCGCTGTTGGCGGTGGGTTGCATTCCCCGTAGCTCCACCAACCGTTCCGGGAGCGTGCTGTTGAAGCTTTTGGTATGGATTCTTCTGTTTTATCTGGCCAGCAATTATATAAGAGTTTTATTCGAGTATGATGAACACTTTCGAGTGGGGCAGCCTGACATAATATGGATATTGAAGATTAAGTATCGCGTGGATTTACTAATCAAGGTCATCGCATTGTCGGCTTTCGCGTCCTGCTTGGGTCTGGCCTTCCTGCGCAATACGCGCCAGGAACGCTCCTGGCCCTGGCGTCTGTGTGTATTGATTGTCTGGGCGGTGTTGCCGACAGTGTCCGGGTGGAATGATGACTATTCCCAAGGATATGAATGGCGGGAATGGGCACGCCAGCAGGCCTTCTACGGTTTTGTCTTTGCCGCTTTGGTGGCGGTTTTCAGCATTTTCGAACGGCTGGAACCAAGCCGCCGGACACTTCAGGCGAACGCAGGAACCAATACAACTGTCAAATTAGTGACCTTGCCTTTCCGTTCCGGAGCGGGGGCAGGAATGGTGTTGGCGTGGATTCTCTTTTTGGTCAGTCTGGCATTGAGCAGTCGTTTGGAAGACGCAGATTCTAAATGCCAGGCGATTGCTGCGTATCTTCTTTTCTATTCTCCACTGATAGCATTGTTGTCGAAGCGCCTCGGTTTCACCCGCGAAGCCGCTTGCTGGGTGGTGATTGCAGCTTCTGTTTTCCTGCCATTGTTTGCCAGTGCCACTGAGTTGGAGATTTTGGCTTGCCCAACCTTTTTCTTTCCACTCATGGAAGAAGAATACTCTGGTGTGATAACAGTCGTGGTGGCTTTGCTTGCCGTGGTCCCCGGCACTGTCGCAATATTTAAATATTGCAGCAAATACTTTAGCATAAAGAAATAATCCGGAAGCTCCGGAAGATCCGGAAAATCCGGAAGCCCCGGAGAATCCGGAGAATCCGGAAGCCCCGGAAGACATTATGCGAACACGCCCAGGGCGCTCAGGATGATGAGCAGGATGGCGATGGGCGAGATGAAGCGGATGGCGAAGGCCCAGGCGGAGCAGGGCGTGATGCCGATGCCCTGGATGCTCTTGCTGTAAGGCGCGGTGTCGGATAGACCTGCCAGCCACTGGAAGATATTGACGTGCGCAATCTTCTCGGCACCCTGCTGAAGTTCCTCGGTGGCTTTCCTGGTGGTCCATACCCATGCCGCGAAGAGCGCGGTGAGCAGCCCGGCGGTGGTGATCATCCAGTTGTTGGTGATGCCGTCGAGGAAATCCAGCCAGTTGCCGCCGTAGGCGCCATCGCCGAAGGCCTTGCAGAGTGCGGTGTGGATCCACTCCAGACGGCTCCAGTCCCGTACGGATACGCAGGAAAGGATTCCACCCGCGCCAATGACCACGTAGGTCAGCAGGATGGCGGGCTTGCGCTTGAGTTTGGTGTGGTCCAGCAGGAAAGTGATGCCGCATTCGATCAGCGAGGCGGCGCTAGTCATCGCGGCGATGGTGAGCATGATGAAGAAAAGTCCCGCCCACAGCCATCCCAGGGGGATTTGGTTGAAGGTGGCGGGAAGAATCTGGAAGATGAGACCTGTGCCTTGATTGGGCTCCATGCCCATTGCGAAGACGGCGGGGAAGATGGCCAGGCCCGCCAATAACGCGGCGCCAGTGTCCAGCAGGATCACCCATAGTGCCGAGGAGAAGAGGTTGTCGGTTTTCTTCTGGTAGGAGCCGTAGGTGATGGAAATGGCCATGCCCAGCGAGAGTGAGTAGAAGGAATGCCCCAGCGCGGCAATCACACTTCCCGAGTTGAGCTTGGAGAAATCCGGAACGAAGAGGAAACGCAGGCCCTTTTCCGCGCCGTCCAGGGTCACGCTTCGGGCGATGACGACCAGCAGCAGGATGAGGAGCATCGGCATGAGGACCTTTGACCACCGCTCGATGCCGTCCTTGATGCCGCTCCAGAGCATTGCGGAGGCGATGCCCAGGAAGACCAGATGGAAGAGAATCACACGCCATGGCGTGTTCAGGAAATTGTCAAATTGCCCTTTTGCCTGCTCGATGGTGGTCAGTTCGGAGAATTTCCCGAAGAAGGCCAGCCGGACATACTCGATAATCCATCCGCCGATGACGGAGTAGTAGGTCAGGATAATGAGCGCGGCCGCCAGCGCGATGGCACCCGTCGCCTTGAAGCCCCATTTAAATAGGATTAGCGCTACCACGAGAAAGACCACGCCGAGACCATGGCTTCCCGTGCCCGCCAGAATCAGCGCGTAGGCCAGCGTGAGCCAGGCGATATATCTGGCCAGCAACGATTTGCCGGGGAAGAGTGTGGCAAAGGCGGAGACGGGGCCCTTCTGTGCTGCGCGACCGATGGCGAACTCGCAGATCATGATGGGAAGGCCCACCAGCATCACACACAGCAGGTAGATGAGGCAGAAGGCCGCGCCGCCGTTCATGCCTGTGATGAACGGAAAACGCCAGATGTTGCCCAGACCGATGGCCGAGCCGGAGACGGAGAGGATGAAGCCGATTTTCGAGCCCCAATTTTCGCGTGAGGTGGTGTTGGACATGGTATTTCTGTTCCCGAGACTCTTTCGGGACTATTTCAAGGTCCGGTCGAAATTGAAGAGGAAAGGTGATTTGCTTGCCGAAAGGTCGGCCGTGATGTCCTTCGAACCACGGAGGTCCATCACGAGATGCGCCACGCGGATTTTGGGCGAAGAGAGTCCACGCCAGTCATAGGGTGTCTCCGGTCGCAGGACGGTGAGGTGACCCTCGCGCCAGGCACGCAGCCTTGTGCCGCGGCCGTCCTCGAAGGGGACGCCTGGTTGCCCGTCGGAAGATGGTGCGAATTCCGGCGGAAGTTCTGCGCGGGTAGTCATCAAAGGCGGTCGCCCAAAGACAATCGCGACAAGCGGAATTTCGCAGGATTGGCATAAGTCCTCGAATTTCTCTTGGTCGATTTCCGGCGAGACGGTGCATGACTCGGCACCGAGCCGCCGGAGGAGTCTGGCGGCCAGCGGGTTCAATACCGCAAGGCCGGGACCGCCCACGAAGGGAACTCCTGCCTCGCGGACGAGTTGGAGCGTGTCCCACGAATTGACTTCCAGATGCCATTGGTGTGACTTTGCCAATAATATAATCTCTTTCAGGAATGGAAGGTCGTCTTCGTAGGCGACTTGTGGCAAATCAATGGTCAATCGCTCCCGCCATTGTGCGGGCAGAGTGTTCAGGGCAGAAAGGAACTCGGAAGAACTGGTTCCAGCAGATGCCTCCAGAATCAGCTCCGCATGAGACGGAAGTGCGGAAAGACGCTGGAGGTTCATTGCGTCCAGTCGGATTCGGTCTGGCATTTCGGTGAGACAATGGCGGTTTTCTGCCGCCAGATGTGTCTGCAATTCTAGATGCCTTGCAATCTCGGCGGGAAGTGCGCACCGCACCGTGCCGTCCTCGGAATGATTCAGCTTACGGAGAAACTCTGCAAGTGCGTCCGCAAATTGTGATTGGCAGCGGCGGGGCAGAAGGAGCTGCCGAAGTTCTTCTGGGCATTCGATTGCGTATTCCTGATGAACCAGAAGAGGCACCGTATCGTCCAGCAGAGTGCCTAAGGAAATCGCACGGCGTGGATTCGCGATGCGCTGCCAGGGAATCCGGAAGGACAGGGTGGATTCTCCGAATGCGAAGGTGAAGTTGGTGCCTTTTTGCCCGTCGGTTTTTACTATTATAATAAATTGTTTATTTTCAATATGTTGTATATTATTTTCTTGGACTGTTTCACCAAGGGGGCTGGGAGTTGCCTGCCGTCCAGCGTCCTCGTCGGTCAGATCTTCGAAGTGGTGTTCAAAATATGCGGTGGTGAGGGTTCGTCCCGTGTAGTATCCGAGGGCTTCTGCCTCGGCGCGGAGTCCTTCGGGGGGTTCGGTGCCGTCCAAAGCCTTGCGATAAAGTGCCACGGCGCGGTGAACCCAGTTCGTGGACTTGAGGCGCCCTTCGATTTTGAGGGATGCAACGCCCATTTTTCGCAGTTCTTCGAGATGTCCAAGAAGGCAGAGGTCGTGCATGGACATCGGATGTGCGGTCCTGCCTGTGGTGCTTTTCCATGCGACTCGGCAGGGCGATGCGCAGGTCCCGCGGTTGCCGCTTCGTCCGCCGACCCAACTGGAAAGCAGGCAACGTCCGGAGCAGCAGAAGCACATCGCGCCTTGCACGAAGACCTCGGTTTCGATGCCTGGAACGGCCGCCGCCGAGCGGATTTCCTCACAAGTCATCTCGCGTGCCAGCACGACACGGTGGCACCCCAGTGCCTTAGCGGCCAATACACCTGCCGAGGAGGAGACGCCTGCCTGCGTGCTCAGGTGGAATTGGAGTTTCGGAAAATGCGGAATCAGCGAAAGAATCGCGCCGTCGCGGACAATCACAGCGTCCACTCCGGCTTCGCTGGCCAGCTGAAGGGTCCTGGCCGCCAAGCCGAGTTCGCGAGTGGCAAGGTCGATATTGAGTGTCAGATGCGCCTTGGCGTTTGCACCATGGATGCGCTGGACCACCTCCGATAGCTCGTCCGGCGCGAAGTTCTTGGCCCCGCGGCGGGCATTCAGCCGCGTCAGGCCAAAGTACACCGCGTCTGCACCGGCGTCCAGTGCGGCTTGCAGGGTATCGGCATTGACGGGGGCCAATAATTCCATGAAAAAGTTTAAAGGTTAAAGGTTAAAGTCCGTCGTCTGGCGTCCCGGCCTGCCGTCCGTGGTCCGTCGTCTGGCGTCCCGGTTGTCCTGCCGTCCGTCGTCCGTCGTCTGACGTCCCAGAAAGAAAACGCCGGCAATTCCCGGGTGGCGGGGACTGCCGGCGTTTTGCCAATTCAGCAGGCGATTACTTGAACTTGTAAACCAGTTTGGCGAAGTAGTTGGTTTCCAGGCCCTCGAAGCCGACATTGACCTTGCTGTTGTACTCGTTGGAGATACCCACGCGCAGGGACAGCGGACGGCCGAAGAGGATCGGGATGTCCAGCGAGGACTCGTGGAGGATGCGGTAGTCGTCGAGGCGCTTGGTGGAGGGCTGGTAGGTCAGGTCGGTGACCCATTTGCCCCACTCCTGGATGTCCTGCTCGAAGTGGAGGCCAGCTTCGATTGCGATTTCATCGCGATGGGAATCATCGATGAATTTGCGGCTGCGCCCAACGGCACCGACACGAGCACGGAGCTTGGTGTGTTCCCAATCCAGGATGTAGTATCCATAACCGATTGCGACTTCCTCTCGGAGCTTCAGACCATTGGTGGTGTGGTGTTCGAACTCGGCACGGGCATACCAGGTGTTCTCGGTGCCTGCGATCTTGCGCTCGAAGTCCGCGCCGGCGATGCTCTTCTTGGAGCTGGTGACGCTATCCTGGCGCTCGTAGGAAGTGCTGGCGTAGAGCTTCAGGTGGTCGTCCGGCCCGACCAGGTTCGCGGTCACGCCGAGAGTGCCGTTGAATTTCTCGGTGGAGCCGCCTGTCTTGCCGGCGATGTCCACGTAGATTTCAGCATCCCATTTGCGTTTCGGCGGGAGGGTGGGGTCTTCCATGCCGTCCGTCCAGAGATACTTGATGTTGGTCAGGGGCAGCGCGATGGCGGAAACCTGCGGGGCGCCGCCTTCCGGAGTCTCAATGGCGCCGGAGTACTTCGTGCCGTCTTCCGTGGCGACTTGCACGGGGGCGGCGGTGTTCAGCGCGGCGATCTTGTCCATGGCGACGGTGATGTCACCGGCGAAGTCCGTGGCGATGACAGCCTTGCCGTCCGTGAGGCTCTTGAGGGTTCCGTTCACGACGGAGCCATCGGTCAGGGTGATTCGGTCTGCCTGGACGAACAGCGTGGCTGCCAGGAGGACCATTAGGGAAGAAAGAAGTTTTTTCATGATGGATTCTCGGTTTGAGTGGTGGGTGAAGAAAAACTTGAACTAATATAGCGCGGAATTATCGCAGGGCGTCTTGGAACGGCGAAAAAACCTCCCTTATTTCAGGCTGTCGATGGCTTCCAGGAGGCGCCGGCGCCAGGCGCGAAGTTCTGCGGGGCTGCGGGAGTACTGATCGAGGGCGGTCACCAAAGCGGAGGGGACTTCCAGGGCGGCCTTGGCCTCCGCGATGGTTTCAGGCACCGCGGAGTCCGCCTGGTCAGCGATGCGCTTCTCCAGTTCCAGTACGTAGCAGTAGTCCTCGATGCCGTCGCGGAAGTTCTCGCTTCGGATGGTTCCCAGCAGTCCATCGGGTCCGGCACAGAAGATGGAGCCGTCGCCATTGGCGGTCTCGTAGCTGGCGGGATTCCAGTCGGTGTAGGGGCCGCTGGTGATCGGGTTGTGGTTCTCCGGCCAGCGGGTGAGGGCGTAGTAGAGGAAGCCCTCGGGGCGGTACTTGGCGGTCATGGCACCCATCAGGAGTCGCGCCTCGATGGCGGGGTATTCTACGAACCAGTTGGCGAAGGGATGGTGCGGGGCGATGCAGATATACCACCAGACCTTGTGTCCCTCTGAACGACTCTTGGCGACGATTCCGGGCTCGAAACGCGGGGTCAGCGGGGTGAAAATGTCGATGGATTTCAGGCAAGACGCGGTGGCGAAGCTGGCGTCGTAGCAAGTGGTCGAGATGGGAATTTCGGGATAGCGCGCCTTGATGCCCTGGCAGATCTTCTCGATGATGGGGAAGTAGTTGGGCGTGTATTCATCGTAGCCGTAGATGTGGCCGTATTCGTAAAGACCTTCCTCTTTGAGGATGGGCACCCAGTAGTCCAGGGAGGCCAGGACGTCGTTGATGCATTCCTGCACGCGCGGGTCGTCGATTTCCGTGCAATCCTTCGGCGTGTCGAAGTTGAGAATGCAGAAGCTCTTGAGCACGCCATTGTCACGCTGCTTCTTCAGAATCTCGATGGGAATGTTGAGGTTCTTGGGATTCTTCGGAACCCGTCGGTAGATCTGGTCGAAGGAGAGCTTGTATTCCGCGAGCTGGTCCGCGATCTTGGAGCGCATCGCGTCGTAGCGCTCTGGGGACATCTTGGGGTCCCAGACCTGCTTGATGTGGTCGCGGAAGGAGGTCGCCAGGTCGTAGGGGCAGCCATTGGGCAGCGTGAAGTCATGCACGGTCACGGTCAAGGGCAGCTCGGCGACAGCCTCGCCATTCCCCTTGACGGTCACGGTGGCGTGGTACACTCCAGCGGATGCGTCGGCGGGCGTCTTCACGCGCACCCAGAAGGCGACCGCCTCGTTGGCGGAAACTGGCGAGGTCTGCTGGAAGTCCAGCAGCGGATCCGGATACCACCCTTGGTATTCCGCCGTGTAGGGCGGACGCTTGCAATTCACATGCCCAACCAGCGAAACGCTCACGGCATCGGCGGGCAACTCGTAGTCGCCTTGACGCAGGGGGCTTACCACGACTTCGGCGGTGGCGGGTGCCGTGGCGTCCGAACGTCCGATGGCGACCACCTGGAAGCTTTCGTATTCGTTGCGGGCCGTTTCCAGCGCAACGTCGGTGGCGAAGCAGACGTCGGTCAGCGCCAGGTCATGGATCATCACCTTGGTCATCGAATCGGCGACGGCGATGCCGAAGGGAGCCGTGGGGAAGGTCTGCGAGGTAGCATCGCAGAGCAACAGCATATCCAGCTTCCTGGAGTTCTGGAAGAACCAGTCTTCAAGTCGCATGCTGAAGTTTGCCATCTGACGAAGGTCCGCCATTTTGTTCTGGTCGCTTTCGGCGGTTCGCTGGGCGTCGGACAACTCCGATTTGAGTTGCTGAAATTGCACCATCAGTTCGGTTTGGATGGTGTTGTCGGAGATTCGTTCGATGGCCGTGCCCAGGCGGTCCAGCACTGCCTCGGCGTCCGACAGCTCCTTGGGACCGGCTGCAGTGAGGGTGAAGGCGTCGAGATAGACCTCATTGTCCGCATCGGGACGTGAGAGATAGAGGTCGAACTGCTGAAGATGGCGCAGGTCGAGTCCGGTGTCGTTGAGATTTACCGAGAAGGTGGTCTCCTGGCCGGGGTTGAGCATGCAGTCCTGTGTGTAGCGCTTTCCCGTGGCGTCCGCAAAGTAGATCTTCAATGGCATCACCTCGCTTCCCGTGAAGTTTGCCGAGAAGGAGAGGCGGGAGAAGGCCGACCAGTCGAAGCCTATCTTGCGGTCGGCCGATGCATAGAACTGGAACGCAGGCCAGGGCGGGGTGCCCGGTGAGAATTTCTGGTATTTTACCAAGATGGACTGGTTGCCGTCCTTCGCCCAGTCGCTGGTCAGTTCGTAGGTCACGCCGTTGCATTCGAATTGCGAGGGGAGGGTGGTGGCCTCGAAGTCCGCGATGGTGACCACCGAAGGCAGCACCGTCTCGTCCGGCGGATTGCATTTGACCAGTTTCACATCGTCGTAATAGAGGATGAACTCCTTGACTGGCGTGGTCATGAAGAAATCGAAGGAGTAGATTTGCCCGCCGGTCTTCTCGGCGAACTCCTTTACCGGCAGAAGGAAGTGGTTCCAGGCATTCGGCTGGAGCAGGATGTGCTTGCCGAAATGCTTCTCTCTCGTGGCGTCGCCGTTGATGGCGATGCCCAGGTCCACCTGCTCAGGCAGCGGGTTGTAGACCGTGAACACAAAGCCGTCCCAGCCTTCCAAGGAAACCTGGGTGAAGATTGGTTCGCGGAAATAGATCGCCGGCCACTTGTTGCCCGTGCCATCGAACTGCGGATAGGTGACCTTCAGTGCGTTTCCGCCGTGCAAACCAGGTGCAGCCACCACCTCGTTGACGATGCCAGGCAGTTTGAATTCCGACGCCTTGCCCTGGATGGTGAAAAGAAGCTGCTCCTCCACAGGCGCGGCTAGCACCAGCGTGCCCATAAAAACCAGCAACAGCGAGAAGAATTGTATGATCTTATGCATAAGTATTTTGAGTTTATTGGTTTTGTCCTGAATTCGTTGGAGACGGCATAGAAATGAATTGCTGATTACTATACACAGCTATCAATGACTTGCCTGACGTGAGGGCGGAGTTTTTCCAAGATACCGGCACGTCGGGTTCAAAGTCAAAGGCATGTCAATATTCCACCAGGATATAGTTGAAATGCGAGGTACAGCGTACTTCGCCGCGATAGAGCACCAGGTCGTAGAAGCTCCGGGACATCAAGTTGTGGGTGGTGTCCAGGCGGGTGGCCTTCTGTTGGAGTTCGGGTGAGAGTTGCGTTCCGTCGCTCCATCGCCAAGTATTTCCGTAGAAACGCCGAGCACCCAGTCCGACGGGTTCGGGGAAGTCCGCGAGTTCCCGTGCGACCGCCTCGCGCAGAGCGTCGTTGGAGAGGCTGACGGGTTTTGCGCCGACAAGTTCGCAGAAAGCCTCGTTGAAATAGGAGGTCAGGGGACTCCGCACCAGCGTGTAGCGGTGTCCGTCCACCGTGAATTGCCGAATGACATTGTCGGCCGTGCCGTTTCGCAGGCGGTCGCTGCGGTGTAGCCATGCCTCGCGGGAGGCCCAGCGCAGGATCACCGAGCCGCGCTTGCGGTTGGGCGGCATCGGGTGGGGCGTTTGGTGGTCGGCGCAAAGCGCGGTCAATTCGGGAGAGGGTGGTTCAGCTGGCAGTTCCGGCCAGGTGAGCGGTTCTCCGTCGGCGATCCGCCGCCACGCGCCGTTCTTCCAGCGTGCGCCGACGAAGGCCGCGAAGGCGGGGTCCTCAGGGAGTTGGAAAAGCGCAAACAGCTCCTGAAATTGCGCGAAGGTTTCCGGTGCAAGGATTTGCGCACCAAGGGATACGGCCAGTTCGTGCAAGGACTCCTGGGTCTGAGTGGCATGGTAGGTAGTCCAGCACGCGTAGTAGCCGTCTGGTCGTTCGGCCTGAAGGATTTCGATGGGCGGCTTCGCGTATTCTGTTTCGAAGAACTCCTCTGTCGTGGGGGCCAGAACCGGACGGAAGGAGAGTTCCGGGACATTGTTGGTGTTGCGGAACATCAGGAATCGGAAATGGATGTTCGTGTGCGTGCGCAAGCCCGCATGGGCACCGCGCGTGCAGACATGTGTTTTTGGCGTAACATCCTCATAGCCAATCACAAACTCCAGACAGTTGTCGTCCATCGCATAGATGCCGAGCGGATTGGGTTGGAAGCGCGGGTCATAGACGGAGAGAACTTCCTGCGCCATTGGCTCTTGCGGCGGCTCGACATTCGCCCAGCCGCCCTGCGCGGCGAACTCCCACTCCGCCTCGGTCGGCGGACGGAACGCATAGCCTGGCGGGAGGTATTCATGGATTCGTGCCCATTCCGTGAGTTCATGGCAGTAGTTGAGCATGTCGTACCAGGTCAGGCGGTCGGCGGGCATGGATGGCAGGTCGTTGAGCGAAGTGATGTCCTTGAGCAGGAATTGGTACTGCGCATTGGTCACTTCGCGGTCGAAGATCCAGTAGGGATAGTCGATGGACTCCACGCGCTGCGTGACGGCAGAGCGGAAGCGCCCCGGCGGCACGAAGGCAAACGACAGCGGCGTGCTGTCCGAGGTGTTTTGGAAGGACTGCCCCAGGCGTGGCACGGCATTCGGTGCCAGGGCTTTCGCATTGCGCTTGGCGCAGGCCTCCAGTTTAGCGAGTTTGCCGGCGGGAAGGTATTGGGCCAAAGGCGAGGCCAGATAGCCGAAGAGCGTACCCGTGGCCGCGAAGTCCAGCGGAGCGTTGGAGACCTCGCCCGTATCATCGAGCGTCCCATAAGGGATATGCGATATGGCTGAGATTCTTAATGATTTACGCATATTTTCCAGCGCAGTCTGGGCAGCCTTGAAGTCCTGACGGGAAAGAGAGTTCTGGAGCTGGGCGTAGTTGTCGCGGATTTTCTGTCCCTCCTCGGCATTCCATTGCAATTCCAGCGAGGGCAGTTGCCGTGCGAAGGCATCGGTTGCCTCATGCACTTGGACTTGCCGTGTTTCGCGGAATGCCTGGATATGACGGAATTGTTGGATTGATAAATAAAATAACAGTATTACAATAAATAAAATAAATAGTATAAATAGGAGCATTGCAAGGCGTGCGGTCCACGACAGCGCGAATCGTGTGCGCAATCGTCGCCAGAGGCTTGGCGCGGCGGTTGTCTCCTGTGGAAGGAGTCTTCGGCATTCCGCGCAACTGGCCGGCCGCGCGGTCGCATCCTTGTTGCAGATTTGACTGAGGGGCAGGACAATGCGACAGAGTACTGCGGTGTCCATCCAGGGCGGGTAGTGGGGATGGCGCTCCGGCGGCTCGCCGGTTGCACAGCAGTAGAGGATCTTGCCCATCGCGTAGAGGTCGCCGGCAGGGCTCTTGGACTGCTGACCGAAGAAGAACTCCGGCGGAGTGAAGCCAGGCGTTCCGACGACCGAGAGGGTCCGGGAGTAGTCGCCCAGGAGGTCCGGGTCGCCAATCTTGAGTTCGCCCTTGATGTAGAGGAGATTCGCGGGCTTCAGGTCGCGGTGGACCAGGCCGTTCTCGTGGAGCTTCTCCACGCCGTCCAGCAGCCGGTGGTAGATGGCCAGCGACTCCTCCAGAGTAAAGTGCCCGTGCTTCTCCAGGCGGGCGGCGAGGGTGTCCGCGCGGTAGGGCTCGCCTGGGGGAGCCGCATTGTCGGCCAGTTCCATCAAATAGTACAGCTGTCCGCCCTCCACGCCGAAATGGAAGATTTGGACGAAGGCCGAGGCATGTTCGTGAAGTTCGACATAGCGTTTCAGGCCCTCGAGCACCTTCTCGGTCGCCGCCCCGCCATGGAATACCTTCAGCGCCAGGCGTTGTCCGAGCGCATCCTCCGCTTCATAGACGCTTCCGTAGGCGCCTGTGCCGCAGATACCCACCACGCGGCAGCCCGCGAATGTGCCGCCGGGTTTCAGCATCCGGCCTCGTTGCGCAGTGATTCCAGAATCTCCTGGAGGCGCGCGGTGTTGCGGGACTTCGACAGATAGACCTGGTTGACGGTCATCTTCATGATTTCGGCGACTTCCTTCACGGGGCGCTTCTGGAGCGCGTAGAGCTCGAAGGCGGTGAACTGCCGTTCATCCAGCTCTTCGCGCAGCTGCTCCAGCGCGGCCTGGCGGAGCAGCTTCTCGAATTCCTCCTGGACGCCCTTGTCCTCGATTTGCCCGGCCTCGTTCTCCTCCAGCTCCTCCAGACCTGTCCGGCCTGGAGTGCGTTGGCGTAGGATGGCCAGGATGCAGTGACGGATCACGCCCTGGAGGTAGGCGCGAAAACGCGCGATGGTGGGGTCGTATTTCCCTGTGACATCCGTCGTGGCAACCTGACGGAAGACCTCCTGCCGCAGGTCCTGAAGTTCTTCCTGTGTGAGACTGTAGAGCCGTCCGCAGAAGAAGATCAGCGGCGTGTAGAAGGCATGGAATTCCTCCCAGGAGGGCTCGTCGTGTTCGTGTACGCCGTGGAGCATGGAAATTCGTGTCGTGTAGGACATGAGGTTCTTTGATCGTGGTTTTGGTGCTTTGGATGTACTATAAGGGATAATTTCAAATGCACATTTTGCAACACTGCTGTCCGGTGAGCGTTCTGTTGCCACAAAACAAACAAAATGAGAAGCGATTTTGTATCGCCCTTTTCCTGCAACCCAAGCAGTCCGCACGGCGTGCATCCAGTCGACCGTTTTTTTGCGGAAAGCATTTTTTTAGTTTGCTCTGACAGAATCGTTGTTTTTTACGCAATAAATTTTAGAGCGTAGCAAAACCGTTCTGCTAGACAATCCGTGTCTTGGCTACTATAGTAGTAGACTGTAACACAAGGGTTCGTGGACGCGAATGGCCAAATGTTACAGTTTACATGGATTTCTTTACTGTTTCTCAATTTAGGAGGTCTCGATGAGTTTCATTTTCAAGTGTCCATACTGCCAGCAAGCGATGAATTGTGAAGACGCCTGGGATGGTCTAAAAGCGCAATGTCCCCAGTGTGGAAAAGATACCATATTACGCAAACAGCCTGTGCCAATGCCTTCCGCCGGGGGCTGCCTACCCAGCACCCAGCCAGTCGCAGCTCCTTCAGGGGGCGCATCAATGCCGCAAGCACCTGCCCAGCCAGTGAACGAAGTGCCATCCGAACCGGATTTCCTTTTTATCTGCCCGGAGTGCGGCAGCCCTGCTATTTTGCCGGCCGACAAACAGGGCAAAAACTACACCTGCCAGTTCTGCAGTGAGGATGTCATCGCCCTTCCCAGTTCTACCCGGAAATGCCCATCCTGCGGCGAGACCATCAAGATTGCGGCCGCAATCTGCAAGTACTGCCATAAGCCTGTTCCACCAGTCATGCCCCAATCTCCCACTGCGACGCAAAATGTTGCATCGCCGGGAAGCGGTCCGTCCGTTGATCCAGCTGGAAATGCCGGATCGGCATGGAACGGTGGAATGGCAGCGTCCTTGGCTTTGCCAACTTTGCCGATAAACAATATTTATCTCCGGCGTGAAGTGGCTTCACTTTGGAAGTTTACCAAATGCTGGATGATTTGTTTCTTTTCTAGCTCGGTTGCCGGGTCAATATTGGGCATGCTTGGTTCAATGGTGCATGAGCTATTTATGGTACTGGCCATTCCGGCAATAATTTTCGCGTTAGTCAGCGTGATTTTCCTCTTGATTAAATTCATCAAGCTATTCTATCGGTATTGGGCATACGTTGGAACGGGGAGCAACAGAACTCCAGGTCAGATGGTGGGCTTCTGTTTCATCCCGTTCTTTAACTATTATTGGCAATTCGTAGCCATTTGGGGGTTGGCCAAACGATTGAAGAAGGGCGGTTGCGGCAATGTCAATCCTGCCCTTTCACTTGTATTGTGCATAATCAACTGTTGTACAGTCATAAACTGGATTCCTGGTCTTGGTCAAGCCCTCAATATCGCCATGTTGGTTTTCTTCTTGATTGTCTTCGCGCAATTTGACACGGCATTTACAGGGGGCAACTCAGACTGACAAAGTGGCTACGGCTTAGTTCTTTAGATGGGAAAGGTGTTCTAAACGGCGCCTTTTAAAAGGGTTTCAGGGCAGGTGCCTGGTTAAGCCAGGCACTTCGCCGTATGCAGTATTTCTTTGCACTTTAAATTTTGATAGTAGTAAACACCTGATGTAATTGCAAAGTTTTCATCCTGAACGTCTTAGCGGCGTTTTGCGATGGCTTCATCGCTCAAGTTCTGCGTAGAAGGCCACGCTTCCGATTTTCGCTTTTGCCTGCGGCACTTTGGCGATTGGGTGGTAGTTTTGCAATTACACCACTCCCGGAGAAAATACCCCATGAGTTTTGAATTCACCTGCCCATTTTGCAATCAGGCCATGCAGTGCGAAGATGAATGGCGCGGCATGCAGGCCCAGTGTCCTACCTGCGGGAAAAGCATCACGCTCAATCCGCCCGGGCAGATGGCAGCTCAGCCAGTCTTGCCGCCGCAAGAGAGTGCGATGCCATCTGCGATAGCGGCAAATGCGTCCTCTTCTGGTTCCGGTGGTATCTTGGGGAAAATCTTCACAGGCGTGGGGGTGGTGATAGGAATCGCGATTGCCATCTTTATCTATGCGACTTTCTTTGACAAGCTCTCAGAGGGAGAAATCATCAAGACATCGAAGGAACTGGTGGAGCAAATAATCGAACGAGAGGTGCGCGCTGCCGATGTCAAACAAGTTGATATTCAGAATTTTACGGAAGTCAGCGAAAACCATTACAGGGCGACTGCATATATATCTGCCTTCACTCCTGGGGAGGGGGAGGAGAGAGGCTGTATTGATATCAAAATTGAAGTAAAGGGGGATTATGTTGAAGTGGAGGCCATTCCAGGCACTTATGTTGACTTAACTCCGTAGTGTTTTCAAGTGGAGACTTGAAGCGGACACTAGTGGTCTGTAACAGATGAAACCGAACCCAAAAAGTCAGTGCCGGAGCAGATTCTGGGTTGGGGCGAGGGAGCATCATACTGCGTATGTGACCGAGCGAACGCCGGAAGATGCCCGGCAATGGGCTATTTTTATAGATTTTCAATTGTTACAGAGTACTAGTAGTTTGCAACACCCAAAACATACAGATGCAAATGAGAAACAGAGCGGATGGGCTATAGATTGTTACAGACCACTAGATCCGTGAATTCATCTCTGTGATGGCGAGGCCTCGACGCTACACGCTTTAAACAAATTCATGGAATCAGGTCTCATTATCAAGGGACTTTGCTTGTGAAAAATCCATTGCGTCGAATTCATGCATTATGTTAAGCAGGATTCCCGCATTGAAATGATGCGGGGCAGGATGTCATTCCCCCCTGGGAATGATCGTATCATGTTTTTCTCGTCATCTGCGAACCAATATGAGCGCAACGGATACCAAAGAGTTCACGATTCTGGTCATCAATCCGGGTTCCACCTCGACGAAGGTGAGCCTCTACCGCAACGAGACCTCCCTCTGGGAGAAGAGCGTCTTCCATGACGCGCCGGTTCTTCTCCAATACCCCCATGTGAATGACCAGATGCCCTTCCGGTACCAGGTGATTCTGGATATGCTGAAAGAGGAGGGGAATGACCCGTCGAAAATCGATGTCTTTGTCGGCCGGGGTGGCAGTGCCTACTCGCAGCCCGGCGGGGTGACGGCAGTTGATCAGCGGCTCTATGACGACACGGTCGCGGCGGTGGGGGGCAGCGAGCATCCCGCGAAACTGGGCGTGATGTTGGCCTGGAAGTTTGCTCAGGAGTTTGGGCGAAAGGCATATACATTGAATCCCACGAATGTGGATGAATTCGGGGACTACGCGCGGCTGACGGGCATCAAGGGAATCTACCGCATCAGCCATTCCCATGTCCTCAACCAAAAGGCAGTGGCGGAGTTCCATGCGACGAAGAAGCTGGGGAAGCGCTATGAGGAATGCAATTTCGTGGTGGCGCATATCGACGGCGGTATTACCGTCGCTGCACATGACCACGGACGGATGGTGGACGGCAACATGGGTGCCGACGGCGAGGGGACCTTCTCGCCGACGCGCATTGGCAGCGTCCCCGTCCTCGCTCTTCTGGACTATCTCAAGACGCATTCGGTGGACGATGTGCGTCGGATGTGCAGCCGAGCGGGGGGCTTTGTGAGCCTCTTCGGGACGGCGGACTCGGATGTCATTCACCGAAAGGTGGAAGAGGGGGACGCCAAGGCGTCGCTGGTCTGGAACACGATGATCTACCAGGTCTGCAAGCAAATTGGCGAGATGAGCGCAGTTCTCTGCGGGAAGGTGGACGGCATCCTGCTGACTGGCGGGCTGATGCGTTTCCAGGATGTCGAGGACGGCATCCGGAAGCACTGCGGATGGATTGCCCCCATCACGGTTTATCCTGGTGAGATGGAGCAGGATGCGCTTGCACTTTCCGTGCTGAAGGCCTTGCGCGGGGAGTCGTCGATTCTGACCTATTCCGGCAAGCCGGTCTGGGACGGCTTTGCGGGAATGGATTTGTAAAAATAGAATTAATCTCTTTTAAAAACAATTTAACTTGTTACTAAAATGAGCATCTTTGAACATGTCAAGGCGAAGGCCCGCGAATGCGTGAAGCGGATTGTGCTGCCGGAGGGCGACGAGCCGAGAACAGTCCAGGCGGCGGCGAAGCTTGCGCAAGAGAAGTTGGTCATTCCGATTCTGCTAGGTGAGCCTGGGCGGATTCGGACCGTGGCGAGCGAAGTGGGCGCAGACATTTCGGGCATTGAGTGCATCGACCCGAAGTCGAGTCCGAAGGTATCTGCCTATGCGGAAAGCCTTTTTGAACTTCGTAAAGCGAAGGGAGTTACCTTGGAGGCGGCCGCCGAGCTGGTGAAGGATCCGATGTACTATGGCGTGATGATGGTCAAAGTTGGCGATGCGGACGGGCTGGTTTCGGGGGCGGTCCACTCCACGGGCGACATGCTGCGTCCCGCGCTCCAGCTGATCAAGACGAAGCCCGGCAACAAGGTAGTCTCCTCCAGTTTCCTGATGGACTGCCCGAACAAGAACTTGGGGCACAATGGTCTGCTGGTGTATTCCGACTGCGTGGTGGTGCCTTGTCCCACGGCGGAGGAACTGGCGTACATCGCGATTTCGGCGGCGGAGACCGCGCGGGTGCTCTGCGGGATTGAGGAACCGAAGGTGGCGATGCTCTCCTTCTCGACCAAGGGCAGCGCGAAGCATGACTTGGTGACCAAGGTGCAGGAGGCCACTCGCCTTGCCCACGAACTTGCGCCGGATTTGGCGCTGGATGGCGAAATGCAGCTGGATGCGGCGCTGGTGCCGGAAGTCGGCGCCTCCAAGGCCCCCGGCAGTCCCGTGGCGGGTCATGCCAACGTGTTGGTTTTCCCTGACTTGCAGGCGGGAAACATCGGATATAAGATGACCCAGCGGATTGGCGGGGCAACGGCCTTTGCGGTACTCCAGGGGCTGGCGAAACCCTGCAACGACCTCTCACGCGGATGCTCCGTGGACGATATCGTAGCGACGGTTCTCTGCACCGCTGTGCAGGCGCAGGCCTGACATAGACATTGAATGGACAAAACCCGGCTTAAAATCGAAGGCCTGAAGATTGGCTTCCAGCAGGGGGCGCAGGTGGTTCCGGCGGTGGATGAAGTGTCGTTGGAACTGCGGAATGGCGAGATGCTGGCCCTTTTGGGCGAGTCCGGCTCCGGGAAGTCGCTTACCGCATTGTCGCTGTTGGGGCTTTTGCCGCGACCATCTGGTCGGCTGATGGGCGGTCATGCCTGGTTTGATGGGAAGGACTTGTATGCCTTGCCGGAGAATGAGTTGCAAAAGATTCGCGGGCGAAGCATCGCGATGATTTTCCAAGAGCCGATGACCGCGCTGAATCCGCTGATGACGGTCGGCGACCAGCTTGGTGAAGTGCTTAAGACGCATTTCAAGATGCACGGCGAGGCGGTCGTGAAGCGCTGCGAGGAACTCTTGAACGAAGTGGAGATTCCCGAGGCACCTGCTCGCCTGAGGAGTTATCCGCATGAACTTTCGGGCGGGTTGCGACAACGGGTGATGATCGCGATGGCACTGGCGGGCGAGCCGGAAATATTGATTGCCGACGAACCCACCACGGCACTGGATGTAACGGTGCAGGCGCAGATCATGCGACTCCTTACGCGCCTTCAGGAACGTCACGGCACCTCGATTCTCTTTATCACGCATAACCTCGCGCTGGCGGCACAGGGCGCTCAGCGTTGCGCGGTGATGTATGCGGGGGAAATCGTCGAGACTGCCACGGCGGAAGAACTCTTCCATTCCCCACGGCATCCCTATACACGGCTGTTGCTGCATTCGTTGCCTCGGAGCGAGGCGCGAGGCACGGCCTTGGAGACGATTGCGGGGATGGTTCCGCGTAACTGGAGCGAGTTGCCTGGTTGTCGTTTTGCAGAACGGTGCCCGTATGCGCATGAGGAGTGCCGGTTGACGAAGCCCGCTTGGCGGGAGTTCTCGGCGGATCATCGGGCGAGATGTCATTTTTGTCAAGAATTGTCCAGTTGGCGCAAGATGTCGGCAAGACATTCGTCGGATGGTAGTGTGGCTTTGCCGGAGGTGATTTTGCGGACTGAGGGTCTGCGCGTGTGGTTTCCGGTCAAGAGCGGATGGCTTCACCGCACGACGGGACAGTTGAAGGCAGTGGATGGCGTGGACTTGGAACTCCATGCTGGCGAGACTTTGGCGTTGGTGGGTGAGTCGGGGTGCGGAAAGAGCACCATCGGCAAGAGCCTGATTCGGCTGGTTGAACCCACAGACGGGCGGATTTTGCTGCACGGTGCCGAAGATGTTACACATTTGAAGCGCAGTACGTTGTTGCCGTTGCGTCGTGAGGTGCAGATGATTTTCCAGGATCCGTTCTCCAGCCTGGATCCGCGAATGATGGTCGGGGAGAGTGTGGCGGAAGGGATGACCCTGCGTCATCCGGAATGGAATGCATCACAGCGCGATGCACGGGTTGCGGAGTTGCTGAAGCAGGTTGGATTGAATCCGGCAGATGCCACGCGCTATCCGCATCAGTTTTCCGGCGGTCAGCGTCAGCGGATTGGTCTGGCGCGCGCGCTGGCGGTGGAGCCGCAGCTGATTGTCTGCGACGAATGCACCAGTGCGCTGGATGTCTCGGTGCAGGCGCAGATTTTGAATCTGCTCAAAGAGATTCAGTGCGCCACGAGCGTAGCATATCTCTTTATCACCCACGATTTGAGCGTGGTGGGCTATCTGGCCGACCGCGTGGCAGTGATGTACCTGGGGCATTTGGTTGAGGAAAGCTCTGCCGAGGAGATTTTTGCACATCCTGTGCATCCGTACACCAAGGCGCTCTTTGCTGCGGCGCCTCGGTTGCAAGGGAGGGAACAAGCTGTCCCAAGACCACTTTCTGGCGATGTGCCTAGTCCCATCCACCCGCCGACGGGGTGTCCGTTCCATCCGCGTTGTCCGCATGCCACGCCGCAATGTGCGGCGGAGTTCCCGGGCTGGCGCAGCGTGAAAGAAGGGCACCGGTGCCGATGTCTGAAAACAAAGGAAAACGGACTGAACGAGGCTAGGAATGAGGTAGTGACTTAAGGAAGACGTATGGTTCACTCTTCCTCCAAGGCTATTGGCTTAATGACGTTTTTCACCATTCCCTCAAAAGGAATCCATGAGCAAAAAGGCAATTTGTTATTATATTGAGACAACACTGTTCTTTGAATGAAACCCAGTATTGGAATCATGAAGATCGGCATCCATAAGAATTGTCAGGAATTTGTCGCGGGGAACCTGCGCCTTGCGGTGACCACGGAGGTGGGACCACGAATCATCGGCCTTTTCATCGGCAAGAGCCGCTTCAACCACTTTGTGGTATTGCCGCCGAAGCCATTTCCGGCTTCGGACAATGGCTTCATTCTTTATGGCGGGCACCGCCTTTGGCATTCTCCCGAGGCGTTGCCGCGCAGTTACGAGCCGGACAATGACCCCGTGAAGATCCGCGAATACGACTCCGGCGTGGAGTTCTCCTGTGGCCCCGCCCCTACCACTGGCATTGAGAAGAAGATCCTGGTCGAGCCTCTGACCAATGGGCTTTTCTGCATTACCCACACCATCGCGAATTGCGGGATGTGGCCAGTCGAGCTGGCACCTTGGGCGATGAGCATGATGGCGCCCGGCGGAACGGTTGTCATTCCGCAAAACCGCGACCCCGACGGCGATCCGTATGCGCCGGAACGAACGCTTGCACTGTGGCCGTATAGCCGTCTGAACGACCCGCGTCTTTCGTTTGGCGACCAGCACATCTTCCTGCGACAGGACTCCAAGGTCAAGGAGAACTTCAAGCTCGGCCTTAACAACACCGCCGGATGGGTGGCATACGTGAACCATGGTCAGGCACTGGTCAAATACTTCGACTACGACCGTGAAGCGGACTACCCGGATGGCGGTTGCACGGTCGAGACTTTCACTTGCCCGCAGTTCACCGAGGTCGAGACGATGGGCACTTTGGAGACTCTCGAACCCGGAGAATGCGCACAGCATGTCGAATATTGGCAGGGCATTGACAACCTGCCCGAATTGCGCACCGACGACGATGTGAACCAGTACCTCTTCCCGCACTTGCTGGTTTCGGAGGAGCCGGACGATTGCTGCTGCGACGATGACGAATGTGATTGCCACAAGCATTAGTGGATGATGTCCACTTCTGTCCACAATTGTCCACTTCTGCTGGTTGCGGATGCTCACGTCTCCCCCGGAACCCCTGGTGCGCAGGAGTTTCGGGAGATGCTTACGTGGATTGCCACCACGGATTATGACGTTGCCTTCTTGGGCGATGTCATGGAACTCTGGATTGGCCTGGGGCGGTATTCCACTCCTTTGACAGCGGAATTCCTCGCGTGGGTTTCGGCGGAGAAGTCGCGACGGCGTGTTTTCTTCCTGGAAGGCAACCACGAATTCTTCGTCGTTCGCCACCACCGCGACGCCTTTTTCCAATCGGCTGAAAATGAACTGGTGCTGAATGGCGTGGTCCTGTCACATGGCGACACTGCACAGGGCGATCCTGCCCATCTGCGTTTCCGCTGGTGGGGCAAGTCCCGACTGGCACACTTCCTGTTGCGCTGGCTGCCTGGCGCGAAGGCAATCGTCCGGCGTCTCAAACGCAATTTCGAGTGCAAGAACGCCCTGCGCGAGAACCATTATCCACAGGAGTCGGTGGAGCATTGGGCGGGCGAGTGTTTCAGGCGACATCCCGAAGCGCGGCGGATTATCCTAGGGCATTTTCACTGCCAGCAGGAACATCTCCTGCCGGATGGACGTCAAATCACCGTCCTGCCCGCCTGGAAAGATGCCTATCAGGTCGGCGTGTTGAATCTTGCCAATTCCAAATTGGTCATCGAGAATTGGCGGAATCTGGCTGGCGGGACTTGAGACCTGAGACTTGAGACCTGACTGGCGGGACCTGAGACCTGAGACCTGAGACCTGAGACCTGACTGGCGGGACTTGGGACTTGAGACCTGAGACCTGACTGGCGGGACTTGGGACTTGAGACTTGAGACCTGAGTCCTGAACTTTAACCTTTTCCCTTTTAACTTTAAACTTCTCTCACCTCTAACCTAAAAAGAAAGATGACTGCACGTCCGAATTTCGACAAACTTGCTTCCACGAAACGTTCCTTCCAAGATGCCGATCAGCGTCTGGTCGGTTGCCAGCCCGCCATCGCCATCACTCCTGTCGCCGATGGCCGCCCCAGCGCATTTGACGCAAATGCCGAGCTGACCTGGCGCATGGTCGAGAAGGCCTACGACCTGATTACCAAGCACGTGCATTATCCGGACGGCACTCCGGTCCGCGTGGTTGTCGCTCCCGAAATCGTCTATGGTCCGCGTTCCGGCGCCCGCGCCCAGGCCTACTACGCCACGCAGAACGTCTGCGCGAACATCTGGGTTGCGCGTTCGTGGTGCTACTCCGATGAATTGATGAGCGCCTGCCAGGGCATCGGCTCCTCCGAATGGCAGCAGTGCGCCTACGGATTGAACCAGACCGACCGCCCCGGCGCCGTGTGGCTGAAGGCCTTCACCGCCGCGATGGACGAGAAGGAGCGCCCGATCTTCTGTATCTACAATCCCGACCTGGAGGATGAGAACGGACCGCTGTGTTCCTACGTCGCCACGCGCCTCCTGCGCTTCGCGCGCTGCGCGGCCGCCGTGGGATATCTGCGTGGAAAGAACTTCCTCGGTGTCGGCGGTGTCGCCATGGGCATCATTGGAAGTGATTTGCGCCGCAATGTGATGCTGCATACCTTCGGGATGGGCTCCTGCTCCTTCGACATGAGCGGCCTGCACACCCGCATCAACGAGAAGTTCTATGATCAGGACGAACTCAAGAAGGCCTGCGAGTGGTTCAAGAAGACCTTCAAGATCGTCTATGGCAACAAGAACAACAAGGGGCTGGATCGCCCGCTCTCCGAGGACGAACTGGTGCGCCAGTGCCTCCGCGAAACCCTCCTGGTCCGCGACCTGATGACCGGCAATCCCAAGCTCGCATTGCGCAGTCCGTCCTGGCTCAAGGGGCAGGGCTACCGCCATGTCGAGTGGGCGCAGGGCTACAACGCCATCGCCGCCGGCACGCAGGGGCAGCGCCAGTGGACGGATGGCAACCCGAACTTCGACGTCACCGAGTCCATCCTGAACTCGATGGTGGACTGGAATGGCTTCCGCGCTCCGTATATCGTGGCCACCGAGAATGACGGCAAGAACGGCATCGGCATGACCGTCGGCCATCTGCTCTCCGGCGGCATGAGCCAGATGTTCGCGGACATCCGTACCAACTGGACGCCGGCCTCCATCAAGAAAGCCACTGGCGTGGACGTCTCCAAGGTCTGCCCGCGCGGCATCATCGACAAGCGCAATTCCGGCGCGGCCGCATTGGAATACGCCGTGGACCTCTACAAGATCGTGGGCGAACCCAAGTCCACCCCGATCCAGGACGTGGTTGCCAAATTGCGCGCCACCCCGAAATACCAGCAGGCGCTGGCCAAGGAGATTGGCAAGAGCGTGACCTACATGGGCGCCGACCTGACCTACTTCCCCGGCGACGGCCTCTCCAGCCACTTCCGCACGCCCGGCGGCCTGCCCATGACCTCCTACCGTTACAATTGCGTGGGCGAGACGATGACTTGCTCCGTGGTCGAAGGCGAAACCGTGGATCTGCCCAAGGCCGTCGGCGACAAGATTGGAGCCATCACCGACCCGACCTGGCCCGAAACCCACTGGATGCCGCGTGACATGACCTCCTTCGAGTACATGAACCGCATCGGACCCAACCACGACGGCTCGTCCCTCGGCCTCATCGGAGCGGACTTCATTACCTTCAACGCGATGCTCCGCATCCCCGTGGACATGCACAACATCGCCAAGGAGGATATCTTCCGTCCGACGCTGTGGGACCGCTTCGGAGGCGATGACTTCCGCGCCTGCGCCTACCTCGGACCGGTGTATCGGTAAGGCCTTCAAGCAATATCCTAGGTGACTGGTAACAAGTCCCTTGTATGTATTTCATTGCGTGCAAGGGACTTTTCTGAAATTGCCCATACTCTGAAAGAGCCGAGTGTCGATGAAGCTGTCCGTCGTCTTGGGAGTCTTGTTCGCTGTTTTCGCCATTGCCTTTGCGCATGAGGCGCAAATCCGAGTGGCCAATGGCGTTCCCCAACTTTGGCTGGACGGTGCACCCGCGCGGGCGCGCTGGACCTACAACCGCACCCAGCAGGGCATCAGCGGCCCACGCGACAAGGTGCCGTTGGCCAGCACATTCCTGATGGACGAGCCGGTGCGGCGCGAGTTCCTCTTTTCCGCCGTGGAGGAGACGGATGCTGAGGTTACCATCCACCTGAGGCTCAACGAGTATAATGTATCCAAGCCGGTGCTGAACTGGTGGATTGACGACTTTGCCTTCGAGGACCTCACCGACGGCACGCAGTGGATTCCCACGGAATCTTTCGACTCTTCGGAGAACAACCTATTTTCCTTTTATCCGCAGGATGACGCGGACTACCAGGTCGGCTGGAGCGCCGCTGGCGGGCGGGAAAACTCGCCGTGTCTGAAAATCACTTGGCGGAACATCGTTCGCCGCGAAACCGACCAACTGCCGTACCATGCCTACACGGTGCCGCGCCGGATGCATCTGGTCAAGGGGCATGACTACCGCCTCTCCTTCTGGTCGAATGCGGATGCCACCGCACGACTGGAGGTCGGGATGGTCCGCGCCCTGCCGGACTATCACCTCTGCCTGGAGGAAAAGTACGACGTGATGCAGGCGACGGTGCTGCTGGCGAAGGAGGCAGGCGTCGATTGCGTCACCACGATGGTGGAGTGCCCCTGGCCGCGACCCGGCGAGGAGCCGGACTGGAGGGTTACCGACACCACCATGGATCATATTCTTTCCGCGAATCCATCCGCTTTGATTGTGCCTCGTTTCGAGGTCGTTCCACCATCGTGGTGGTATGCGGAGCATCCTGAGGAACTCTTTTGCTTCCAAGAGAATGCGCAGTTTCCACACCATGTGGTCGAAAGCTTCTGCTCGCCGCTTTGGCAGCAAGAGGCAACGGCGCATATCCGCATGCTGATTGCTCACCTGGAAGAAAAATACGGCGAACACCTCATCGGATACCATCCCTGCCCGAATTTCCTGGAGGAATGGTTTTGGGAAGGGGCGATGGAATCTCCCGATCGCGGTGGCTACGGACCGCGAGAGGTCGCCGCTTGGCGCGAATGGCTGAAACGCAAATACATTACGGATGAGGCGTTGCAGTCCGCCTGGCACCAGCCAGAGGTCACGCTATCCACGGCGGAAGTGCCGTCGCCGGAACGACATGCCACCTGCGATGCAGAAGGGGTTTTTCTGAATCCGATGACGTGCAGGGACATCATCGACCACAATAACTTCCTCGGTGATGCGATGGCCGATGTCCTTCTGATGTTTGCCCATACAGTCCGCGAAATGTGCGGGGAAACGCGACTTGTCCTGGCTTTCTATGGATATCATCTGGAGACCGCCGCCAATTTCCGTCAGTGTGCCATCGGGCATGACCAGTTGGCACGCGTTTTGGCGTCACCTGATGTGGATATCCTTTGTAGCCCAGTAAGTTATTGGGACCGTTTGGAAGGCGGTGGCGGATACGTGATGGCGCCGGTGGAGTCCGTCGCGGCGGCCGGCAAGCTGTGGTTCATGGAGGACGACGACCGCACGCATCTGGCGATTTCGGGTGACATGGGCGGGCTGGACGGCATGGCCTGCGCCCGCAGCCGCTGGGGGGCACAAAACATCCTGTTGCGCAATCTTGGCCAGCAACTGGTGAGGAACCTGGGCTCCTGGTGGATGGATCTGGGTTCTTGGCGGTGGTTCGAGGATCCCGCGCTGTGGAAGATGATGATTGACATCGAACCAGCTGATCGCCAAAAACTTGAGAACCCGGTTCCCTATCGACCGCCAGTAGCGTTCTTTGTGGATGAAAGGGCGTACAGCTACACCACGGCCGCAGTTTGCCGTCCCGACGGAAGCTTCTTCCGCCATCCCGCGCCATACCAGGCACCGCTCATCAGCGCATCGCGCCAGCCGCTCGCCCGCCTGGGTACGGGCGTGGGACACTACCTGCTGACCGACCTGCTGAAGAGCATGGTGCCGGAAGCGAAGCTGCTCATCCTCTCGAATGCCTGGGCGCTCACCGATGCCGAGCGTGCCAACTTGAAGGCAAAATGCGCGAACCGCTTCGCACTGTGGTGCTACGCACCTGGCTTCGTGAATCCGGAAAAAGACATGGATGTGGATTATATCAAGGAGCTTACTGGATTCACGGTCAAGCCGATGAAGGGTAACTTCCAGCAGGTGCTGGGCACTCTCGAAGGACAAAAGTGCGGCCTTCCGGCCGAATGGCTGGTGGACGGCGCGGTCGAGATGGTCATGGCGGTCGCCGAAGAACCCGGCGACGAGGTGCTGGCGCGCTGGCCTACGGGAGATGCCGCCATCGTTCTGCGTGGCAACGCGATGTACAATGCGACCACCACCTTGCCCTGGGCGGTGCTCCGACATGCGGCGCAGGTCGCAGGCGTGCATCTGTACACCGACCAGGAGTGCATTTTCTACACCGACGACCATTTCGCCGTGCTGCACGGCGTCCGCGACCAGACTGTCTCGTTCACCCTGCCGGCTCCGGCGGTCATCTACGATGCGGTCACCAGTGAGCAACTGGCGGAGGGCGCATCGTCCATCGCCATTCCGTTGAAATTCGGCGAGACCCGTGTCCTGCATTGGAAATAATGTGTAATAACATGTTCTGTTAAAACATGTTATATAATTAATTAAAGAGCCATGTTGAAAATTTGCCATGTCATAACCCGGATGATCATTGGCGGTGCGCAGGAAAACACGCTGTACACCATCCAGGGACATCTGGAGAAGGGGCATGAGGTTACTTTGGTGACCGGTCCGACGACGGGGCCGGAGGGAGAGCTCCTGAAGACCTTCTGCCCGAACGGGATGAAGATCGTGAAAATCCCCGAGCTCATCCGCAGCCTGAATCCCTGGAAGGACTGGCGGGCCTATCGGAGACTGCGAAAATTCTTTATGGAAAATCATTTCGATGTCGTGCACACGCATGCCTCCAAGGCGGGAATTGTCGGTCGTGTCGCGGCGCGCAAGGCGGGTGTCCCCTTCGTGGTTCACACTGTCCACGGTCAGGCGTTCCATTCCTATCAATCACCGGTTAAGAACAAGATTTATATCGCGGCGGAACGTTTTGCCGCGAAATACTGCGACCGAATCTATGCAGTTGCTCAGGCGATGGTTGACCAGTGCGTGGCGGCGGGTGTCGCTCCGCGTGAAAAATACCAGGTCGTCTATAGCGGGATGGACCTCCAGAGCTTCGTGAATGCGAAGCGCTCGCCGGAACTTCGCGCGAGACTGGGCATTCCGGAGGATGCTCCCGTGGTCGGAATGCTTGCGAGGCTCTTTGAACTCAAGGGGCACGATTGCATGATTGCGGCGGCACCTCAGATTGTCGCACGGATTCCAAATGTACGATTTCTTTTCATAGGCGATGGAATCTTGAGGGATGCCCTTCAGTCCGAAATCGCCCGTCTGGGGCTGGCGGAACATTTTGTTTTCGCGGGTCTCATTCCACCGGAGCAGGTGCCCACCTATCTCGCACAGGTGGATGTCTTGGCGCATCTCTCGTTGCGAGAAGGACTTCCGCGTGCTTGCGTTCAGGCGCTGGCAACCGGGAAACCCGTCGTGGCTTATCCCCTGGACGGCACGCCGGAAGTCGTTCTGGACGGCGAGACGGGGTTGCTGGGCGAACCCGAGAACGTCCCCCAGATTGCCACGAATGTCATCCGTCTGCTTCAGGACCGCCACTTGCGTGAGCGCCTGGGCCATCGTGGCCAGGAACTCGTGCTCCAGCGCTTCGATTGGCGCCGCATGGCGGACATCTTGGAGGAGTCCTACCGGGAAGGCGTCGCAAAGAAACGGATGGGTTAACAATTCTTTTTCTCTTTTCAACTTAACCGACCAGCTCTTCCATCAGCCAATGCATCTGCGAATTCTTTTCCTAGACAGTATCTTCGTGGCGTTTCTCCTATGGGGGAATTCATGTGTCAGCACCCGTTCCAATCTGGAGAACGACTTCCAAAAGGCAGTTCACGTTGCGAAGGAGCAAGTCTATCCGGCGCTGGTATATATCCGTGTGGTGCAGCGCAGCCTGGAACGCGGGCAGGAGGAGCTGCAGACCGTCCGGGGAAGCGGCGTAATCATCTCGGCGGACGGGGAGGTGCTGACCAATCACCACGTGGTGGAGAATGCGCAGGAAATCCGCTGCCAGTTGAATGACGGGCAGAATCTCACGGCGGAGCTGGTCGGCAGCGACAAAGACCTTGATGTGGCATTGCTGAAATTGCAGCTGCCGGACGGGCTGGGCGCCGTCCCGTCGGCGCACCTGAGGCCCACGGGATGCGTGGAAGGGGACTTTGTGATGGCACTGGGGGCGCCGATGGGGCTGACCAGAACTGTAACGGTTGGAATCATCTCCTGCGCCAGACGTGTCATCCCCGGCCAGGGGACGCTATATAATACCTGGTATCAAATGGATGCGGCAATCTTCCCTGGCAATTCAGGCGGGCCGTTGGTCGATATCAACGGTGATGTGATCGGCTTGAATACCCTCGGGCTTGCGGGAAAGGGCATGGGGTTTGCCTTGCCGTCGTTTGTCATCCTGGACATATTGCCGCGGTTGCGGGAATATAAATCCGTGAACTGGGCGTGGTTCGGCTTCCAGTTCCAGC
The DNA here is from genome assembly GCA_017417585.1 of Victivallales bacterium. Lineage (GTDB taxonomy): Bacteria > Verrucomicrobiota > Lentisphaeria > Oligosphaerales > Oligosphaeraceae > RGIG1601. Next base: position 28,809 of record JAFPYX010000031.1, read on the forward strand.
CGCTGCATGACTTTGAGAAGAACACGTACTTCCCCTTCAGCGACGGAATCATGATTGCGGATACCGACACGGGCAGCCCCGCCCGGCTGGGCGGCATCCAGTCCAGCGACCGGCTTTTGGCCTACAATGGCCATCGTGTCACCGCCGTCAACCAGGAGGACATCCCGGATGTGGCCCGCCAGCTGGCGATGCTTCCTTTGGACCAACCATCGGAATTCCTGCTGGAGCGCAATGGCCAGCAGTTTTCCGTGCTGCTTCAGCCTGGCGACAAGGGCAAGGCCGAATTGACGGAGCGGGAGTTTCCGCGCTGGGGATTCTCCGCCAAGGAGATCAACCGTTTCGAGCAGCCGACGTTGCATTTTTACGCGCCGGACGGCGGCGTCTTCGTCTTCGGAATCTCGGATGAATACCGGGGGCGGATGGAACTGAAGCGGAACGACATCATTGTCTCGGTGAACGGAGAGGAAATCCATACCCTGGAGGAACTTCAGACAGTTTACGGGCGGTGCCTGGAAACGGAGACCATTGGCAAAAAACTCACGGTGGCGGTCATTCGTTCCGGGCGCCGGATGCAGCAGATCATTACATTGCTTGGAGAAGATGCAAATAACGAGGAGGACTACGAATGAAAAGGCGGATTTCGATGTGGAGGTTGTCGATTTGGGCCGTTATTGCGGCAGGCATGCTTGGATCGGCAAGTGCCGGGGAGTTCTCATGGGGCGAGACCACGGCGCTGAACCAGGCGCTCTTCGAGAAATTCGGAGCGTCAGTTGTCGATGTGGCGTATTTTGTCCGGCCTGACGAGTATGGCAAGATTCCGGACTACGGCGTGCAATACCTGTGCCCGAACTGCCATTCATTGCATGTACGTGACCTTGAGGAAAGCATCCGCGAGCAGAAGCCGTTGCTGTTTCCTGGCTTTGTGGTTGCGGACAACAAGGTGATTACGCAAAATGCCGGTCTGCGGCCTGAGTGGGTGAAGAATGTCGAGGTGCGTTTCCGGGGCACTGTCGTGCCGGCGGAAGTCAGCGCATTCTTTCCGGACGAAAATGCCGTGGAACTGACCTTGTCGCAACCGATTGAGGGGGTGAACCCCATTGACTTTGCGGCGGAACCTGGCGAGCCCCGGAACGCATTCTATGTGGTTAACGAGGACTCGGTGCATATTAGCGGCGTAAATGCGGTTGCCTCGCAGGATGTCAAATACAATGTCACGCTCGGTTTTCAATATCTGTCTTGTTCTGCCAATACCCTGCTGCTGGACGAAAAGCAGCAGCCTGTGGCGCTCTCCTTCAAGTCCATCCGGAAGGCCGGCGTGGACTTCGTGGCGCCGGCGGCCTGGCGGCGGCTCTCCGCCGAGGAATACTGGGGGCGGGATGCCGCGCTGCATCAGAAGTTGCTGGACTGCTCGTATCCCGTCGCCATTGCCTTGGAGGAGGAGAAGAAGCCGAAAGACTTTCGCAGCAGATACAGCTTTTCGTCGGACGATGATGATAATTCCACAAACTTCGAGACCTTTGGCCTGTTGTTGAAATCCGGCGAGCTGCTGGTGTTCCAGCAACTCACGCCGATGCAGACCGCGCGTCTGTCCAAGATCACCGTCACGCTTCCGGATGGCAAGGAGGCCAGCGCGTCATTTGTGGGGGCGCTGCGGCGTTTCGGGCTGATGGTGGTGAAGCCGGAGGAACCATTGGCGGGCACGCCGGTGGAATTCGCCACGTATGAGGAATGCGCGGCGATGCTTTATGAACCAATCGTGGTGTGCGCGTTCGCGAACGACGGCGGCGAAATGAGTGTCCAGAACCGCTTCTCCATTGCGAACGGAATGGAAGTCTCCTTTGACGGCATGCCCATCCTGACAGCGGCGCAAGTCATGCGGGACTCCAATTTTGTCTTGACCCTGGACGGCAAGCTATGCGTGCTCGGTGCGAAGTTGCGTGCCAACACGAACGAGTACGACACTTCCACCAGGGCGGTGCCCGCGCTGCTCATCCAGAAGGTCCTTTCCTCCGAGTCGCCTTACGACATCTTCAATGTGCCTCATGGCAAAGAGGAGCAGAACCGCATGGTCGTGGCGTTTGGCGTTCAGGGGCAGCCCTTGACCAAGCAGATGATCAGCGAACGGAAGTTGGGGCGCTTTTTCCGTCAACGGGGCTACTATTCAAATGATGAGGGCATGCTGGTCACCGTCGTGCAGCCGGATTCGCTGGCGGAGTCGATCGGCATTCAGCCGGATGATGTCCTGCTCTACTTTCGTGAGTCGGACGACTATGTCCTCCGGGGCATCAGCGGTCGCGAGGAAAGCGAAATGATGTTTGACGACTTTGGCGAGGACGGCTTCCCCTGGGATCAGTACGATGAGCTGCCGGAGCAGTATTTTGAGATGATTCCCATGCCGTGGGGAACTGTGCGAACCAAGCTGAATCTGACCTTGTCCTCCTTTGGCATCGGCAGTCAGGTCGTGGTCGGACTTGCGCGGGAAGGCAAGCTGATGGAGCTGGAATTCACTCTGGTGTCGAAGGGCGAGACATTCGAGAGCGCGCCGCGCTATCGCCAGCGTTCCATGGGCTTCACGGTGGCCGACCTCTCGCCGGAGGTGCGCAGCTACTTCCAGATTCCGGATGGCGAGCCGGGTGTCGTGGTTGCGCAGGTTCGTGCCGGCGGCGCGGCGTCGGGCGCCGGGTTGAAGCCCTACGAGGTGATTGTCGCCGTCGATGGCGAACCCGTGCGTGACATCAAGGAGTTCCAGGAGCTGACGAACAAGAAGGCAGAGTGCAGCTTTACCGTGCGGCGGCTGGTCAACTCCCATGTCGTCAAAATCAAGGGCAAGGTCGGTCCGGTGGCACAGTAGGGATGGCGCGGCTGCAAGTCATCGCACTGGTTTTGCTGCTGTCGGCAGGGCACACGCTGTGGGCAGGAGAACTTCGCGGGGCCTGGATTCACTCGCCGACGGGCATTGTGGACAAACGGGGCTGGGATGCCACCGTGAAGGCGTTGGCGGACAATGGCTACAATGCCATCTTTGTCAATTTCGCCTGGGGTGGTTGCGCGGACTATCCCAGCGCCGTCGTGGCGCCGCATCCGAGCCTCTATGACCGCGAAGGGAATTGCCATGACCGCCTTCAGGAATGTCTGGATGCGTGCCGTAAATACGGCGTCCAGCTACATGTCTGGGTGGTGGCCTGCAATCTGGGCGACCGCACGCCGGAGGCCGTGAAACGGCAATTCTGCGAAGAAGGCCGCGTGCAATTGAGCGCGGCTGGCGAAGAGTCCACCTATTTGGCTCCCCAGTTGGAGGAGAACCGGCTGTTGCTGCGGGAACTGGCCGCAGAGATTGTCAGCCGCTATGAGGTGGACGGGCTGCACCTAGATTATATCCGCTATCCCGGCTCGGAATATGACTTCAGCCCTGCCGCACGTGTGGCGTTCGAGCGGAAGCTGGGCCGCACGGTCGAGTAGTGGCCAGAGGATTGCCGGAAGGGGGGACGGGACTACGAGGCCTTTCTGGAATGGCGGCGGGACAACATTACCGAGCTGGTTCGGCAGGTGCATGATACCGTCCAAACGATTCGCCCGGAAGTCCAGCTCACGGCGGCAGTATATGGATATTGGCCTGGTGCGCGGGTAGGCATCGCGCAGGATGCAGAGCGTTGGGCAAAGGAAGGACTGGTGGATGCGCTGTGCCCGATGAATTACAGCGAGGATGCCTGGGAAGCTGGACAGTGGCTTCGCCAGCAGCTCCATGCCGTGGATGGGGCGGTGTCCGTCTATTCGGGGCTGGCCAACTACATGACGCCCACGCCGGAGGAACTCATTCGGCAAATCAAAGACACCCGCAAATGCGGTGCGGACGGCTTCATCACCTTCCAGCTCAAGCCGGAGTTCGCGGACCAGTGGCTGCCGGTGCTGCATGAGACCGTCACGGCCTCGCCGGAGACTCCTCCCTTGCGCGGCAACGAACCGCGTCCGCAGGTGACCTGGGAGCGTCCCCCCATCGAGTTGCCCTGGCGTCTGTTGCGGTTCTGGCGCAGGGGCGACCGCATTCGATGCACTGTCGCCTGGAGAAGTCTGGCTCCAGATGGCTTGCCGGAGCGGGCGCCGGAGATCCAGGTCGAATTACTTTGCAATGGCGAGGCGATGGAAAAATACGATGGCGGGGCGACATGGCGGAAAGACGGCACGTTGCGGCTCGTCTTCATTCCCGGTCTGCGCGGCTATTACCGATGGTCATTGCGCTGGACGGATGAGGCGGGCGACGACCATGAGTTCCGCACCACCAGCCGGTATGTCCATTGAGGCAAGTCACCTTGCGTGGAACTCACAGGAAGAAGGCATTCTTGCGTCATATTGAGAAGCAGGAATGCCAATAAAAAAGGCACCGCGAGGGTGCCTTGCAATCAAACTGGTACCAGAGGTGGGAATCGAACCCACACTCCCTTACGGGAACAAGATTTTGAGTCTAGCGCGTCTGCCAATTCCGCCACTCTGGCTGGTGTGCATGCATAATATAGGGGGGATTTCCCGATTTGCAAAAAAGAGCGGCGCTTTTGTTGTTGTTCAGAGAGCATCGCAAGGCAAATCGATGGCGGGATTTTCCAAGGGCATTATTTTACCGAGGTTTGCGAATTACAAATTCAATTGACAGGAAATACAGTCCATCATTTCAACATTGGAGAAAGGAACGATGAAAGACGAGACCAAATGCCTTCATGCCGGATATACGCCCAAGAACTCCGAACCCCGGGTGGTGCCGATTGTGCAAAGCACCACGTATGTCTATGACAGCACGGAAGAGGTCGCGGCGGTCTTCGACGACCCGACCCGCTCGTTGATCTACTCTCGCTTCGCCAACCCGACGGTGATGGCGGTGGAAGAGAAGATCGCGGCGCTGGAGGGCGGCGTGGGCGCCATGTGCACCAGTTCCGGCCAGGCGGCGTCGCTGTTGTCCATTCTGAATCTCTGCAACGCGGGCGACAGCTTCGTCAGCTCGACGGAAATCTATGGCGGCACGGTGAATCTCTTCTCGTTCACGCTGAAAAAACTTGGCATCGAATGCATCTATGTTGACCGGAATGCCTCCGACGAGGAAATCGAAAAGGCATTCAAACCCAATACCAAGGCGTTCTTCGGCGAAACCATCGCCAATCCCGCCCTGACGGTCTTCGACATCGAGCGTTTCGCCAAACTTGCCCACAAGCACCATGTTCCGCTGATTGTGGACAACACCTTCGCCACGCCAGTCCTCTGCAAGCCCTTCGAGTTCGGCGCAGACATCGTAGTTCATTCCACGACCAAATACATGGATGGCCATGCCGTGCAGGGAGGCGGCGTCATCGTGGACAGCGGCAAGTTCGACTGGTCGAGCGGGAATTTCCCGGGCCTCACCGAACCGGACGAGTCCTATCACGGCATCTCCTACACCAAGACCTACGGCAAGATGGCCTACATCATCAAGGCGCGTATGCAGCTGATGCGCGATTTCGGCTGCTATCCTGCAGCCCATTCGGCGTTCCTCCTGAATCTCGGTCTGGAGACGCTGGCTGTCCGCATGAAGCAGTATTGCGAGAATGCCCTGACGGTTGCCAAGTATCTGGAGAAGTGCCCGCAGGTCGAGCGTGTGATCTATCCAGGCCTGGAGAGCGATCCCTGCCACGCGCTGGCAAAGAAGTACCTGAAAGGTTGCAGCGGCGTGATTTCTCTGGTCATCAAAGGCGGCAGAAACGCCGCGATGAAGTTCATGAACTCGCTGAAGCTGGCCTCCAATGAGGTCCATGTGGCGGACATCCGCACCTGCGTGCTGCATCCCGCCAGCGAAACGCATCGACAGCTCACGGACGAGCAGCTCGTGGCCGCCGGCATCGAGGCAGGAATGGTGCGGCTCTCCGTGGGGTTGGAGAATGTGGAGGATATCCTCGCCGACCTGGAGCAGGGCTTTGCCGCCATCGCGAAGTGAAGGAGTGAATCTTCAAAGGAGCACGGACGTGAAAGCCTTGTGGCGGTGCCTGATTTGCTTGGTCGTGGGATGTCTGGTGGGCGGCAGGATGGCCATGGCGCAGGATGCCGCCGCTCCGTCCTTTGATGCGCTGGGCATTGACGAGGCGACAGCGAAGGAAATCGGCCTGGTCTTCGAGAACGTGGAGATTGAGGTCGAGGGCCTGAAACGGGACTATCTCTTCCTGTGGATTGCCGACCTGTATGTCATCACCGACGACTTGAGCGAAGTCGCCCCTGACGACTTGGAGACGGTCAAGACGCGGCGCGACAAGGCATTTCGGAATTCCCAAACCAAGCTGTCCTCTCTGGAAGTCTGGCAAAGGCTGATTCCCGTGCTGAATCGTTCCAATGCGGATGCGGTATTGTTGGGCGGGGACATCTGCGACTTCGGCTCGTTGTCCAATATCCAGGCCATCAAGGATGGGCTGGCGCAATTGAGGAAGCCCTATCTCTATGCCCGCGCCGACCATGACATCTCGCCCTGGTGGCTGGCTGAACGCAAGCCGGATGAGGTCGCTGCACTGGAGCAGAGCATCGACGGCAACGAGCCTGTCCAGGTTTTGGAGGCCGAAGACTTGATGGTGGTCAGCTTCAATGTCTCCACCAGCAATCTCTCCGTGGAGGGACTGAAGCGCTTCAAGGCAGCCTACGCCAAAGGCAAGCCCATCCTTCTGATCACCCACGTCCCCTTCAATTCACTGGTTGATCCAAACCTGGGTGAAACGAGTATGGCAAGGGATGGGCAGAAGCGAAATCTGACCTGGGGACAAGGATGCTATTATTCTCCCAATGCCACGACACAGGAGTTCCTGGATATGGTGCTTGCGGAAGACAGCCCCGTCTTTGCCGTCCTGGCCGGGCATCTTCATTTTCCCTGGCATGGGAGACTGACGGAGCGAATCAGCCAGCACCTCTTTGCGCCGGCCTATTGCGGCAATATTGGAGTCATCTCATTGAAATGCAAAGCAAATTGAAATAATTTACATCGCCTTTTTGCCTCGCTCTTGAATCAGGGCCGCTGCTCGCAGGCGGCCCTGTTTGATAAACAATATCGTAACATCTGGGAGATGCGGGACAAGCGGGATTGAGCCAGCTTCCCGATTGTCCCAAGAGTCTCAATCGTCCTAGCCCATCATGACAGGGTTATTGGGAATACCAAGGCGTTTCGTCAAAGGGCAGGATTGAATATTCCAGATCAAGAACAGGACCGCTTTCGGGGCCGATTTCGGCATTGGCACTAAAGGCCTCCAGGTTGGCGAATTTCTCGCGCGGATTCGCAAAGAAGTAGCAAGTCTGGACGGTGGGCTGCCGGAAGGTGACCAGGATGGCAAGCCCGGTTCCGCGGTCAGTGAATCCCCAGGCACCTTCAGGCAGTGCGTCATTCTTGAGCCATACCTCGATGTCGCGGAGTTCGGCGTCGAAGTCCAGGCGTATCCACTTTCCGCCGCGTTTTGCCCACAGTTCGACATTGTGGACATCGCTGATGTTGAAGGAAGGATGGACCCGGTGGACATTGGCGGGTTTGGGGGAGTCGCTGCGGGCTTGCGATGTGATGCGGAAGCCGTTGTCCGTCAAAGAGATTTTCCGTTCGATGTGGATTTGGTCGGGAAGCTGGGCGACCATCGCGATTTCGTCTGGCGACTGTTGGGTGATTTCAAACGGCAGGTTCCATCCGAGGCCGTGGTATGCTCCGCCAAAATATTCCTCATAGCCATCGGCGTAGGGGTTGATGGCACCCTCCAAGGAGCCGTCGATCTTGAAGATGGGCTGGTTGGAGATGCGGGTGCTGGCAGCCAGGATGCGTCCGCCGATGGCGGGCACGAGCAGCAACTTCATGGTCTGGTTTTGTAGGGTGACCAGCGGGATGGGGCGGTTGAAGTTCATGCCTTCAATGCCCAAAAGGAAGCTCTTGCAGCCATTCTCACGGTCGCCACCCTCGTAGAAGGCGGTGATGTCCGCCGCGCGGACATCCTCGGGGAAACGGTGGACGATAGCCTCGTTCAGTTTGCCATTGCCCACCAGCGCGTCATCGACTCGGTTGAAGACCGTCCTCTTCAATTGCAACTGCGTATAAGTCAGCGGAATGCGTGCAGTTTTCACGCGGCGGAGCCGCACTGGGTCGTCGGCGACGGCGGCCTCGGCCTCGTCGAAGAATGCTTCGAGCTGATCGAGCATTTCGGGGTTGTTGAGGTATTGTGCGGGCGGTGCGTAGATGGTCACGTGGTTGTCGGTGTCTCCGCAGACCGTGTCGTGGAGGACGGTCAAGTAGCGCTGAATGGCAGAAGAGGCCGCGCCGTAGTATGCATCGCAGAACTCTTGGATTCCTTCTTCGAGGTCGAAGTCGGGTCGCCAGAGGCACTGTCCCATCAGGTAGGAGCGCAGTGGTGCCAACTCGCCGTTCCGCGAGAAGTAGTTCGCCTCCTCGTAGATGCCGGTCACGCCGTTCTCAATGAAGAAGTTGATGTTCTTCTTGAGGACGCGCAGGTTCGGGAAGGGCTGCTCGGTGTGGGCGTAGTTGATGACGTAGTCCCAGATATGCAGACGTTTGGTGAGTTTGCTCCACTCCTCGATGTCCTTGCGGAAGGCGAGGTTTTCGGGGCAGTTGTCCTCCAGGGGATGCACGAAGCAGCATTCGATGGAACAGAGTCGCACGGCGACATTGGGGGCGGGCACGACGTGCAGGGGCGGCTTGCGAGTGTACTGATAGGCGAGGGTGTCGATGATTTTATCCGGAAACTCGTCCTTGACCGCATTGGCGACGGCGTTCACGAAATGGAGGAGCGGTCCGGCCTGGGAGCCTTCGGCCTCGGCCAGCGCGGTGCAGTTTTCGCAGGTGCAGTAGTTCTGGTTGTCATTCTGGGAGACGCTGAAGATCTTGCGGTCTGGGTGGCGGCGCATTGCCGCGCGAACCTCGTCGATGACGATTTGCAGGACTTCCGGGTTGGTCAGGCACAGTTGGGAGTTCTCCAATACACGAGCTCCACGGATAAGTGAATAATATTCAGGGTGTTCCGCACCATATTTCGAAGGAGGGACCAGTCGGTCCAGGGTATGAACAAAGCCGTGGTAGCTGACATTTCCGCCCCATTTGGGGTCATAGCCGTTGCAATTGTTGCCATTGTAGAAGTTCCTGACGGCGAACTCCGGCGGGCGGCGTTCAGGGTAGTCGGTCTCGCGGTATTCGAGAGGCGGGAGGTAGGTGCGGTTGAGTTCCGGGAGATCCACGGTGCCCGCATCGGGAATCACCTCGCAATCTTCTGCAAACCACCGGCAAGACAGTTCCTGCTGAAGAAAGTCATAGAGTGCGTAGAGGACGCCGCGCTGACCGCCCGCCAGCACGAGTGCCTGGCCTTTGGAGGCGACCACGATTCCCTCGTCGCCGAGCTTCTCCCAGTTTGGTTCCAGACCGAGTTGCGCAAGACCTTCGCAGTGCCCCAAGTAGATGGGGGATTTGCCCTCCGGGAGAGCGGGTTCATTCACGACGCCAAGCGTCTGACCGGTCATCTTCTGCCAGAAGAGGTTAAACTCGTCGGCTGCCCATTTTTCGGAGAGTGTAGGCTCTGCGGGGATTATCAGCACATGCGAATCGGCGGTGATGGGCTCTCCGCCCAGACGGATGATGCGCGAAGGTGTGGCGGCAAGACTGGCGGCGCAAACGAGGAGCAGTGCTAGGAACTGTTTCATGACGTGGGATGGTTTTCAGGGACAGGAAGGAACAGGGGTATTTGCAAAAATGCCCCGGAAACGGAGAAGACCGGAATCCGGGACATTTACTATGACATGGTTGTTATAAGTATGTTATGATTTCTTTTCTGTGGGTTTCTTGGAGGTGTCCGAAGTCCTTTGGGCTTCGGACGCTTCTTCGGCAGCGACAGTTTCGGCGTCGGAGACGGAGACACCGTTGTTTACGCGTCCGTCATCCAGGACATTTATGTTCTTGCGGTTACGCAAATCCCGGAAAAGATTCTTGAGGTCAAAGAATCCTCCGATGGAGAACCAGAAGGTGGAGATGATGCCGATGATGCAGGGTTCCAGGATGAAAACCACGAAGAAGTAGTAGCTCCACCAGTGGGCTGGCCAGCGGTAGAAGATGTTCCAGATGAGCACACCAATGAAGGAGAGGCCGAAGCCATAGACGAAGGAGTAGAAGAAGACAGAATAGGCGATGGCGCGGTCGCCCTTGGTGTATTCGGGGGTGATGCCGATAACCTTCGCCCAGATGGCCTTGAATGACCAGTTGAACTTCTCGACGGGCTTGCCCTCGTCGTTGTACTTGCCGCGGTGGAGCATCCGGTCCAGGTTGAAGGGGCCGGGCTTCCAGATCAGGTGGGTCAGACCGGAACCCACGAAATACAGCAAGAGCGAGACCATCATGGTGATGAAATAGATTTCCGTAGAGTTGATCGGGAACTTCTGGGGATCCATGCGCCAGAGGATGTAGGGCTCGAAGGGGCCAGAGAGCTTGGGCAGGAGATTGGTCAGACCAGGAATCCAGCCATGCTTGTCCAACCAAGGATAGACGATGTCGGCCCAGTTGCGGGAGACGAGAATGCCGCCCAGAGAGAGAACCATGCCGCTGACCAGCGAGAGCCATGCGCCCAGGGTGGTGCCAAAACGGCCATAGAGTCCGAAGACCATCACCGGTCCGCAGCCGCCCATCCACATGGAGCACATGATGTCGGCGTAGAGCTTGAGGTAGTCTAGCTGGCTCATGTACTTGGAGCCGATGAAGAACCAGATGGCTACGCCAATGGTGACGGCGCGGATGACCCAGATGTGCTGCTTGGGAGTGAAGCCGTTTTTCTTGAAGGGCAGAATGACGTCCTGCGTGATGGTCAGGGCGGCGGAGTACATTCGGCTATCGTCGGTGGAGACCATCATCAAAATCATCAGGAGGCAGAAGAGTCCGGTCAGCCCTTTGGGGAGGAGATTCCGCATGGAGGCGGCGAGCATCTGCTGACGGTACAGCGTGCTGTATTCCTGGGTGTTCTTGTTGGCCTCGCCAGTCTTTGAACGCAGGGCATCCGAGGCCTGGGTGATGATTGACTCTGCCCGTTGCCTTTCCGCCTTGGCACGCATGTTCTCCGCGTCCGGGCCTGTGATTGTGTCAGGGATTTGAACCGGGGTCTTGATGGTTACAATGAGCTTGTCCAAGTTCCCGAAGTGTTCATCACCAGTGGCGGCGAGGATGTTTTCGGCCTGAGCGATGGCGGTCGCGTCATCTCCGCGATGGACGGTATCGACCAGTTCGTTTAGTTCATCGATGCGGTTGATGCGGAAGAACTGCTCGCGCGCGGTGTCGTAATAAGGCGTGTCGAGGTTCTTGTCCTGGGAAAGCGGTTCGTCCACGCCAATCACATGGTCCACGGCGGGGATGGCGGCGATGGCGGCGTCAAACTCGGCGCGCTGCGTCTCGTCCTTGACCATCTTGAGGGAGATGTGTCGGGAGAGGTAGTTACGGACAGCGTAGGACTTCTCGGCGAAATTGCGGTGGTTGAAGAGGGTGATGAGGGTGATGGCCATCAGCACATAGAAGATGGTCATGAAGCCGTTTCGCCAGGTGCCCAGGATATTCGCCATCTTCTGCTCGTGCGGGGTCTTGGCGGCGGAGGTGTTCCCTGCGCCAATCCAGCTGGCACGGTGCATCACCGTGACGACGATGGTGACGACTAGTGCAAAGACATTGAAGTCACGCAACTTGTCCACGTCGAAGGAGTTCAGGAAACTTTCGCCAGCCATGCGGTCGCTCATGACGGGGATGATCTCCTTGGTCCAGGAGAAGGTGCACAGCACGAAAATGGTGAAGATGACCAGCATCGGGTAGCAGAAGAGCCCCTGGATGGTGTCGGTGATGACCAACGCCAGGGTGCCGCCCAGACAGATGATGGTGGTGGCCAGCGTCAGGGTAATGACGACGACCACCATAAAGGTCTGGACGGTGTGTCCGAAGACGGTGAACTCATGCGGCAAATCAAGAAAGTAGATGAAGAAGCGCGCGGCCAGAGCTGGCATGATCATGTTGGCAAACATCTCGGAGACCGAGCGGAGGGCCGCCGCGAAGATGCGGAAGGGACGGCTGTAGCGCATCTCCAGCCACTGGCCCAGGGACATCGCGCGGGTCTCGCGGAAGCGGTACACGCAGAAGCCGGTCAGCGAGAGCACCAGGCCCAACGGCCCCATCATCTTGTTCCAGAAGCTCATCGCGAAGCCCGTCTTGTAGTACATTTCAACCTGCGTGAGCAGCACGATGATGGACAGCGCGTTCGCCACGTCTGCCACGCTGATGACATAGCGGCCGCAGATGCGCCCAGCCGCCAGGTAGTCCGCCACACTGCGCACATATGAGCGCGAATGATAGGCCATGTACATTACGAAGCAAACTGGAATGAGGACGATGAGCCAGTCGAGAATTGACATAGGAACTAAGAAAAATGAGGGAATGGAGGATGTAAAAAGGGGGGCTTCGCGTGGTCGGCGTGGCCAACGGCGAAGGAAAATTTAAGTAAATATAATCCTTGTTGGACAGGATAACGGGTGGAATCCAATACTTTGCAGGAAGTGTCCAGAATTGTCCAAAGGTGTCATTCGGGTTTATAGGCATTCTCCCGAAAAAACCGGAGGAACTGGAAAATCTGGGGGAACTTTATCTTTAAACTTGCCTAATGGGGAAATGGGACGGATGAGACACACGGGACGGATGGGACGGTGCTTGCGATTGCCTTGTCCCGCATGTCCCAGAAAAATCTTCTGGGAACCAGGCAAGTTAACGATATAATTTCCTTATACAAAATGCAGGAGCAGCATATAACATGCGGTGCCGCCGCAGATGGAGACCATTGGATTGCGTGCGGTCAATTGCAGGAAGACCGTCACAATGGTCGCGGGGAGGGCGTATAGCATCCGCGAATACTCCGGATTGTTGAAATCGCACAATCCGGCGAAACTATAGACACAGAGCATGGCGATGGCGGCCGCCGTCAGGACCTTGCCCAGATAATCGAGCATTGGCGGGAGCTTCTGCCGTCCGCCCCTGAATACAAGGAAAGGCAGTGCTCGCAACGCGATGACCACTGCGGACATCACGGCCAGCATGAGAATCTGATGGGCGGAGAGCTTTGGCATGGTGTCACGCTTTTTGCTGTCGCGGGACGCGGCATGCCAGAATACCGATGATGATGCCCATGGCGATCAGGAGTGTCTTGTTGGCGGTTCCGGGGAAAAAAGCCATCGCTGTTGCGATGACTGCGGCGGTTACGGCTCCTCCGATGATGGCGGGCCACCGGTTTTCGCGTTGTCGGCACAAGTCCACCAGGATCACCACGAAGAGAGCGAGCATGGCGAATTCAATGCCTTCGGTGGAAAAGGGCAGGTGTTTGCCAAGCAGAGTGCCGAGAACCGTGCCAATCACCCAATAGCAGATGTCAAAGACCACCACGCAGCTGACAAAGCAGCGCTGGAGTTTCCCGTGCCGCCGGCTGGAGGTGATGATGGCGTAGTTCTCGTCCGTCAGCCCTAGAATAAGTATTGACCTCAGCCACCAGGGGTAGTTCTTCCAGACCTTCACAAAGGGCAGTCCATAGACGCAATAGCGGATATTGATAAGAACTGCCAATATGGCTGTGCCTAGCAGCGAATATTGTGCGGCGTTGCGAAGCATCTCCACGGCGGCGAACTGCATACTTCCTGAGACCGTGAAAAGACTCATCAGGGCGGTCCATCCGGCATGAAAGCCCGGCACTTGCGTGACCACCAGCACCCCCATGGCAATGCCCATCGTGACATAGCCCATCAAGACGGGGAGCGAGGCGATGAATGCCTCGCGGATGGTCGGCCAGTAGCGGCGTCCAGGGGGATTTCCCTTGGGCGCCGCAGATACGTGGATTGTGTCGGCCGTTGGTTCCATCGGCGAATGCGGCTACGCCTTGGTGGCAAGGATTTCGTGAATCTTGCGTGCCAGGTCGGCCAGGCGATAGGGCTTGCGGAGGAAGCCCGCCGCCCCGGCGTCCATGACATCCTGGATTTCCTCCTGGGAAACATAGCCGCTGGAGGCCAGCACCTTCACCTGTGGGTCAAGCTCCTTTAGGATGAAAAAGGTCTCGCGGCCGCCCATGTTGGGCATGAGCATGTCCAGGATCACCAGGTCGATCATTCCGGGATTGGAACCGTAGATCTGGACCGCCTCCTTACCGTCACCGGCCAGGATGATTCGGTATCCAAGCTGTTGGAGCATGTCGGAAATGACATCCCAGATCATGTCCTCATCATCCACCAGCAGGATGGTCTTTGGCTCTGGTTCGTCGGCGACACTGTAATTGGCAAGTTCTTCGTCTTCGGTGGTATGTTCGGTCGCAAGGGGGAAATAGATGACCGCGCTTTGATTTGGCCATTTGTTGTCGTAGTAGAGCCGTGCGCCATTGTTCAGGATGGCCCCCAGCCATTTTGCGCAGACTAGCATCGGCAGCGAACCGGCCGAGGCGTCGGCAAGCAGCTCCCGGAACGGATGGAGTTTGCGCAATTCAGGGATGGCAACCCCTTCCGGGAGGATGGAGATCACGCAGAATTCCGACTCCGAGTCCTTGGGGGCGGAAACGCTGTTCAAGCCGCCGGAATACTGCAGGATGCCCATCTCATTCCGATTCAACTTCACCTGCTGCAATATCACCTGCCAGTTCTTGCTTCGCAGTCCGGAGAGGTCGCTGAAACGCTCCAGCATGTCCAGGAGCGTCTCCTGCAATTCAAAGGTGTCGCATCGCACATAGAGCTCTGGGGTCAGGTTCTCCAGAACCCGTTGTTCGGGGGGAAGGGCCTTGCGGAAACGGTCAATCACGCCAGTGAGCAGCGTGGCAAGATTTACCCGCGGCCCCCCGCCGGCCGGGATGTTTTCCAGGACATTGTTGGTCAACCGCGCCATGCCGCGAAGTTCGTTCTGCTCTTGCAGCAAGTAAGTCGTGTCGCATCCCCGGGACTCCATCTCGTCCAGCAGCAGCTCTTCATAGCTGTCCACTTTGGTCAGGATGCTTTGGAGATTCTGGCACACGCCCAACAGCAACGCCCGGAACGCGTTGCATTCCAGCGTGGCATCGTCACGGCGTCGATCATTCAGTTGTGCATCTTCAGGATTCGCCATGGTTGCTCCAAAAAGGGTTGGTGGTTGAAAAACGACAGGAAAGGAGAGCCGTCCGAAAAGGTGTTTTATTCTCGGAAGGCGTTCCGGGCAAAGGGGAAAACGCCGAGTGAGGCGGGGAGCCGTGCCCCGACCGGCATGTCCAGCCCGTCAGTGAGGCCATTTCTGATGTAGTGATAGCCGAGTCCGCCGATCATTGCCGCATTGTCTGTGCAGTATTTGGGCGGGGTGAGGATAAGCCGTCGGCCGGTTTCCTCACAAGCCTCCTGGAATTTTCGGCGCAGGTAGCTATTGCAGGCCACTCCCCCGCAAAGGCAGATGAGTCTTGCCCGAGTCTCCTGTGCGGCGGCCGTCGCCTTGGAAACCAGCACGCCCATGACGGCGGCCTGGTAGCTGGCGACGACATCCCGCAGCTCTTGTTCGGAAAGGGTACGCTCACGAACCTGGTAGAGCAGGGCGGTTTTGACGCCGGAGAAGCTGAAGTCGAATTTGTGTTCCGGAGGGACGGGCTTGCCGCCGCCTCCCACCAGCCCGCGCGGGAAGTCGTAGCGCTTTTCATCACCCTCGCGGGCCAGCCGGTCGATGATTGGGCCGCCGGGGTAGCCTAGATTCAAGATCTTGGCGGCTTTGTCAAGTGCCTCCCCCGCCGCGTCGTCCAGCGTAGTGCCGAGAATTCTCGCTTTTCCGTCGATGGGGAGAAGTACCAATGCGGTATGGCCGCCAGAGACGACCACGCCCAGGATGGGGTAGTTCTCCGGGTTGTCCAGCAATTCCGGTTGTTCCAGGAAGGCACCGTAGAGATGGCCTTGAAAATGATTGATTCCGATGATGGGTTTCCCGCTGGCGGCGGCCAGCCCTTTGGCGTAGGCATTGCCGACCAGCAAGGCGGGAATCAGGCCCGGATGGCTGGTGATGGCCACGCCATCCAATGCCTTCATGTCAAAACCGCTTTCCCGAAGCGCGGTGGTGACGACGGGCTGGATGTTCTTGAGATGCTCTCGTGCCGCCAGTTCCGGAATCACCCCGCCGTATGCGGAGTGGAGCTTGATTTGGCTGCTGATGACGCTGGAAAGCACTTCGTGCCCATCCCGCACAACGGCGGCGGCGGTTTCATCGCAACTACTCTCAATCCCCAAGACTAACATAATGCACAAACGGCGATTAGCCGGCCGGATCTACCCAAATGGTGCGAAGGATCTGGTAATCCTCCAGGGTTTGAAAATGAACGGCATCGATCTTGACCACGCGGAAGGATTCACAAGCCAGTTCCAGGAGTGACTGGACTTGCGATGGATCCGTGAGGAAGCTCGTGTCTTCCTTGCCTTTTTCCAGATAATGGACCAGGTAGGCGTTTTCACCTGGCGCCTGAAGCGGTGGAAGGAGATCGTGGCTGGCCGGCATGCATGCAGGGGAAGACTCAGGCTGCTCCCCGTTGGCGCGTCGGCTGTTCTTCTTGGCGACGGGCGCAGGCACAGCAATCCCCAGCGGACGCCACGCCTTTTTGGCGTTCGTCCGGTTGTGCGACGGCAGCACGACTGGTGGAGGCGGGAACGGATACTCATTCCCTTCAAGAAGGGCGCGGATTTGATCCTCGCATTCCTTGACCCGCAGAAATTCCGCTTCGCGGCGTGCTAGCAAGTCGATAATTCGGATTTCATCGGAAATCCGCATCGCGAATCAATTCTTGGCTCCTTTACGGGAGGGGATCTCGGCGGCGTGGGAGGGTTTCGGCGCTTGCTCGGAGATGGCAGAGTTCTCTTCGGCCGGAGTGCTGGCGGTGGCGGGTTTTACGGCTGCCGGGGAGGCCGGCGCCGTGACTGTTGACGGGAAGGAGAACTGTGCGACCGATTTGGGCGGCGGCGGGAAGACGAAGACGCCGGGTTCTCCAACGACATTGTCAATCTGCTGCTCCAGAGCGGCAATGCGCTCATAGGCGGCGGCGCGTTCGGCCAGCAGCGCATCGACCTTTTGGCGTGCCTCTAGGGCCGCCTGGATAGTCGCCGCATCTGCTCGCATGACGATCTCCACCATGCTCAATGGTGGCTTGGGCAGAGGTTTTTTGTTCACAGCCATAGTTGTCTCCTGGAATGGTTGAGACGAATTCAAAGCTAGACCTTGAATTCGTCCCGATGTTGGTTAGTTAAGACAGAAATTAAATTGCCAGGGCCGGATGCGGGGCAGGGGTTAAACTGCCGCCAGTTCCCGGACGCTGGGAAGGATGCTGTTGCGCAGCCGCTCCTGCGCTTCTGGAAGCAGCGACTCGCAGGAAATGGAACGATATGCCAGATGGCTCAGGACGTCTTCCGTGGCATGGAGAACCAGCGAGGAAAGCACCTCCGGGGTATGCGCCAGGGGATTTGCCAGCAGCAATTTGAGGACAAATGGAAAACCGCATTGCGTGAGGCGCATTCGCGTGGCGGAGAGCTGGGGGGCGAGATTCACCGCCAAGTCACGCAAAAGCTCCGAGTCGCCGGTGTCGCAAAGGTTCGAGCCGACCTCATCAGCAAGGTCGGCACGCTGTGCCATCGTACGCTTGAGCTCCAGCGGGAATGCGGGATTGGCTATGAGGGCACGCTGGAGTTCGGCAGACAAATTCCTGCGGTTGGCGATGATGCGCAGAACAGAAGGATCCTCCGAAGCCACATGGGCGGCCAGGAATTCCTCCGGCAGGGAGGGCTGGCGGAGCAAAGCCAATTGGACACTGGGGTATTTGCTTTGGGACAGCAGATTGACGATGGCTGGCGGAAGGTCGTCGCGATGCGCCAACGCAAGTTGTCCAAGTTCTTCGTCATATTCCGCCCAGGATTTCATGAAGACTGGCGAGAGTTTCGGGGCGAGAAGGGTACAGGCATGGACTGTAGGGTTCAAGTCGTCGCTCAAGCCATCCATGAATTCCGGCTCCAGCCGACGGTTGTCAAGTAGTGCCAGCCGGACGAAGGGGACGGGGTCCGCCAGCAAGACACGCTGCACATTGGCGAGGATGGTTGGATTTTTGGCGAGTGCGACTCGCACGCCGACCGCCTCGTCACGCGCCAGTTGCTGTGCGATTGCGGGTGCGATCCGGCGGTTCTCCGCGACCTGCTGGCGGACTGCGGGATCCGGATGTTCCGACAACTTGGGATGCAGGGCGGGATTTTGGCTTAGAAGTCGCGTGACTTCGTGGTTCCCACGCTGAATCAGTTGGTCCAGAACGCGGGTTGGAGTCGTCGGCATGGAGGCAAGGAAAATCTCCACGCCGGGCGTGTCCAGGTCGTTGGTGCCAAGCTCGCGCAAAACGCCCATTCCCACTTCGTGATGCTGGCAATACTGTATCGCATCAGCGAGGTTGACGGAAATCTGCTCTAATATCTCTTCTCTGGTCACGAATGGAACGGCGGGATTAGGGTGAAACAAACATCCAGTACTATAGTTTCCTGCAGAAATCCTGCCGGACAATAAAACGAAAATTTCCAGGCATCCCAAAGTCGGAATGCCTGGAAATGACCAAGTTTCTTGAAAGTCTGCTGACGCTTCCGAGTTTTATTTCATCCAATCGGGCTTGGCGGTATAGAAGGGACTGGCGGGGAAGCCGTTGGCGTTCCCGAAATTCAGACGCTCATCATAAGTCACTGCGCCGTAGGAAGCCTTGACAGGTTCGGGAACCTCCGGCGCGGTGAGCACCACTGTGTCGCCGACAATCTTGGCGTCTGCCCAGAAGTATTTCCCGTCTGCGCCGGCAATGGCGAAGCATCCCAGCGGCTTGCCGTCAAGTGAGGCAAGTCCGGCCCCGACATTGTCGAAGTGCAGCACCATCTGGTTTCCAACGACTTCATGGGAGCGGTAATACGGTCCGGCTGTAATTCCTTGGTAGCCATAACAGAGACGCTCTGCCTCCTTGGCGAGCCGGAAGCCGACCTCTTCCTTGCGGTGCGGGTGGATGTCGTAGGCATCACCGTGGTCGAAGGTGACTGCCATTCCGGAGTTGGGAATCACCTTCAGCAATGCGAACTGCATATTGCGGAAACGGAGCCAAGGATGGTCGCGGTTCGGGTCGTTGTCCCGCCAGAAATCCTCTGGGCCGCGGTCATTCGGGCAATGGCGTTCGAAGCCGGAGAGCTGGCACCATAGGAACGCATAGTCGTCATTTCTCCATTGTTCACGGCGGTCGGCGACCATCTCCTGCTGGAAGACGTAGTATTCCGGTTCACGCCCACAGTCCGACTCGCCCTGGTACCAGATTTCTCCGCGGACGCCGTAGCGCCGCCAGGGAGCCACCATCGAGTTGAAGAGCGTGGTCGCCAGGCTGGGCTGCTCGATCGGGGTGTTTGCGGCGCCGGAGGCCGGGCGGGCCAGGCCGATGGTCTTGCTCAACTTTCCCTCCAGACGGTGCAACCAGCCGTTGGTCAGCGGGATGCGCACCTCCGGCGATGATGTTCGGGCGACATACCAGTCGTCCAGCGGTCCGAAGAGCCCGCTGGCGCCGGCGGAATTCACCTCGCGGATGGCAACGACTGCGCGGCCGGCCTTCACCAGTCCGGCGGGGATGGTGTATTTTCGCGGGATTTCCCAGAAGTTCGGGACCTCGAAGCCAAGCGAGCCGACCTTGACGCCGTTGAAGTAGGTCGTGTCCACCTCGTCGATGGCCCCCAAAGAGAGCAGCAATTCCTCTCCGGCCCAATCGTCGGGGATTTCTACCGTGGTGCGGAACCACTCCACGCCGATTGGCGCTTTGTCGCCCAGAAAGGCGGTCGACTCGACAGCTGGTGCGAGGATTTCCCATCCGGAGTCGTCTAGTTCCGGCTTCATCCAGTCGGCGGCGGCAAGGCGGTCCTCCTCGGACTCGGAGGCCATCAGCTTCTGCTCCCACGCCTTGGTCAGCGCTGCCTGGCGCTCCTGGGCGTCTTTGGGCAGATTGTCATAGTCGGTTCCCTTCGCATCGGCGATGATCGCGTCAATTTGGATGAGGACATCCTCACGGCCGAGCTTGGCGAATGACTGTCGTGACATGAAGGAGCGGATGGGCATGCCGCCCCAGTTGGCCTCGATGATGCCGATAGGCACCTGGAGGTCGCGGTAGAGCTGACGCGCGAAGAAGTATCCGATGGCGCTGGTGTGCAACGCGCTTTCCGGCATGAGAACCTCCCATTCGCCATTCGGCTCGGATTGCTCGACATCCAGAGATGTGATCAGATTGGTGCGGAAGTGACGAATATGCGGAAATGCGGGCATCTGGCTGGCCACGTAGTCGCCATCAATGACCCGCCAGACCGGACTCGTCCCCCAGACGGGCTGCTGCATGTTGGACTGTCCGGAACAGAGCCAAACCTCGCCGACCAGCACGTCCGTCAAGGAAACCACTTCGTCACCACTTTTGGCGGTGATGGTCAAGGGACCACCCGCCGGAAGCTCGGCCTTCACTTCCCATTCGCCAGCTTCATCCGCCTCACAGGACAGGTCGTATTTGACGGGATAGTCCGGGCGATCTGACTCAATGACCAACTGTACTTCTGCGCCCGGCGTGGCCAAACCGCCGATGCCAATTAGCTGGTCGCGTTGCAATACGGCATGGTCCATATAGTTACGATGGAACGAGAGCGAGCCGGCTGACAGCACCATTGGCAAAGCGACGAGGGTGAAAAGAATTCTTTTCATAAATATTCCTTGTTGTGTTTAAGAATGGCTAACAACATAAAATTAAT
>JAFPYX010000032.1 GCA_017417585.1 Victivallales bacterium
AAAAACGCGACTCGCCTTCAAGAATGGTTCTTCAAGATGACGCCGGATATACATTCATGTCTCCTTAGGGGTGATTTTTCACAACCGACGTTGAGATAACATATTTTCAATACTTTGCAAACCAAAAGTGCGGAAATCAAATTTGAATTTCCGCACTTTTGGGGAACCAATTCAGCCCAAGCGACCTAGACTAGGCGATTTCCAGCATACGTTCGATGGGGAGGCGCGCACGGTCCATGAGCTCCTTCGGCATCTCGACCTTGGTTTCATGCGTTTCAAGGGCGTGAAGGAGATTCTCCAAAGTGACCTTCTTCATGTTCGGGCAGGTCGGCAGGGGTTCCAGCGGGATGAGGCGCTTATCGGGGTTCTGGAGCGCCAGTTGATGGAGGATTCCGTTCTCGGTGCCGATGATAAACTCCTTGGCGTCAGACTCCTTGACATATTTCACCATGCCGCCGGTCGAGAGCGCGGCGTCCGCCAGTTCCACCACGGCGGGAAGGCATTCCGGATGAACAATCAGCTTCGCCTCAGGGTACTGCGCCTTGATGCGGCGGACTTCGTCGGGGTGGATGCGGTTGTGCGTAGGGCAGAAGCCCGGCCAGAGTGCGAGTTTGCGCCCCAATTTGGCGGCGGTATTGGCCCCGAGGTTCTGGTCCGGCAGGAAAAGCACTTCTCGGTCGGCGGGGATGGTTCGCAGCACCTTGTCCGCATTGGCGGAGGTGCAGCAGATGTCCACGAGCGCCTTGACGGCGGCGGTGGTGTTCACGTAGGCCACGAACACCGTTTCCGGGTGGTCCTGGCGGTATTTCATAACTTCTTTTGGATCAGCCATGTCGGCCATCGGGCATCCCGCGTCGGGGGCCGGCAGCAGCACCTCGGAGTCCGGCGAGAGGATCTTGGCGGTCTCAGCCATGAAGCGTACGCCGCAGAAGACAATCACGGGCGCCTGGACTTTCTTCGCCTGGATCGAGAGCGCGAGCGAGTCGCCCACGAAATCCGCGATGTCCTGCACTTCGCCGCGAACGTAGTTGTGCGCCAAGATGACCGCATTGTTTGCGGTCTTGAGTTCCTGAATCCGATGGATGATTTCTTGCGTGTCCATGGCGTATAATTTAGATGCTAAACAGAGATTTGTAGTGGAAAGACTATATTATTGCGTTTTCCTTTCTTTTTTCAGTTTTTGGAGCAACAAAATGTCTGGTTTAACTGAGCCGCTTCCCGGCACTTCCGACCTGTGGGAACCCGAGGTCGCCGAATGGCGCGACCTGGAAGGGATCGCCCGCAATGTCTTCAACCGCTACGGCTATACCGAGCTGCGCACGCCAATCATGGAGCGCACCGAGGTCTTCGTGCGCAATCTTGGCAACGAGACCGACGTGGTCCAGAAGGAGATGTACACCTTCCAGGACCGCGGAGGACGCTCGCTCTCCCTGCGTCCCGAGGGCACGGCGGGCGTGATGCGGGCCATCGCGAACCACGGCCTGAACACCGGCGAGGAGTGCCGCGTCTTCTACATGGGACCGATGTTCCGAGGCGAACGCCCCGCCGCCGGACGCCGCCGCCAGTTCCACCAGGTCGGCTGCGAGGCCGTCGGCTGCAACTCGCCGTGGATGGACGCCGAGACCATCGCGATGCTCGTGCATTTCCTGGCCGAGCTGGGCATCACCGGCGCAAAGGTGATGGTCAATTCCCGCGGCCTGCCGGAGGACCGGCCGCCCATCGCCGCCGCGCTGAAAGAATACTTCCGGCCCCACCTGGCCGAGATGTGCCCGGACTGCCAGCGGCGCTTCGAGGGAAATGTCTGGCGCATGCTGGACTGCAAGGTGCCCGCCTGCCACGAGATCGCCCTGGGTGCCCCGCACATCGCCGACCTCCTCGGCGAAGCCAGCAAGGACTTCTTTGCCAAGGTCTGCGACGGACTCAAGTCTCTCGGCGTGGACTTCGAGGTCGCCCCGCGCCTCGTCCGCGGACTGGACTACTACGTCCACACGGTCTTTGAAATCACTCACACCGCGCTGGGCGCGCAAGACGCGCTGGCCGGCGGTGGACGCTACCAGATCACGCTGCCCGGCACCAACACCGCCATCGAGGGCGTGGGCTTCGCCGCCGGTATCGAGCGTCTTCTGATGGCACGCAACGCCTTGGGCATCAAGGCAGAGGAGCAACCCGCCGCCGACACCTACATCATCGGGCCGAGCGCTCCTGCCATCCCTGTCGCGCTGCAACTGGCAGGCGAACTGCGCAGCAAGAGCCTCGGCGGACGCGTCCATGCGGACTTCACCGGACGCTCGATGAAAGGCCAGTTCCGCTCCGCCAACAAATCCGGTGCAAAGCGAGTGCTGGTCATTGGCGACGACGAGCTTGCCAACGGCACCGTGACCTGCAAGAACATGGCCGACGGCTCTCAGACCTCCGTGCCACGCGCCGAAGTCGCCGCCTGGCTGGAAAAAATTAGCAATTAGCAATTAAAATGAACCGCACGCATCACTGCAATGAACTCGGCCTGGCCAACGTCGGCCAGCGCGTCTCCCTCTGCGGCTGGGTGAACTCCTGCCGCAACTTAGGCGGAATGCTTTTCATCGACCTACGCGACCGCGAGGGCATCACCCAGCTGGTCATCGACCCCGCCGCCGCGCCGCAGGTCGCCGAGGCCGCGAAGCCCATTCGCGAGGAGTGGGTCCTGCAGGTCGGCGGCACCGTTCAGGCCCGGCCGGAGAACATGGTGAACGCCAAACGCGCCACCGGTGCCATCGAGGTCGCCGTGGACGAACTGAAGGTCCTCAACCAGGCCGCGCCCATGCCCTACAACCTGGACGACCCGGCGGCCTCCGACGACCTCCGCCTCAAGTACCGCTACCTCGACATGCGCCGCAGCGGCCTGCTCGACACCCTGCGCCTCCGCCACCAGATCGCCCACGTCATCCGTACCGTGTTGGACCAGAACGGTTTCATCGAGGTCGAGACCCCCATTCTCACCAAATCCACGCCGGAAGGCGCGCGCGACTACCTCGTGCCCTCCCGCGTGAAGCCCGGCGCCTTCTACGCCCTTCCCCAGTCGCCCCAGCAATACAAGCAGCTGCTCATGGTCGGCGGAGTCGAACGCTACTTCCAGATCGCCAGGTGTTTCCGCGACGAGGATTTGCGTGCCGACCGCCAGCCTGAATTCACCCAGGTGGACCTCGAAATGAGCTTTGTGGAAGAAAAAGACGTGCAGGACATCACCGAGAAGATCCTCGCCGCCGTGATGAAGGAGGTCAAAGGCATCGATGTCCAGCTGCCCTTCCCGCGCATCACCTGGAAGGACGCAATGACGCGCTACGGCTCCGACAAGCCAGACACCCGTTTCGGCCTGGAGATGCAGAATGTCACCGCACTCTTCAAGGACTCCACCTTCAAACCCTTCCAGTCCGCCGTGGAGGCTAACGGCACCATCGAGGCACTCAACGCGACCGGCCTGGCCGCCGCGACCTCGCGCAAGGGCATCGACGCCCTCACTGAGTCCGCCAAGCTCATGGGCGCCAAGGGCCTGGTCACTTTAAAAGTGGATGAAAACGGCGCACTCAACGGCCCCGCCGCCAAATTCCTCACGGAAGCCGAGACCGCCGCGCTCAAGGCCGCGCTCGACGCCAAGCCGGGCGACCTGCTCCTGCTGGTGGCGGACATCTCCTTCCGCGTGGCCTGCAACGCGCTCGGCCGCGTGCGACTCGACCTGGCCAGCACCCACGGCCTTATCCCGAAGGACAAGTTCAACTTCCTGTGGCTCACCGAATTCCCGCTCTTCGACTGGGACTTCGAGGAGCAGCGCTGGGTCGCCGAACACCATCCCTTCACCCGCCCGATGGACGAAGACCTGCCGCTTCTCAAGACCGAACCCGGAAAGGTGCGCGCACGCGCCTACGACATTGTTTTGAATGGCTGCGAAGCCGGCGGCGGCTCCATCCGTATCCACGAGCCCGCGCTGCAGAGCCTCATGTTCGAGACCCTCGGGATCTCCCCCGAATCCGCACGGGAACGCTTCGGGCACCTCCTCGACGCCTTCTCCTTCGGTGCGCCACCGCACGGCGGCCTCGCCCTCGGCTTCGACCGGCTCGTGATGCTCATCACCGGCGCTGATTCCATTCGAGACACTATCGCATTCCCGAAGACCGCCAAGGCGGCATGCCTCATGATGGATGCGCCGAGCGCCGACGTGGACCCCAGGCAGCTCGCCGAACTCGGAATCGAAATAAAAACAACACAAGATATTATACAACAATAATTTATGCATATAAAAAAATACGCATTCCTCCTGCTTTTGTGGTGCCTGGTCGCCACGGCGGAGGAATGCGTGGTGCGTGTTCTTCACACCAGCGACCTCCACGCCAATCTCACTGGCGATGATATCGCGCCGGCGAGCTTCGCGCAGCTGAGTACGGTTCTGAAGCAGCTTCGCGCCGACGCCCCCGGTCCAGTCCTCCACATCGATACCGGCGACACCATCGAGGGCAGCCTGGCGGGCTCCCTCTGCAAAGGCCGCCCCATCCTCAAGGCCCTGAAGCAGATGGGCTGCGACATCTGGGTGCCAGGCAACCACGAGTTCGACTTTGGAACGCAGAACTTCCTGGACTTGGCTGCCAACTGTCCCATCACCATGCTCTGCGGGAATCTCTGGCGTCGGGAAGTGCCGCTGAAGGAACATTATCCCGCCGGGAAAGTCCTCTATTGCGGAAAGGCGCGCATCGCGGTCATCGGCCTGACTGCGTCCTATCTTCCCAACTGGTATCTGGATGACTTCCACGAGGCCTTCGAGGTCGAAAGCGCCGAGGCGACCCTCCGGCGCATCCTCCCGGTGGTCCTGGCGCAGAAACCGGACGCCATCATCTTGGCAGTCCACCAGGGGCTCACCACCCGCCAAAACGATCCGCGCGGCGTGAATGAAGTCTCCCGGATCGCGCAGCTCTTTCCGGAAATCGACCTGATTCTTGGCGGGCACACCCACCGCGCCATCCCAGGCAAGGCCATCCGCAAGTCCTGGTACCTCCAGCCGGCGGCGCACGGAGAATTCATCGGCCTGGCCGAACTGACGATCGACCTGCAGGAACACCGCGTCGTACAAATCACCTCGCGCCTGGTCCAGCCGTCCGTCGAGACAACCGCCGACCCGGCCATTTTAGAACTGCTTGCCCCCACGCTTTCAGCGGCAGACGAGCATGGCAGGACAGTCATCCATGAGCCTCTCGGCAGGGAAATCGGCGCCAAAGGACAACCCGGCGTATCCTGCCCCGTCAGCGAACTCATCTGCATCGCGCTGGCCGAGGAAACAGGTGCCGAGGTCGCCCTTCACGGCACCCTCTCCACCGCTATCCTTCCCGCCGGGCAGCCTTTCACCAACGCCGACCTCTTCGCGGTCGTCCCCTACGAGAACACCGCCGTCACCGCCGAAGTCACCGCCGAGGAGCTTGGACAGATTGTCGCCGAGCAATGGGCACAGCGCAAAGTCTACACCTACTGCGGCCTCTGGGGCGCCACCGCCGTCATCGACGCCGGCGGAATCGCCTGCATCACCGGAATCGGCCCTGGCCTAGCGGCGCCGGTGCCAGGGCGCCGCTACCGCATCGTCCTCAACTCCCATACTGCGGCAGGTGGCGGTCGTACCCCCGTACTTCAGCGCATCCTCGCCAACCCCGCCGCCAATCTCACCGACACTGGACAGAACACGCGGCAGATCCTGCGTGACTGGCTACGAAAACATCCTGACGATTTCACAATCACGCCATTCCGGTGGATACGGCCCATGCGGTGAGATGTCACGCATAATCTGGAAAAATCCACTATTTTGTGGGATTGACAAAATAAAAACGCCTTCCCATCGTTTATCGGTATGACCACGGCATCGCACAATTCCAAGCCAAATGCGTTCGGCGACGCCGAACTGCTGACGCGGTGCCGCAAAGGCGATGGCGAAGCCTTCGATGTCCTCTACAACCGCTATCGTCTGCCGTTGTTTTCCTATCTGCATCGTCTTCTTCCAGGGCGTGCGGATGTGGTGGACGACTTGTTCCAGCAGACCTGGATCAAGGCCACCCAGAATCTGGAACGCTACACCGACCAGCAGCGTTTTCTGGGATGGCTCTGCCGAATCGCACACAACCTCGTCATGGACTTCTTCCGTTCCCGGAAACATCTCGCTGACGAGGATGTCCCTGAAAGCTACGCCTCCCCGGCTCCCGCTCCTGACCAGGAACTCGCGCATGGACAGCGCGAGGCCGCCCTGCGCGCCGCCATCCAGAAACTCCCGGCCGACCAGCAGGAGATCATCGCCTTGCGGGGACAGGGGGTCGCCTTCAAGGACATCGCCAAGCAAAAGGGGATTGCGCTCAACACCGCCCTGGGGCGAATGCACTATGCGGTGCAGAACCTGCGGAAATTGCTGGCCGACTATCTGTAAAGGCTGTCATGAATTGCCAAGATTGCCAAAATGAACTACTTGCCGATTCCATAGTGTCTTCTGAAGCAAGGAAGCACTTGGAATCCTGTGCGGAATGCCGCGCATTCGCGACGGCAGCGTTGCTCGCGGTCCCACCTCGTCCATCATTGGAGACGGACGCACGGACACTTGGCGCGTGCCACGGTATTCTGGCGGTCCGGCGCCGCCGTCGCAGGATGCGTTTCATCTATGCGGCGGCGGCCTGTGCGGCGATTCTGCTCGGCATCACACTCCTTTTGCGGAATTCCCCTGACTCCACCATTCCTGTGGGATCCCCAAAAATTGCCCAGAACACACCGCAAGCCACTCAGCCGGACCGTTCCACCGCTCTTGCCATAGCGGCTTCCGACGCCTCGGATGCCGCCTCGAACCAGCCTTCGCTTCTGGAAATCTACACCGAGGCGCTTTCATGGGACGTCGACGTCTCTCTTTCCACGAAAGAGCTCGACCAGATGGAGTTTAATCTAGCATTGCTGAACGCCGGTCTGTAAATCCTCCTGCCACCCTGAATCCATGGTCAAGCCGCTCATTCAATTCCTTCTCGTTGCCCTTCTGGCGTTTTCGCTGTTCTGCATGAGCGGCGCCCCTGTCCTGGCGCAGCAGGATTCCCAAGAGACATCGACAACGGAAATCCCCCTGCAGGCGGACGACTTCCCCATGCCGCCAGGCGGGAACCACCCGCGCAGGGATCCACCTCACGTCGGACACTTCCCGCCACCCGTGCGCCATTATTTCATGAAGCTTCAGCAGGAAGATCCGGAAGAATACGAGCGGCTGCTCAAGTTGCGAATGGAGAACCGCGAAGAGTTCATGAAAGAGCTTTCAGAGCGGTTGCCTCCTCGGCAGAATCCCGCCGAAGAGAAATTCCGCCAGCTGGACCGGCAGTGCTGGGAATTGGCCGAACAGTTGCGCGCGGCCTCGCCGCCGGAGAACGCCGAGGAACTCCAGGCACAACTCAACGAGCTGGTCGCGGAGTCTGTTGACTCGATGATCGAGCAAACCAAGGAGCGTCTGGAGGAAATCCAGAACCGGCTGAAGCAAATGGAGAATCTTCGCGACCGAATTGTTCAGCAACGTTTGAAATTCTATATGGAGGCACCCCTATACCAAAAGCCCCCGGTGGGCAAACCGCCCAGGAAGGACACTCCGCCTCCTCCGGAAGAATAGTTGTTTCACGAGGCGACGCACAGGGGCGCGCATCGGGCGAATCCGTAGAAGCCACCTGTGCCAATGAATTGGCAGAATGTCGTTGCCCCTTTATTTTTCCTTATTTCGCGTGCGCGAAAAAATGCCATGAGCGATTACATTATTGTCCTGTAGTCTATTCACCCGTCAAGTCAGGAGAAGCCTCCGATGCGTCGTGCGCCATTTCTAGCCATTCTTGCCCTGCTGTTGTGCACAGCCCCGACCCTCCAGGCGTCCTGGTGGTGGCCTTTCAAGAAGTCTCTGCCTAAGCAGGCCCCTCCCGAAGTGCCGCAAGCCGGGAAGTATATCACTCCGGTGGAAATCGACCCCAGCCAGACTATCCACGAAAAGCGCAAGGATACTCCATCGGTCTCCATTGAAAGACTGGAGGAACTGGCGAAAAACGGCAACGCCAATGCCCAGCTCACCCTGGGTAAAATCTATTTCGATGGCGTAGCGGGAGCGAAGCAAGACTACAACAAGGCCTTTCGCTATTTCAGCGCCGCGGCGAAGAACGGCAACCCCGAAGCGATGTACAATCTCGCCATCTGCTACGACGGGGGCTTTGGCGTTCCCAAGGCATCCATCCAGAAATGCCTGGAACTCTACCGCCAGGCGGCGGACGCGGGGGTGCCGGAGGCGCAGTTGAAGACCGCCGTCTTTGCGGAAGCACAAGGTCATCCGGAAATCGCATTCAAATACTACAAGATGCTGGCCGACGCTGGCGACAGCTCCAGCAAGCTCCACATTGCGCTCTTCCTGCTCAACGGATATGGCGTCGAGACCTCCCCGGAACTGGCCGTGAAGTACCTCCATGAAGCTGCCCGAGATGGCAATTCCCGTGCGCAAATCCAGCTGGCGGACTGCTATCAAAGGGGGGTCGGCGTACCCGCCGACTACCGGGAAGTCGTCAACTGGCTGACTCTGGCCGCCCACCAAGGAGACCCGGAGGCACAGGCAAAACTGGGCAATTGCTACGAACGGGCAATCGGCGTGCCGAAAAACAACGAAATGGCTTTCCACTGGTATAAGATCAGCGCCGAGGCTAATTATCCCGTCGGGCAATATCTTCTGGGGAATTGCTACCACGACGCCATTGGCACCGAACAAAATCTTCCCAAGGCGTTTGAATGTTACCTCGCCGCCAGCGAAGCCGGCGAGGCTCTGGCCCAAGTGGCCCTGGCACGTGCCTACCAGTCTGGCGAAGGTACCGCCGTCGACTACAATCAGGCCATCCGGTGGCTCAACAGGGCCGCCGAAAGCGGTCTTCCCATCGCCCAGGCTCGCCTGGGGGCATTGCTGTTTTCGGGGACTGAAATCATCCCCGCCAATCCCAAGCGAGCGCAGGAACTCCTGGATGCGGCAGTCGCCTCCAACGACCCGATTGCCATCATACAGGTCGCCATCTGCTATTTGGACGGCACCTGCGTCACCGAAGACCGCACCTACGCAAGGACATTGCTTCAACAGGCGGCCGCTTCCGGCAGTTCCGAGGCTTGTGAACTCTTGAAGATCTACTTTCCGAATTGACCTCCTGTCATGCCAGTGTCCCTCAATACGACCATGAACACCAACCAGAAAATCACCGTCCGCACCCTGCGCGACTACAAGGCTCGGGGAGAAAATATCCTGATGCTCACCGCCTACGACGCATGCACTGCCGCCTGGGCGGAGGCCGCAGGCGTGCCCACCATCCTCGTGGGCGACTCGATGGGCAACACCGTGCTGGGCTATTCCAACACCATCCCCGTCACTCTGGAAGAGTCCCTGGCACACACCGCCGCCGTCCGCCGCGGTGCGCCAAACGCCTTTGTGATTGGCGACATGCCATTCCTGAGCTACCAGGTCTCCGTTGAGGAAGCCGTGCGCAACGCCGGCCGCTACCTCAAGGAATGCGGTGCCGACGCGGTGAAATTGGAGGGCGGTCTCGCAATGCTTCCTGTCATCGAGCGGCTGGTCACCGTCGGCATCCCCGTCGTCGGGCACATCGGGCTTCTCCCGCAGTCGGTCCTCAAGGACGGCGGCTATCGTCTCCACGGAAAAGCCGACGACGAAGCCCAGGCGCTCGTCGCGGACGCAAAGGCGCTGGAGAAGGCCGGCGTCTGCATGATGGTGCTGGAGGGCATCCCCCACGAATTGGCCGCATCCATCACCGCCCAGGTCGCCACGCCGACCATCGGCATCGGCGCAGGCCCGGCGACGGACGGACAGGTTCAGGTCCTCGCCGACCTCCTCGGACTCAATGCCGGCGGCTTCACCCCCAAGCACGCCAAACGCTATGCCGAACTCGGCGAAACCGCCATCGCGGCCATCCGCCAGTATGTCTCCGAAGTCAAAAACGGCGATTTCCCCGCATAAAATCGCCGAGAACATGTTGGAAACCCCAAGCCGCAGGTTTCAGGACTCGTGCCATTGCCAGGAAAACCATGGAACTACTTACTACAGTCGCCGCCATACGTGAACGTGTCACCGCCTGGAAAAAAGCAGGCGAACGTATCGCGGTGGTCCCCACGATGGGCTATCTGCACGACGGGCATCTCTCGCTGATGCGCATCGCCCGGCAGAACGCCGACCGTGTCGTCACCACCATCTTTGTGAACCCAACCCAGTTCGGTCCCACCGAAGACCTGGACAAGTATCCGCGGGACCTGGAACACGACCGCCGCCTTTGCGAAGAAGTTGGCGTTGACGCCATCTTCCATCCGTCCCCTGCCGAGATGTACGCGCCGGACTTTTCCACCTGGGTTTCCGAAGACAGCCTTTCCCAGACCCTTTGCGGCGCCTTCCGCCCCATCCACTTCCGCGGCGTCTGCACGGTCTGTCTCAAGCTCTTCAACATCACCATGGCGGACGTGGCGGTCTTCGGACGCAAGGATGCGCAGCAGGCCCTCGTCATTGAGCGCATGGTCCGCGACCTCAACGTGCCCATCAAGATCATCCAGGCACCGCTGGTGCGCGAGGAGGACGGCCTCGCACGTTCCTCCAGAAACAAATACCTTTCCGCCGAAGAACGCACCCGTGCGCTGGCGCTCTCCCGCGGACTTCGCTCAGCACAGGCAAAATTCGACGCCGGGGAGCGTGACGCCCAGGCGCTGAAGGATGCCGTCCTCCAGGAACTCCTTCCTGCCGCCGACTCCATCGATTACGTGGACGTGATGTCGCGTGCCACCCTCCGCCCCATCGGGACCATCGACCAGCCCGCCCTTCTGGCCATTGCCGCCTACATCGGGAAAACCCGACTCATCGACAATCTTTTCCTGGACTAGTTCGTTCCCCCTCAGACCTCGGACCTGAGATCTAATGGCTGGGGCCTGAGACCTCTAACCTCTGACCTCTAACCTCTGGCCTTTAACCTCTAACCTCCCACCTCCCGCCTTGCCGTCTTCCCACGACATCCACCTTGAACCACCCGTGCCAGGCGGCCGCGTGTCTTCTTCGCCCGTCGTGCATCCGTGGAGCCATGGCCTGGTTCAATCCACATCGGTCTTATCCACGGAGCCTAAGCCGCAGTTGTTCTCCGCAGGGAAACCCGCCCGGCTTCGGATTTTAATTCTCGGCGGCAGCGGTTTCATTTCGGGAAATCTGGCGAGGCGGGCAATACAGGCAGGGCATCAGGTCACGATCGTAACCCGCGGGCGGCGTCCGATTCCCGATGGTGTCGAGGCGTTGAAGGCCGATCGAAAGCAGCCTGGCGAACTCAGCAACACGCTGTTGGAGTGGTCTCTCAAACAACCCAAACCCCTCCAGCCTTTCGATCTCGTTGTCGATTGCCTGGCCTGGGCCCCCGAGCACATCCGGCAAGACCTCGCGCTCTTCTGCGGCACAGGGCAAACCCATCTGGTCGTGCTTTCCACCGACCAGGTATATGCCCCGAAACACCGCACCTTCCCGCAAACCGACGAAGGAGCCGTCTACCTTGAAGACCAGTCGGATTTCGCGGAAAGAAGACGCTGCGAGCAAATGCTGCTATGCCAAGACAAAACCCGTCGGTGGACGGTTCTGCGGCCAACCATCGTCCTGGGCGCCGGTGGACGTCTGGATTTCTTCCCCGAGCATCTCCACGATGACGACGTGGCCGCCCGGCTTCGGCGGGGCGAGGCGCTCCGCCTGGCGGGTGGTGGGCATTTCCTTTGCCAGCCCATCTACGTCGGCGACCTCGTCGAACTCATTCTGGCCTGTCCTTCCTCATCAGGCACGACAGGGAGAATTCTGGACTGCCCCGGCCCCGAGACCCTGGAAATCCGGCAGGTCTATGAGGCGGCCGCCAAGACTCTGGGCACCTCCCTGTCCATCACTGAAATTCCAGCGGCCCAAAGGCTGGAGACCCATCCTGAAGAACTGCCCTGGCTCTGCCATCGCTTCTATCCGCATGGTCCATTGCGCCTCAGCGGCCTCCCCGTGCCCCACGTCTCCCCTGGGTGCGCGCTACGCGAACAACTCGCCTGACGATGAATCGCAGGAGGGGCGGACGCGCCTGTCCAATCCCACCATGAAGAAAAGGGGCAATCGTCCCAATTGGTCACTGTTCACTGTTCATTGCCAATGTTTTCCCCTGGTTTCCAACTTACAGTCACCATCGATGACCTGGCCTTCGGCGGAGAAGGTGTTGCCCGGACGGCGGAGGGCATAGTCTTTGTGCCGTATACTGCCATTGGCGACGAAGCGCTTGTCGAGATCACCATGGTTCGCAAGAATTTTGCCAAGGGGAAGCTCCTCAAGGTCATCACCCCGGCACCTGGACGAACGGAACCACTCTGTCCTCATTTCGGCATCTGTGGCGGCTGCCAGTATCAGCATTTGGACTACCCGGTGGAGTTTGCCGCCAAGCAGAAGCAGCTCCTGGACATCCTGAAGCGAATCGGACGGTTCGAGGAATTGCCACCTGTCCAGCCCGCCTGCCGTGCCGCCGCCCCGTATGGCTACCGGAACAAACTCCGTTTCGAGGCCCGCCCCGCCCGTGCGGAAAACGGCCGCAAGTATGTGGACTACGGCTATCTCCAGAATGACAACAAGAGTTTCCTGAAAGTCACCCATTGTCCCTTGGGGCGCCCCGAACTGGGCAAGTTGCTCCACAAGGCAATCGACAGCCAGTGGAACCAGCACAACGCCCACCGCAAAGACAATCAGGCGCCGACGGCGCTCACCCTGCGAATCGACTCAAGTGGCGACGAGGAGTTCTACTTCGGCTTCGCCCCGGGACGTATCTCCTGGCTCAACGAACGGCTCAACGACATCGCTTACAAGGTCCCCGCCGAGGCCTTCTGGCAAATCAACCCGCCCGTCGCCGAACAGCTTGTCAAGACAGTGGACCAATGGACATGCGGGCTGCCGCTCACCAGCCTTGTCGATGCATACGCGGGCGTGGGCACCTTTTCCTGTGCCATCACCAATCCGCATCTTGTCGAACGCCTGCTGATCGAGAGTTTCCGCCAGGCCACGGAGGCCGCCCAGTACAACCTCCAGCAACGCGGCTACGCCTGCCAAATCGTCGCCGAGACCACGGAACGGGCATTGCCCAGGCTGCTCCCCAAATACCCCCCCAGCACCACGCTGGTCATCCTGGACCCGCCACGCACCGGCTGCCAGGGAAAGGTGCTCAAGACGCTCCGCAATGTTCGCCCGTCATATCTGGCTTACGTCTCCTGCAATCCCGCCACCCTCGCGAGGGACCTCAAGGCGCTCTGCGAAGACGGCGCCTACCGCCTCGAACGTCTCGCCGTCTTCGACATGTTCCCTCGGACCGCCCATTTCGAAACCGCCACTTTACTCGTCGCCAATCCATCCCCAAACCGGTAACCCAAATGGCTGACAAAGAACGGAATTTTTCGACTGCCGCAGAGAACGGCAGCCCGGATGTGACCATCAAGGTCACAGACGAGCAACTCTCCCAGGCATCTGCAAAGGCCAAGGAGGCTCTTCAGCAGTTGCGTCAATATGCCTTCAACGATGACGACGAAGACATGCTGTCGGAGACTCGATCCTCCATCTCCTCCACCTCCATCGGCGGATTCGTCAACTTTCTCCACCGGAATTTCCTACCCGACTTTCCAGACCGGGACATCACCGAGGCGACGGTCCTTCTGGACAACACCCGCAATGATCTCAATGCCAAGACAGAGGAGGAGATTGACACCACCCAGGCGGATTATAACCTCTTCCCGAAGCTCAATGAGGCCTGTGATGTGAAGGACGCGTTTGCCGGCGGGGGGCAAGGCATCATCTCCCGTGCCGTGGACAAGGTTCTCCATCGAAGTATCGCTATCAAGTCCCTCCGCAAGGAAATCCTGGACAAGGCGGCGTTGCGCGAGGCCTTCGTCAACGAGGCCATGATCACCGCCCAGCTGGAGCATCCCGCCATCATCCCGATCCATGGTCTCTTCGGCGACGATGAGAATGGCATCCACCAGGCCATGAAACTGGTCAAGGGACATACGCTCAAAGATGAGCTCCAGCGGTTCATCCAGTTGCGGAAGAAAGTCGGCACGAAAATCTCGCAGGGCGTCATGAACCGTCTCTTCAATGAGCGCATCGAGATGCTTCTTCGTGTCTGCGACGCAGTGGCGTATGCGCACTCCCGAAACATCATCCACTGCGACCTCAAGCCCGAAAACATCATGATCGGGGAATACGGTGAAATCTATGTGATGGACTGGGGATTGGCGCGGCGCTTCCGCGATGACAACGGGAAAATCCTCCCGGCCAATTCCGGCGCGCCGCTTGACGGCACTCCGAGATATATGCCGGCGGAGACCTTCATGGGAAAACCGCGCGACGAACGCACCGACATCTTCGCGCTGGGGCTGATTCTCTTCGAGATGATCACCCTGCGGCATGGCTACAACGGCAAGTCCATCCAGGAGGTCATCAAGAAGATCAAGAACGGCGACCGCCTCCCCATCGTGAACCGATTTGGCTATGACCTCAACCCCGACCTGGTGGCAATCGTGGACAAGGCCACTGCGTATCTCCCCGAGGAGCGTTACCAGCACGTCACCGATTTTACGGAAGACCTGAAGCGCTACCTGGCCGGCATGGCCGTCAACGCCCGTCCAGAGAACTTCATCGGGAAATTCTTCCGCGGCATCAAACGCTACAGCCGGACGCTGGTCTTGCTGACGCTCATCAGCTGGGTCATCTCCGGCATCTTCATCCAGCGTCATCTGCACAACCTCCACGAGCAGACCAGCCAGGCGCTGGAGGACGAACGGGCCTATACCGAACAACAGCGCAATGACATCCGCCAGCTGGAGTTCGAACACCATCTGACCAACATGGACTCGCAGGTCATCCGTTCCGCCATCAGCCTCTCTAACACTCTTGTTGACCTGGCCAGCGACCTGCGGAACATCAGCATGAACGCCGGAATACTCCTGACCAGTCCGAACATCGACGCCGGCCTCGTCTCGGACGACGTGGCGAACCCCTTCATCCCCTATCGGCAAATCACTCAGCAAAACGGGGTCTTCTCCCCGGTTTACAATGATTACATCAAGCCCGATGCTTGCGCCTATCAAGTTCCTGATGGCCAGGAACATGAACAGATTGCCGAAGAGCTCGCCCGCCTGCGTCCCATCGCGCCGGCCCTCCAGAACCTCGTCCTCAATTCCAATGATCTCCTACAGGGGAACTCCACCAATGACCAGACTTTCGCCATGGTCCAGGAGGGCATTCTCATCCGCCGCGCATACCTGGCCGTGGAGGACTCCCATCTTCATCTTGCCTATCCGGGTTCGGGCAAATACCGCTCCGACTATGACAACCACACCCGTCCCTGGTATTACTATGCCAAATCACAGGCCATTGGCAAATTCCAAGCGCAGTCGAGGAACAGCGGCGAAAACCTGCCGTTGCTGAAGCCCATCTGGGGGAAGCCCTACCTGGACCAAAGCAACTCCGACGACAACAAAAAGCAGCAAGTCCTCACCTGCTCCATGCCCATCGTCTCCCCGGACCAGAAGACCTTCCTCGGCGTCGTTGCCTTCGACCTCTTCTTTGAGACCTTCGCGGACCAGCTCCGGAATGACGGCAATGGGCATGACGATGAGATAGTCGCAAAATATCTCTGTTTCGGCGACGGGACGATCCTCTGCCACGTGCCCGTCCATCCGATCTCACAGGAAAGCCTCTCGGATGGCGAGGTTGAGGAAAGGCTCAGGAAAAAGCTCTCCTTCCTGTTCTCCCCAAAACTGGAACACCTGGCCGGTGGTTATGGACACTTCAAATCGCAGGAAAACCACGTCTGGATCTACTACCACTACGCCTATATTCCGGTCCTGAACCTGTATCTGATTGAGAAAACGCGTGAAGACCTCATCATCCAAGCCATGAAGGACCAGGAAAAGGAAAACCAGCGTGCCATCCAGGCCAGTATCGCCGCTCCGCCGGACACCACTTCGCTGGAAGTGGAGGAAACGGCAACGGCCGACGAGGAATGACGGCGCTGCTGGAGACGCCCCCCCGGCAACCATGACGCCTGACGCCGCGATGCGATGACCACAGCGAAGAACAAACGAAAATTCTCCCCCGCCCTGGCCTCCTCCTGGAACGACCGGGTTGCTCCTTGGTTTCGGAGGCACTATGGGGCGTCGCTGCTGCTGGCGGCCGTCGTGGCGTTGCTGTTGCGCCTCATTGTCGGGGGCCAGCTTTCCGACACCAAGACCGTGGTGTCGCCATTGGAGGTCACCGACATGGCGACCTACCGGTCGCTGGCGTTGGCCATCCGTCAGGGGCATTGGCCGGAAGTCTTCGACTACCAGCCGTTCTACTACACGATATTCCTCCCCTTCGCATATCTCTTTTCACCCACAGGCGGCCCCTGGCCGGTCATCCTCCTGCAATCCCTGGTCGGCGCGGCCGCCGTATGGCTCACCGGCGCCGCAACCGGACGCATCTTCGGACGCAAGGCCGGCCTCCTGGCGGCGTTACTGCTTGCATTCTCGCGCTTCCACATCTTCTACACCCCGTATCTGCTGCTTGAGGTCTGGTTCAGCTTCTGGTGCGCGCTGGTCCTCTATTGCACCCTGCGTATTTTTGGCGCACGGAAATCCGCCTGGCTTTGGCATGCGTTGCTTGGCCTAGCGGCCTCCGGTGCGTTGCTTACGCGCGGCAATGCGCTTCTATGGCTGCCAGGCATTGTCCTTTTGATTATCTGGCATGAACGGCACCACTGGAGACGACTGGCCCTGCATCTGCTTCTTTTCCTAGTTTGCTTCCTGCTGCCCATCACGCCTTACAGCGTTCACAATTCCCGTTCCACAGGCCATCTTGCGGGGGCTTCAGTAGCCGGCGGGAAGGTCCTGGTATTGGGAAACAGCCCCGAAGCACCCGCCGGCGGGCTGGAATATCCGCGCACCTACTATCACTGGTGTCGGGACGCCGAACGCGGCAGGATGAGCGTTCCCGCCCATATCCTGCAGTGGTTCCGGGAGAATCCCCTCGCCTTTCTGGAGCTCAACTTCCGCAAGCTGCTGCTTTTCTGGGATGCACGTGAAATCCCCAACAACATCAGCTATGAAGTTCAAGGCAAAGAGAGCTTGTTCCTCCAATGTCCGCTGCTGCTGCCCTGGAGCATCCTTGGCACGCTGGGCCTGGCGGGGATGTTCTACGCCTGTCGCCTTGGGAAACGCAGACACCTCGCGTTATTCTGGATGATGCTCGCGTTCTGGGGCGCCACCAGTGCCTTCTATATTCTGGCGCGTTTCCGCATCGGCTTCCTCCCGTTGCTGTGCTGCGCGGGCGCAGGCGCCATCACGATCTGGAGCCGCAGGCTTTGTTCCGCGAAAACAATCAAGCGCCAGCCTCGATTCATCCTTCCATGTTTTGCGCTTTTCCTGGCCTGCTATGTCGTCAACTTCGCCTATCCTTCATATCAGGATCTGGTCGAGCCCGCATTCCAGCGACGCATCAATCCCGATGGCATAAACCTAGAATTTCCGCGCAATTATGTCATCTATGACCACGGCCCTCTCGCCGCCGGCAATTCCTTCATCGAAGTGCCCCCGCAAGGCCTCATTCTGACCAAGCGCTTCCACCTTCCGGAGGAATTCCGCGAACGCCTGGCCAACGAGGGAGTGGACCGTGTGGTACGGCAACGGCTGATGCTGCGCATCCACACGCTTCAACGAGGCATCCCGGCGGCTGTTCCAAACTACAATGGAACGCCATTGTCCGTCACTCCGACAATTCAATCTACTCGAGGAGTCCAGTGGCTTTGTTTTGACTTCGAATCACCGCTGCCATCGGAAGGAACCCAGGCCATCTTCTCCATTGACCTGGGACCCAGTCCGGAAGTCCGGAATTTCTCCATTGCCCTGGACGATCTTCGAAATTACGGACGGACCAGCATTCGGATACCTGGCATAGACGAGGAGGTCGTGCCTTCCGAGGCCGTCGTGGAATGGGAAATCCCGCGGCGCCAGCCGACACCCCAGTCCCTTCAATGACAAGAACAATTCGCAATTCCCTGTCGCATGAATGTGACAAGGCATATTTCACCTATGGCTTCTTTCGAAAACTGGCAGATTTTCTTTCACGACCATGCCACTCCGGCTGATGCGCAGGCCATTCGCTTTCCACCGGAAGGGACGATAACCCTTTTGACCGGCGAAACCGTCCAAGGCATCCCCTTTCAATTTGAGCAAGGTATTTTCGCCCTGGACACCATTCGCCCTGGCATGCTGGAGTGCCCCAATGAAGGCTATGCCATCGCGGTGGCGACCATCCCGTCAGACCAAACGCAAACGGTCAATATTGGTGTCTCTACCGACTGGTGGCTAGAGGTTTATCTCAATGGTGAGCTGGTGGGTTCCACGCGCGAGATCGGCAATGGCAATGCCTCCTACACTCCGTTGGCACACGTCTTTCCCATGACCTTGAAGCCAGGAGGAAACGTCCTCGCCGTTTGGTTGCATCATGGTCCGTGGGTAATCTATTGGCCCTTCTGCGCCGCATTGCTCCCCCCTCCGCCGGAGGTGCTTAGTTCCCTTGCCAGCCTTGAAGAGTATCGCCAGTTATTCTATCCCAGCCATCAGCGCATTGCGGCAGGTCCCTTGCTCAAGGCGACTGACACACGCCTCCAGGTCCAAGTGGAACTCTTCTTCCAGCAGACCGCCATTCTCCAGTTGCGTCCACAAGGCACCGAACACTGGCATGAAATCCGCGAATGCGTCCTGGGGCAACTTCCCGTGGACACCCATCACCTCTTCGACCTCCCCTCGCTCGTCCCCGACACCACCTACGAGTACCGCATCAAGATCGCCGACAGCATTCTGGAACACGAGGAATTCACCCCCACCTACACATTCCACACCCCGCAAGCGGTTGATTCCACCCATCGGCTCTTCTGCACCGCCGACCTCCAGATGTCCCGCACCGAACGTCAGCGCATTCTCGACAATTTCTTTGACCACGACGCCTCCGTTGCAGACCTTTTCTGCACACTTGGCGATCTCCTCAACTCCACCGAGGAATTCTACCGCGACTACTTCCTGGATGTCCTCGCCACCGCGCTCTCCCGCACCTCGCACCGCCAGGTCTGGGTTCCCGTCCGTGGCAACCACGAATTGCGAGGTGCTCATTCCTCCGATTGGATGAAACACATCGGATGTTCCTACTATCTATTCCGTTACGGTGATACCGCATACCTCGTGCTGGACTCTGGCGACGACAAGCGCCTCTCACCGCCACCGCACGTTTACACACGCCGCACCGACCACACCGCGCTTTTCAACGCCCAGCGTGAGTGGCTCCTCAAAGCCATCGCCACACCGGAATTCCAGACCGCACGGCACCGCATTATCCTCTGCCACGCCACGCCTTTCGACCAGGACGCCGATTTCGAGGAGTTCCACGAGCAGTTCATGGCACGGAATCTCCAACGGCTCCTTGGCGATTTCTTCTATGGACCGCATCCGCGCTACAAAATCGACCTCTGGCTCGCCGGGCACACCCACAAGTCTGCACGCTACACACCGCACGACCAGAAAATCGTCAGTTTCAGCAAGCCGGGCTTCCACCGTCTCACCGACCGCGAGAAGAACCTCTATCCCTTCCCAGTTGTCGTGCTGGACGGTCCAGGCAATATCGGCCCCTGCCAGGCCTCCGGAATCCTGGTCACCGTCTCGCCGGAATGCATCGAAGTCATCTCGCGACAGCCCACTGGCGAGGTCATCGACCACATCCGCATACGCCCCGACCTCTC
This sequence comes from Victivallales bacterium, assembly GCA_017417585.1. Lineage (GTDB taxonomy): Bacteria > Verrucomicrobiota > Lentisphaeria > Oligosphaerales > Oligosphaeraceae > RGIG1601. The sequence goes on from JAFPYX010000032.1 coordinate 19,851, forward strand.
CGTCGAAGTCATTGAAACCGCTCTTCAATAGAAAGGATAAAGTCTAAAGGGAAAGGGGAAAGTTAAGAAAGGAAGCCCCAAGTCTAAAGACCAGAGTCCTGTGTCCCAAGTCCTAACCTCTAATCTCTTACCTCTAACCTCTTACCTTGAAACTCCGTGCCGACCAACTTGCCGTCCAACAAGGCCTCTGCGCCTCGCGCGCATTGGCACAGCGGCTCATTGGCGAGGCACAAATTCTCCTGCCGGACGGCACGCCAGTTCGCAAGCCTGGACAGCAACTCGACGAGACCATACGTCTCATGCTCGCCGCCCCTCCGCAGTACGTCTCGCGGGGCGCGGGAAAGCTCCTTGCGGCCATCGAGGCCTTCCAACCGAAACTGCAAGGCGTGACCGCTTTGGATCTCGGTGCCTCAACCGGCGGGTTCACGGATGTCCTCTTGCAACACGGTGCCGCGAAGGTCTTCGCGGTGGACGTTGGTCACGATCAGCTCCATGAGAAGCTCCGTGGTGACTCCCGCGTGATCTCGCTGGAAGGCCTCAACGCACGCGACTTGAATGCCACCATCATCCCTGAACCTATCGATGTCCTGGTGGCCGACGTTTCTTTCATCTCGCTGACCAAGGTTCTTCCGCCGTGTGCACCGCTTCTCAAGCCTCACGCCTGGGCAATTGTGCTGGTGAAGCCGCAGTTCGAGGCGGGCAAACGGGACGTCGGCTCCGGTGGCGTGGTCCGCGACGAGTCGGTGCGCCAACGTTGCCTAGACACCGTCATCGCATTCGCCCAGAACGAATTGCACTGGACAAGCGTGGGCACCCTCCCCTCGCCCGTCCTCGGCCCCAACGGCAACCAGGAGTTCCTGGCCGCCTTCCGCGCCTGACACGCGCCCCATGCTTATTTGTCGCACTTCCCTTTGTCCCACAGTTCGCAACCATCCCATATATATCTAGTCGGCTTAACGTTATAATTCTCGTTATTTGCAAAGTATTTTCGATTTCTCTGACAGAAATCGCGTTTCCTGCGCAAAAAAATATGTAGGCGAAAGAAAACACGCCAAAGACGCCACACGCTGAAAAAGGCAAGACCTAGCTATACAGCACCACCGAAATCAGAGGAGACGCACCATCAATGAGTTTCGTATGCAATTGTCCATTCTGTCATCAGGAGTTGACTTGTGAGGATGCCTGGGCTGGCATGCAGTCCCAATGTCCGGTTTGCGGAAAGACCATCACGCTGAACCCGCCTGCTCCCATCTTCCCCGCCACTGCCGCGCCAAACACGGGGGACACCGCATCCCAGGCACCCCAAAACGCCGCCCACACATCCATCGGCATCATTCTCGCCATCTACATTTTGACCCCTTTGGTCCATTCCATTGTTCTCGTAATAACTGCAGCGCTAATGGCATTCTTTTGGAAACCAGAAGGAGATGATGCCAAACTCTTGTACGACACCCTTCATTTTATCTTACCAGCAATCATAACGGCGCTATGTTCCTTTGTGGTCTCAAACATGAACAAGAGACTGAGCAAACACCTAATTATTGCCTGGGCTCTCTCCGGCTTTTTTGCAGGGTTCATCACTATTCATATGCTGGTTTAATAGCACCATTCTTGAAGCCGTTAGGAAACGGTTTCCTGCTTGCAATCCCCAATGGCATAAAAAGGGAATACTATCGTTGATTTGCCTTGATGGGATGATTGGGACAAATGAGACACTTGAGACCCTTGGTTCAAATCGAGTGGGAAAGTGTCTCAAGCGTCCCATAGGTCCCAGATGTCCCATGGCTAGTGAAGCCAAGGCAAAACAAGTTAACGATATAATCCCCCAAATTAGCAAAGCCCCACCACGGTTGTTATCTTAACAGTGGAGGTGGCTCGAGTGTACCCACCTTATCTAGGAGGAATGTCGAATAGTGCCTGTCTTCTCAGACGGCGGGCTGTTGGCCTGTTCTACTAGAGCCTCCAGCACCACCGGGAATCCCAGGAAACCTTAAATAGTTAGCCACATGGAGAACAGGCTGTTGTCTTTGGCCGGAGGATTTGCATTTTGGCATTATAGTTATTTGCATGCAATTTTCGCCAAGACTATTTTTGGAGATTGAGTCGGAAGCCCTATGCCGCCGTCTGTCCCTGGATCTAGCGACCACGCAGACTATCGAGTTCAATGTCGGGGATGGTCGTTTCCGCGTATTCGTATCCGTTCCCTGTAAAAAGCGCATTGTCACGCTGGAGTGTCTTCACGGTGAAGGCGAACTGAACGCATCGCTGGTCTTCCGCATCGGCAATTGGTCATCCGCGAACTATATTCTGCTGCCCTCCGCTGTCTATGATGGAAACCGCGTGAGCATCGTGGCACCGAATGGTTCCTACCCCCCGAGGCTTCCGGATGGTTACATGAACCTCACGCCTCCGCAACTCACTGGAACCATCCAGCACCTCGCACCTCAGGGTGGCGGACAGCTGGACATGACCTCCGCCGAGGGAGCATTCCCAGGGCTTGGATTCTACTCGGAAGCAAAACAAGAGTCCGTCTGGCTGCTCACCCCGCAGGCCAACGAGGCCGGAAACTACGGCTATTCAATCATCGAAGATGGCGACGTCCTGAAGGTACGAATCACCTCGCCAGTCCACCGGGCAGTCCGACAAATCGGATGCAACACATTCGTGACTGCAAACGACGCGCCGCTGGCCTATCGTCCTGGAACCATCGCCACCTTCGAGTTCGCCCTCCATGACGAAAGGTGCTGCACCCTGGAGCACTTCTTCCAGCAGGCCCGCGAATTACGTAACACCGCAGTTCCGTCGGGAGCCTTCCCGAACCTCCTCCCCTACTCCGAAGCCACGCGGCTCGTGCGCGACCGTTTGGAAGCCGACAACTGGTTTGAGGAATACGGCTATTACTCCACCATCACCAAGACCGACCTCAAGGGCATTTGCCGCAACTCTTCCCACCAATGGCAGCTCGGCTGGGTTGGTGGCATCATGAAAACCGAATACCTGCTACGCGAAGGCGAGCCGCAATACCGCTCACGCATCTACCGCGAATGGGACACGCTCTTCACCAAGGCACAGTGCGAAAGCGGATTCTTCCTGACCACTGCGTTCCACGATTGCTTCTTCCCCGACTGGCCGCCACAACCCGACGAACCACTCGCACCATGGGCACTCGTGCGGAAGAACGCCGACGCGCTGGCCTTCCTCGCGAGGCAGTTGCTCTGGCTCAAACTCCACGACGAACCAATTCAGCCCCAGTGGCTTGACGGCTTCCGCAAATGCGCCGACGCATTCGTCCACCTCTGGGAAAAACACGGTCAATTCGGCTATCTCATCGCCCCTGCGACCGGCGAACTGCTTGTCGGCGGGGGAGTTGGCGGCGCATCCGCCATCACAGGTCTTGCGCTGGCAAGCGAACTCCTCCACGAACCGAAATACCTCGAAACCGCGATAGCCAGCGCCTACTACTACGCGGAAAACTACCTCCAGGAAAAGGGCAACGTCTATGGCGGCGTGGGCGATGCGCTACAGGCGACCGACTCCGAGTCCGCATACGCGCTTCTAGAGGCGCTGGTCGCCGTCTGGGAATACACCCACGACGAATCGCTACTTGCACTGGCCTGCGCGGGCGCCGACTACCTCTCCACCTGGATTGTCTCCTACGACTACCGCTTCCCGCCAGAAAGCACTTTCGGGAAACTGGACATGCACACTGCCGGAACGGTTTATGCGAACATCCAGAATCGCCACTCCGCACCTGGCTTCTGCTCCGCCAGCGGCGACGCACTCTTCAAGCTCTACCGTGCGACCGGACGTGCCGAATACGGGCGGCTCGCTCGGGAAGTCGTCCACGCCCTGCCGCAGTTCCTTTCGCGACCGGGCCGCGTCATCTATGGTATGGAGGTCGTGGGCATGAGCGAACGTGTCAACATCGGCGACTGGGAGGGCGCTTCGCAAGTTGGCGAAATCGGCAATGCGCCCTGCGCCTGCTGGCCGGAGGTCGCGCTCCTGTTGGCACGCGTGCATCTTCCGGGCGTCTATGCACGCCCCGACACCCGCGAAATCCTCTGCTTTGACCATCTTGAGGCAAAATGGGACGGCGATACCCTGCAAATCACCAACCCCACTGACTACCTAGCCGAAGCAACATTGCTTGTGGAAGATGGCGAAGCCGCTCGCCAGCCGCTTCTCACCACCGCCTACGAGCACTTCCGGAAAATCGAAATCCCCTCCCACGGCACGGTGGCGATATAGGATAACGACCAGTCCCGCCTGTCCTGTCCGTCCCGCCTGTCCTGTCCGTCCCGCCTGTCCCGTCTCTGGTCCAGAGTCCAGAGTCCAGACTTTAACCTTTAACCTCTAACCTTTAACCTCTAACCT
>JAFPYX010000033.1 GCA_017417585.1 Victivallales bacterium
CGTGGTTCAACCGGTTCAGGAAGATTCTTGTCCGGTTCGAGAAGAAGAAGTCGTCGTTCGAGGGGCTACTCCAGTTGGCGGCTGCCATCATTGTTTTCAGAAAACGAGGTATTATTTACGGATAGGTTCTAAGCCTTAAGCTTTAAGTCTTAGGCTAAAATACAATTAGGCACCTGTGTGGGGAAACATAGGCAATATTTACGGGAACAACTGGCGTTTCCCCTGTTTTCAACCGGATAGCAGTAGATTTGACAGGGAGGTACCGCGTTGCCTTAAATCGTCTCCGGCGGGTGGCAAGTCGCTGTTTCCGATATACATTATGGAAAACATCGCCATGAAGCAACTCCTTCGCAAACTATTCTGCTGGGACGCGCCAGCGCAGGGCGCGTTCCTCGCGCTGACCGTCTTCTTCGTCGCCTCTTCCCTGTGGTTCACGTTTTTCCTGCTGTGGCGGCCGAGCGACGTATTTGACCATCTCCAACTTTCCGTCATGGACGCGAAGCCCCTTGGAGATGTGCTGGTGTGGGCGGTCGGAGAGTTGCTGATTGCGCTCTATTCTCTGACGGTTTTCCTCCGCGCAATCTGGCTTCTGGCTAAAAACTGCCACCGACATCGCGGGTACCTTCCTCTGATATGCGCCCTGACCGCAATGTTACTATGGCTGTGCGCCTGGTTGTTCTGCCTTTCCCCGTTCCCCTATTTACTTCGACTCCTTGTATCTTATGGCGAGCCTGCTCGTTTCTCCCCAGGAAGATTGATGACATTATTCGGTCTTTCACCAGAACGGTGGTGGCTCAGTTATCTCGCCGCCGTGCTATGCATGGCGCTTGGTGGTTTCTTCACGGTGGTGGCTGTGGCGAGAGGAACAGGCGCCTCGTTGCGCCACGCCGTCAGCAAGACCGCTCTGGCACTGTGGGGAGTGTTCTGGATCACCTACATCGTGCTTCTGGGACTGGCGCTGGCGCAGAGCCATGAAGTTTCGCAGATTCATTCCATGGTCCAAAAGCGCTTCGGCCACCCCCTGTCTATCGAGGGGCTGAGGGAATATTATCAGAAGGAAGGCGCCCCGGACGACGGCTTCTGGAAGCATCTGCAGGGCATCATGGGGCAACTGCCCTCGGAACTTTTCATAGGAGACAGCCTTGTCCGTTGGAGCAGCCGAGGGGTTCCCGACCGACTGACGCCGGATTTCCTGACCGCCTTTGAAGACTATTGCGCGGACAACAGCGCACCGCTTCAGGAGGCCGAAAAATGCTTCGACGCAATTCCGCCCATGCACGAACTCGACCTTTCTGGTTCTTTGCAGTTCGTCCCTTGCAGACAATTCGCGACTCTGGAGATGGGCCGTCTCTGCGTGTTCCTGCATCGGCAGGACAAGGACGAGGCATTGCGCGCCTACCAGCGCATCGCCCACTGCGCCAGTCATCTGCAACGCGAGCCATTCCTGATTGGCAGCCTGGTCTGGCTGAATGTCGAGAACCTCCGCCTGAACGCCGTGGAACGTCTGCTGGAGTCGCGTCTGCTGACGGAGGAGGAGTTGCGGCGGATTGCCTCGGATTTGACCACGCTGGAGAAGCGGATATCGGAGAACCACTGTCAGGCAATGTTCACAGAGGCTGTATTCGGGCAGGAAGCCCTGCGGGACCTGGAAACGGGGAAGGCCCCCGGCTCCGTTCTCGCCTTCGGCGACCTGCGCTTCTTCTTCCCGCAGTTTTGGCTTCTGGCCGCCAGCGACAAGGCGTTTATCCTACTGCAATGTCTGGCGAAGGATTTCACCCAGATGGAGGATCCGCCGCCACAGAGCGCAGACATCCTCAGCAAGTCATTGCTTCTCGTCATTAAACCCTCTGGGAACAAATTCCGGGAACTGACGGCGCGGGTGCTGGCGATGCAGGCTCTGCTGCGGGCGGAAGAATATCGCCGCGAGCATGGCGACTTCTCTGAGATGCTGTCGGATTTGCCGACCGACCCATTCACGGGCAAGCCGATGCAATATCGATATGGGATCGCCGAAATCTCCGAATATGTGCTTCAGGACTCCGCATCATCGCCCTGGGAAGACATCAAGATGTACGAAATAGGGCAGGAAGTCAGGCAGGCAAAGGCCGTCCAGATCTGGAGTATCGGTCTCAACGGCGTTGACGATGGCGGAGTCGCCAACAGCCTTCTTGACAAAGATGACGCCTGCGCCACCGTCCGCCTAGAATAAGCCCATCCTATCGTGCGGGAGGAATGCGCTTTTCATTCATAACCATAGGATTGTCCATCTTAACGATATGATTCCCTTTCGTTACCCTATTCCCCAAGGAGACCTAGTGGCATGACAAAGACGCCAATCAGCCTGATCATCGACGATGGCGCGCCCATCAACCTCTACTACTTCCACGACCTGGCACGCCGTCATGAGCTGCTGGTGCCTGTCAAGCAGGTGATGCGCTTCGGTGAAATCTGCGGGAGATATGGTGTGCGAGGCAAGTTCTCGGTCGTGCCGATGCCCGCGTGCATGGGCCGCATCGACCAGGAGCTGAGCCATTGCCCCCAGGAGCATCTCGTCCGCTTCCTCGACGCGGTGCGTCAGCGGGTGGCTCCGCATTTCTCAATCACCCCGGAGATTCTCACCCACTTCTGCGCCTACGACCTACGACGTCAGCAATTCACGCGCATCATGGAGGACGAATACATCGGCCGTTGCGACGCGGAGGAGATCGCCGACTACGTGAGCCTCGCCATTGAGATCCTCTGCAACGTCAACCTGGAACCTGACGGCGTGACCTCGCCTTGGATGACCGGCAGCGACAACGAGCAGAACTACGCGCAGGGCATCGGCATGGCGTTCCGGCGCACCCTCGGCCGAGACCGGTCATTCTACTTTTTGCACCACCGGCCGGAGCTGATGGCACCAAAGGTGATGTGCCACTCCGCCGAGACCGGCACCGTCATCTCCATTCCGCGAACCATCCCCGACCTCTTCTGGCCAGGCAACACCCCTGGAAATGATCAGACAGTCCTCCAGGAAATCCGCCAGGGCATCGACAACGCCCTCAGCGCGGACGGCAAGAGCGGTGAAATCCCGCAACAGCTTGAGGAAGGCAACCCCATTGTACTCGTCACGCATTGGACAAGCCTCTTTTCGGATGGACGCTTCTATGGTCTTGACGGCTTCGAGTGCCTGATCGAGCGCATCCACCGTCACCTCGGTGGTCAGATTGAATGGCTGACCTTCCGCGAGTTTGCGGAGCTGGCCTGAGCGGAGCGCCTCTGCAAATTCCTGCCTGACTACAGCAACGGAACCATATACATAAACAACTAGAAGCCCTGGAAGCCCTGGAAGCCCTGGAAGCTCTGGAAGCTCTAGAAGCTCTAGTTCCTCTAGAATTTCTAGAACCGCCTTTTGTGGAGGTGTGGAAAAATCTCAATTTTGTGCATGATATATGCTATAACTCTTTTATTTTTAAAATAATAATCTATAATTTTAAAGACATCTTGAACTCAACCGGCTGGCATTGGATTGGAAACACGACGTCATCACTTTTCCATCGCCCTACTATGCCCATCTCTTGTGAACGGCGTAACTTGCAGCACCGACGAACCAGCGGCTCAAGGCATAACATACAAACACGGGAAACGGAGGGCAATGCATACCACAAAATTGCGGAATTTCAAAATGCGATTTTGAATTTCCGCATAAAATAGGGAATTGCGCGTCTGCCGTGGCGAGGCAGCTACTCCAGGCGGAAGACCGCCGTCTCGCCGCATTGCAGACTCAGGGGGATTTCCGTGGCCTCGAAGGCGGGGGCGGAGGGGAACAGCGGGGTGACTTGATAGGGTCGCGGCAATTTCAGATGCTGGGTTCCTGAGGTCCGCGCGTGCAGGGCAATCATATTCTGCGAGACATAGACCGCGTGCCCCTCGTCGTTGTAGCAGTGGATGCCGTGCGAAACGCAGAAGTCGCGGACGGGGCGCGGGTCCTCGGAGCAATCTCCTTCGTCGAACTCCAGGTAGGGGACGCCGTGGTCATCGCACCATTCCTGCGCGGCGCGGACGCCATCGGTCGGCGACGGCACAATGAAGCCCGCCACGCGGTAGCGGTCAGCCACCTCGTGGAAGTCCGCGAGTTCATAGAGGTCCCAGGGGATGCCAGAGTGCAGAAGCGCCATCCGTGTGAGGTGGGGGACTGCCGAACGATAGAGGGGGTCGTCGAAATTGGCGTAGCACCTCTCGTCAATGAACGCCGCACACTGCGCCACGCCAGGGTGCTTGTCTTTATTCATAAATACTTGTGATTCAATAAAATATGACTTTAATTCCGCCATTATCCTTGAACTCTCGAACCATCCTCCCCACATATCGAACCACCAACTGCCGACGCCGAGGGCGATTTGCTGCGCGAAGTTCATCCGCAGGGCATTGAGGGTGGCCTGTTCGGAAGGCAACGGCTGCCAGATGGGTTCGGTGTAGGCGTCAGGGGGACAGGCTTCTGGGAGCGCATCGCGGAAGAGTCCAGTGAGATGGGTACGGGTGTCAAATTCGAAGAAATAGAGTTTGCCGTGATGTTGGATGGAGGCGATGGTGGTCATCGTCGGCCAACCCAGTTCGGGTTTGAGCCGTGCCGAGTAGGAGGACGGCGAGCAGAGGAAGTCGATGTCGGGGCACCGCAGGATGCGTGAGAGCGCATGGTGGATGCTCGCCCAGAAAGGGCACTCCAGGAGGTATCCGTAGAAGGTCCCGACCACCAGCCGATAGTCGGTCAGTTCCTTGACGGTGTGTGCCAACTCCATCACGGCCTCGGCGTTGGAGACGCTGAGGAAACGGCGGTAGGCCACTGCGGACTGGTCGTCAGGCGAGCCTAGCGCGAAGGCCCGTCGCGAAGCGGGTCCCTGACCACCCGCCAGGTCGGTGGAGAGCCACTCTTCGGTGTTGCCACCTGCGATTTGCCAGCCGATGAGATGGTTGCGGAAAGGCGTGGTCTCGACATGCTCAAAGAATTTGCGGAGAAACTCCTTGGTGTCCTCCCGCCAGACACGTGAAGAGACGCAGAAGCGACGTGGCCCGCCGTGGTGGCCGACGTCGTTGCATTCGTCGGGGTGTTCCTCCTCCCACCAGGCAGGCGGAGAAACGTTGAGGCGCGGGAAGATGAGTGCGTCGGGCACGGCGTCCAGGATGCGTGTGATGGCCTCGTCGAAATATTCGTAATGCGGTTCGCCTTTGACCTCGAAGATGCCGTGGCGCATCGCGGTGGCGCGGTTCAGGGCGTTGATGGGACGGTCCCCGAAACACACCGAGCAAGAAAAGAGTCGATAGCCCGCGTCACCAAAACTGCGGTAGCATGCCGCCTTGTCCACGTAGGTGATATACGCCATCGCGGACAGAGGTTCACCATTCACAAATAGCGTCGGCACGCCGTGGTATTGCTGGATTAAGGAATTCGGCAGCATTGGGAAATGGCGAGACGCCCCCAGCGAAAAGGTCGCGGCTCAGCGGATGTACTTGACGTAGTCCGGCTTGCGCGGCGCGGCCTGGCGCGGTGGCGCGGCGGGGTAGCCCAACACGCAGTTGCCGATACCCACCAAATTCTCCGGAAGGCCATACTGCGCCAGCAACGCCTTGCCTTCCGGACGTTCGAAGGTCTCCTTCGCGCGGTGGATCCAGCAGCTCCCCAGCCCCAGCGTATAAGCCGCCAGCATCAGGTTGCCCATCACCAGCGAGCCATCATAGACGTAGGTGGGTCGCGACGGATCCGCCAACACGGTCAGCACCACTGGTGCGCCGTAGAAGGGATCGCTCCCTGGATTCCCGATGATTTCCGCGTTGATGCGCATCAACTCATCCCGCACCTCGCGGTTGGTCACCGCCAAAATCGTCGGCGACTGTCCGTTCATCCCCGTGGCGGCGTAGGTCCCAGCCTCCAGAACCTGCGACAGCAACTCCTCGGGAATCGGGTCCGGACGAAATGCCCGCACGCTCCTGCGTGCCTTCATGGCCTCAATGACTGCATTCATTGTGTGTAATCTCCTGTTTGTTTTTCCCCTTCTCTCCCCGCGGCATGTCGCCGCGGGCACCAAACCATCCCCGCGGCATGTCGCAGCGGGCACCAAACCCTCCCCGCGGCATGTCGCAGCGGGCACCAAACCCTCCCCGCGGCATGTCGCAGCGGGCACCAAACCCTCCCCGCGGCATGTTGCCGCGGGCACCAAACCCTCCCCGCGGCATGTCGCCGCGGGCACCAAACCCTCCCCGCGGCATGTCGCCGCGGGCACCAAACCCTCCCCACGGCATGTCGCCGCGGGCTCCAAACCCCTAATTGCTAATGGCTAAGTCCTAATTGCACATTGTTTCCATCGTTCTTGGCAGACTCGTAAACGGCCTCCATCAGGCGCTGGACATGCACGCCATCCGCCAAATCCGGATGTACCGGAGTGTTGGTATGGACGCCGTTGAGGAAGTTGTACAGGCAATGCACATGCCCGCGCAGCCAGCCGAGTACCGCCTTGGGCGTGGGGAAACCGGCGGGCTTGGGGTAGCGCTGACCGCAGTCCACGGCAGTCCAGCCGCGACGTCCGCCATAGGGGCCACTGGGCGCCTGTCCATCATAAAGGAAGAGTTGCTGGAGATTCATCGGCTCCATCCGCAAAGCACCCTTCGTGCCGTGGACCTCCAGATAGACGCCATCCTCGGTGCCCAAGGCAATCTTGGAGGCGCTGACCGTACCCACCGCGCCATTGGCTAGGGTGACCAGGCAATTCATGTTGTCCTCGGCAGTCACAGGGACATGCTCACCCGGCGCGCCGTCCGCCTTGGGACGCGTCGGATAGGCGATGTGGGTGCGGGCCTGGATGGCCGCAAAGGGTCCGGTGACCGCCTCGGTGAGGTCGAGGATGTGGCTTCCCAGGTCGGCGACCGTCCCCGCCGCCAACTTGAAGGACATCGGCGTGTCGGGATTCACGCTACCGGAATGCAGAAAATGCGCACGGAACTCCAGCACCTCGCCCAGAAAGCCCTGTCGTGCCAGTTCGATGGCGTGCATCATCGGCGGATAGAAGCGGTAGATCAGCGTCATCTGGGAGATGCCATGGTAGCCGGGCAATGCGGCAGCCAACTGCTGCGCCTGTGCCCAACTGCCCGCCAGGGGCTTTTCGCAGAAGACGTGCTTGCCGTGCGCGATGGCGGAAAGCACCGCAGGAACATGGTCGTCATTGGGCGTGCAGACATCCACGATGTCGATGGAGGGGTCCTCGGTAATCGCGCGGTAATCCGTCACCCCTTCGACCGCACCGCCCAGTTGTTCCACCGCATGCGCGGCGGTCTCGGCGTGTGCGGTACACACCTTCGTGATCTCCGTGCGGAACGGCAGCGGATCATAGAAGAGCGACAGATTGCGATGCCCGTATGCATGCACCTTGCCGATGAAACCAAAGCCCAGTAGTCCAACGCGATAGGTTTTCATTCGTGAGAAAAATCAAAAAAAGATATGCCAAGCGCTTTTCCGTAATTTATCATTTATTGTATCAACAGTGGCTCGTTCCAACGTTTTTCTGAATCTTCTCAGTCAATGAAAGCTGAACCATTCTATCGCCTATTGTCCCTCGTGGCACACCTTGTGCTGGCCTTCTACGGCACTGTCCTCATGTTGGTAGCGGTAGCCTTAGTCGAACTGCCCCTGTCACTTGGCATGGATGTCCGCTTAGAGGGCAATGAGTTATATGTGCATATCATCGAAGGGATTCAAATCGTTGCCTGTGCCCTGGTCGCATTGTTCTTTGCCATCCGTCACTGGCGACACCTGCCTCCCGCGCCAGACGACGCCCCCAAATCGCGGAGCCAAAGTTACTTGCTTTGGGGAACCTGCGCTTTTTCACTCCTTGCCATTGGCGAATTTATCGCCATATACAATGGGCACTTTGACCATTGGGGTTGGTGGGCAGGTGCGCTCTTTCTGCTGGTTGCGCCCATCGTGCTCGCAGTCGCCTGGCCCTTTCGTTTCCACGCAAAGCACAACGGGGTCTATGTCGTGTCCTTCGCCGGGGCGCTCCTTTTGACCATGCTGTCCGGCTGCTCCTGCGGAATGCTAGGCGCCAAAGTCGATTACAGTGGCGACCACCTGGAAGACGCACCGAATCTGCTGTCCTACCAGCGGGAATACTACTTTCCTGAGGGCGCCACGAAATACCGCATCGTTGGAAGAAACACCGTTTTTTGCTGGGAGTGTCAGTGCAGTGAGGAGGATTTCCTGAAATTTGCAGAAAGCCACTGGCATTTTAATAAAGTCAGTGAAGGCGAGCCCAAGAAACTTTGGTGGCTCATGGGCGAGACAATCACCTGCCCCGCGCCCTACTACTTCTTCCAATCGATAGGCTCTAACGGCAGAGGAGTTACCATGTGCTACTGCATCTCCACTCAGACACTCTACGGCAACTACTCAGATCACTGAACGCCATAAAACCCGATGGGAGGGATACGAGGCATTAAACGGAAGACGGAAAAACAAGTTTTTAAAATTGGATAATTTGGTAATATTGCAATTACGAATCACGCATCACGCATTCAAGTAAAGTATATAATTCCCTCCCGAAACGATATAATTCCCTATATCCGATGAACCCTGCCAGGGCAAAAAGCCTTCCGCAAGGTGACAACCAACCTCGCTGGACTATATTAAATTCGTTTCCCATTTCCGATTTCCACCTCTCGCCTCCGGCCGGCGGACGGCGGACGACAGACGTCCCGGGGTCCCGGAGTCCCAGGGACCAGACTTTAACCTTTAACCTTTAACCTCTAACCTCTAACCTCTAACCTTTTATCTTATGTTCGAGTATCCGATTCTCCCTTGCAAGGTCCAATTCAACCGTGAAGAATATCGTGACAAGGTCCTGGGCTGCTGGATGGGCAAGAACATCGGCGGCACCCTCGGCGGCCCTTACGAGGGCAAGCTCGAGATGAATGACGTGACCTTCTACACTGGTCTCACCGACGGCAAGCCCCTTCCCAACGACGACCTCGACCTCCAGCTGGTCTGGCTGACCGCCATCGAGCGGCGCGGCATCTGGCACATCAACGAGCGTACCCTCGGCGAGTATTGGCTCTCTTATATCCTCGGACACATGTCTGAATACGGCGTCTGCCAGGCGAACATCCGCAACGGCCTCATCCCGCCCCTCTCCGGTTCCTGCAACAACGAGCGCTACAAGGACTCCAACGGTGCCTGGATTCGCTCCGAAATCTGGGCCTGCCTCTTCCCTGGCTCCCCTGACGAGGCCGCCTACTACGGCTACTGCGACTCCTGCTGCGACCATGCGGGCGACGGCATCTACGCCGAGATGTTCACCTGCGCCCTCGAGGCCGCCGCCTTCGTTGAAGCCGACCTCCAGAAACTCCTGGACATCGCGTTGGCACGCATCCCGCAGGACTCCCAGATCGCCCGCGCCGTCAAAATCGCCCGTGACGCCTACGCGAAGAAGATGCCCTTCAAGGACGCCCGCAACCAAATCTGGGACACCTTCAATGACGGCCTGCACTTCCGCGCCGCCGTCAACATCGGCTACGTGATGCTCGCCCTGCTCTACGGCGAAGGCGACTTCGGCAAGACCGTCGCCCTGGCCGTCAACTGCGGTGACGATACGGACTGCACCGCTGGAACCGCGGGCTCCGTGCTGGGCATCATCCAGGGCCGCAAGGCCATCCCCGAAAAGTGGACCAAGCCCATTGGCGACTCCATCGTGACCTGCACCATCGACACCTTCTCCTTCAGCAACGTCCCCGCAGACATCAACGAGCTGACCAACCGCGTCATCTGCTGTGCCTACGAGGCCTGGGCAGGCAACCCCCAGGGGCTGCCCTCCTTCACCGATGACGCGACCTACATCGCTCCGGAATATCACGAAGTCCTCAAGACCTGCCTCCGCGCCGACCTTCTGCTTTGGGGACGCGATCCATATTCCTACATCGTCGAGCTGCCCTCCACCAAAATTTTCTGTCACTACGACCAGGGACCGTACATCCAGCCTGGTCAGCCCAAGAAGCTCGCCATCTCCGCCGTGGCCACCATCGGCGCCGCGCGTTCCGTCAGCGTGAAGTTGTCGCTTCCCGATGGCTGGAAAGCCACGCCCTCCGCAGGCGTGAGCATCCCCGCCAAGTGTGACATCGTCAGCCCCGTCGAAATCACCCTCACCCCCACCGACAACCTCCCCGGCGGCATGGTGTATATCCCCGTCATAGTGCAACTCTCCGACCGCCTCGCCCCCGACGCCTTCAACCTCCCACTTCAGTGCGGTGGCCCCTACGAGTTCGACACTAACGTCCCCTGCCAGGACTGGTGGGAGTTCGACCTCCTGCGCAACGGTCACCGCCGCAAGGACTTCCAGATGTAAATACCTATTAACCTGGACAGCGTTAATTTGATTGGCGCGTAAGCCGCAGGCGGGATGCGTTTTCCCGCCTGCGCTTATACCCTTCGGCGTGACAAGCTAGCGCACCCTTCGGTGTCTGGGCTTTCGAATCCAATTGACAGCACTGCTGTTCAATAGAATTTCCTGTGACCTGCGCTGTCACCACGCGGCAGGAGCAAGAGAATATTGACACGATGCCGTTTTGAAGCCGCTCCGATTGTCTGCGATTTATCCACGCGCATGCGCGTCCAAATAAGGAGGCATGCCCCACCCCCTACGATAGTAATGGAAATTATACTGTTGAGTTAGGATAATGTCCTGAATCCGTGAGTTAACACCGTGGTGACGCGGCGTCACCACAAAATATTCCGTCGGCGAGGCGCTGACAGTACTATTTTTCGCAAACTCTACGACAACTGAGAAGCCGTTGCAACGGCCTGCCGTCCATTAAATTTTACAAGTCTTCAGGCAAGGCAACGGATTCCCTCACGAAACCAAAAATGCGAGCCAACGGGAATATATTATCGCATAGTTCCGATTTTCCACCATGCGCGGTTTCCCCCGTATTCCCATGATGCGTTTTTTTCTCACCCTGCTGCTCCTGCTTTCGCTCGCCTTGACGTCTCCTTCCCATGCCCAGACGAATCCGTCGTCCGTGCCCTGCAATGCCTTCGTCAACGACATCTGCATGCCCTCCACGCTCTGGATGCTCTCCGGAGTCCAGAACGACCTATTCGTCCAGCCAATCCTGAAACGATGGCGGCCCTACGACGATTTCGTCCGCTTCCGTCTCGCCCCGGATGCGCCGTTCCTTCGACGCCTGAGCACGGTCGCCAGCATCACAGAACCGGTTGACGGCAGTGTTCTTACCACCGAACTGGTCAATGGCGACGAATTCGCCATCGTGAAGGAACTTCAGAGCACCATCCGCGTCGGCCAGCCGGGCGTGGGAGACACGCCGGTGACCGCCCAGCTCCTGGGGGACAGCTATACCCAAGGGACCTTCTTCCGCCACGCTCTGCTGGAGTCCGGCTATGTGCCAAACCTGCGACTGGTCGGACTGCTCAAATGCGCGGACGGCCAATACAACGAAGGGCGCGGCGGCTGGCGACTGGCCAACTACTTTGCCGTGCCGACCCAGCCAGTCCAGTGCTACCACGGCTTTATGCAGCCATCCGGCGACGCACGCTACTGGGGCGCGACCCAGTTCTGGCGAAACGCCTGGCAGTGCTTCCGCCAGACCGCCCCCAAGGGCTTCGAGCCATATTACTCCTGCGGACGCTTCGACGACGCCCTGCCACGCTTCGACGAGGCGACGGGATTCCTCCTCCATCCCGCTCCGGGCGATGTCCAGTTCGACAACGACCGCAACGCCTTCGTCCGCTTCGATGGCGCCTCCTGGCAACCAGTGGACTCGCAAGAACTCAGCTGGGACATCGACTACTCCAAGTATCTCGACATGTGGGACATCCCACAGCCGGACTTCCTCTTTGTCATGCTCGGCCTCAATGACTTCTGCCACCATCTCCAGGCAGACTTTACCGAATGGGGGAAGCGCATCACCCGCCTCAAGGAGTCCTATCAGAAGGCATGCCCCGACGGCAAATTCGTCATCTGCATCCCTTGTTCCACCTGCGGTTCCCTGGACAATGCGGAAGGGAACTTCACCCTCCGCCAGAACGCCGCCATGTGGCGCTTCCGCAAATGGCTAATCGACACCTTCGACCGCCGGGAACAGGAGGGGTTCTACCTGGTGGATGTCGGAATCACCATCGACAACGAATATGGCTACCATCTGACCCAGAGTGCAGTCACCATCCCCTACGAACAATACAGCGGTAAAGATACCCTGCGCGTCCAGGCCGGCACTCCACACCCCTACGCCAACTATCCGTCCATGGGATTGCCTATCGCCGCCTTCATCCAGGCCCATCGCCGATAGCCCCAAAGTTTTGCTATACAAAGCAAAAAAACAAAAAGTTTTGCTATACAGAGCAAAAATCTTGCAAAATGATTTGCTTTGTGTGGCAAAGCTATCATAGTCAAATACCACCGCCAAAGACGATGGCTTGTTTAGCTCGTCAAAGCGGTTACTGTTTGCCACCTGAACGGTAGCGCCACCTTTTAAAGGCGGCATTGGTTTCGCTCAGTTGAAGGACAGATCTGGTTGCCATCGTCACGCCTGTCCTGCTCTTCCTACTTCTTGATGTACTCATGGCAATGCGCCTCGTCCCCGTCATCCATCTAGAACATCTAGGAAAAACACCGCAGGAAACCTTCAAAATGACATTTGTTCCACATTGTTTGCACTTCTCGGTGCAGGGGATCAGACCGACATCAGTCAGTAGCTTCGCCGCAGTCGATTTTCTGGCCCACCAGTCCGTGTGACACAACACCTTGCATCGAGCAAAAGAACACCCCAGGGGCTAGACTGACATAAAAATCCAACTTCAGGAGTTCCTTGGCAAAGCCGGGGGGCCAGTTTCAATTAATCATTGCACGCCAATGACTAATCAAAAGCCCATTTTTACCGCAAAGACACTCGCCGTTTTTCTCTGCCTGACCTGCCTGGTCTGCCAGGCGGCAGATGCCGTCCGCCTGAACGTTGTCAACGGCGTGCCACGCATTGAGGCGGACGGCGTGCCGCTGCGGCCACGCATCTTCTGGGGCAACCACGGCTACGGAAAATTGCGTTTCGTCCCCGGCGAGCAGACGATTGTCATCTATCGCACCGCCTACCAGACGCGCGAATGCGACGTGACCTTCCATCTGCGCTTCTTCACCATCCCCCAGACCATCCTGCTGGAGGATTTCGAGGTATTCGATGAAACTGCGGGCGAGTTCCTAATCCCGCCGACGACTTTCGCCAACAGCACGCCTGAGAAGCCCCTGCCTGACGGATGGGGTGCCTTCCCGCTCAACGAGACCAACACCGTCGCCACGCTGGAGCTCCTACGACGGGCACCCGAAGACGGCGGAGACGCGCTGAAGCTCACGCTCGCCAACCCGTCCACCAAGACGCCGTGGCCGGACTTCCACCTCTACACCCGTCCCCGCAAAATGCAGTTGTTCGCGGGGCATCGCTACCGCGTGACGCTTCGGGTGAACGCATCGGTCGAGTCCGGCGTCGTCCAGGAGACCTACCGTCCTGACAACCGCGCCTACGAGATGCTGATGTACGACCTGCCGGACGATGGCAGCCCCAATGTACTCCAGCGGCAGATCGCCCTTGCGCATGACTCCGGCGTGGATCTGATTTCCGTGCAGTGCGAGATGCCGTGGGCACGCCCAGGCGAGGCGACCGACTGGAGCCGCATCGACCACGAAATCGCGGAGGTCCTCGCGGCAAATCCAGAGGCGCTGGTGGTTCCACGCCTGCGCCTCGACCCGCCGACCTGGTGGCTCAACGAACACCCTGACGACCGGATGGAGTTCCGCGAACCCACCTACCGCCACCAGCCTTTCGTGAGCGTCTCCTCCCGCCCCTGGCGCGAACTGGCCCGCAACCAGTTGCGCGAGACCATCCTGCATTTGGAGAAGCACTTCCCCGGACGCATCGCGGGCTATCACCCTGGCGGGCAGACCTCCTACGAGTGGTTCTACCGCGACAGCCATGGACAAAACTACTTCGGCTACTCGCCCTGCGAAGTCGCCGCTTTCCGCGAATGGCTCGCTCGCCGCTACGGCTCCGACACCGCACTACAGGAGGCCTGGGCGGACAGCGCCGTCACGCTGGCGACCGCCGAGCCGCCCTCGCCCGCCGAGCGCCGTGCCCCACCCGCCTTCGCCATGGTGATTCTCCCGCACCAGGCACAGAAGGTCATCGACCACAATCTCTTCCTGCAAGACGAAATGGCCGACACCATCCTCGACTTCGCCCACGTCATCCGTGAGACCACCCACGGCGACCGCCTGGTCTTTTTCTTCTACGGATACATCTACGAGTTCGCCAACAAGGACTGGAGCGCCGCCACCGGCCACTACGCCCTCCGCCGCGTCCTCGACTCGCCGGACGTGGATGTGCTTTGCTCGCCATTCACCTACCACGACCGCGCCATCGCCAAAGCGGGCCTGGCGATGACCGCCGTGGAATCCGTCCTCTCCGCCGGAAAGCTCTGGCTCTTCGAAGACGACACGCGCACCCACGTCGCCCGCCTGCGCCACTACAGCGACTGGACCGCATGCGCCCCAGACGAATGGAGCTCCGCGCAAATCCTCCTGCGCAACAACGCACATGAACTCATCCGCAACTCCGCAAGCTGGTGGATGGACCTCAGTGGTTTCGGCTGGTTTGATGAACCGAAACTCTGGCAGGACGCGATGCTCCCGCTGAATGCGCCCGACCAAGACAAATTGCTCGCCCCGCGCCCCTACCGTCCGGAACTGGCTAGCGTCATCGACACGCGCTCGATGCTCTACGCCGCCAACGACAGTGCCG
This sequence comes from Victivallales bacterium, assembly GCA_017417585.1. GTDB lineage: Bacteria > Verrucomicrobiota > Lentisphaeria > Oligosphaerales > Oligosphaeraceae > RGIG1601. The sequence goes on from JAFPYX010000033.1 coordinate 14,821, forward strand.
TTTCGCAGCACGCCTTCACCGATCTGCGCTCCACCCTCCCCCGCACCGGCGCCGCCTTCGGGCAGTATATGCTGGAGGACCTGCTGGACGGCAAGGTCCCTGCCCCCGTCGTCGTTCTCTCCAACGCCTGGGTGCTGGATGCCGAACAACGCGACCGCCTCCAGCAGGTGCTCGGCGGCAAATTCGTCCTCTGGCACACGGCGGCCGGCATCGTGGATCCCACGCACGGCATCTCCCTAGAGGACTCCGCACGTCTCACGGGCTTCCGCATCGAACGCCTCGGCGAGAGCGACGCGAAGCCCACCAAGGTCCAAGTCACGCCCGCCGGAATGGCATGCGGTCTGGACGGCTGGTCCGTCGCCGCCTCCGAAAAGCTGCTCTTCCGCATCATCCCCGAAGCTGGCGACGAGATTCTGGCGACCTGGCCGGACGGCTCCGCCGCCGTCGTTCTGCGCGACCACGCGCTCTACTGCACCACGCCCGAACTGCCACGCGAACTCCTGCGACTCGCCTGCCGGAAAGGCGGAGCGCACCTCTGGACCGACGAACAATGCGTCCTCTACACCGACGGACGCTACATCGTCGTCCACGCCACGCAGGACGGAGCGGTCACCCTCCATCTTCCTGGCTCCGCCGCCGACCTTCGCACCCACGAACTGCGCAAAGGCGAGACCTTCTTCTGTGAACTGACATTGGAATCCACTCTTAATTTCTGACCGCCATCCCCCCCTCACCCCCTCCAAATCACCATGACGCGCCATACCATCATTTATCTGCTGTTTCTTTGTACGCTTTCCCTCTTCGCCGGCGAGGAAATCCCGCTCTGCGACTTGACGCAGGACCCCCTGGCGACTGGCCTGACCGCAAGGAGCGCCACCATCGCCAAGGCCGAGGACGGCTGGAAAATCGACTATCCGGCCTGGCAAGAGGGCGAGGAGGAATGGCCGGCCATCATCCTGGATTTGGACAAGGGCCTCCTTCAAACCGACTGGCTGCAACGCAAGTACATGACCTTCACCATCTACAATCCGGGGGAGTCATTCACGATCGAATTGCGCGTCGATGACGCCAACGGGGACACCACGAACACCAATTTCGAACTCCCCAAGGGAGATTCCACCACCTGCTTCATGCTCACCCAGGACATCGCAGAACGCGAAATGCTCGCCCACCAGATGACCAGCTGGAATCTCTTCCTGAGCCGCCCGGAAGCCCCGCACACCATCGTCCTGCAAAATCTTGCCCTCAGCGACGAGCCATACACCGCCGCCGCCTGGCGCCAAATCTCCGGACGGTTGGTCAAAAAGCTCGAGACGGCACGCGATGCGCTGGCCGTCGCCACTCCGACCTCCTATCGGGAAGCCACGCTTGCGCGTCTGGAGAGCGAAATCGCGCTCTTCCGCGACCCCAATCGAACCACCGAGCAAAGGGAGTGGTACAAGCGTCATTCCCCGCAGAAGCCTGAGACGCTTTTGCGCATCAATGACTTCTTCGCAAATCGTCCCGCACCGGATACCCCCGGCGTCGCAATCCTCCCCGCCACCCAGAAACTTCGGCAGGACCAGTTTCCGGAACCCGCGTTTCTCCTGGACTCGATGCGGCTTGACGCGGCGCGCGGCGAAGGCGAGAACCTCCAGCTCGTCGTCTATAGCGTGGACAAGCCGCTGGAGCAGGTCACCGTCGAGGCCAGCACCTTGACCCACGAACAGAGCGGCGAGACGATCGTTCCGCGCCTGAACGTCGTGGCCTACATCCCTGTCAAGAAGCCCACGCTGGAGCCCTTTGGCTTCGGGGAAAAGGGCCTCTACCCCGATCCGCTTTGTCCCAATGCGCCATTTGACCTGGCGCCTTTCACCAACCAGTCCGTCTGGTTCACCGTGAATGTGCCGGAAGATGCGCAGCCTGGAAGATACCTCGGCGAAGTCAGCGTGGGATTGGGCGAAGGATATTTAAAGCAAATTATTCTAGTAGAATTAGTTGTTCATAATATAACCATCCCCCGCCATGGGCGTCTCAAGACTTGCTGGATTCATCGCAACGAGGGCAGCAAGCCACAATATTATGGCGAGAACTGGACACCGGAACTCCAGCGGGCCTGGTTCCAGCAGTGCATCGAATACCGTCTTGACGCGGATGACTTCGGCAGTAGCGCCATCCTCCCCTGGAACACCGTCTTCACCGATGGACCGGACGGCAAGATCCTTGCGGACTGGAGCAAGTGGGACGCCGCCTACGACTATTGGTACGCGCAAGGGCGCAACACCTTCCTGAGCCTCAACGCGCCGGACGTCCGCCACGAAGACCCCGTTCCGTCCGAGGAGGACTGGCGTTCGCAGCGCTTCCGGCTTTTGGAGCAGCATTTGGTCGAGCGCGGCATCTACGACAACTTCTACATGTATCTCTTCGACGAGCCGCAGCCCAAGTATGCCGAAGCCATCAAGAGGATTTGCCGCTGGGTTCATCGCCAGGGAAGCCACTTGAATCTGATTCTGACCTCCTGCCATGACAACGAGCGCACCTACTTCGACGACATCGACATCTTTGTCCCCCACATCGACCTCTTCAGCCCCGAATTTGGCGAGGAGTGCCGTGCCGCCGGAAAGCACTACTGGTGCTACACCTGCATCGGGACCTTCGCGACCACCTATCCGGACAGCTGGAAAATCGACTACTACGGCACCGGCCATCGCGCATTGGGCTGGTGGCTCTTCAAATACGGCTCGCAGGGCTATCTCTACTGGGGGCTCGACTACTGGAAGGTGAATCCCTGGCTGGATGCCGAGACCTACCCCAATGGCAATGGCGACGGCTCGCTCTTCTATCCCGCCCCGGACCGAAAGTCTCTGCCCTACCCTGCACTCCGTGCGGCGCTGGTGCGCGATGGCTTTGAGGACTACGAGCTGCTTTGGATGCTCCGGGAGAAATACGGCGAGAATCCGCCGGCTGCGGTTAAGAGACTCCTGGATGCCAAGAATATTCTTATCGAAGTCCCCAATTCCAATGCGTCAGGCAAGCTCGTGCAGAAGATCAACCAACGGCTGAAAAAGCACTACTACCAGCAATCCGATCTCCAGCTCATCCAGAGCCACCGCGAGCTCCTGGAACTGCTGGAAAAATAAGTGGGGAAACGATAGAGGACAGGGGAATTGGCGGCCGTTCCGGAATCCAACAGATAGTCAGTTCTTCTGCTCCCGTATTTCCTCATCCCTTTTTATCCTCCATCACGTCCTCCCGCCGGAAGCGGGAACCAGCGCAAAGGGATAAAAGGGATGGCACAGATGGAAGGGGGAGGCGCGGCCGCCAAACTGGAAACTCGGGCCGGATGCCTAGGGCCTGGGACGCAAGATGTCTAAGAGGCTGCCAGGCCAGGGGGATTTCCCCGCATTACGCATTACGAATTACGAATTGACTTTATTCCTCCCGGAGGCCTTGTTCGGCGCACTTGGCGAGGGCGTGTTCGGCTAGCGTGCGGAAATTCGGGAAGAGCGGCGAGGCCTGTGCGGCCTCCAGCAGATGGCGCAGGGCCGGCAGGATAAATTGCCGATACCACTCCAGGTGGTCCTTGAGCCAGAGCTTCCCATAGGCTCCGAGCGCCTGCATGAGACGCTGGATTGCCGCGGCGTGGAACACCGCGTCGGCGGGCGGCGTGCCGCCGAGCATCCTCACCTGGTGGCAATATTCCCACCAGGCCTCCAGCCGGAAGTCCGCAGTATAATGCTGATAGGGGTCGTAGAGCAGCGAGGCCATGTCGTAGGCGGCCGCGCCCAGCCGCATGCCCTGGAAGTCGATCAGGAAGACCTTGCCGTCCAGCACCTTGACATTGGCGCTCTGGAGGTCGCGGTGGATGGGAACGAGGGGTTCCTGCAGGAGCAGCGTGCGCAGACGGCAGTATTCGTAGGCCACATCCGACCAGACCTCGGGGCAGTGGAGGACGCGTCCAAGCAGGTTTTCGCGGAAGTAGTCGCGTTCCCAGTCGTAAAGTCCCTTGGTAAAGCCGGGCTGCAGCGGCAGCTCCTCCAGCCGCACTGCGACCGCCCCCAGCACGTGCAGTCGCGCGACCTGCTCGACCACCTGCAGCAGATAGTCGCGCCGTGCGACGCTCTTCTCCAGCAATAGGTCGTTCTGGCCCAGATCCTCCGTGACCATCTCGTTGGCGTCGGCGAGATGCAGCAGCACGCGCGGAACACGGATGCCCAGCCGCGCCAGAAAGTCGCTGATTGCCGCAAAACTGGCGTTCTCCCGACGACGTGGATTATAGGACGACCACACCAGCGTGCGGTGTTTCGCGGGATCCGGAATGCGGTAGTAGTGGCGTCCGGAGCCCTGCTTGGGCAGCGCCTCCATCGACAGCCCGTCCGCGTCCAAGTCGAAGCTCGCCAGAATACGCGGGTCGGGACGTTCCGCCGCGCCCGTGGTGGGCGGGGCCTTCACAGTCCCGCCGGTAAGAATGCCGTCTGCATAGAGCAATGGCGCCTCAATGCGCGTATGGTCCCACAGCACGACATTGTGGAGATGCGCCCCTGGCGCCACGGCGACCTCCTCGCCCAGACCGATGGCGCCCGTGCACTTCACGCCCTGTGATTCCAGCTCGAAGCGCCGGCGGGACTGCACGACCTGCGCCTCGCGCAGGTGCGGCTGGCTGACCAGAGCGCAGTCCGCGATGGCGCCGTGGGCGCGGATATACTCCTGCGCGGTGCCCACGTCGCTCCAGAAAAGCCTTGGATTAGCGACCATCCCGCAGATGCGGCGCCCGGCGGCCGCGGCGCGCAGGAATGCGTCCAGGATGCTTGGAGCCTCCTGGTCAGGCGGGAGGAAATCCAGAATATCCTTTTTAAATAGGTAGAGACCGGAGAACGTCAGGTCGCCATGAGGATCGCGGAAGCTGAGAATGCGGTCATCGGTATCCAGCAGCACGCCGTTGGCGCGGTGGTTTGGGATCAGCAGCACCGTGACGTCCGCGCCGGTCTCGTGGTGGCGTTCGATAAGCTTGCGCAGGTCGTTGTCGTGCACGATATCGACATTGTGAACCAGAATCTCGTCCGCATCTGGCGCAAGTTCGGCGACGCCCTTCCGCAATCCGCCGCCGTGGTTCAGGAGTTTTTCCTCTTGCGAGCATCGGATGTCCCAGTCGTAGCATCGTGAGAGTTCCGCGCAGGCGGCCACGACCTTCTCCCGCATGAAGCACGCATTCACCACCACCTGCTCCACGCCGGGCAGCGCACGAAGCTCCGCCACCGCCAGCTCCAGAAGCGGCACTCCGCAGAAGGGCAGGAGCGCCTTCGGGCAGACCAGCGTCGCGGGGCGCATCCGCCGCCCCTCGCCGGCCGCCAACACAAATCCGCAGATTCTAGTCATAAAAAACAAAGTACTTACTGTCCATTGACTGGTGCAGACTCATCGGGCACACTCCCCCAAAGGGGCATTTCATCCTGTGCAGACACGAGCCACTCGTCCTCTGAAACAGGTGCCTCGCTTGGCTTGAACAGCCGCAATTGACTTAGCTCAATTTTACCATCCGACTCGCTGACAAGCTGGACGCGCAACCGCAACGGACCGCAATCCGGAACCTCCAAATCCCTGGAGCCATATTGGGACTCAAAATGAATCAGCCGAACAACCTGCCCGCCCCTTTGGTTTTTCTGGACAGCAAGCTCAATCGCATGCCTGGTTCTAGACAACGCCTTCTCTTCGGCATCCTGCATCGCATCCTCCGCAGAGAAAAACTCCTCCTCGAAAATGCCCATGTGTGTAACCACCCACTTGAATTCCGCATTCTGAGGCTGCCAATTGGCTGGTGGATCCACCGGTTCCAGCTTGATGGCCAATATACATTCCGTAGCCTCTCGGAACATGATCAGGGTAAATTTAATATCACACTCGTCAGGCAATTCTCGTCCTTCCCAAAAAAGATCCAGCCTTCGCATGCCTCCGGCAGCGGACTTTTTCTCCGGCAGCTTCGGAAGGCGATCGGGCGAAGACACCTCCCATTCCTCATCCAGCCGCCCTCCCCAAGGGTCATACCATTCATCATGGATGAATTCCCGAACCAAGGGACGTTCTGAACCGTATCCTGGAAACGAGGCCACAAGCTCACCGTCCGACATGCTTGCCAGATTCTCTCTTGGCGGAACGGCGCGTTTGATTTGGACAATCACCCCCGCCAGAATCAGGATCAGCATCACGAAGACCACATTCGCGATTTGGAAGAACCGCCGGAGCTTCTTTTGGCGCAGCAGTCTTGTCTGCCGTTCCGGATCACGCGCATTCTCCATCAATTCCTTCCAGGCCTCCCGGAATTCCACCACCGAGTGAAATCGGTCGGACGGTTTTGCCGCACAGGCATGCAGAGTCACGAAGGCGTTGAGCAACTTGGCCTCGTAAGCCGTCAAGACACCCGGCACTTCCATCAATGGCGGCCTCATCGGCGGCGCCATGCCATCTCGACTTGCCGCCACGTAGCAGTAATTCAGGTGTTCCTTCACTTGAAGATTCAGGCACAACCGATAGATGACCTCGCCCAACTGATACAGGTCTTCGTAACAATAGCATTTCCCCGTCATGCCCTTGTTTCGCTGCTCAGCGGACATATACGACCAAGTTCCCGCGCCGCACCAGACCTCCGTATCCTGCTTCACCATACATCCCAGGTCGCCCAGCACCGCGTTGCCGCTCAGGAAAAGGACATTCTCCGGCTTGATGTCGCGATGCACCAATCCAAGCTTCTCCAGGTGCTCCAGTCCATCCAGCAAGCCCATGACATATTGATTGATCTCCTTCAGAGGCAGGACCCGCTTCGAATCACCGTCATGCATCCGCGTATAAAGATTGTCGGGCTTGTAACAGGCGATCTCCTTGTCATTCTCCACGGCGCGTCCCAGTTTCGCGTCATCCGCCAAGTCCATCGAATAGCATAAATAGCCGTCTTCGGGGCCGCCACCCCACACATCATGGACAGTAATGAGGTTGGTTTGTGCCTTATGGTATTTTATATATTCCGCCAGCGCTTCCAGCTCAATCTGTTTTGCACCTTCCTTATTGACCCATTTCAGCGCCAGGTAGCGACGGATCACCCCGGTTTTCACACCCAGAAGGATCCTTCCATACGCACCGGTGCTTTCCTTTGCCCCCAGCCCGCAATTCAGAAGCGCAATATCCTTATTCTTCAGTTTTTCCTGGATTTCCAGGTTTTCTGAGACATTTGCTTGGGAAGGCTCGGACAGAGTCATGGATGATTGGATGATTTGCTTGCAATTCGCCTAGAATGGGTTCCTCAAAGCATCGGTGTCATCGAAAACCGTCGCCGTCTAGGGTTGAGCTGGTTCAAAACATCATTCGCCACGTCTTGAGCAGTTCAGTCAAAGTTCGGATTTCTCAGGAGGAGGCATTGAGCCGGCAGCGGCATCCTGAAACCGACTCAGGCTCTGTTCGACTTCCAACTCGCTGGAGACATGCTTCTGCGCCCCTTGGAGGATTTTCTGCTGCAGTTCACGCGTCTGGCGGGCCTCCTCCACTTGCGCCAGGCATTCGGGGCATTTCTTCAAATGACTCTCAATCCGGCGACGGAGCAAAAATCCGCATTCCTCGAAAATATATTGCTGAATTTCCTCCCGTTTCAAGTGCTTGCCCTCCGCAGCGCCAGTTTCCTGACTTTTTTTCCGCGCGGACGGCATGACTTCTCCTGTCAACTCGCAGTAGATACGCTTCAGCTGTTCTGAGAGTTCGTCACTGTTCCAATAAACCGTTGACTGTGGCACATCGAGATACTCCACAATTTTCTTGACCGGCCATTTTTCCTCGTAGCGCAACTGCCAGCATTGATATTTCACAGGGTCTTGCACCGAGCGCTGCAGGGTCTCCTTCGCCGCCGAGTAAACCTCATTCGCCTCATGTTCCTGCAAAGCCTTCTCAATATCGTCCGCACCGGCAAACTCCATGGGCTTCCCTTCGTCATCCGTAGGCCAATCCACGATGACGTCATTCCGTCGTCCACGCTCCCGAAACATATCCATCGCCACAGTATGCACCATGCTTGCGAAATATCCACGGAATTTCTTGTCGGGATTCCGCTGGAATTTTTCCCGGCGCTCCCAGAATTTCACCATTACCCGTGAAGTCAACTCCTCGATGTCCTGGTCCAAAAGGCCAAGATATCTTCCCAGATAAACCACCAGCCGGCGGTATTTTTGATAAAACTTCTCCCACTCGGTTTCATTGCCGTGCAGGACACCTTCAATCATCGAATCACGTGTTTTTGTCAGCTCGTACATACTTGCATGAGGGAGTTTTAAACACACAAAAGCCAATCCCAGGCGTTCCTGGCGCCTGGGATTGACCCGCGAATCAGCCTTGTTCCAGATGAAGCAGACGAACGAACGATGAATTCCTCATCGCCAGTAGGTCTGCGTCCGCACTGGGGTGACCACAGGGGTGGAAGCCGGAATGACAACCGGCTGGACTTGCACTGGTTGAACAGAAACCGGAGCCGTCACCACAGGGGTCGGAGTTACCACCGTCGGGGTCACATAGACCGGCTGGGGCTGTTGAACCACCACCGGCTGCTGAACAACCGGTTGCTGGACAACCACAGGCTGGGTGACGACGGGCGGCTGCGCATACACCGTCTCCTGAACCACCGTGGTAGTGGGGGGATTGACGATGTCATTGATCAGTGCGATGCCTTCCAAGGTCGCATCGATAATCAGCGCGCTATTATACCACCCCCTGGACGGACCGCTGTGATGGTGGTGATGGTGGTGGCCGCCACCGTGGTAGTAATGCGGGGCCGGCACATATCCACGATGACCGCCGTGGAAGCCCGGACGGGGGCCAGGGCCGCCGTGTCCACGATGGCCGCGGGCGAAAATGGGAGTGGCGCAGAAAGCGAAGATGCAAATCGTCGCGAGAAGAACAGTCTTGAACTTTTTCATAATTGGTCCTCCTGTTTTTGTCACTTGCAGTTTGTTGAAAAGAGTTTTTTCGGATAGGCGAAGGATTTTCGTCTCACTTGTATTACGACTGTCTTTTGCGCTTTTCCAACAATCAAGTCAAATTTTATCGTTTTTTTTGACTCTTTTTCCAATGATCGGCGCACTGTCCACGCCTTCCCGGCTTCATGGCTCCACCGCTTGCTGAAGCCTCCTTCCCTGACATCTGGGAAACCTCAGGGTTCCTCGAATTCAGGGAAATGCTGCGCAAGATTGAAGAGAGCCGCATTCAAGGCGACCTTCATCAATTGCGGATATCGGCTGGCATCCTTTCCGGCATTCCAGTAGAGCCAATGGACAGTGCTAGCCTGGCCATTGTAATGATACTCCCAAGCCACCTCCTGTGTACGTCGATTCACCAACTGGAAGCCGACCGACAAGTGATTCTGGGAGACCCCGCAGGGGAAACCGATTACCCAGAGCAACGGTGCCACCAAGTAAGTCACGCCATAGGTCAGTCGTTCCCCTTCGTATGTCGTGTCATAGAGGCTTCCGCGGAAAATCCAGTCGGTCTCCGCCTCCTTGCCTGGCATTAGCATCACGCACGGCTGGCGGAACAAATGCGAATAGTTCAAGCTTCCGGCAGCTGCCGCCGCCATCTCGACGTCGAATTGGCACCAATAGCTGCGCAAGGTGGCAAAACCATGCTCGCCAGGCACCTCCGGATGCGACTTGGAAACCCAGGCATAGGGCAACAACGGGAACCATCCCAAGGCAAAGGAACCACGTTCCAAGGACACCACCGCCGCATTGTCAATGCGTGTACGGCAATCCCGAAATGGCTCGACCCCCACTGTCTGGTCGCTGATTGGGCAGGGGAAACGCTGCATGACTCCCGGGGCCCGCCGATAATCGAAATGTGCGGTGGAAACACAGGATGAACCGATCCAGGCAAGCGCCAAGCATATTGCCAGGTGGAGGAAACACAAGAATCTACGCTGCGTTTTCATGGTTTGTCGGTGATTGTAAAAAAGCGCCAAGTCGTTGAACTACGGAATGACTCACCTGGTTGCAAAAGCGTATCTGGAAACTCCGGATGATTGGGAGAGTCAGGAAAGTGCTGCGTTTCCAACGCAAGTCCGCCGCGATGTCCCAGCGCCCTGCCATTCTTGCCCCTGTTTTTATCACTGAGGAAATTGCCGGAATAGAATTGAATTCCGGGTTCCGTGGTACAAATCTCAACCGCGCGGCCCGTGGAGTCTTCGCAAAGCATCGCGGCCGGCGCCAACTCGCCTGCCGGAATACCCTGCCGTCTCAAGACAAAGTTGATGTCGTAACCGCCGCAGATGCGCAGCTGCTCATCCTCGTCATTGATTCTGGTGCCAATCTCCCGTAATGAGGTAAAATCGAATGGTGTCCCACTGACCGAACGAACCTCTCCGGTCGGAATCAGCCCCGGAGCCACCGGAGTGAAGAAATCCGCATTCAATTTCAGGCGATGGCCAAGAATGTTGCCATTCCCCTCGCCAAGCAAATTGAAGAAGACATGCTGAGTAAAGTTGACGGGTGTCACTGCATCGCTCTGAGCCTCGAAATCTATCCGCCAGAGGTTGTCTGGCGTGAGCGAATAAACCACCTTCACCCAGAGCGTTCCTGGGAATCCCTGGTCGTCTGCCGGACTGACACTTTTCAAGACCACACCGACTGTCGCGCCTTCTTGAAATGGCTCCGCTTCCCAGACATAGTCCTGAAAGGCGAAATTTCCACCATGCAGACAGCAAGGGCGTCCGTCAGGAAGATTATTTACCGGGAGCTGACATTGCCGGCCATTCAAGGAAAAACAACCATTCGCTATGCGGTTGGCGAACCGCCCGATCAGCGCACCAAAATACGGTTCGATTTCCTCATAGCCACGAACATCCTCAAACCCCAGCGTAATATCTTCAAACCGCCCGTTGCGGTCGGGAGTGAAGAGATGTTGAACATGGCCGCCAAAGTCCAGCACATCCATGGCGACTCCTCCAGCACCTCGAAGCAAAAACTGAGTCACCCTTCGACCATCTTTCAAATGGCCGAAGGGTCTTGATTTCACCGATGGGATGTAGGATTCTGGGCTGGCCTCTGTCATTTGATCATCGTCTTCATTTGCTTATTGGTGGTGGCCATACCGACAGGAGTTGTTCTTTCAGCGCCAATTCAATGGCAAATTGGATAAATGCACTGGCGTTATTGCGGAGCACGGGACTCAGTTCCGCCGCACGCGGGTCGCTGGCCCTGAACTGCTTCAATTCGAATTTCTTTTCAAAGGTCAATTCGCCACTTGAAGTCGAATACTCCCGGAGGCGGCCCGCGAAGCTGATTTGAAACACCTTACGGTTCTGCGCGTCATTGACCGTCTGCATCACGTAGGAATCGATGGTGATCTCAACGATGCTCCCGTATTTCACCAGAAGCGTATTTCCCATCTGCCGGCAACGCTCCGGAGTAACTTCAAAGAACCCGCCAAGCCGCATCGTCCGCAAGGCGTCTTCCACGTCCCGTCCTGCACAGCTGCGGTATCCCCGTGTCACCACGATGTTCTCCAGATAATTGCCCAGGTAGTTCTTCAGGAAAAGAGGCGCCTGGGGATCTTTGATACGCGGCATCAACAACACCTTCACCGGACCTTCGGCCTCCGCCACATCAGCGCACAGCCGTGCGGTCAATTCAGGGAGGCAATGCGGAAGATTCTGGAACTGTCCGACTTGAATCGAAAAAGGGCTACGGGAGAATCCCAACTTGGCGGCACATGCACGTGGTTCAACCCACAGCACAAATCCGCCGATATTGCGTTCAACCCGGACAAAAAGCATTCCGTCGGCCTGGGCCGTGTGCAACACATTGGCCTGCCCCGATTCATCCAGCCCTGTCATCTCAGCCAGAAGCCGGTTGCTGTCCACTTCCGACATCACCTTGACATTGGCCTTTTGCGCCCCCTCGACAACGGCATTACGGAATTGCGCGATTATTCCCGGCGGCATCTGGTCCGAGAAGGCCTCCGGCGTAGGCACTGCAATTTGCGCCGCCCATACCGCAATGCCTCCTGCAAACAACATTGCGCAAACGAATGGAATGAGATTGTTTTTCATTTGAGGAAGGTCGTTTTTGGGGAGAAAGGGGAATCATCCACTGCGATTCTGCATTTCCGTCGCAATGCTGATAATCTAGTCCTGCTTGTACTACGCCTATTTCTCCCGATTTTCCAACCGCATTGTAAAAAATCTCACTTCCTAGCTAAAAAAGGTCGTTTCGCGGGCAGGGCTCAAGAATACCAGTCAAAATGCCGCGGAACACCATTGATCTCCCAATCTTCCGGACAGGTATTGTTCAGCCAATCCAAAGGCACCACCTGGCTGTCCCCCATCGATGCAATTTCAAAGCACCGTACCAGTTCTTTGCGCATTTTCGCCGTCATTTTCCCCGGCTGAATGGACAGGAAGAAAGTCGCCCCTGAGCATGCCGCCAATTCGGCGAAGGTCTTCACTCTCTGCCACGGCTGGCGTTCGGAGACTTCAAGTTCGCCGGTGTCAACCATGAAGCATGTTCCATTTTGGCAATACCGGAAGGCGAGTGCATTGACACGGTTGTGCAATGCATGCTGCCATTCCTCATCCGGCTCGTCAGGGTTGATCCGACTCATGTGAAGCAGACCCGCCCCCAATTGACCGACGATGTCGGTTCCAAGAATCAGCGTGTCTCCCATTGCGCTTTTGATTGCGCGATAGAAATCCACGATGATTTCCGCGCTAGTTCGTGAACGGTCGGCAAAGCTCCAGCCTACATCCCGCTTGCCGGGACGGAGATAATTCCCAAGGCAGTCCCGAGTAGAATTCACGTGCTTGATCAGATCGAAGCCCCAGTCGGACATCCGCCGGATGTCTTCGCGGACATGCTCCAGCACCTCCGGCACCGAAGGATCCAGCAAATGAGGGTTGCGCTGCTGACGCCAGCGCTCCGGCAATTCCGCCGACGCATCGCACAGCAGTCGCAACGCAATCCCCGGCCGAACGCCCTTGGCCTTGATGTCCTCTGCCAGCGCGGCCATGTCCGGGAAATTCGCATTGCCATGGGTCCACGGCCCGCAAGGGTTCTCCTCGCCGTTCCGGATGCTCTCCCATCCAGGATCCACGACTTGGAAAGGCGGGTTTGTCAGGCCATTGGAGAGTTTTGCCAATTCGCCGGCATCGGAAAGGATGCTTCTTGCGGTTGAGGTTCCACGGTAGAAATGCCCGTCGCACTGTCCGTACACAGGCAACGAAGGCAAGATGGCCGCAGAAGACAGCTCGGCGCAGAAATCCCGCGAGGCGGCCAAGGGCGTGCGCTCATAGCGACGATAGACCACAACCGCCGCCAGAAGCCTTCTTCCGGCCAGCACAACCCCCCGGTCGCCGCAACGCAGATCCAGCCGCAGCTGCACAGTGGAGGGATTCACCCGCCAGACGGCAAAGCCGCCGGGCTGCGCCAACACTCCCAGGCCACGTGCGGACTCCTCGCCCTGCCCCAGCACATACCAGGGGAAAGGCCGCATGGGATCCATGGTGCGCCATTGGCCACGTCCCTCCATCTCTCCCCAGACATTGCCCAGAAAGCGCATGGATGGACGCCACGAGTGTTCCCAGCGGATGGTCAGCGCCATAAGCGCACTCTTGTCCGCCGCCACGCCGATTTCCAGCCGCGCCGGCTCGTCTGGCCGATTGGGAATCAAATCCACCACAATGTCCTTATAGGTCATGCGTGAACTGGGGCGGGAAAAGACATGCATCCCCCCTTCGAATTCGACCACGACCTCATTGGGCAGTAAATTGGACTCGCTAATGGGCATAGAAAAACACCGCCAAATTAACTAAAATGAATTGCAGTTGGGTATAGGATAAATATAGCCCTTTCCCTTTTGCAAGTCTAAAGTCAGAAAAAATATTTGGGATTTATATATTTTAGTTGGGAACCCTTACCGAGGATGATTCAAATGATCCGATTAAAGTTTTAGACTCATCAGGTTATGCGTATCATTGCCAATGATTCGATATTCCATCCAACTAGAGCAAAGCGGCGGAAGGGACAAATCCCTTGATGAAATCGAAGCGCGGGAGCAGTAGCAGCAGCCAACATCCAGAGTTTTTTTAGTGCCATGAGTTGAATGTCCCCAGGCAATTTGCGTGAACGCTGTTGATGGAAAATCTTCTCAGTTTCCTTGTCGGAGAAACTTTTAATCATTTTGTGGGAAGCAGGGGAAATCCAGCATTTCTTATGCTATAACGCCCACAAGAAAACGCCCCCCGTTATATCTACAAGAAACTTCATGAAGAAAAAGACTATCGCCAAAAAAAGTGCTGCCAGTATTGCACAGCCGATTTTGCGATCACTCAGATATTGCAAGAACAACCAGAAAAGAATACAGAAAAGAATAGTCAGGAAAACAAAAAGTAAAAGTGGCCGATCCGGATACCAAATAAAATGAGCAAAAATCATAGGAGTATATATCATAATCTGGTACCCGAGGCGGGAGTCGAACCCGCAATGGTGTCTCCACCGACAGATTTTAAGTCTGTTGCGTCTGCCATTCCGCCACTCGGGCACAACGAGCTGGATGTTATTTTTAAATTTCGTTCGTGGCCTTGAAGAGCGCGAGATTGCGCAACCCTATCCGCATGCCCAGGGGCTTCATGGAGAGCTCCAGGCTACGGGTGAGCTTGCGAATCTCCATACCGGGGGGAAGCGCAATCTGCCAGATCATCGTGTATTCGCCATTGGCGATGCAGGTGGCCAAGTCCACGATGTTGATGCCGCGCTCCCGCAGGTAGCCAGAAAGCGCGGCGACCAGTCCGGGCTGGTCGGGACCCGCCGCAGTAAGCATATATTCATTGCCCAACGCGGGCGGTGCCGCCTTCACCGGCACCACGGGCCCCTGGTAGGGAAGGATGCCGATCGAGGCGGTGGCCAGCAGCTCGCTCTGGGCGAATGCCTCGCGCAGGCGCTCCGGGGTGACCCTTGCGGGGAATTCCACCAGGAGTGTCATCGTGAAGTAGTCTCGCAGCACGGACTGGCGCACATCCGCCAAGTTGCCCTCCAGCAACTGCACCGCCTGGGAAATCTCCGAAACGATGCCCACCTGGTCCCGGCTCATCACCGAGACCATGTAGGCCTTCGTGCGGGGCTTCGCCGTGCGTCTCGCCACCGGGGCTTTGGATTTAGCGCTTTTTGGCGACATTGCGGTCATAGTCCACAAGATCGTTGATCCAGGCGGCACCCACGGTGACCTTCTCGCGGCGGCAGAACTCGTCGTAAACGGCCTCCCAAGGAGCACCCTTGAGTTCCTCCAACAGCGCCAGTTTCATCGCGTTGTCGCCGTCCTTCTCGTATTTGAGGAGGGTCTTGGTGGGTTCAAGGAGTGCGCACAGGAGCGCCTTCTGGGTGGCGCGGGTGCCGACAACCCAGGCGCCGATGCGGTTGATGGAGCCGTCGAAGAAATCGAGCGCGATGTGAGTCTTGGAGAGGGAGCCGGTGCGGACGAGCTGCAGGAAGAGGTTGCGCAGGTCGTCATTGAAATTCACCACATGGTCGGAGTCCCAGCGCACGCCGCGGGAGACGTGGAGGAGCAGTTCGTTCTTGAAGAGCATCAGCGCGGCGATCTTGTCGTGGATGGTCTCGGTGGGATGGAAGTGCCCCATGTCGAAGGTGACCATGAGGTCGGGGCGGGTCATCGCATAGGCCATGTAGAACTCGTGGGAACCAACGACGTAGTCCTCACTGCCAATGCCGAAGAGCTTGCACTCCACGCCGTCACGGATGTATTTCGGGCTGATCTTCTCGGAGAAGATTTCGTCGTAGGCGGCAATTAGACGCTTGCGTGGTCCCATGCGGTCGATGGGCTGGTCTTTGGCGCCGTCGGGAATCCAGTGGTTGACGATACAGGGGTTGCCCTGCGCCTTGCCCATCGCGGCGGCGATTTTGCGGCACGCCTTGTCGTGGCGGATCCAGAAGTCGCGGACCTTCTTGTCTGCATGGGACAGGGTATATCCGTCATTGGCAAGGGGGTGCGCGAAGAAAGTCGGGTTGAAGTCGAGGGAGACACCCTGCTTTTTTGCCCACTTCATCCACTTGTCGAAGTGCCTGGGTTCAATCTCATCGCGATCCACCGCCTTTCCGTCAGTCTCGGCATAGATGGCGTGGAGATTGAAGCGTTTGGTGCCGGGGATAAGCTTGAGCGCGACCTCGGCATCCTGCCTCAGCATGTCGCCATTGCAGGCGCAGCCGGGATAGTTACCGGTGCTGAGGATGCCGCCGCCGGCGACCGCCTCGTCATGGACCTCGAAGCCATGTACGTCATCTCCCTGCCAGCAGTGCAGGGAGATTGGCGTGGCGGCAAGTGTCTTGAGGGCGGCTTCCGTATCGACGCCCAGATTCGCGAACTCTTTCTTGGCGCTTTCGTAGCGCTGCTTGATTTCGGCAGTGGTCAAAGTTTTGAACATGTGTTTTCCTCCAGTTGCATCTGAGCCATAAAAAACATCGAAACCAGGTCCATCTCGGCTGGTTCCTGAAATTACTTCAGTGATGAGATAACGACAAATGAAAAACGTTTGCCTGAATCAAGAACTTTCAATGGACAAACCGTAAATCAAGGGGAAGATGCTGTTTCAGGATTCCCCAACTGTCCGAAAAACGAATCTCGACAAAAGCATGATTCACTCGTTCCTCCGGAGCAATTTTAAAATAACGCGTGAAACGCGCCGTGGCGCCGGGTGCGACGGCGCCGAAGTAAAAGAGTTTCCCATTCAAGCCAGGGATTCGTGAAAAGCTCCTGCCTAACAGACAGCTGGTTTGGCGCGTGCCATGATTCACGACCTGAATGGTGACTGGGAAAAACTCTCCTGTCCTCACCAGATCGGGTATCCGATTCGGTTCAAATGCGAATTCCAGCCCATCCTGTTCCGGTTGCAAAAGGCTCTGCTTGAAATCCAAGCCATAGCACACCAGAATGTCTTGCCGAGATGGTTCGTCCAGCAGCTTCTCGTCATAATCACGCCGCTGTGGCATGGTGCGGTAGATGGTGAAGACCTGCATTGGCAGTTCCGGCACCTCGACGATGAAATCCATTGTTCGTCGCTCCAGCCCATCCAACGCATCCAGAACGTTCAGCTTCATTTCAGGATCCCGCACGCAACCATCATTGTCGGTAGCATAGATCGTCCCGTTGATTTTCACCGGCGAATTCTTCAATGGCTTCATCGGCATCTTTAACACATGAACCGACTCTTCGCCATAGGTATATTCCCCCGGCAGAAGTCGATATTCGTAGGCACCCTGGCCATTGTTCGCATTGGCGACATAATTCCGCAGCAGCGTCTCATAGACCCGGACCTCCGTGATTTCCTTCTCTTCCTGCAGCAACAATTGGAAAGTTGGTTGCTGGGTATCCTCCACGACCATCAAATTCACCACCAGGCACGTCTTTGTTTCCACTTTCTTCTCCATCGTACGCAGAAAGCTCCCACGGCATTTGTTAGCGTTTTCAACAGTTGCCCGCGTCGGCTGGGATATCTGCCACATCGTCTCATCGGAGAGACCGACATTGCCCAAAGCCGTGTCAACGGCCTGCGGCTCGGCTGCAATGCCAGATGCCATCAGCATCCACAGCATGCTCAAAGCCAGCAATTTCATCATGCGACTCATTTCTTTCCCTCCTCTGTCGTGTCATTCAGGCCTAACTGCGCTTCGGCCTGGATGATTCGCGCCGCCTTGCCCGCTTCGACCGGCACGATGAAAATACATCCCAAAGCCCCATAGTGCGCTTCCAACAATTCACCGGAAACATCTTTGTTTTCCGAGGAATCCCGATTCGCAAGGCGATGGGCTGGATCCCAGACGGCCCCCAGGGATATTCCAAAACGCATCATCGCCTCCCGTTCTTCGTATGGTGCACTCCATTTCCCCGCGAGCCACACCGCTTGTGTCAACTCCTTCCCATAGCCTGCCGCACGAAGCGCATCAACCTCCCTGGTGCCAGGTAAAACCACTTGGTCTCCGCTCAAATGCGCAATTCCAAGCGCCAGCCGTTCTGCCTCCTGATAATTCAGCCCGACGCCAAAGTTCCAGCGTTCTTCCTGCTCCAATTCCGTCAGCGGCCGTTTTGGTGCGAGAAGCCGCTGTACCGCCAGGTATTCCTCCTCGGTCATGGCATGTTTGCTAACATAGAAAGGGAGCTGGCCCTTCAAAGGCTTAACAAGGACAAAGGCAATTCCCAGCCGATTGGTGAATTCCGGGGGTGGCGGAAGTTTTTGCAGACCGGAGCGAATCGAACTATCCACCGCCGCCATAAATTTAACAGTCTTTTCCTGTTCCACGCCAAAGAGCCGGAGTTCCTCCAGGTAATGGCCCAGATAGCTGGTCTCCTGCCTGAAAAGCGTCCGTTCTGAAGAATATGAATCAATGCGGTTCTTGAAGGCGATTTGGTTTTCACGTTCAAGCAGGAGGCGGTCGCGAAGATTCCCCATGTCCTGCAACAACGCCACTGCCGCCACCGTATAGGCATTGGCCGTTGGCATGCGCTGTAGTTCCTGCACCTGTTTTTGAATTCTTTCAAACCGAGATGCGTTCCCTTCATGCTCCTGCCGAATCAGTTCGAACCCCCTGATCATCGCCTGCAATGGGGTCTCTTTTTCGTTTTCCGGCTGTTCAACCGCACCAACGGACACCTCCGGCACGCCGGAAGTCTGTGCAACCGAATTCTCCTGGGCAAACAATGCCCCTAGGCCAACCAACATGGCAACGGCAGTACTCCGGAGGATTTTCATCGTCATCCAAGAATCAGTTAATTGAGGTTGCTGTCAGAACTGGTTTTAGCGCAGATCTCCTGGTAACGGGCAAAAGCCGCCTCCCAGGCAGATGCATCTGACGGTTCATAGCGGTTGCTTGGTTCGCTTTGCTTGACAATCCGTCGTCCCTCGGCCAGCGAAGCAATCGCACCTGTGGCCAGCGCCTGTCCCAGGATATTTCCCATCGCCGTGCCTTCCACCGGTCCGGTAATCACTGGTGCCTGAATTGCATTGGCGGTGAACTCGTTGAGGAGGATGTTCTGGCAGCCGCCGCCGACGATGTGCAGGCTGTGGAGTGGCTTCCCCATGAGCTGCTGGAGTTCATTCCACGTCTGGCGGTACTTGAGCGCGAGGGACTCCAGCGCCACGCGCACGATTTGCGCAGGTGCCTCAGGAACCCTCTGCCCACTCTTCCTGCAGAACTCCTTGATGCGGCTGGGCATGTCGCCGGGAGCCTCGAAAAGATGGTCGTTGGGGTTGATGACGGCATAGAATGGTTCAGCCGCCCGTGCCATGTCCGCCAGTTCGGCGAAGGAGAACTTGTTCCCCTCGCGAATCCACTGGTTTCGGCACTCCTGGATCAGCCAGAGTCCCATGATGTTCTTCAGATAGCGGATCTTGCCGCCGACGCCGCCCTCGTTGGTGTAGTTGGCAGCCAGTCCCGCCTCATTGATGATCGGTGCATCCAGTTCGACGCCCATCAAGCTCCATGTGCCGCTGGAGAGATACGCCCAGGAATCCTCTTCTGGCATGGCGGGCACGGCCGCGACCGCGCTGGCTGTGTCGTGGCTTCCGACCAGGATGACCGGGATGGCTGGGCAGCAGAACTCATGCTGGAGTTCAAGCGAAAGCTGTCCCGCCATTGTGCATGAAGGCACGATCGGCGGGAAAAGCGAGTGTTTCAGCCCAATGGCATCGATGATTTTCCAGGACCAGTCCCGAGTGGTTGGATTGTAAAGCTGCGAGGTCGTGGCGATGGAATACTCCGACGAGATGTTTCCGCACATCAAATAGGTCAACGCATTTGGAATGAAAAGCAGCTTGTCGGCCTTTTTCAAATTCTCCTCGTTGTCGCGCACGGAGGCGGAGAGCTGGAAAATGGTGTTCAGGTTCATGAACTGGATTCCGGTCTCGCGGTAAATCTCTTCCTTGGAGATACGCTCGAAGGTCCACGGCATCACATCATCCGTGCGGCTATCACGATAGTGCCAAGGCAGTCCGATCAGATTTCCATCCCCCCCCAGATAGCATAAATCGACCCCCCAGGTATCGATGCCAATGCCGTCCAGCTGGCAACCTGTCTCCAACGCTTTTTTGAGACCGGTCTTGATTTCGCTGAAAAGGGTGTTGATCTCCCAGAAGATGCCATTTCCGACTTTCACCGGCCCATTGGGAAACCGATGCAATTCCGTGAGCTTGAAGGTCTGTCCGTCAAACTGTCCTAGAATGGCACGCCCGGAGGAAGCTCCGAGGTCAATGGCGAGGTAGTTCTTCATGAGGGTCTCCAAGATTTTTCGCTTTTGATAATGGGCACTTACAGGAAGATGGTCCGGGCTGTGATTTCACCCGTCCGGGTATCGATGTCAATTTGCGCACAACTCTGATAGATCGTCAACGATCCGGCGCCGATGGCCAACGCCTCAGATACGCCAATGCGTTGGACAAATGGATAATGGACGTGCCCCGTAAGCATGGCGTTGAACCGCCCTTGCTCCGCCCAATCAATGAGTCGCTTGTACCCAACCAGTTTTGTGCGCCAGGAAAGAGGAGCCCCCTGATGGTCGCACACGGGGAAATGGCAGACCAGCACTCGGCTCCGTGAATGGGAAGCCGGCGATGCCAAAATATAATCCAGTTTATCCCATGCGGCGGTGTCCATTTCACCAGTTGACAACCAAACTGCGCATGGGCGCGCGGCATTAAGCAGGATGAATTCCACCGGTCCAACGGACAAGACCGCCGGCAACTCTTCCAGTTTCCATCGTCCATGGTTCAGCCGCTGGAATGCCTCCGAGAGTTCCTGCCAGCTTCCACGGACATACGCATCGTGATTCCCAGGGACGAAGGCGAAGTTTTCGCCAGCATAGTCCAGGATATCTTTCAGCAGCTCTTCGCAATGGGCAAATTCCTCCGCCGAGCCGATACTGGTCAGATCCCCCGTGCAAATGGTGAAATCCGCCTCCCCTTCTCTCTGAAGCCTGGCGAAGGCCGGAATGCGATCCATGGCAAGGCAACGATGCCGCATGGTGGTCTGGTTCAACCGCCCGAAAAAACGCTTGTCCAGCAGATAACCGGGATGAAAATCAATCAAGCCGGCATGGATGTCCGACAGGTGCACAATACGGAAGATGTTCGCAGGCTTTGACATGAAATAAGTCAGGTTGTTCCGCCATACTCTTCGCCAAGGCCAGGGTCTTGCTTGAGTTTGCGCTGCAATGTCCGACGGCTGATGCCGAGGATTTCCGCCGCCCGGGTTCGATTCCCATGCGCCTGTTCCAGCGCCTGTCGAATGGCGACGCGTTCGTTCTCATGGATGTCCAGCACCGGCGGTGCCGCCGCCATCAGGTTCTCCGTCCCCGAAGCGGTTCCCTCCTCCACAATGCCACCGGACAGCGCTTCGACAATCTCGCGGGGAATGTCTGAAATCGTCAGCAGAGTTCCTCGTGCCAGCACCACCATTCTCTCTACGCAGTTCCGCAATTCACGGATGTTGCCGGGCCAGTCGTATGAACTCAGGACTGCAAGTGCATCCGATGTGATGCCAGTTACTTTCTTGCCATTGTCCTGGGCTGCATTTTTCAGGAAATGCTCCAGTAGCCGCGGGATGTCCTCCCGGTGTTCACGCAAGGCCGGCAGGCGCAGATTCACCACATTCAGCCGATAAAAGAGGTCTTCCCGGAAAGTCCCTTCGCGGACCATCGCCGGCAGGTCGCGGTTGGTGGCGGCAATCAACCGCACGTCCACGGGGATGGTGGTGGAACCGCCAACCCGTTCCAGATTACGTGTTTCCAATACACGCAACAACTTGACCTGGGTCGGCAACGAGATTTCGCCGATTTCATCCAGAAACAGCGTCCCGTGGTCGGCCCGCTCGAAACGGCCGATAAATCGTTCGCCAGCGCCGGTATATGCGCCCTTCTCATGTCCGAAAAGCTCGCTTTCTAACAGGTTTTCATTGAGCGCGGCGCAATGCACGGCGACAAATGGTTTGGAGGCTCGCGGGCTCCAGGCGTGGATTGCATGGGCGAAAAGCTCCTTGCCGGTGCCGCTTTCCCCCGTGATCAAGACGGTCGAACGGGCCTCGGCGACCTGATGCGCCTCCTCCAGAACCGCCGCCATCGCAGGCGAGGAGCCGATAATGCCGACATTTTCCGATGCATTCGCGCCAGCGCTTCCGCAACGCCGTTCTTTAAGTACCTCCAGCCCTCGGTCAATCATCATCTCCAGGTCATCCAGCTTCACCGGCTTGGTCAAATAGTCGTAGGCTCCCGCGCGCATGGCCGCCATCGCCGTCTGGACAGAGCCATACGCGGTGAGCATGATGATCAGCGGCGCGTCATTCCATCCGGCGACTTCCTGCGTAAACGCCATGCCATCCATCCCAGGCATCCGCAAGTCAGTCAAGACGACATCAACATGTTGTTTCTTCAGAATCTCCAATCCGGCGGTGGCGGAGTCAGCCAGAAGAATCTCGTATTTATCTTCAAAGGCCTCACGCAGGCCTTCGCGGGTATTGCGTTCATCGTCAATGACCAGGACAATGGGAAGTTGTGCAGACATCGGTTCTTCGTGAAACTATGGTAAAACCTCGAAAGCGCCCTGCTCTGCAGCCGGCAGCTGCCTCACCACCCGTGCATGCCGAGGAAGGCTGATGGTGAACGCGGCGCCTTCGCCGGGCTTGCCGTCAATCGCCAAATCTCCGCCATGGCTGCGGACAATGCGATCCACGATTAGCAGTCCGAGCCCATGTCCACCGGGCTTGGTGGTATAATAGGCTTCCATCAGACGGGAGAGCTCCTCGCGTGTCAGCCCCTTGCCATTGTCCGCAAAGCGGAGATGCAAATAGACATCATCCACGCGGCAGGAGATGGTCAGCTTGCCGCCATTTGGCATCGCCTGCATGGCGTTTTTGATGAGATTGAAGAAGGCCTGGGTCAACTGTCCGGCATCCCCCATGATGGGCGGCACCAGTTCCGGGAAGTCCAGTTCGATGGAGATGTCCTTGGATTTGAGTTCCGGCTCCAGAAAACCGACAGCCGAAACCAGCAATTCAGCGAGATTCACCGGCACAAGCTCAAGCTGCGTGGGGCGCACCGCCGAAAGGAAATTCTTCACAATGGCATCCAGGCGTGCAAGTTCCTGGTCGGCGACATCCACAAATTGCCGAGTGGCCTCTTCAATCTTCTCCGGATCCCCCCGCTCCAATTTTCGCTTGAGCAGCTGCAGACGGATGCCCAGTGCATTGAGAGGATTCCCCAACTCGTGGGCAACGCCTGCCGCCAGCTGCGTGATTGCGGTCACCCGCTGGCTTTCCACCGCCTTCGCATTGTCCTGCAGGCGTTCCGTGATGTCGTGGAAAATCAGAGTGGCCAACAATTGGTCGTCATTGCCCAAGGTAGGCGGCTCCGGTGCTGGCAACAGATAAAACGAGAGATATCGGCGCTCGGGATAGAAAATCTCAATTTCCTGGCGTGAGAACCGCCCCCACTCCGAGGCAGGAAGCCGAAGCAGTTCCGTCCAATCTATCTGGCGGAAATACTTGCCAATCGGTTCGCCGACGGCCTCCTCCGGCATACCAAACAGCCGCAGCGCGGCCGGATTGGCCACTTGAATGCGCAATGCGTTGTCAATGACAATGATGCCTTCCCGAAGTGTATCGAAGATCTCCTCGAAAAAACCTTTGTCGCTGATCGCCTGCTGAAGATAGCGTTTCAGGCTGGCATTGTCCAGCCGCTCCAACCGTTCCTGAAGACGGTCATAGAAATTGTTGCGACGGGAAGGCATCTGAAGAGCAGGTCAAAGGGAGTCGAAGTGGTGACATTGTATTTTCCTCCCTCTAGGGAAAAGAAACGGCGGTCCCTGAACGGATTCCGGGGCCGCCATAGTCATGACCTGGCCGTTGGGGCGTTGTTGTGCACCGTCCGGGCAGGGTTACTGCAGTCAATTACAGGGAAAGGCACTAGTAACGCTTGTGGAAGGCGGGTTTGTAAACCCTCCAGGAAATGTCACCTTCGCCATTGTCAAAAACGTAGGCCGGCTCGATGATCGGCTCCCAACCGAAGGGGAAGGCAATCGTTTCAATCACGCCCACGCATTCGCGAACAAAGAAGCGCCACAGGCCAAGGCCAACCCCCTTGGTTGCACCGGCCAGGTCGCCCTCATTCCGGGTAACACGCAAGATGTTGATGGGCACTTCCAAAAAGCCGAAGAAAACATTCGACAGGCCACGGCCAAACTGGTCGGCCGGACGGCGTTCCTGCAGACTGTCCAACTTCTGGTCGTCCAAACTGAAATCATAGCCGACAATCCCCGTGAAGAAATCGATGATTTCAACCGGGCGAACAGCGATGTACAGATGAATCAGAAGCAAATCCAGCTGGAGACGAATATCCCACCGGTCACGTGCGAAATGGATGACCGAGTTGTCACGGAATGGATGCTTATCACTTGTCCCAATGATTTCCTTTCCGGCCTCAGCACGCCAAGGGCCAAAAGAGACGGTGGCATATTTTCCACCATGCGCCTGGAAAGCATCCGCATTGTGCTCGTAATAGTCCACCAGCCAGAGAGGTGGGATGATATGCGGGAAAGCCAGCCCTCGTTCGCAGTTCGCGTAGGCACCCAGGTTCACATAGTCCGTAATAGCGGCTTCAAACCCCAGACCTGGTCCAAAGGCAACACCGCACCGGAACGTGTCCAGCAAATCGGAAAAACGATTCCAGAGATAAAGCTCGGTGTTGACCATGGCACGGTTGATATCGAGGGTCTCGCCGGAACGTACCTGCCCCTTCGCCGGGGTCAGACTCATGGCAGCTAGCAAGGCAAAGATGCCCAGCAGCATCGTGACGTTGCGTTTGAACATGTGATTTCCCTATTATGGACGAGGTTGATTTGGTTTATTGATGTTCAGAAAAATTATACGTACCGAAATGTAGCCTCTGTTTGTGGATTTTAAAGCGCCGACAAAAGATTTTCTCGCTTTTCTATTGATTTTCCATGCGGAAACGGAACTTTTGCGCCATTTTAAGACAGATAGTGACAAATAATGACAGACAATGATAATTTATGACAATATCGTTTCCAATTGCAACAGACTACTGCAAATTCCAATAAAACACAACCCACGAAAGTTTTCCGTTGATGGCTACTTGTCCTACCAAGATCATGTGAAGGTTACGCTGAAACGAAGCCCCCGGCCCAATTATAACATCCGTTAGTACGTCCCAGTCCTCTGATTCTCTACAGGTCCTCTCCAATCATTGCCGCATTGCACGCCGATAAAAATCAGCCTTTTCAAGCTCTCCCCGCCGCAGTGCGATATCTGCCATGTCCACATAGAGCCATTGAATCAACACGGGTGGAAGAGCTACGACGACCGCGTTGCCATTTTGGCGTTTCTGCGCGAACTGGGTTGCCAGTCTCTGGAATGCCTTTTCTGCCTCGTCATCCCGCCCTTGTAAGAATGCCTCATGCACGTCCATAAACAGCAAAAAACTTTGAATGGACTCCTGGCTGTCGAAATGGCTTATGGGCGGTCGTTTCGGCAATTCCTCCCGAAGATAAGACAGAAAATCCGTTGCCCCCATCCGAAAGCCCGCCATGACTCCCATTTCGTATGCCTTGAGATTGGGACGTCCGGGGCGCTGAAGGCTGTAATAGGAAAGTTTCAGGCAATTTTCCCAATACGGCACATATAGATAGGCTAGGCATCCATAGCTCACCGCGATCCATCCCATCCCGCTATAGACAATGCGTTTCAGCCAGCCGCCTTCCCATCTTCGCAAGGTCCCTTCGGCCAGTTTTGCGAAGCAGACCACCGTTACGGCAGACACCAGGTAGTTATAGCGGTCGCAATACCGGAAATTCGTGTAGTGCAACAATCCCAGAACAGGAAACATGGCACCAAAAAGAATCAGCAGTGCGCAGCAAACGCTCCGCCAAGAATAGTTCAGGCGGCGGGCCCAAATGCACCCAATTCCCAACAGGACGCCACCTCCAGCCACAACGCCAAAGAAATGCCAGTCGGGGTGGACGATTTCAGGATAAAAGGGATTTGTCTCAAACGGCACCAGGCTGGTCAGGGGATACCAGAAGAAATTCTGAAAAGGCACCATCAGGGATTTCTCGATCGTGCCCGGATTGGTCTGTTTCGTGACCAGCATGGAAACAATTCCTGCCGCCACCCCCATTCCCGCCGGCCACCAAGGACGGTATTTTCGTTCTGGCCCCAGGTCCGCCATCTGCCATACCACATAAATGCCCGGCAGCGCCAAAGCCGCCGGCTTGGCAAAGATGGCCAGGGCTGTGCAAATCGCACAAAGCCAGGTCTTTCGGGCCAGGAAACACCACATTGCGCCGAAGGCAAACACTCCGCACAGCACATCCTTGCGTTCGCTCACCCAGATGACCGACTCGACCTTCTGCGGATTGAGCGCCCACAGCAACGCACCCAATCCGGCCAAGGCAGTTCGCACTCCCAGTTTTTTCAACACTGCCATTAGCACCCATGCGCCAAGAACATGCAGGATCAGGTTGTGAAGATGATATGCAAAAGGCCTGAGTCCAAACAACGCATGGTCCAGCATCAGCGACCACATCGGCAATGGTGTGTAAAGATCTTGAAAGGGATGCATGGCATAAAACAGCCAGTTTTCCCACGTGAAGGCAATCCGCGGGTTGTCCTGGATAAATGTCATATCGTCCCAATCGTTGAGGAAACCAAATTGCATTCCCTCGTGAAAGACCAGGACGGCCGCCATGGCAATTCCCAGTGCCCACGCCCAATTCTCCAGGATCGATTCCTTGCGAAATTTACCGCCAGGGAGAGCCTTGCCGCACTCACCACCCGGCAAGGAGTTTCCCACGTCATTCTCACGACTGACGGAAGCACACCTCTGCCGGACATTTCCTATGTTCGCAACAATTTCCTTGGAATTTGACGATTTACCAGTTCCGCACATGTCTGGCAATGTTTTCCTCAATGAGGAGAATGTTACGGAATGTCACACGGTCACAAGCCACGGGCCCGACCTCCAGCTGATAACCCCTCGCGTCTTCCGGCATTTCAAAATGACCGACGCCAAGCAATTGCCGATGGTTCCACACGCAGAAGAAATTTTCATAGACCTCAATTCGCAATTCCACCCATTGCTCCTTTTCATCCAGAAAATGCAGTGGAGTGGGGACACGGTTGTTCAATCCGTCCGTGTTGTCAGAGCTCACAGAGAAGATTCCGATATGATACCGCAAAACATCTCCCTCGACTTCATGGCGAAGGGTAATCCGTCCGAGCAGCAAAGCTGGCTCAGCCGCCGCACGAATCTGTATGCCGACGGAGCCATTTACACAACTCAGATGAAGATGCACAAAACCGCCCGGCTGGAGCACTTTGTCCAACGTCATTGCCCCGGCGTCGCGGAAGCCTATCAGCATCTGGCGGCCGGTCTCCTCCTCCACGCGCTGCTGCCAGCCTTGACGGTCTCCGCTCCATCGCAGAGGATTCATCATCTGTGGTTCCAGGCGCTCCTCGTAGTTCTGCAGCCAATGCGTATAGTAATTCACCCCGCCCAAGGCCCCCAGCAGGACGACCAGAAGCAAGCTGCAAATGGTGGTGAGCGACTTCTGGTGGGCATAGAAGAAAGTTCTAAACCCACGGTCACGCTCGGCATAGACATCATGAATCCCGTTCAGCTCCTTCAACAGAGCCTCATAGCCGTCGTAGCGTTTTTCCGGCAGCACCGAGCCCATTTTTGCCAAGACACGCTGCAAGGCAGGAGAAAGATGGCGTCCCTTGGGCAATGACGGAATCGGAATGTCATGCTCCACCTTCTGGTCCAGGATTTCATTCCAGCTTTTTCCCTGGAAAGGAGGGGTTCCGCAGAGCAGATAGTATGCCGTACACCCCAGTGCATAGATGTCCGCCCGAAAATCCGCCTTTTCCGGCATGACGGCCTGTTCCGGCGCCATGTACAGCGGACTCCCCATGATCGGCGCTTTCTTATCGTCCTTGCTCTTCGTCTGCGAGAACCTCGCATTCACGGCTGCGATGCCAAAATCGCACAGGGCGATGCGAAAATCCTGATAATGGAACAACTCGTCATAGTTGTCTGGCGGTCGGCGCGCGTCGAATCCCAAAAGGATATTGTCCGGCATGACATCCCGGTGCATAAAGCCTTTGTCATGCGCATAATTTAAGGCACGGGCGACTCCACGTAAAACCTCCACCACATAGCGTTCCGGCATTGGCCCGAGCAGCTGCACCACGTTCTTGCCATTCAATTGGCCAGGGACATACTCCATGACCAGGCTCGCTCCGTTTTTGGAGACGATGATGTCATGGCAGGCGACCACGTTCGGATGCGCCATGGCGCCTAAGATCCGCGCCTCCTGACGCAACCGTGAAATGAATTCGGGGTTGTTGGCAAATTCGCTGTTGAGCACTTTCACCGCCACTGGTCGGTCCAGGCGGTCTTGTCTGCCTAGATACACTGCCCCCATTCCGCCAGCGCCCAGAATAGCCTCCAACGTGCATCCCGGAACCGTCCGATGATCCGGTCCATCGGGCAATGGCACAAACCGTCGCCACACGGCCTGCTTTTCATCATTGGTCACCACCACCTTGCCGCCAGGCGGCAGAGAGCTCTCCTCATCCAGCATCATGGTTCGGCCATCCTTCCAACCGGCATGGTTCATGCCGCCAACCTGAGCATCATGCTTTGAATTGGATTGAGACATTAAGGCCATCGGAGTCTAGGACAACCGGGAGTTCGCTTGATGAAAACGGTTAACGATACGTTTGCACACCGCGTTTTCAATATAATCCAATATTTTACGTTTTTGTCAAGCAAATAGACGGAATTACGATATTTTAAGGTTGCATGCCTTTTTTAGGCGATTTGGGTCGTTTCAATGCTCTCCGCAGCCGCGACTGCGTCTAGCTTTGCAGGGCACTCCCCCTTTTCGCAGGCCCCACAATCGGTCGCCACAAGGCCAGGGGCATCCCTTTCCACGTGTTTAGAACTCCAATCGGCCGCAGGCGACATCGGGATTTGCCTGCCCTTAAACCAAACGTTCGCGCAATTCCAATCCCGTTTGTGATTGCTGCATTATCTTCTACTGTCATGATTCGAAAATCCAGCCTCCTCCTTTTTGCCTTTTTCTTCCTTGTCACCCTGCTTCCTGCCCAGGAGACCTCTGAAGACACCCGTTGGAAAACCGAATTAGCCGGGAACGCCCGTCTGGAAGCGTGGCAGAAACGCTCGACGAAAGTCCCCACCATCACTGCCGAGGCACTTGACCAGGCCATAGAGGGTGCGCGTTTCTACATCCTCGCCCAGCAGTCTTCCAATGGGAATTTCCGTTACTCCATGGACTTCACGAATCCAGATTTCCAGGAGGGCAGCGACAATGCCGTTCGCCAAGCCGGCACGCTTTGGAGCATCTGCAACCTCAACCGCGACCGTTTCACCGAACCCACGCGACAGGCCTGCCTTCTGGCATTGGACTTCTTCATGCACTACACCCGCCCGCTGCCCAATAGCGACATCAAAGTCATCACCTACAAGGGGAACCGACAGGTTAAGACTGGCATGGTCGCGCTCTTCTGCCTCGGAGTGATCGATTTCATAACTGGGCAGGAAAAATACATGACGGAACAGCAGCGCCAGCCGTATTTGGATGCGCTGGAACAGAATCTACGTTTCCTTCAACGCCAGGAGATGGCCTGGGGCGGCTGGCTCAAAGAATACGTCAACGACCCGGATGCATTACCTCTTCCTCCTGGGGAGGAAGGCGTATCTTCGCCCTACTTCAATGGCGAGGCCATGCTCGCCTACCTAGCGGCAGTGCGTTATTACCGCTCCCATCCAGAGCTCCCCATCCCTGAAGGCCTGGAGATGCGGATCCATGAGGCATTTCCCAAGCTCCTGAAATACTATGCAGTGGAATGCCTGCGTCCAAACGGCGACTCCTCGGAGACCAAGGGTTTTTTCCAATGGGGGCTGATGTCCTGCGCACTTTACCACGACCTCTATCCCGACCGCAACACCGACATCATTGAGAATGCCGCAATGACTCTCAGCTGGTGGCAGATATTCAACCACCGAATGGACACCCGGAATGGCAATACCGCCTACGCCATCGAAGGGCTTGTGGCGGCATGGCATATCGCCCACCAGACTGGGCGCGCCGTCGAGGCGGCCCAATTGTGCGAATCCATTGAAACCACGCTGGCACGCCTGATGACCTGGCAGGTCGGCGGACCGTTTGAACAATACAACGATTTCCTGATGAGCTGGAAAGACAAGATGCCGGCGGAGGCATACGGCGGAGTCACCTCATCCGCCAAATCCGGATATATTCGCATCGACAATGTCCAGCACCAGCTCCACGCAATGCTTTTGGCACGCCAATATCTCTGGCCATAGGATGCCACTTCAGCCCTGCTGTGCGCCAGTCATCGAACGCCGAAACTCCAGAGGAGAAACATGGAAGTGCTTGCGAAACAGTCGGGTAAAATAAAACTGATTCGGAATGCCACAGGATTCGGCAATTGTCTTGACAGGACTGGCGGGAATCTCCAGCAATAGCTGCGCGGCAGACTGAAGTCGCTGGAGTATCAAAAACTGCTGGGGTGGCAGTCCAGACACTGCCTTGAAAAGCCGCCGGAAATGTGTCGGCGTCACATGGCACTGCCCGGCCTCTGCCGCAAAGTCCCACGGTCGTTCCGGTGCGGCAGCGATATTGCCAATCAAATGGTTCAGATAATCCTCCTGCCAGACTGGCGGTCGTCTGCCCTTCTGCTCCGACTCATGAAGCTGCAACAGCAGATCCTCGTAGAGCAATACCATCCGCGGCGTGGCGGGAACCACCCGGCGGCTCAAGGTAACCAGTTCTCGCAGGGTCGCCAGAAAACGCTCCGGAGAACGAACCGGAATTAACGGCGGAGTGCGCTCCGACTGAAATAGCCCGCTCTCAATATAGCGCTGGAAGCGCGGACCGAGGCAGCAGATGTGGTTGTGGGAGCGCGTCTCGTCCTCCCGACATCCATATTCATAATAATGCCCAGGAGTGGTGAAAAACGCATATGGTCCCTCGGCAGTGAACACAGAACCGTGGTCCACCTGGAGCGAAAAGCGCCCGGAGTGATTGTATTGCACACCATAGTAGATGGCAGTAGCACGGAACATCCCACGCGATTCAGGAGCCATTCCGCCGGCAACAAAATCCTGTCCATCAAAAAAGTTCATTTTGTGTAAAAACTGGTGCGATTTCGACAAAGAAAGAAGCCTAACAAGGTTTTTGTCGACAAATATATTATAGCATATTTCCAAATCGCTGTACGATACGGGAAACCATGGATAAAAAAATCAAAGTCATCATCTGGAACGAATTTGTGCACGAGCGCGAAAACAACGCGCTAGGTGACTACATCCGGACCATCTATCCCGATGGCATCCACCGCCACCTCGCTCGCGCCCTGGCTGCCGAGGACCTGCAAATCACCACTGTCACCCTCCAAGACGAGGCGCAGGGACTTCCGCCGGAAAGGCTGGACGATACCGATGTGCTGTTGTGGTGGGGACATTGTGCCCATGACCAGGTGGAGGACACACTGGCGGAGCGCATCGCCCTGCGCGTCTTCCGCGGAATGGGCCTCATCGTCCTGCATTCCGGACACTTGTCAAAGCCTTTCCGGCGCCTGATGGGAACGCCGTGCCGCCTGCGCTGGCGCGAAGTCGGCGAAAAGGAGCGCGTCTGGGGCTGCGCCACAGGTCATCCGATTGTGCAGGGTGTGCCGGAGAGCTTCGTACTGCCACACTCCGAGATGTACGGCGAACCTTTCGACCTTCCGGGCGACGGACAGGTCATCACCATGTCGTGGTACGAGGGCGGCAATGTCTTCCGCAGCGGCATGGCCTTTCAACGGGGTTCAGGCCGCATCTTCTACTTTTCGCCAGGGCATGAAACCTACCCCATCTACCACGACCCAAATGTACTGACGATCTTGGGCAACGCCATCCGCTGGGCCACGCCAACAGTCATCGTTCCGGAACGCCTCACTCCATCTCCCGTCTCCGTCGAACCCATTCATACTGCCAACCCGCTGGCAAGTCTGGACACCAGCGCGCTTCATCAATAGACAACCTTCTGAATCTCCAAATGTCACAACGAATCATCAAAGTCGGCATCTGCGGTCTAGGCCGCATCGGTCGCCTCGGACACATCCCCGAGCTGGGCGCGCTCCCCACGCAATACCAAATCGTCGCCGTGGCAGACACCACGCCAGAACGCCTTCTCGACCTACCGGAACCCGCGCGAAATGCCCGAACCTACGCCAGTCTGGAGGAAATGCTTCAAGACAGCGAAGTGGAGATGGTGACTATCGCAACCCGTCATCCCGACCATGTGCCAATGGCAATTAAGATCCTTGAGGCAAACAAAATCGCGGTAGTCGAGAAACCCGTGGCAACCAGCGTCGCCGAGATGGAATTGCTTCGTCAAGCCGCCGAAGGACATCCGCATCAACTTTTCTTCCGTCACAATCGGCGCTTCGAACCCGCTTTCCATAAAATTCGACAGCTTCTCCAAACTGGGCTGATTGGTCAAGTGCATTACATCAAGCTCCACCGCAGTGTCGGCTTCTGCCGACGCAACGACTGGATGACCATGCCCGAGTTCTATGGCGGACTGCTCACCAACTGGGGGCCGCACCTCATCGACCAGGCCCTCCAACTGCTCGACTCGCCGGTCAAAAACGTCTGGGCGGATGTCCGGCGAGTGGTCAGTATCGGCGCGGGCGACGACCTCTTCAAGATTCTCCTCACCGCCGAAAACGGCCGACTTGCAGACATCGAAGTCTCAGGCTGCAACGCCCTCCCTGGACGCGAGGTAGAAATCATTGGTAACCGCGGAACTCTTGTTTCTGAAAACTGCAACGACGGGAAAATTCGCGTGCGCCACCTGGAACCCGACTGCGCTACCAAAGAACTTCAGCCACATCCCGAAAATCCCCCACTTGCCTACGGAAATTTCGACGAAAAGCTCGCTTTCGTGGACGCCTCCTACGAGTGCCCCAAGGACCTCCCTAGCATCTGGTCCACCTACTACGATGAAATCGTAAACGGCGTCCCCTGCCCCATTCGCTTTGACCAGGCCGCCGAAGTCGTCCGCATCACTCAAGAGGTCTTCCGCGTCAGCGAATTTCAGCCACTGTTCCAGCATTTGCCTTCAAAAACTTCGTAAAAAAGGCCTTTTCGCTCCAAAAACTTGAAAGCCCGACAAATTGTACCTATAATTATAAATGTCGCTTATCTCTTTCTTTTCCACCCCCCATGAATCATAAAAAAATGAAAAAGACCTTCACTTTAATTGAATTGTTGGTTGTCATCGCCATCATTGCCATTCTGGCGTCGATGCTCCTGCCGGCACTCTCCAAGGCCCGTGAGAAGGCCCGCGCCATCTCCTGCGTGAACAACCTCAAGCAACTGGTTCTCATGAATAAAATCTATGCGGACGAGTACGACGACTACTCCATGACCGCATACATGAACTCCTACGCGACCTGGCCGACCTACTGGACCTATAGCGGTTCCACCACCTTCATGGGTTTCCTCTATGCCGACTACAACGTGGGCGGAAAGGTGATGGACTGCCCCAGCAGCCGTAATCAGAACTGGGGCGCATACATGAACCAGCGCGGATTGCTGGCCAACGGTCACAAGAACCTCGAATGGGTCAACACCACCAACCGTAACCTTCAGTCCTATGGTCTCAACTTCTCCACTTTCGGCTATGTCTCGTATGGCATCAGCGCGACCGCACCGGATGGCAGCACGGTCAGTGACGGGCGTGGTCCCGTAAAACTCTCAACGCTGGGAGAATTCGGCACCGCCGGAACCGCAATCTGGATTGCGGACGCGGCCTCTACGCAGGCTGTCGGCGGCGACACCAACCAGATTAAAGACGGTGGCTATCTGATTGAACCCTACCAGGTCTATCCTGATGTCCCCGACAGTGCCAATTACTGGGGATACTACCCCACTTACGCCGTTCACGCCGGAAAAGTCAATGCGGCCATCATCGACGGCCATGTCGTAAGCCTCTCCGCCAGGCAGGCCACTAATCGTGGCAATCCACCCGAAGTCTACCGCCCGCTGTGGAGCCCCCGCTACAAGAAGGGCGGCACGGATGCCATCGGCACTGTGCCGGAACTTTTCTAGTTGCTAAAATCCATCAGCTACGAAAGCCCACACGGAGTTTCCACTGCGCGTGGGCTTTTTTTGTTGGCAATTCTATGCCATAAGTCTCTGGCCGCTGTAAACCAATCCCATTAAAAAGTAAAATGAATTATAATATATTTATTATAAGTAAATTATTAATATTATTAATTCTTTTCTTCCCAACCCTCCTTCTTTCGGAAATCATCTTAGCCGACAAAGGCCTTACTGACTACCGCATTGTCTATTCCAGTTCCGTGTCTCAAGGCCGCATAAGTGCAACGGAACTATCGGAGTATCTCTGCCGCATCACCGGCGCCGCCTTCCCTGTGGAGGAATCCGCATCCAACCAGCCATCGGCAGACGGCAAGTGCATCTTCATCGGGTGGCCGGCACCCGGCGATGAGATTCCGCCGGCATCCGGCGAACGCCGAATCAAGTCCTGCGAAGGCAGTATCTACCTCTATGGAAACGGAATCGATGGTGATACCTTCGCGGTCTATGATTTCCTTGAATACTTCCTCGACTGCCACTTCTACACCGCCCGGGGCATCGAGCGTATCCCGCAGAATTCCAGCCCAAACTGGACGACTCTGGACAAGTCCGTCATCCCGTCCTTTCACGCACCGCATCTCTACTCCGGCACCTGGGCACTGGCGCCTGAGCCGCTTGAGCGCTTTTCGCGGAAAGCGCGGACTTTCATCCTGCATTCAGGCGTGACCGAAATCGGCCCGAGTTACTACCACGTGCCCGGCAAGCTCATCCCGCCTGGCGAGAAATATCAGGAGCAAGTGAGCGTCTGGACTCCCTACCGCATCTCGGCGGGCGAGAGTTATTTTGAGGACCATCCTGAGTATTTTGCAATGAATCCACAGGGCAAGCGCGTTCCGAATCGCCAACTATGCTATTCCCACCCGGAACTGCGCAAATTGTTCACCGCCAAGCTGGAACAAATTGTTCAAGAAGAATACCATGGCGGCCCGGCCTTCCAGTGGTGCGACCTCAATGACAACAATGGCTTCGAGGGCAAGACCATCTGCTGTTGCCCGGAATGCATGAAACTGGTCAAGAAGTACCGCTCGCCCGCCGGTCCCTACTGGGACTATCTGCTGGAGGTCAGTCGCCATTACCAGGAGAAGTATCCTTCAATCACTCTCATCACCACCGCATATCTCGCCACCGAGAAGCCTCCCGAGGGCATCGCCGAAATGCCACAGAATGTCCTGGTGAAGTTCTGCCCTCTGAACAAGAATTTCATGAAGCCCTATGACCATCCTTCCAATCAGCGGATTGTGGAACGGCTTCAGCAATGGAACGCCATCCATGCCCAGCTCAGCGTGCAACTCTATCCGTCTGTCTATCCACGTTTCACCAGCATCCTCCCTTTGAACGCCAACCTGCGACAACTCGCCCAGAACCTGCGTGTCTGCCACCAGCATGGCGTGAAATATATCGAGGCCGAGCAAGGCTATCCCTGGCATAATGTCAATGCTTTCAATGAAATCCGCCAGTATATGCTCTGCAAGTTGTTCAACGACATTACATTGGATGAAAACGAACTGATCAAGGACGCAATGCGTGAACTTTATGGTTCCGCCGCCCCGATGATGATTCGCTACTGGCAGGAGCTGGAGGAACTAGAGGCAAAAGAATCCGGCGGACTGACCTGGAATGGTTGCCCCTTTGGCATCTTCACCTACCTCACTCCTGAAAACCTCCTCCGCTGGAACCACGACTTCGACGAAATGGAACGCCTGGTCGCTGACGACTCTCCGCGCCTGAACGCCGTCCGCGATGCACGGGTGAACCTGGACGAGACTCTCCTCAGCGTCCACGAACGCCTCCCCGCCCTCCCTGAGTTCGCCCCGGCTCTCCTCGCGGAACGTGTCCGACGCGAAGTCTCCCGCGCCTTCGACGAGCGTCCCCGCAAGCCCGAGGTCAAAAACTGGGAGAGTTTTCGCAAATATGTACTTGACCAGCGATTTGCCAATGGCATCGACTACTTTTTGGCCCTTGCGCAAACACCCCGCCCGCTGACGGGCACCCTTGCACAACTGCCCCTGGAAGCAATCCATCGCATCTTGCCCATCCGCCTGATTGGCAGCGAAAACAGCCATATCCACCACCTCCAGCCGGATAAGGACGCACCCTTTGGCGTCGCGTTGAAGTCCAATCGCAAGAATCTGGAGAAACTGCGTGTGATCGTCGCCTGCTTCGCCGAACCCTCCGGAGACAAATTCTACGCACGCCTCCACGACACCCGTGAAATCCCCCGCGCCGAACTGGAGGCACACACCGGACAGTATCGTACCTATTATATAGGCAGTACGCGCCTGTGGCCACAATGCTATCTCTCCACCCATTTCCTTGACCTCGGCGGGATGTTCCCCATCGGCCAATTCTTCCGGCCGGACGCTCCCCTGGTCGAATACGACCTGCATCTCGCGGTTAAACTCGATGCAGAAGGTGAACTCTGGATCGGCGAACTCATCCTCGCCCCACGCCACGACGCGCCACGCCCGCAGAATATCACCCCTGCTTCTCCGGCCGGCTGAAGTGACCGGCTTCTCCTGCCCACGTGGGGCAATCAATTCATTTGCACGATTATATTATGAAGCATGCCCTATTTCACGGCCATTGTTCTGTGGCAATAAGAACGAAACGCCGGACCCGCTTTTTCAAGTTCCCTAACGCTTTTCCTGCCATGCGCATCCATATGGCTCTTTTCTTCGTGGTGGCACTCGCCGCCACTGCCCTCGCCCAGTCCGCCGCAACCCGCGCCAAGTTCTACGGGCAGGAACCACCGCCGGAAGCCGAACAGCCACGCATTCCCGATTTGCCGCCGTTTTCCCCCGATTTCAGCATCGATTTGGGATGGCACAGCCGAAATATGCGGGAAGGTTGGACACGATGTGACGGCCCCGTCGGAACCCTCCAGGCCGAGTTCTCCGAAAGTGGCGCATATCTAGGTTTCTGGGGTGCATATGACTTCACTGACCGCGTGAACCGCAAGTGGCATTTCCAAGATACCCGCCTTTACGCCGGATTCGCGATGGATTTCATCAACACGGGCACCTTCGGCCCAGTCACCATCGACCTCTCCTGGACATACAATCATTTCCTTGACCATACGACCGATGACAATGGCGAACTCGGTCTCACTCTCGCACTAAATCAACTCATTCACAAGGGACGCTGGCTCGGGGCCGTGTCGCTCGGCCTGAATCACAACTACGACGACGAGGAAAGCTGGCTCGACCTCGCCGGACGCATTACCTGCCTGCTGGACGAAAATGGCCGCAAGAGCATCGTCACCACCCTCCACCTCTACTGGGGAGACACCGCCAAACTCCAGGCACTCACCGACCGATGCGTAAACGGCAATGCCTTCTACGCGGCGGTCCTCCAGACCGAGTTTGAATGGCACCTCACCGATCATCTCACTCTCTCGCCATATCTCGCACTCTCCAGCGCACCAGATCGACGAGCCAGACATGCCGCCAAGGATTCCCCGATGGACTCATCCGCACTCCTCTGGGCAGGTTTCCGGTTCGGATGGCAGTTCTAAAGGTTCTAGCGTTTTTAGAATCATTCCAAAGTTTCAAACTTTAACCACAGAATACGGATTATGGCAGAATATCCTTATTGGCGCCGAAATCTGTGGGTACTTTGGCTCGCGCAATTCGTCTCCGTCTGTGGTTTCTCGCTCTCCATCCCCTTTGCGCCATATTTCCTGCGGGAACTGGCGCCTTACGCCACAGATGCGCAAATCCGCTTCTACGCCGCACTCTCCGCCTTTATCTCGCAACTCGGCTTCGCCGTCTTCTCGCCCATCTGGGGATGGCTGGCCGATCGATACGGCCGCAAGAAGATGGCGCTTCGCGCGGCCTTCTGTGGCACGCTGGTGCTCGCACTGATGGGGCTGGCGCAAAACGCTTTGCAATTCATCCTGCTCAGGGCACTTCAGGGCATCCTGACGGGTACCATCGCGGCCTCCATGACCCTCATCGCCTGTACCACCCCGCAGGAAAAGCAGGGCTACGCCCTCGGCATCTACTCCAGTTCACTCTTCTCCGGCGACATGACCGGACTCTTCCTGGGCGGCGTCATGGCCGTCAATTTCGGCTTCCGCAACTCCTTCCACATCTCCGCCTTTCTCGTCTTTGGGACTGCGTTGCTTATCCTCTTCGGCGCTCGTGAAGATTTCCATCGCGAAGCACCCACACCCACGGAAAAATCCACCGATGGCCTTTGGCGCACCGCATTGCTACCTGCACTTCCTGCGCTGTTTATCTACAGTTTCTCCTGTTTGGCTTACTGTCTGGATGAATCGCAGGTCGCGCTCTACGTCGAGCAGCTCAACGGTGGTGCAGCCCAACCCGGACGCGAACTGCTAACCAGCCTCACCCTGGGTGCCGGATCGCTAGGTGCCATGAGCGCAGGACTCATTCTTTCGCATTTCATCGACCGAAACCCCTCGCGCATCGCACTCCTGAGCGCCTCCTTTGCGGGGCTGGCGATGCTCACGATGGCGCTGCTGCCGCGATGGCTCCCCGCCACGCCACGCGTGCCCGTCCTCGGTCACACCGTCACCTGGGGCGCACTCTGTCTGATTCCACTGCGCCTCCTGACCGTCTTCTTCGCCGGCGGGGTGGACACCATCTGCAATACCTGGATCTCCAAAGTCACCCTCCCCGCCCACCGTGGCATCATGTTCGGCATCAGCCGTACCTTCCGGGCAGTCGGAACCTGTAGCGGGCACATGACCGCCGGGGCGGTCGCCCCCACCCTGGGCATCACCACCCTCTACTATATCGGCCCCTTCTACTTCTTCCTGCTCGCCGCAATGGTATTCTTCCTTGGCAAAGGCATCTGCCGCCGCATCGAGGAGGTCAACCGCCTGACCAACCAGCCATGAACCAGCAAGATGCACAAGACATGAAATTCTGGCACCGATGGGGCGACTGGCAGTGGTGTGCCCTCATCGCGTTCGTCACCCTCGCCGCATTCGCGCCTGGACTGCGCTGTCCCTTTATGCTCGACTGGGATGACGGCGCATTCGTAATACATAACCAGCACCTCGAATGGACTTGGGAGAACCTCCGCGCATACTTCACCCATCCATTTCTGGAACTCTACACGCCCGTCCCGATGGTCTCGCTGATGCTGGACCATGCGCTTTTCGGACTGAATCCACTCGGATACCATCTCCACGGTCTGCTCCTGCATACCGCCAGCGCGCTGTTGCTCTACGGGATTCTCCGTAAACTCTCGCTCGACCATCCCATTGCCACGCTCGGCACGCTCCTCTGGGCACTCTCGCCCCAGAAAGTCGAATCCGTCATCTGGGTTGCCGAACGCAAAGACGTGGACTGCGGACTCTTCGCTTTCGCATCCTTCTTCGCATTCCAATGCGCCTTGGACGACTTGCGACCTCGCCACCGATATCTTCTCCTGATTGCCAGCGGAGTTTTAGGCGTCCTCTCCATCTGGTCCAAACCCGCCACCGTCGCCCTTCCCGGCATCTTCATCGTGTATGCCTTTTTGAAGACTAGCCTTTCTAGCACCTCTAGCACCTCTAGCCATGCTATCTTCTATCCACTAGTCTTCTTGCTTCCAGGAATTTGGATTTCCATGCACTTCACCCATACTGGGGTGGGACACCTGGAACGCCTCTGGGCGATTCCGTTCCACAACCTCTTCTGGTATCCGCTCAGCGCACTATACCCCTGGCATTTAAACCCCATCCACGTGCCTATCCGAACCTGGGGAGAAATTTGGGGCGTCGTCGTGGCAGGCATGTTTGTTTCGGGACTCCTTTTAGCGCTTGCCCGCTGGCGCAAAGTTTCTTGGACGACAATCCTCTGTGCAGTGATGCTCATCGTCGGCGCAACTGTCCCCGTGCTAGGGCTACTCCGTTACACCGACTACACTCACTGCGACCGCTACAACTACTGTGTCTCCGCCGTTGCCTGGGCCATCGTTCTGCCACTGCTCACATGCCTGCCCTTGCGAAAGCCCTGGCTCCTTCCTACCGCCCTCACTCTTTTGGTGGCTGTCTTCTTCGTTCGCACTTGGTGCTACCTGCCCTTTTGGGAGACACCTGACGCCTTCACCGCATACATCTTCCAGCAGCCCGGCGTCCCCAACCGAAAGGCATACCAGCAGGGCATCACGACAGCCTTGCGAAACCACAACCCCGCCCTGCTCGCGGTCATCCGGGAACGTCTGCGCAACGAGCCGCCGCCAGAAGGCATCTACTCCGACCCGCCGGAAGAAGCTCTCGCGGATCTTCTCGATGCACACTTGGCCTTCGCCAACGGAGACGATACCGCCGCATACGAAACCTACGCAAGAATCGACAGGAAATCCATTGAGTTAAATAATAACTATTTTATAACAAGTATATTACAACAAATAAAACTCCAGGACCAATGGCTGTTGGCCAAAAATCGTGGAGACCACAATGCCGCCGCGTATTATCTACGACAACTCGAAGAACTCAGCGAATATCATGCCAGCCAGAATCTAGAATTCCCTATCGGGGAATAAAACATGGTATTATCAGTTATTAAAGTCCAATGAATCCCGCAAAGCTCCTGAAAGTCCCGGTCTACCGAAATTTAGAAGGCGAAAATCTGAAGTTCATTTCGAACGAGTAACACTACAGGCTTTCACCACTTCCTCCGAACCAGCAGGGGAAGTCCCCTTTTGTCATGGAACCGGTACAAGAGCAAGGCGGAAACCAATGAAATTGTACTGGAAATCTGGCGAGTCTCTAATTCGGGATGCTGCACGACAGTACTGCGTATAGCTACACCAACTGCCGCCTCGGATTACTCGGTTCGAGCCAGAAGTAGGTCCCATCGGGTCGGTGACATTGCCTTGATAGGTCTTCCACCACCACCAGTCCCGGCACCACTCACAGACATTGCCGTGCATATCGTAAAGCCCCCAGAGATTCGGATGCTTCTGGGCCACCGGATGGGTGGAGCCGCCGCTATTTGAATCATACCAGGCAACCTCGTCTAGGTCGCCATAGCATGCCCCGGTCGTCCCAGCTCGGCAGGAGTATTCCCATTGCGCCTCGGTGGGCAGATCGAAGCAGTATCCCTCCGGTCGTTCAATGGAGGAGTCGTTATTCAATTTCTCACAGAATCTCCTCGCCTCTTTCCAACTGACCTGCTCCACAGGGTAATTGTCGCCTTTCTGGAAAAATGCAGGGTTGCCACCCATGACGGCATTCCATTGCGCCTGGGTAACCTCTGTAACGCCCATCC
The DNA here is from genome assembly GCA_017417585.1 of Victivallales bacterium. Lineage (GTDB taxonomy): Bacteria > Verrucomicrobiota > Lentisphaeria > Oligosphaerales > Oligosphaeraceae > RGIG1601. The sequence goes on from JAFPYX010000033.1 coordinate 56,313, forward strand.
AGTAGGCTTTCGTAATGGTCACGCGATGCTGGACCTCATGGTCAATCCGGCCTTGTTCATCCTCCGGGCTTCCCATTGTAAACGTCCCTGCCGGAATCTTCTTCAGCTCCAGAACTACCTTGCTGGAAAGCGTGATAGTCAGGCTATTGGAATCTACAGTGGTCACTTCCTTCCCCACTACTTGCGCAGAGATGCTTCCGAAAAAAAAGATTACAAGCCCTAATGACAGGATGGTTTTCATGGATAGAATTCATTTCATGTTGTGAGGATAAACCTGTCCGGGAAAACTGTGTTCCCCAACCCCCTATTGACCATTGACACCGCCATGCAATCCGTGACAAAATAATATACCGCCCAAATGAAAATCGACAGTTATATCTATGTTTTGCCTTTTTAGATTCCAACAGCACGACCACAGAGGGAACATCCCATAAAGGCATCATCTCTATCCCAGCACCGCCGCGATCTGGCCAATCTTGATGGCGCCCTCGCGGATGATCACGGGAGTGTCGTTCAGCAACGAAACCACCGTGGAGGCCTGACCTCCCGTGACCGTGATCACACCGCCGTCCACCGCGACATCCGGTTCGCCGTCCAGCCCCTTCACCGCATCCACGATATTGGTGGCCGGGGGCGTGCCAGAGAGGTTCGCGCTGGTGGCCGCAAAGACGCAGTTGCATTTCTTTAGCAAGTTCAGCACGAACGGGTGGTTTGGAATGCGCAGTCCGATGGTGTCCGTACGGTCGGCATTCGGCACCACCACCGTCAAGGCTCCCGGCCAGAACTTCGCCGCGAGTTTGCGAAGTTCCGGCAAGTCCGCCACTCCCGCCGCCCAAGCCGCCTCCAGCGACGGCGCAAGCATCTGCAGACGCTTGCTCGACGGACGATGCTTCAGGTGATAGATGCGTTCACGGCCCGCTTCGCTATCCCACCTCGTCACCAGTCCATAGACCGTCTCGGTAGGCAGCGCGACCACGCCATCGGCCTGCAATGCCTCGGCACAAATATTTAATGCATCTAATTCTGTATCAAGTATTTGTTTCATTATTAAAACCTATTTCGCCAATTTGACCAGTTCCTCGACTTCCTGGAGTTGGTGTTTGGGGTCGTTACTGAAAAGCGTAGGTACTGTTCCCGCACGGCGGAAGAGTCCCTGGCGAGTCTCGATGACCACCCGTCCATTCGCCACGGAAACACGCACCAGCCGACGAGCCCGCGCCAACGTCTGGATGCGGTGGACGGAGAGGAGGTTCCTGACCGCCTCCGGAAGCGCGCCGAAGCGGTCGGCGAGTTCCTTGCCGAAGTTCTCCACCTGCTCGGGCGTGGTCAAGCCATTGAGGTGCTTGTAGATGCCCACGCGTGCAGTCTCGTCGTCGATGTATTCTGGTGGAATCGTCGCCTGGAGCTTCCCTTTGACGGGCGTAAGCGAATTGCAGACCATGTCCAGTTCCACAGGCACGGCCTGGCGGGTGGCTACGGGCTGGTTCTGGAGCCGTCCGACGGCGGCCTTGAGGAGGTCGCAGTAGAGGTCAAAGCCCACGGCGGCGATGTGGCCGGACTGCTCCGCGCCCAAGAGGTTGCCCGCGCCGCGAATCTCCATGTCCTTCATCGCCAGCCGGAAACCCGCGCCCAGGTGGGTGAAGCGCTTGATGGCGGCCATGCGCTCCCGTGCGTTTCGTGGCAGGATGCCCATCGGCGGCAGCAGCATGTATGCGTAGGCCTGCCGGAAATAGCGTCCCACCCGCCCGCGCAACTGGTAGAGTTCGGAGAGACCGAAGCGCTCCGCATGGTCGATGATGATGGTGTTGGCGTTCGGGATGTCAATGCCGGACTCGATGATGGTGGTGCACAAGAGCACGTCGCTTTTGCCCTTCACAAAATCCGTCATGACCTCCTCCAGTTCATCGGCCTCCATCCGGCCGTGCGCCACGGCGATGCGCGCCTGCGGCACGAGCTTCTGGAGATACTCCTCCACACGGCGGATGCTCTGCACGCGGTTGTGCAGGAAGAAGACCTGCCCGCCGCGCTCCAGTTCGCGCGTGATCGCCTCGGTGATGAGCACCTCGTCGTAGTTGGCCACGATGGTGTTCACCGGCAGACGGTTCGCTGGGGCGGTCATGATGGTGGAGAGGTTCCGCAGACCGGAGAGGCTCAGATAGAGCGTGCGGGGAATGGGCGTAGCGGTCATCGTGAGGACGTCCACGCTGGCGCGCAGCTCCTTGAGCTTCTGCTTGTGGCGCACGCCGAAGCGCTGCTCCTCGTCGATAATGACCAGTCCGAGGTTGGCGAAATGCACGTCCGAGGAGACGAGCCGGTGGGTCCCCACCACGATGTCCAGCTCGCCGCCGGCCAACCGGCTGAGGATGGCGTGCTGCTCGGCGGCGGTGCGGAAGCGGCTCAGCACCTCCACGCGCACAGGAAACTCCGCTAGACGGCTGGTGAAGGTCTGGTAGTGCTGTTCCGCCAGCACGGTCGTCGGCACCAGCACCGCAACTTGCTTGTTGTTCATCACCGCGCGGAACGCCGCCCGCAGGGCGACCTCGGTCTTGCCATAGCCGACATCTCCGCAGAGCAGCCGGTCCATCGGCTTCTCGGCGGCCATGTCCTGATAGCATGCCTCCAGCGCCTCCTCCTGGTCCTTGGTCAGCGCGTAGGGGAACGAACTGGCGAAGGCGCGTTCCCAGTCCACGGCGGGCTTGAACTGGAAACCCGGCGAGGCATTGCGCACCGCCTCCAGCCGAATCAACCCGGCGGCCAGATCCCATGCCGCATTCTCCGCCTTCTCCAGCGTGGTCCCCCAGTGACCGCTGCCCAGCCGAGAAAGCGATGGCTCGCGCTTGGTTCCGCCAACATAACGGCTGACGAGAAACGATTGGTCAAGCGGAACATAGATGCGCACCTCATCCGCGAACTCCAGCTCCAGCGCCTCCAGCCGTTCCCCGCCAATCTCCTTGAGACAGATGCCGTGGTAGCGGCAGATGCCGTAGTTCACATGGACGGCAAGTTCGCCCTCCTCCAGCTCCAGCACCTCGTCCGGCGAGGCGTGTTCGTCGTGGTAGTCGATGTGACGGCGACGACGGCGCACCACCTTCCGCCCAAAGAGCTCCTGGTCGCTCAGGAGCGCAAGCTTCTGGCTGGGGAAAAGCACACCGACCGTGAGGGTGCGATGTTCCAGTTTCACCAGCAACTTCGCTGTCTGCGCATCGCCGGCAAGCATCTCCTGGAAACGTTCGATTTCGCCCTCGCCCGCACAGCATGCGACAAGCTCATAGCCAGCCGCATTCCAGCGCAACAACTCGCTTTTAAGCTGCTGCCAGTGCCAGACAGCCATGCCGTCGCCCTCTTCGTCCGGCAGCCTGGCGTTGAGTTCTTCACCCAGCACCGCGACATTCAGCATATCCGGATCCTGAGTGGCTCCGCTCAAAAGCGGGGGCAGTTCAACGGCGATGAGTTCCTTGCGCGTCAACAGTGCCTTCCGCCAGGCATCCGCCTGCGCCTCGTCCCAATAGTCCACCAGATGCTGCTCGATTGCGCCAGGCATGCAAAGTACCATCGGAACCTTTGCGGGGAAATATTCCATCACCTGCGTGGTCTCGACCGGCTCACTGTTGAGCACCGCCGTCCCACGCGGAATCACGCGGAACTCCTCCAGCGGCTCGGTGGAACACTGCGTCTCCGCCGAGAAGAAGCGCATCGAGTCAATTTCGTCACCCCAGAACTCCATGCGCACGGGATCTGCATAGAGTGGCGAGAAGACGTCCACAATGCCACCGCGCGTGGCGAACTCGCCAGGGGCATTGACCTCGAACTCGTGGTCGTAGTCCAATTCCACCAACCGCTTGGACAACTCCTGCAGGGAGATTTTCTCCCCTTTCTTGAGGCTGAACGTGCGTTTGGCGAAGCCTTTAGGCGAGAGTGTCTGCGAAAGGAGAGTGCCTGCGCTGGCCAAATAGATTGCGTTCGTGCCGGCCACCGCCTCCTGCAATGCCGCGCAACGGCTCGCCTCGTTCTCAGGCATCCATTGACGACGCCCAGGCGCGACTTCCGGCACGGGAATCACCGACCGCCCATCGCCTAGGAGTTCCCGGAAGCCTTCCAGACTATTGGCCAGCGCTTCCGCCTCGGCTGCGTCCGCCGTCGCCACCAGCACCGCGCCCGTGGGATGCTGGGCAAGCACACGCATCAACGCCACTGCGGAAAGGCGTGCCTCCGGCACCACAATGCGGTTGGCAGACGCACCCTTTTCGTGCGCCCATGCACCAAAGCGCTCCTGCCAAGTCTTTTTGGATTTGCCCGCCATGACCATGCCTTCACCCCAATATCCGCGAGGCCAATTCGGTCATCGAGCGCACGGCGAACTCCGCTCCGGGCAATAGTTGCGAGTCCTCTTTGGGAAGAAATTGAGCCGCATGCAGATGCGCATTCTGCGCCAATTCGAGATCCGCCGCCTTGTCACCCACCATCCACGATTTTGGCAGGTCGATGGCAAAATCACGGCACGCCGCCTCAATCATCCCCAGACGGGGCTTGCGACAATCGCAGCCCTCATCCGGACCATGCGGACAATAATAGATTGCATCTAGCCCCACTCCGCCGACCGCCAGAAGCTCCGCCAGCCGATCGGTCACGGCAGACAACTGCTCACGCGTGAAATACCCACGCGCCAAACCCGACTGGTTGCTCACCACAATCAGCCGCCAGCCTGCTTCACGGAATGTTCGCAGACCTTCCACCGCACCAGCAAACAACGCCACACGCGACGGATCGCTCAGATACGGACAATTCACCATCAGCGTGTCGTCCCGGTCCAAAAAAAGTGCAGGACGGCATTCTGTGGCAGGTCCTTGTGGCGTAAGAATCGAAATCATAAACAAGAAACAAGTTTTTCGGAAGCTTTCCGGGCTTCCGGACTTCCGGGCTTTTAACCTTTAAACTCTTCCAAGACAGCCGCAAGAATATCCTCAACGGGGGCCATTCGACCCATTCCGACCTCGCCGCAGGCAACGCTTCCCACTACCGGTCCCACGAACTTCACTCCTCGCTTTTGAAGTACTTTCATATTTGCCTGAGTGGCGGGATGCCTCCACATCCGCGGATTCATCGCCGGAGCGACCATAACGGGACCGTCATGCGAGAGGCAGAAAGTCGAAAGTGCATCATCCGCAATGCCATGTGCCATTTTTGCGAGGATATTTGCAGTCGCCGGGGCTATCACAAGCAGCTTCGTCTCCAGTGCCAGTTCGATGTGCCGGGGCTGCCAATTCGGCGAGTCCCACAGGCTAGTCACCACCGGTGCCCGAGAAAGCGTCTGGAAAGTCTGAGGACACACCAAGTGTGTGGCGGACTCGGTCATCATCACTCGCACCTCGATGCCCGCCTTGCGCAACTGACTTGTCAATTCCGCCGCCTTATAGGCCGCAATGCTTCCCGTGACGCCCAAAACAAGAATGTTGCGATGATTTTCAGTCATTTCATGCCTCCTATGACGCTGTTTATCATACTATAATTCTGAAAAACTGTTTATATTGATGGAGAAGCCGTTTCCCCTCTTCCTCGCCAATGCTCTCTTCCCTACGCAACAACCTACGCCACTGGCAATTTTTCCTCCTGCTCCTGGTTCCCATTCTGGCCACGGCGATTCTTTTGTGGCTGTTGGGAAAGAACTCGCCAGCCGCTTCGGAAAACAATCTGGATGTCGTGAAGGACTCCACGCTACTCGCCCCTCCCCCTGCGCATCGCCGTGAAACGAAGACCGTCGAGCCGGTATCAGACACCATGCCGTCCCAGACAGCAGAGCAATCCCCGACTGCAGTTTCCGATGAGCTTGACAGCCAAATTCATATCATCCAGCTTCAGCGTGCCGAAGACTACTGGCGGATGATGGACTGGGCCAGCGCCAATGGTTTCCGAATCACGGGCCAAATTCCACGGCTCTTCACGATACGCCTTGCTCTTTCCGACGAAGAATACCGACGATTGCACCATGATTCAGGACTGGAATTCACCGAGGAAACGGAAGTGTTCGTCAGCATACCGGACCAGCTGCTGGACAAATATCCCGAATGGATCGGCAACCCCGGACCCGCATTCGGCACCTCGTACCAGGATTATCTCGGCGTAGATACCGCCGACACCGAACGCGGTCATGGCATAATCATCGCGCTTCTGGACACCGCGCTGCTACCACATTCCGAATTCGACAACGCCAGCCTCACGAAAGTCGCCCGCAGGAACAACGGTGAGCCGGCGGCCACCGGCACTTCCGACCACGGCACCGCCGTGGCCTCCATCCTCACTTCGCTTTCCAATGCGAGCATCCTCGCCTACGAAGTGCTGGGCGGAGAGACTGACAGCGGTTCTGCCTTCGACCTGGCAAATGCCATCGTGGATGCCGTGGACAGGGGCGCCGACATCATTTCCATGAGCCTGGGGACCTATTCGGACTCCGCCATCCTGCAGAATGCCATCGACTACGCCCTGGAGAAACAGGTGATCGTGGTGGCCGCCGCCGGCAACAACGGCGTCGAAGAAGTCTGCTACCCCGCCGCCTACGATGGCGTGCTGGCGGTCGGTGCCATCGACGCCAATGGCAATGTCTCAGGTTTCTCCAATTCCGGCGAGGAAATCTCGTTGGTCGCACCCGGCGTGGGGTTGCTCGCCGCCACCTACGATGACGAATACGCTTATTTTTCCGGAACCAGTGCGGCAGTCCCCTGTGTCTCCGCCGTGCTGGCCAATTATCTGGCGGAGAACCCCAATGCCGATATCCTTGACGCCTACATGGCACTGTTGCAGAACTGCAATGACACCGAGGCACCGGGGAAGGACACGCTGAGCGGCTTCGGAATCCTGGACGCCGAACGCCTTGCCGCCCAGACTGCGACCGGCATCCGCGATGCGGCCGCTGCCGGAATCACCCTGGAGGGAAACACCCTCACAGTTTCCGCGCAGAACACGGGCACCGTCCTCCTGGAGCAACTTGTCCTGACCACTAAAATCAATGGTATCGAGCTACAAAATACCTTCGACGACGTTGCCCCGGGGACAGTCGTCAGCGCCCAGGGGGAAGTGCCGGAGGAGCTGTTAAATGGAGCGCTTCCCCTGGCTATACGCACCACAGTATTCACCCCCGGCGTCACCGACACACGCCCACGCAACCAGAGTCATATTCAGACCTTCGGCGAACATTAGACAGTAGGCGAGGTGCGAGACCGAAAGGAGGTTCCACCAAGAAGTCCCTCGCCCCACCAGTAGCTTCACTACTGTGGCTTGACTGTCACATTCACGTCCACGCCGGGCACATACTGCTTGGCTTCATCCGTGTAGTAGAGGTAGGCCCGCGAGGCCGCCGCCGTATAATTGCCAGGGATTTCGGCCGTGAGCGAGAGCGGCACTGTGGCCTCGCCACCGGCCGGCAATCCGCGCCAGTAAAGGACCACCGCATTGTCCCAGAGTTCGTATGCCGCGATTCGGTTGGCATCCACAAGCTCCTGGAGCTGCGCGGTACGCAACTGGAGCCCGCCGGGTATGGCGACAACGGCGAGGGTCATTGCGGCATCCTCGGCAGCGGTGTTCTTGACCGTGACCTTGAGCTGCACAGGCTCACCTTCCCTGACCTCGATTTGGTTGAGTTCAGTAGTCAAGGCAATCGAGCCGGCATTGTCGGGGATTTCCGTCAGTCCTGTGATTTCGATGGAGGCCGACAGTTCGCTGCCGTCTGTCATGCGCAACTCAATGGAGTGCTTGCCGGGCATCAGTGCCAAGCCGCAATCCGGTAGCCGGATAATCCCCTTGCTCTCCTCAGTGAAGGCAATCGGATCGCCGAAGGGTTCGCCATCCACGAAAAGCTGGATGTTTCCGGCCTTCAGGGGTTTGGCGAACTGCTGGTCGTATGCGTTGATGGCTTTGAGCACCAGCACGGTGGACTGCGTAGATCCGAAACGGCCCGCTTGGCAGGAAGCCGCCAAATACTTCATCGTGCGCTCAAGCGAAACAACATAGGAGTTCCCACAACGCACCCAGGCCAGCGCGGCCAGCGCGGCACATTCGAGCTTCTGCGCATCGCCGCCAGAACAGGTGATGGTGGCACCCAATTTCGCCATCGTGCCGTCGTCATTCTGGTCTTTCACCAGCACGTCCGCGAATTTTCTTGCACCATCAAGTTGTCCTGCGAGGAAGAGGATGTTTGCGGCCAGCGCCTTGAGGTAGTCGTCTTCGGCCTCGGCGGCCTGTTTGGCCACCATCGCTATTTCCTTCTCGAGATCGGCGGGCTTTTCGCCGGACTCCAACAGAGCCCAGAGGATATACGCATTCGTGGTGGGCGCAGGAGCGCGGCCGAAGGAGTCCAAGCTCTTCTCGTTGCGCAGAAATGCCCCTTCGCCGTCCCGCCGGCCCATCAGCCATTGGCGCGTATTGGCAACCATCGCCTCATCCACCGGCATTACCTTCGCCATGTCGGCAAATTCCATCAGGCCGTAGGCGGAGAGCGCCTCATGGCCAGGATTGTCCCCAAACCACTCGTAGCCCTTCTCTGAACACTCGAAGCTGACGAGCTTCTTGTAACCCTCGTCCAGCAGTTTCTGCGCCTGGGCAATCTTCGCGGAATCAATTCCAGAGTGGCTCATAAAATACTGCTGCGCCATCACCAGCGGGTAGTTGGTAGAGCTGGTCTGCTCGAAGCATCCGTGCGGATTGCGAAGGAGCGCATTCAATGCGGCCTCCAAGGTAGCGGCCGGAGAAGTGTAGACTTGAATCGACGCCTGTTGCGAACCATTCTCGACGGCATCCGGAACAGTCATTTCCAAAACCAGCGGATGTCCCGAGGAGAATTTCCCGCCACCATATCCAGCGAAGGGGAAGAGCCTTGAGACGACCGTGAAATCTCGTTTCACCTGGTCGCTATAGCCGCCCGCAACCGCACGTACCGTGACTGAGGCCGGGCCGTTTTTCTTGGCCATGACCTCCACCATCACCCGGTTGCGGCCGCCGGGTGCCAGCACCCCCTCCTTGCGCAAGATCATATTCTTATTCATGAGCGCAAGATTGTCGCTCAAATCCACGGCAACATTGGCATTGTAAAGCGACTTTGCGGTATTGTTTGCCAAAGTGACCGGAATCCGGAAAGTATCGCCTTCGGTGACAAAGGTCGGCAGCTTAGCCTCGGCGTAGAAGGGCTGCACGCACTTGAGTTCAGCGGCATATTCGCCCAGAGCGCCATTGGAGCCGAACGAGTCCGCGAAGATGCGGAAGGTCCCGATGGTGTCCGGCAACTCGAAGACGACCTCGCATTTGCCAGTCCGCGGGTCGGTCTTGGTGTTCGCGGTCCAGTAGATGGTCTCGGTGAAGTCCACACGGTCATTGGGCTGACGGCCCTCACGGGCCTTGTGGGCATACTCGCGAACCCACACACGCCGTGCCGGACGCCGCGCAGGAGCAAGCTGCTTGGCCTCTCGCACGCCAACCGGGTCCACCACATCGAAGGCCATCGCGCGGGCTTGGGCAACAGCAGGGTCGCCAGCATCCGCAGCACCCTTTTCCGCCTCAGGAACCGGCGGCGGGGCACCATTGCGCATCTCCTCCCTCTCCACTTCTTCGACAAAGCCATCCTCCTCGACAATTTGCATCATCGGGGCATTTTCGACAACGTGTCCCATGGCCAACGCTCCTTTGCGTCCACCGGCCGCCGCCCCCGGCATTTCATAAACCATCGGCGGCATGAACGGCCTCAGAACGACTTCCGGCAACCCCAGCGCACGTCGCAACGCATCCTGGACAGCCACGTCGCCATCCAATTTCGCCTCGGCGAAACGTCTCCATCCTTGGGTGCCCAAAAGCAAGTCGATTTTCACTTCGGCATCGGGGTCATCCGGGTTGAAATAATCCGCCGCATCTGCCAAATCCCGCACTTCGTTTTCAAGATAGACCATCTCGGGAAGGCGCGGGGCCTGTTCGCGGCGGTCCACCATCTCCAATACGGAGGCGTCGGTCACGGTGAAACCCACATTGGCGGACATCGGATTGCCTTGCTCGTCCACCGTCATGAAGGTCAACTTGACCTTTTCGCCTGGCCCATAGCTCTCGTTGAGCCCCTTGAGAATAGTCAGGATACGGTAACGGGGGCGACGGAAGAGCAACCGCTCGGCCAACGGCTGCCCGTCATGCGCAAAGACCGTGACAATCAACACGCCCTCGTTTTCGTCTGCCGTCAGCTTGACGGTGCCCGGCTCCCTGGCCTCCACCGAGCACAAGTCGGTGTCGCGTTTCCGCAGACGTACCTTGACTGGCCAGACATCCGTCCCTTCCGTCGCGGCCACCTCGACTGCCAGTTCATCGTCGAATGCATAGGCGGGCTGAAGTGCGCGCACCAACGCACCCTTCTTCGCCATCGGCAGGGCAAATTCACGAACCTGCCCAGTGGTTTCATTGACGACCACCAGCTTGTAGGCTTCCCCCTCGGCAGGAGTCAATTCAAAAATGCCCCGCCCGTCGAAACGTGTGGCGAAATCCACGACCTGGTTCCCTGCGGCGTCCACGACCTTGCCGGCAAAATCCGCGCCCTTGCCATTGCGCTGTCGCGCCTCGATGTAGATACGGTTGGGCACGCCGGCTATCAGATCTCCTCCTTCGGGGTAGAAGTCCACCGTGTAGTTGTCTAGCAGAATCGGGATGGTCTTGGCCGCAGTCTCCACCACCCCGCCGTCCTGGATGATGAACGCCAAGGTGCCGTCGCCCTCTGCAAGTTTTTCCGGCAGCATGAATTTCACCTTCGCCATGCCATTGACGGCCGACACTGAATCCGAGAAGACCTTCTCGCCGTCCACCAACGCGGTCGCCTCGACCACCGCATTTTCGGGAAATCCGCCCTCTGCGCGTTCAAATTTCACAACCGCAGTGACTTCCTGACCGGGAAGATACCCCCGGCGCATAAATTCAATCTGGCTCTTGATTCGAGGGACGCGGTAGGTCTTGACCTCGAATTTACGCTCGGCGGGAGCGCCGCCCCCCACGACATTTTCCACCCGTACGGTGTAGATGCCGCCGGGCAGGTTTTCGTCAACCGTCCAGTTCAAGGATCCCACGGAGTCGCCAGGTGCGTTTTGGGCGGAAAAGACCTCATCGCCCTTCGGACCGATGATCTTCCACTTGATTTCGTATACGAAATTCTTGGTGTCAATGGGGTAATTGGTCTGCGCATCCAAGATAACGTCACGTAGATAGACCGTCTCGCCCAGACGGTAGATTGGTTTGTCGGTCGAAATGTAGTGCAGCGGGCGGATCTTCAACGGCTCTTCCGCCGCATGCCCGAAGTGGGAAAAAGACATGGCGACTCCTAACAAAAAGGTGAACAACGCAACGCGGATATGATTTTTCACGTGGATTTCTCCTTTAGTCGTTGGATAGAAAAAGCAAGACACGTCCCTATGACGCCTGGCCAGTCCATTTGGTTCCAGCAATAACATAATACGAAAAATGCCAGTCAAATTTCAAGGAACAGCAAAAGCACGAAAGCGAATCGAAAAACGTGCTACCACACGCTCCAGCGGACTTCCGTGGAGAGTAGCCCGCCGGGGTCGAGGCGGGCGCAGCAGTGCGCCTTGACCGCGTCGTCCAGCGAGACGGGATAGTTGGTGCAGGGTTCCATGATGAGCGTGCGGGAGCCATTGAGGCGCCCAAAACTGGCAAACACCCAGGCACACGGAAAAACTGCGGTGTCGAAGTCGCAGCGGAAACACTGCCCATCCCTGCGATGCAACTCCATGCTCCCGTTCGACAAATCCGTGAGGTAGAAGAAGTCTGAGGTGCCATCCATCGCCGGGACGTCATACGATCCATTCCAACGAACTGGCAACGCCGTGGCGGCCTTGGACCAGTCGCCGGGATCGGCGGCCTGGAAACAGCTTGCCGGCACTGCCAGACGGTCGCCCGGCGCAATCGCCAACGCAGCATGGAGTTTCCACATGAAATCCAGGGGACGGCTTGTTAAATTCTGCAATAAATAATTTGAAATTATATAGTTATTATTAACAGACATCGTTCTTTTGTAATACAGTCCGCATTTGGGAAGTCGCCCCTCCAGAACCAACCGGTCTTGGTCGAACGTCGCCTGAAGTGTTTGCGTCCAGAGTTCACCGTGGTCAGGGAAACCGTGCTCGGGAAGATCGCATGGCACCAGTTCGTCCATTCCTCCGGCAAAATTTCCATCGTAGTCCAGTGCGGGATTCACGGGCAGACGGCTCGGGTCATACCACAGAAATTCGGTCTGGTTCGCCTTTGAGAAGAAACTCGTGACCCTCCCGCCGTGTTCGGGATCCACCTCGATGCGCAACAGGGAATTTTCCAAAACGGGGTTCATCTTTAATACTCCTTATTATTAGGATTGGCTTGCATTCGTTTCATTATATCGTTTCAATTGGTTTCCAACCCAAAGCAATGTCAAATTCGCGATGAATGCGGCGATGGCCACGCACTGTCCCCATGGGTCCGGAAGGATTTTCCCTGCCAGTGCAAGCGCCCCGCCGACAAGGATTGCTGCCAGCACGAATCTCCTCCGCGCGCGCAGTCCGAAGAGTCCCCACAGCACCGGCACGATGAAGGCGCCTGCATAGATGGCCAGTGCACCAAGTAACACCATCAGGATGGACTGGAAGAACACCGCGATTCCGATGGACGCTCCGCCTAGGAACGCAATGCATAGGCGGGTGCGCCGGATGCTTCGGGGGGAACGCAGGTCGGCATCAATGAACTGCGAAAGCAGTCCGCCGGCGTTGAAGAGCGTGGTATCGGCGCTTGAAAGGATGGCGGAGAGCAATGCCAGATAGAGCAGCATCGCCGCCGCTGGATGGAATTCAAACTGCGCGATGGCAAAGAGCACGGAGCCTTTGTGCTCCGGGTAAACTGTCCCTCCGTAGATGCCGATGTAGGCCAGCATGAACCCGACCGGAATCAGCGTCAGCGCGGCCACCGAAAGCGCCTTTCGGCTGGTGGGCGCGTCCTTGGCGCAGAAAAGCCGCGAGTAGATGTCAGGTCCGGCGACGTATGTCGTCGCATAGGTGAGCAGCAGCACTCCAAGGTCCAGTGCCGAGAATTTCTCGGAGAATAGGCCCGGAGCAGACGATGTAGCCTCCGGACGCGTCAGCGCAAACCCAAACACCATCAGGACTCCCGCCAGCACCAGAACCGCCTGCACCAGGTCGGTCTTGAGGATGGAGAACTGCCCGCCGGCCGCCGTGTAAAAGGTGAGGACACCTCCGATGGCAAGCAGCCCCTTCCAGTAGGAAATCCCGCACATCGCGGCCGTAATCTCCGCCGCGCCAATCAACTGTGCCGCGACCACGCCCAACCAGGCAAAGGCAATGACGACGGCAGACCACTTTCGCACGGTCTGACCATAGAACTCCCCCAGCAGCTCCGGGAGGTTGTAGCCATGGAAACGCGCCACTCGCCTAACCAACAATGACAACACCAAGAGACCAAACGCCCCCGTCACCATCATCCAGGCACCCGCCCAACCGCTCTTGCGCGCGAACTCGATGCTTCCCAAGATGGCGGAACTTCCCAGAATAGTCGCGACAAGGGATCCGGCGACCTGGAGAACTCCAGCCTGGCGACCGGCCACGTAGTAGTCGTCGGCGGAATGGACTTTGCGCTGGCAGAAGACGCCGGCGGCCAAGGCCAAAAGCAAGTAGATGGTCAGGAAAGCAATGCCCATAGGAGGAGGTTTTGTGCCAATGAGCGGGCGCGACGGAGGAATGAGGAGCGACCCGCCTACAATCTAGAGAATCTTCTTCCTAAAGAAATCCCTTGGCGGCCACGGCGTCCCTGAAGCCTTCTGGGAAATCCTTTGCGAACCACTCGCGAATTTTAGGGAGCAGAGAAAATTGGATCTCGCGTGCCTCTGCGATTTTCCCTGTCTGCCAGAAGGACACGATCTTCATAATGGCATCCGGCTCGATTCCCCCGGTTGCAATGGTGGCGCCGTCTGCCCCCATCATGAGGCTAGCCAGAAGAAGTTCCTCGGTGCCAGTATAGATATTGAACTCCGGCCGCATGGTCTTGATGACGGAAATCAACGCCTCGAAGCGCGGGAAATCGCGGGAGCTGTCCTTCAGTCCGATGATATTGGGTTGACTGGCCAGTTCGACGATGGTCTCGAAGGCCATTGGCGAGGTAAATGCGGGGATGTCATAGAGGAAAACCGGCAATGGCGATTGGTCGGCGACCTCGCGCATGAACTTCAGGATACCCGGCTGACCATGGCGGAAAAACGGCGGAGGACAGACCGCAATCGCATCCGCTCCGGCAGTGTGGTATTCTCTTGCAAGTGCGGTCACAAGTGCGGGGGTGCCCTCGATGGCACCTGCAATCAGGTACATCCGGTCCTGAAGCGTTCCCCGGGCAATGCGTACCGTCTCGACCTTTTGCTCAAAGGTCAGGGTATTGAACTCGCCGGTACTGCCGTTGAGGAAGAGTCCGCCGATGCCGTGATCCGCCATCCAAAGGAAATACCTCTGCATCTTGGCGGTCTCCAACGCACCGTCCTTGAGCATGGCCACAGGCGGAACCAGGATTCGTATCTCTTTCATTTTGCACTCCAGATTGTTTTGTCCTCGTAGTGGATTTCGACCTTGCGGCCATATCGAGCGATAGTCTCGAGGTTGATTTCGACACCCAGCCCTGGCGCATCGGGGAGAATCACCTCGCCATTCGCATCGGGGAGAATGCGAATCTTGGTTAGCAGACGTGACGGCGGGGCGCTCTCCACGGGAAATTCGCACCACCGGGAGTCTTCCAGTCCGGCGAAGGGCTGGATGGAGGCAGAGAGTGCCAGGGAAGTGGTAAAGGTATGGTTCACATAGGTCGTGCCAGTCTGCGACGCATAGTCGGCGACTTGCTTGGCCGACGAGATTCCGCCGATGCGGCCGGTGTCAATCTGAATGAAGGCGAGTCTTCCAAAGTCCATGAGGTTGTAGGCCATGTCGGGATTGTGCGAGCCTTCGCCAGCCGCCAGGAGCCTCTCGCAACCAGGAGTCGCAGCCAGTTCCGCGTATGCCTTCAACGCACCGGAGGCAAAGGGTTCCTCCAGCCAGACTACGTTGCATTCCAGCAATTTGGGAACCACTGCCTGGGCGCGACTCACGTCATCTTTCCAGACCGTGCCGGCGTCCACCATCAGCGCCAAGTCCGGCCCAAGCCCTTCGCGGGCGGCCGCGATGTGCTGGCAGTCCTCTTCGACTGTCCCCAAACCAAAGGGCCCCCAGCCGAATTTGGCGGCACGGAAGCCATCCTTCCGAGAACGAACCGCCTTCTCGTAGGTCTGTTGTGGCGTGTCGCCAAAGAGCTGCGAGGCGTATGCGACTTTCGGGAAGGCACGTCGATAGCCCAGAAGTTTCCAGACCGGCTCGCCAAACTTATGGCCGAGCATGTCCCACAGGGCGATGTCAATCCCGGAGAGCGTGTGGTCCGCCTGAAGCAAATCGAAGCTGTTGCGACGCACCACATCGCTCAATGCATAGATGTCTTTCGGCTCGTTGATCTCAAAGCCCAAAACACTCGCCTGGAGTGGCTTGCAAGCCAGATGCGACATCGGACAGCACCACGCCGCAATCGAGACCAGCGGCGCGGCCTCGCATTCGCCCCAGCCTTCAATGCCGTCATCCATGGTCACATGAACCAACAAGGCATCTTGGCTGCCATCGCCGATATCACGGATGACATCATCGGCCAGGTAATGGAATTCAACGTTTGCGATTTTCATGGGACTTGTGGAACTTGTAGGACACTTGAAAACCTTGGCACTTGTGAGATATAAATCTCTAATCTATAAATTGCTAGAACGTGATTGTCAAACCGCCGTCCACGACGATGACCTGGCCGGTGATGTAGGTCGCGTCGGGTCCGCAGAGGAAATACAGCACGCCAGCAATCTCCTCGGGCTGTGCCGCACGTCGCAATGGCAGGTGGCGGCCCTTCACGTAGTCATTCTGAAACCACTCGCTTTCCAGTTCTGAGGTGCCCGCCTGCGCGGAACTCATCGGCGTATCCACAAACCCCGGTGCTACGGCATTCACCAGAATGCCATGGTCCGCCAGTTCCAGTGCCAGTCCGCGCATATACTGGTTAACCGCCGCCTTTGCAGTCGCATAGGCCGACGAAAGCAATTCCGCACGCTCGCCGTGAATCGAAGTCACATGAACAATCCGTCCGCCATTCCTCATATACGGAATCACAGCACGACTCACCAAAATTGCGCCGTTCAAAATCGTGTCGAGGGGCTTGCGCCATTGCTCCAAAGGCCCCCCTACAATTGGCTCGGCACCAATCACCGCAGCGCAGTTCACTAGCGCATCGATTGATGTAACTCCTTTATTATAAATAATTTGTGATAATTTATCATAGGTCTCAGGCAAACTGTAGTCCCCTGACACGACCAGATGACATTCGGAATTCGGAAGGCTCGCGCGGATTTCATTCAGCAACGCTTCACGTCGCGCCAACAGAATGACACTCCATCCCTCTTGAGCGAAACGCCTTGCACTTGCCAGTCCGATACCAGACGATGCTCCCGTAATCAAAACATATTTCATCATCCACTCTCCATAGATGGTACGCAAAAACGCCGACGGATTTACTCCGCCGGCGTTTTGTATGATTTCAACTCATCTCACCCTATACCCGCGTGCGATTCCGAAGAATGCCCTTGGAGAGGAATCCATCGTAGTTGCGGCTAATCAGGTAAGTCTGGATTTGACGCAGGGTATCCAGCATCACCCCCACAATGATCAGCAGACTGGTTCCACCGAAGAACTGCGAGATGGTGTGTGGAATATTCAGCGAGGTCGCCAGAAGCATCGGGATGATGGCTAAAATCATCAGCCCGAATGCGCCGCCGAGGGTAATGCGAGTCATTGCGTGGTCAAGGAAATCGCTGGTCGCCTTGCCAGGAGTAATGCCGGGGATGTACCCGTTGTTCTTCTGCAAGTCGTCTGCAATCTGGATGGGATTGAACTGGTTGGCAACCCAGAAGAAGGAGAAGAGCAGCAAAAGAGCCGCATAGATGATGATATAGGAAAGCGAACCGAAGTTGAAAAGACTGTTCAGCCAGTATACCACCTTGCTGCCGGTATGTCCAGCAAGATAATGCAATCCCATTGAAACGAAGGAGAGGATGGCGCCAGCGAAGATGATGGGCATCACGTTCGCGTAGTTCACGCGCAAAGGCAGATAACTCACCGCGCTGCCCATCGAGCGGCCGCCAAAGGAACGCTGCTGGACATAGTGAATCGGAATCTTGCGCATGCCTTCCGTCAACATGATGGCTCCCACCGTGACGGCGACAAACAGCACCACCAGAATCAACAGGTGAAGGATGTTCAGCTGGCTTTCGCCAGTGGAGCTTCCGGTGAACACCAGCTGGTAGAGGCTGGTCAATGCCTGAGGAAGACGCGCAATGATGTTAATGGTGATGATCAAGGACGCACCGTTGCCTACGCCACGCTCGGTGATTTGTTCACCCAGCCAGGTCACGAACATCGCGCCGCCCGTCAGGATGATGACTGTCTGAACAATGAAGCCCATGCCGGGATTCACCACCACGGAACCGGACTGGCCTATCCCGCGCATCATGGTCAACGAGAACATCACGCCCTGCACCACGCTGATGACCACGGTGAGAACGCGCATGATGAAGTTGTACTGCTGAATGCCGGACTCACCCTCGCGGACCATCTTGTTCAGGGCTGGAATCACCGGCGTCATCAGCTGCAGCACGATAGAGGCGGAGATATAGGGCATGATGCCCAAAGCCCCTATCGCGAACTGCTCCATGGCGCCGCCGCTGAACAAATTCAGCATACCCATGATGCCGCCGTTATCCGCATTGTTGTTCAGATCGGCAAAGAGTTCCTTCAGACGCACCGGGTCAATTCCTGGGCAGGGAATGGTCTTGGCCAATTCCACCAAGGCAATCAGCCCGAGCGTAAACAGCAGGCGTTTCTTCAGTTCCGGAATCTTGAAGCAATTTACGTATGCTGAAAGCATTGCAAATCCCTAATTGGTAATGGGGTTACACTTCAGCCCTGAGCGCCAGAACCAGCCGTGGCCAGACCGTCACTCAGGAAAAACGGCAAGGCGGGAAGCCACAAAGTTCCCCGCCCCAAACGCCTACTCGCCACGTGCGGCGGCGGCGGCCTTGCGCTTGGCAATCGCAGCCTTCTTGGCCTCGACAAAAGCGGCCTTGCGGGCGGCCTTCGCCTCGGCGGAGGACGGCATCAGATAAGTGGCGGAGCCCCCGGCCTTCTCAATCTTCTCCTTCGCCATCTCGGAGAAGCGGTCGGCAGTAACCTTGAACGCCTTGGTCAGGTCACCATCAGCCAGAACCTTCAATGGAAGAGTCTCCTTGCTGATCAGGCCCCGGGCCTCAAGCACCTCACGATTGATCTCTGCGCCAGCCTCGAAATTCTCTTCGAGGATGCTCAGGTTCACCACCTCGAACAACACATGGTTCGGATTGTTGAAACCACGCTTCGGCAGACGGCGGATCAGTGGAATCTGGCCACCTTCGAAGTAGGGACGGCGTTTTGCACCAGCACGGGCGCCGGCACCTTTGTCACCGCGGCCGGCAGTACGGCCATTGCCGGAACCATCACCACGCCCCACCCGCTTGCGGGCCTGCCGGTTGAAGGTGTTTTTCAGTTCATGAAGCTTCATTTGCTTTCTCCTTCAAAATGGTTGCGGAATCCCTTACAGAAGGGCTTTCACGTCACGCTTGGCCAGAACATCGCTCTTCGAACGCAGCTTCTTGAGCGCCTCAAAGGTCGCCTTCACCACGTTCACCGGATTGTTGCTGCCCAGCGCCTTGGCAAGGACATCCTGGATGCCGGCAAGCTCAAGAACCGCACGCATGCCGCCGCCGGCGACCACGCCAGTACCGCTTGACGCAGGCTTGATCAGAACACGGGCCGCGCAGAAACGCGCCTCGACCTGATGTGACACCGTGGAACCGAACATCGGCACATGCATCACGTAGCGGCGGGCCTGCTCGCCACCCTTCCGGATTGCGTCAGAAGCCTCGTTCGCCTTGCCGAATCCCATGCCGACACGGCCTTTCTTGTCACCGACCACCACCAGCGCGCCGAACGAGAAGTTACGGCCACCCTTCACGGTCTTGCTGGAACGGTTCACCACGATGAGACGCTCTTCAAACTCGTCCTGAACTTCCTCACGCTCTTCACGGCGGGGACGCTCACGACGACCCTGTCCACGGGAGGGACGGGCTTCTTCGCTGCGGGGGGCGGCCTCAGCCTGCGCCACAGTTTTCTCTTCAGTTTCGTTTGCCACGATTGATTTCTCCCTATGGATGTGAAATTAGAACTCCAGCCCCGCTTTGCGCGCGGCATCTGCCACCGCCTTCACGCAACCGTGATACGGAAAACCGCCACGGTCGAAGACCACTTTCTTAATGCCCTTGGCCATGGCACGCTCCGCAACCGCCTGACCGACGATTTCGGCGCTCTTGACGTTAGCGGCCAACTTCTGGGCGCGGAACTCCTTCTCGACAGTCCCGGCGGCAGCCAGTGTAACGCCCGCCTCGTCATCGACCACCTGGCAGTAGATGTGCGCGCCAGTGCGGCACACGCACAGACGCGGCTGTTCGGCCGTGCCCGACACCTTGTTGCGGATGTGACGATGACGGCGCACCCGCTGCTCTTTTTTGGAAAGTTTGCTCATTTCGATTGTCCTTGGTTTAGTTCACGCCACCGGCTGCTGTACGGCGGCCTGCCACCAACTTCCAGGCGGATGCCCGGCCGCGTTGGCAGCTCTGGATTGGCATCTGGCGGAAGGCCCTTTGACGACCTGCCCGCCATGGACGACTATGCCTTCTTGCCCTCCTTGAGGGTGATCTGCTCGCCAACGAAGCGAACGCCTTTGCCGTGGTAGGCATCCGGCACGCGGTTTGCGCGGATGTTCGCCGCAACCTGGCCCACAGCCTGCTTGTCCGCACTCTCCAGAGTAATGTGGGTCGGATCTTTCATGGAGACCTTCACATTTTCCGGAACCGTATAGACACGCGGGTTGGAGTAGCCCAGGTTCATGGTCAGGGTCTGGCCCTGCAGCGCGGCACGGTAGCCGACGCCGACGAACTCGAGTTCAATCGTGAAGCCGGTATTCACACCGATCACGTTGCTGTTCAGCAGGCTGCGGATCAAACCGTGCTGCATCTTGATCTTGCGGTCCTCGCTGTCGCGCTTCACCAACAGCTCCTTGCCGTCATCGCTCAATTCCACGCTGATGTGCGCCGGAATCGCCAATTCACGGGTGCCCTTCGGACCGGTGACGGTCACCTTGCCGTCCTTGATTTCAGCCTTCACCTTCGGGTCCAGGAGGATCGGCTTTTTGCCCATTCGTGACATTCTGCTATCTCCTTGTGTTGTTTGAATTACCAGACATAGCAGAGCAGCTCGCCACCGATGTTGCGCTGGCGCGCCGTCCGGTCGGTCACCACTCCCTGGGAGGTGGTGAGGATGGCCACGCCCAGGCCGCCCAGCACGCGCGGAATTTCCGCGCTGTTGACGTAGATGCGGCGGGAGGGCTTGCTCACGCGCTTGATGCCCTCGATCACCGGGGTGGAGTTCTTGCCCTTGTATTTGAGGGTGAGGGTCAGGCCCTTCTTGTTATGACCCAGGTCCTCCTCCGAGAAGTCCTGGATGAAACCCGTGTCCTTCAAGGTCTTGGCCAGGGCGGCCTTGATCTTGCTGTGGGACATGCTAACGGTTGGCAGCTTCGCGTTCGAGGCGTTGCGCACCCGAGTCAGCATATCTGCAATGGGATCGCTCATGCTCATGGTTGAATGCCTCCTATGGTTACCAGCTTGCCTTCATCACGCCGGGAATCATTCCATTGCTGGCCAGCTCGCGGAAGCAAATGCGGCACAGATGGAACTTGCGATAGACGGCGCGCACCCGGCCGCAACGCTCGCAGCGGGTATAGGCACGACTTGAGAACTTCGGCGTCCTCTGGGATTTGATAATCAGACTCTTCTTAGCCACAGCGGTGTTCCTCCTCAGTTCGTGGCGAACGGCAGCCCCAGGAGCGAGAGGAGGTCGCGGGCCTCGTCGTCGGTCCTGGCGGTCGTGACGATGGTGATGTTCATTCCCACCGTGTACTTGGCCTTGTCCATGTCAATCTCCGTGAAGACGGACTGGTCGCTGAGACCGAAAGTGTAGTTTCCGGCACCATCGAAGGCCTTGGCGGGAATGCCGCGGAAGTCGCGGACGCGTGGAAGCACGATATTGATCAGCCGGTAGAGGAAGTTGTACATCTTCTCGCGGCGGAGGGTGACGCTGGCGCCGACACTCATGCCGGCACGCAGCTTGAAGTTCGAGATGTTCTTGGTGCTTTTGGTGATGACCGGCTTCTGTCCGGTGATCTGCCCCAGCGTGTCAGCGGCGGCCGTGAGGTTCTCGCGGTCCTTGTCGCTGCCGACGCCGGTGTTGAGCACGACTTTCACCAGCTTCGGAATCTGCATCGGATTCGTGTATCCGCGCTTCTCCTTGAGCTGGGGAATCACATCCTTCTGATAGTGTTCGTAGAGGGAATTGGTGATCATGTTGCGGCTCTCCTTTAGGACTATTGCTCGGACGTGGCAGAGGAGCCCTGGCGGCGCGCGCGGTAGCGGTCCTCATGCATCACATTGGAGATGTGAATCGGGCCTTCCACGTCGATGATGCCGCCCTGCGGCTTCGTCTGGCTGCGACGAACCGTCTTCTTCTGAATGTTCAGGCCCTGCACGTAAACGCGCCCGGCCTTGCGGTCCACGCGAAGCACCTTGCCGCTCTTCCCGCGCTCCGCGCCGGAAATCACGAACACCGTGTCGTTTTTCTTGATGCTGACTTTAGCCATTAGAGCACCTCCGGGGCCAGCGAGATGATTTTCGCAAAATTCTTCTCGCGAAGTTCACGGGCCACCGCACCAAAGATGCGGGTTCCACGCGGATTGTTCTGGTCGTCGATAATGACGGCGGCATCCCGGTCAAAGCGAAGGTAGCTGCCATCCGCACGGCGGATGTTCTTCGCCGTGCGAACCACGACGGCGCGCACGACTTCACCCTTCTTGACGACGCCGCGGGGCTGCGCCACTTTCACGCTGGCGCGGATGATGTCGCCGATTTCGGCGTAACGTTTGCTCTGCCCGAGGGTCCGGATCGCCATGATTTCCTTGGCGCCGGTGTTGTCAGCCACCTCGAGTGTGGTCTGCATTTGAATCATAGTCGAATTCTCCTGGGCTTGGGGTTAATCGGTGGCCGCGTGCTTCTTGATGGAGACGAGGCGCCAGCGCTTCAGCTTGGAGAGAGGACGGGTCTCCATGATCTCGACCAGGTCGCCGACCTTGGACTCGTTCTTCTCGTCGTGAACGTAGTACTTGCTGGTGAACTTCGTGACCTTCTTGTAGAGCGGGTCGAGAGCCTTGCGCTCGACCTTGACCACGCGGGTCTTGTCCTGCTTGTCGCTGGACACGACGCCAAGGCGCACCTTGCGGTGGTTGCGCTCGACGGCCGGGGCTTCAGCAGCAGCGGTGGTTTGGGTGGTATCTTCTGACATCTGTTGCACCTCGCTTTACTTGGCTTCCGCGGCCTTGGCGGCCTTGCGGGCGGTCTTTTCGGTTTCCAGACGGGCGATGTCCTTGCGGAGGATGCCGATTCGCGCAGTGTTCTTCAGCTCGCTGGTCTGCGCCTGCAGACGGAGCTGGAAGATCTCCTTGCGGTTGTCGTCAATCTGCTTCGCAATCTCTTCGTCGGTCTTCTGACGAATTTCTTTGGCTTTCATGGTATTGCGTTCCTGAATCAGTTGGCGACATAACGGGCGAGGAAACGGCAACGGACCGGCAGCTTGCTGGCGGCCAACGCCAGGGCTTCCTTGGCGACCGTTTCGGAACATCCGGACAACTCGATGATCATGTTGCCGGGGCGGATCACGGCGACCCAGAATTCCGGGGCGCCCTTTCCCTTACCCATACGGGTTTCGAGGGGCTTCTTGGAGACCGGCTTGTCCGGGAACACCCGGATCCAGATCTGCCCGCGGCGTTCCATGCGGCGGGTAGCTGCCACACGGGCGGCCTCAATCTGGGCGCCCGTCAGCCAAGCGCGGTCCAGCACCTGCAGACCGAAGTCGCCGAAATCGAGCTTGTTATTGCGCGTCGCGATTCCCGCGCGGGTGCCGCGCTGCACCTTTCGGTGCGCGGCGCGTTTTGGCATTAGCGGCATTGTTGATTTCCTCCCAGTTTTGAGGCTTGCAGATCCAAACTTTGATTCCAATCAGACCGGCCAGGGTGTGGGCTTCGGTGAAGCCGTAGTCGATGTTGGCCGAAATCGTATGCAACGGAACCTTGCCTTCCTTGTATTGCTCGGTACGGGCCAGCTCGGCGCCGTTCAGACGGCCGGCGCAACGGATGCGGATGCCCTCGGCGCCGCGCTCCATCGCGGACTGCATGGCACGCTTCATCGCGCGGCGGAATGCAACACGGCGTTCCAGCTGCTGTGCAATAGACTCGGAGACCAGCTTCGCATCGACTTCCGGAACCCGGACTTCTTTGACTTCGACGATGATTTCCTCGTCCTTGGCCACATCCTGAAGCAGTTCCTTGATTTTCTCAATGCCGGCATTGCGCTTCTCGGCCTTCGCGTCAGCGGCGGCGGGAGCGGCGGGGCGGCCCTTCGCGTTGCGGTCATTGTGGTCCTCGAAATGACCGGAGATGACCACGCCGGGACGCGCGGTATAGATGGTGATGCGCACGCGGCGGGCGAAGCGCTCGATGATGACCTTGGAGACAGAGGCGTTCTTCAGCTCCTTGTCCAGGCGTTCGCGGATGCGCAGATCTTCCTGCAGCAGCTCGCCGAAGCTGCGGCTGGCGCTGTTGGCCTTCTCCTTGCTACGCGCGAACCAGTGGGATTTCCAGTCCTTGCGGACGGCAATGCGGAATCCAATCGGATTTACTTTTTGACCCACGGTGATGACTCCTAATTATGCGTTGTCCGACACAACGATTTTGATGTGGCTAGTGCGTTTGCGGATACGTCCGGCGGAACCACGGGACTTCGGCTGGAAGCGGCGCATGGTCGGGCCCTCGCCGATGGTGGCTTCCTTGACAACCAGCTTGGTGCGGTTGACAGGATCCCGGTCAGCATTTTCCGCGTTCGCCACGGCAGACTTCAGGGTGGCTTCGACGAGCCGCGCTGCCTTGCGCGGAATCAAAGCAACCATATTCAGCGCCGTGACCGCAGGTTTCCCCTGGATCAGGCGGGTGACTTCACGCGCCTTGAACGGAGAAATGCGCACATACTTGGCTATGGCGATTTTTTCCATGGTTGATTTCCTGTTTGACTCGAAAGAAAGAAGAAAAACAAAAAGACAGTTCAGGCAAATGCCTTTTTCCGACTCCAGTCGGGAGGGGTAAATGCAAGCATGCTTTCACCCTGGGCGGGGGAAGCCGTAATGCGCTTGCGGCCGCTCCTTGTCTCCAGGTATGGCGTTCAATACACCACTCGAGAGACCTGTCTGACCATAAGCGAGCAACCCCGCTTCAGTCAGGATTTGGAGATTCGGCAAAGGGACTTTACCTTATGGCGCCATTTCCGTGAGAGATGTCGTGCGCATCATCCGGAAACCAGCACCTCGATCTATTAATTGGAACGTTCGCGTGGCGGTTCGGTCAAGGGAGCCTCTCGTTGGAGAAGCATCCCTGGCGCCAGCGAACGAAAATCGCCTTCCATCAGACTCACTGCGCTGCACAGTGTCCTGGATTCGATGACCTTCAGGCGAACCAGCACATTGCCTTCCCGTCTCAAGACGAAGGTCATGCCGGTTCGGACACCATTCAGGAACCCCTGGTCAATGACGGCAATCCGCGTCTGAAGATCCAGCCGGAGTATGGAGGCGGAGACCTGTCCGACCATCTCCTGCGGAGAGGTCGCCAGTGTCACCGGCTGGAGAGCGGCCGAAAGCTTTTCGGACATCTCTCGCATGCCGTCTTCCACGGCTTGTCGCAAAACTTGTGATGGCTGGCAGGCATCCAGCACTGCCGCCATGTCCCGCTCGTGCTTTTGCAGAACGTTGGACAATTCGAGCAACCGCCGTTGCGTAAGCGCAAGCGTGTCGAAAAGCTCGCCGACCGCCTCGCCATTCTTTCCGCCTGGATTCTCCGCCGAGCCAATCAGATGCGCGGCGGCGGTCTCAAGCCGGGTCAGCTCGTCAATCGCCTGGTCAGTCGAGAACAGCAGCTCTGCGTAACGGCTCTGGAGCCGTTCCAACTCGCTGTCCCGCTCGGCCAATTGCTGTTCCAATTCACGGTTGCGCTCTTGGAAACTCTCCAATGCAACCTGCGATTCCAGCAATTGCTGACGCAATTCTGAAACTGCATCAGCCTGCGAAAAGACGGGGAGGCAAAAAAGCAAGTTCCATAATATAATTCCAATTTGACAATTTTTCCAACGCATCATCGCATTTTTCTTGCTGAATGGCAAATTTGTGACACTTCCCGACAATTTAACCCGTGTCTTTGTCACGTGTATTAGCTAATAATATAATGCGGCAAGTCCAGCACCCCAAGTCCCGGAGGTCCCGGAAGTCCTGGAAGACCTGAACACAAAGTACAAAATCACATTTTGCCCCTATATTTAGTCCCACGACAAACTTTTTACCGGAAACACGAATGACTCGTCAAATCCATCTCGGCTCCGTTTCGATTGGCGGCGGCGCACGGCTGGTTGTGCAGTCGATGTGCAACACGAAAACCAGCAATGCCGAGGCGACGCTCGCCCAGATCCGTCGTCTTGCCTCGCTGGGCTGCCAGGTCATCCGCGTGGCGCTGCCGTCGCTTTCGGCGGCGCCGGGACTGGCACGGATTTGCGAGGAGAGTCCCCTTCCCGTGGTGGCGGACATCCACTTCGACGCACGACTGGCGCTGGCGGCGCTTTCGGCGGGAGCCCACGGCATCCGCGTGAACCCCGGCAATATCCCTGACCTGGCGGGCGTGCGCGAGGTCGCCGAGGCCGCCGCCCGGATGGACCGCTGTGTTCGCATCGGCGTGAACATGGGCAGCCTGTCGCCTAAGGCACGCGAAAAATACGGCGCGACCGCCGAGGCGATGGTCGTCAGCGCGCTAGAGTATCTTAAGATCTTCGAGGACGCGGGCTGCAACAACCTGAAGGTCAGCCTGAAGTCCTCCGACCTGCGCATCTCCATTGAGGCTGCTCGACGTTTCCACGCCGAGTCTGACTGGCCGCTGCATCTGGGCATCACCGAGGCCGGCACGCCGATGGCTGGAACCATCAAGTCCGCCATCGGTCTGGGCGTGCTGCTACTGGAGGGTATCGGCGACACCATCCGCGTCTCCCTGACCGCTCCACCCGAAGCAGAAATCGCCGCCGCGCACCGGATTCTGGACGCATTGGGACTGCGACCAGGCCGCCCGCAGTTGGTTTCCTGCCCGACCTGCGGGCGAACGCGAATTGACCTCATTCCCATCGCCGAGGCCGTGGAGACCGAAATCGACCGCCTGATGGCTGCGGGGAAGTCCATTGCCCTGCGCAAAATCGCCGTTATGGGCTGCGAAGTCAATGGACCCGGCGAGGCTTCGGACGCCGACCTGGGCATCGCCGGCGGCAACGGCACCGGCGTGATTTTCAAATTCGGCAAGCCCGTCCGCCGCTGTTCGGAGTCCGAACTGCTTTCGGTGCTGCTTGCCGAAATCCACGCCTCAGTGCATTGATTTGGCGGAACGGCCACGGCAGATCACGTCTGCGGCAATACATTAACGCAAATTTCTTTTTAAGCTGTCAATTTACAAGCACACAATGACCATGGAATCGAACATCCTCGCCCAGCTTTCGTCCTTCGATGCCTGGGAGCGCGTGAATGCGCTCCAGACGCTTGCCACCATCACGGCCTTTCCGCCGGAGACCGCCGCGATGAACCTGCACGTGCACTCCTTCTTTTCCTATAATGGAGAAGGCTGGTCGCCAAGTCGCATCGCTTACGAGATGAAGCAGTTGGGGCTTTACGGATCGGCGCTGTGCGACTTCGATGTCCTGCAGGGCGTCGAGGAGTTCCTCACCGCTGGAGACCTGCTTGGACTGCGCACGGCGGCCTCCTTCGAGAGCCGGGTCTTCTTCTCCGAATACGCAGACCAGGAGATCAACTCCCCTGGCGAACCCGGCGTCTTCTACTTCATGGGCTCCGGCTTTGTGAAGGCTCCCGCCGACGGTTCCAAGGCCGCACAGGGTTTCGGGTTGCTCCTGGAGCAGTCCCACCGACGCAACCGCGAACTCATCGCCCGCGTGAACGCCGCGTTACCTGCGGCGAAACTCGACTATGAACGCGACGTCCTTCCGCTCACGCCGGACAAGAACGCCACGGAGCGCCACATTGTGCGCGCCTACTACGACCAGGCCATCAAGGAGCAGGGTTCCCCTGAGGCCGCAGCCGCTTTCTGGGCAAAGGTCTTCGGCGCCGACGAGGCGGAGCTGGCCGCCAAGTCCCCCAACGCGATGAACGACTATCTCCGCAGCAAGCTCATGAAGAAAGGCGGTCTGGGTTATACCCAACCCACCAAAGACACCTTCCCGCCCATCGAGCAGGTCATTGAACTCATCCGTGAATGCCGCGCACTCCCCAACGCCGCATGGCTGGACGGATCGTTGCCCGGCGAATCCGCCCCCAAGACGCAACTGGAATGCCTAGTCGCCAAGGGGCTGGAAATGGTCAACATCATCCCCGACCGCAACTGGAACTTCAAGGATCCCGCCAAGGCCGCCGTGCGTGTCCAGGCCCTCAACGAATACATTGCCGCGGCGCAGGCGCTCGACCTGCCTATCATCGTCGGCACCGAATGCAACAAGCCCGGCCAGCGCAAGGTGGATGACTTCCAGGCACCCGCCCTCGCCCCGCACCTAGGCACTTTCACCTTCGGCGCCAATGTCCTCTTCGGACACACACGGCTGCTCCGCTACGCCGACTACTCCTACAGCGATGCCCAGGCCAAGGCCGACTTCCCCTCTCGCAAGGCACGCAACGACTTCTTCGCCGCCGTGGGCGCCCTGCCCCCCCCGCCGCCCACCACCATCGCACTTCTCACCAACCGCTCCACCGCCGCGAATTTCGACTACCTCAAGAAATCCGCCACCGCCGGCTACTGGCTTGAAGGGTAAACAACGGTGGCTTGTACCACGGGCACCGAACCACCCTCCCCCATCGTAGTCCCCTTGCGATGACGGGACAATTACGCATTGCGAATTACGAATTGAAATGCGTCTCCTGATTTCCCTCTTCAAATACTTCCCCTTCGGGGGATTGCAGAAGGACACGCTGCGTTTTGCCCGCGAGGCGGCGCGGCGTGGCCATCAGGTGGATTTGCTCGTGACGGCGTGGCAGGGAGAACGTCCCACGGATGCCAACCTGACGGTGCACTTCACCCCGCCGATCCGTGCCTGGACCAATACCGCGCGGATGGATGAGTTCGCAAGACGAGTGGAGGAATTCCGCCGGCAGCAAGACTACGATGTCACGCTGGCGATGAACCGTATTCCAGGGGCAGACTTCTATTTCGCGGCGGATGCATGCATGAAGCATTATCTGAAACAGGCGCACTGGGCAATCACCCTGGCACTGTCTCCTCGCTACCGTGCAATTCTTCGACAGGAGGAGGCCGTCTTCTCCCCCCAGTCCCACACCAGAATCTTCACGATTGCCGATGCTCAGGTTCGTGAATTCCAGGAAGAGTATGGCACTCAGTCGGCGCGTTTCTTCCCCTTGCCACCGGGCATGGACGAGGCCTGCCTGCCGCCACCGGCTGAGACCGCCCGGAAACTTCGTCAAAGCACCCGCCAGGAACTTGGCCTGAACGATGCTGACAAGCTACTGCTCTTGGTCGGCACAAGCTTTTACAACAAAGGCGCGGATCGCGTGCTGACCGCATTGGCCGCATTGCCGTCCTCCCTGCGTGACAGAGTCCACTTTGCCATGATTGGCAACAGTCCCGCCAAGACCATCAACCATTTTGCCCGAAAACTCGGTCTTCCACTGCGTTCCATCCATCCTATACCTCCACGAGAACATGTTGCCGAGTTGTTGCTCGCGGCCGACTTGATGGTCCATCCCGCACGTTCAGAGGGCGCCGGAGCAGTGCTTGTGGAGGCCCTGGCCAATGGACTTCCCGTAATATGCACCGAGGATTGCGGTTTTTCCCCGTATGTTGCGGACGCCGGTTGTCCCGTCATCCCTTCTCCTTTCCGGCAGTCTGCCCTCAACCAGACACTCGCAGAAACGCTCCCGCGCCTTCCGGCATTACGGGAAAGCATCAATGCGTATGCGGCTACGCAAGACTTCTGCGCCCGCAGCCGAGTCGCAATTGAAACGCTGGAAAGTTTCATCGCTAAATGACTGAATATCAGCCATTCGAATTCAGCCACTGGCATGGCGTGAGCCGGGCGTTTTTTGCGGTTCCTGGCGGCGACTTGGATGCCTGGCTGGGTGCCCTAGAGGCGCAAGCCGGCCGGAAATGCAAATCTCGCTGGATCGCCCCACCCGGCGAAGGTTGCCCGTGGTTCGTGAAAGTGCTC
Source organism: Victivallales bacterium (assembly GCA_017417585.1). Classification (GTDB taxonomy): domain Bacteria; phylum Verrucomicrobiota; class Lentisphaeria; order Oligosphaerales; family Oligosphaeraceae; genus RGIG1601. Next base: position 85,921 of record JAFPYX010000033.1, read on the forward strand.
ACCGCCGCCAGTGAACACGACAGTCTGTGGAATCGTCTCAAGTGGCGGATGCGTCCTTCACGGATGCTTCATACCTGGCAGATTTCGCAGGATCTCCAGGCATCGGGGTTCGTTTGTCCGGAAATCCAGCTGGCTGCGCGAAAGCGCACCTGGCGACCATTCGGTTGGCCGACCGACGTCTTGGTGATGTCGCCGATTGGCGGCCAGCCGGTTTCGGAATTGCTCCATCGCAAGCCTCCACAGGAAATCCTCTCTGCCATCGCCAATGAGCTTGCCCGCTTCCACGCGGCAGGTTTTGTTCACGGGGACTGCATCGCGGGGAATCTTTTCCTCCAGACTGATGGACGACTTGCCTTCATTGACAACGACCGCACGATGCGGACAAGCTTTTGGGACTGTACGGCACGCATCCGCCGGAATCTGGTTCAATTCGGGTTTCATCTTTTGTTGGACAATCTTGCCTCACGGACACAACTCGAAGATTTTTTCCTCGAGTATATTCAGGTCGCCCAATGGCCCCCCCGGAAAAGGGTGCACGAACTTTCCCGCATCTGGCATTGGATTGAACGGCGGCTTGCCACCGAGTCACCTTAGCAGACCGCCCCAGATTCCTTATTCCTAAGTTTCCAGTCTTGCAATTAGACGAAATGGATTTATATTAAGCTGTTCGTCATTAAAACATTTTCTTTTAACATCTGGAATCTTTCGGTTCATGGCCACTTTATCTGTCATCTTTGCCGTTGTCTCCGTCATTACCGCTCTCTTGCTGACGATTGTGATTCTGATGCAGAATCCGAAAGGGCAAGGGGGCATCGGTTCAATTGGCGGCGGTGTCTCTGAAGCGATGTTTGGTGCTTCCGCTCCTTCCGCGCTGGTGAAAATCACAGTTACACTGGCAATTATCTTCTTGCTGTCCACTCTTTTCCACGCCGCCATTGTAGGGCATCAGCGTGACCAGAAGTCCGTCGGCGAATCCATTGGCGATGACTTTGCGACACAGGGAGCCGCCGAAGCCACCCCCGCCATCGAAACCGTTGAGAACGCGGGCGAGACCATGACGGATGCCGACGACGAAACCGTTGAGAACGCGAGCGAGGCAGGCGAAACCACCGAAGGCGAAACTGCCGAATAATTTTACTTCAAAAGAGATTGTTTTCCACGCCGCGCCGAGTGCCCCCCGCGCGGCGTTTTTTGTTTGGCAAATTGGTTTCGAAATTCCATGCGAAATCACTGCCGTTCGGGAAATATCTTATTTACGCGACATACAACAAATAAAGTAAAGATTTAAATTGCTATATATCCCGAACGGTCATGCGGAATTCTTGTTGCGTTTTCATTCATAATCGGACAATCAAACTTCGACCTTCCATTGTTTCCCACTATGTCTGACAATCAGGCAAGCTGTTGATACCATTTTTGGTATTCACCATGCAGCAGCGATGCGAAATGTGAAATGTGAACCCGTTGACACTTTCCAATTCGCCTTTGGCGTACTATATTAAGTAGATACGCCTGAAGCCTGTCCTCTCTACAAATGAGTAGCGATTTATCCCACATTCGAAATCTCGGCATCATCGCCCACATCGACGCCGGAAAGACCAGCACCACCGAAGGGCTGCTTTTCTTCTCCGGACTGACCCATCGATACGGCAATATCGATGACGGCACCACGGTGATGGACTTCCTGCCGGATGAGCGAGCACGCGGCATCACCATCATGGCCGCCGCCGCCACCATCCCCTGGAAGGACTATGAGTTCCATCTCATCGACACCCCCGGCCATATCGACTTCACCGCCGAAGTCGAGCGCTCGTTGCGCGCCATCGACGGCGCAGTGGTGATTTTCAGCGCGGTCGAGGGCGTCGAGGCGCAATCCGAAAAGGTCTGGCACCAGGCAGACGGATACGGCGTGCCCAAGATTGCCTTTATCAACAAGATGGACCGCATCGGCGCTTCATTTGCACGCACCTGTGAATCCATTGATTTCAAATTTGAAAAGGTCGCGTTGCCCATGCAGATGCCGGACGGCGAGGAGAATGCCTTCCAGGGCATGGTAGACCTCCTCACGATGGAATATCTGCACTTTCACGGGGAACGCAATGAGGAACTCGACCGCCAGCCGATTCCCGCTGAACTCCAGGAGGCCGCTGAGGCCGCACGCGAGGAGCTGATCGCGAAGGTCGCGGATCACTCGGACGAAGTCGCCAATCTCTATCTTGAAGGCGAGGAAGTGCCACTGGATCTTCTAAAACGCGAAATCCGCCGCCTCACCATAGAGCGCAAGATTGTGCCTGTCTTTCTGGGCAGCGCCAAGCGAGAAATCGGCATCCAGCCGCTGGCCGATGCAGTTGCCGAATTCCTGCCCTCCCCCTTGGATATCGCGGCGACACCCGCTACCGACCGCCGCACCGGCAAGGAGACCGCGGTCCATCCCGACGCCAAGGAACCCTTCGCGGGTTTTATCTTCAAGATCAACGCCTCCAACACCGCCGACCTCTTCTTTGTTCGCATCTACTCCGGCACGCTTCACTCCAACGACCAGCTCATCAACGGTCAGACCGGCGAGAAGCTCCGTGCACGTCAACTCTACCGCATCTACGCGAAATCCACCGAGCAGATTGAGGAAGCCGGCCCCGGCGACATCGTCGGCATGGTCGGCCTCAAGGGATGCGGCATTGGCGACACCCTTTGTGCACCGCAGCGCGTTCTCGCCTTTGGCGGCATCGTCTTCCCCGAACCCGTCATCTCGATGGTCGTCGAACCGAAGTTCTCCAAGGACAAGGACAAACTGGACGATGCGCTAAACCTGCTCTGCCGTGAGGATCAGACCCTGCGGCGCTCCACTGCCGAAGAGACCGGCCAGCGAGTCCTCTCCGGCATGGGTGAACTGCACCTGGAGGTCACCCTCAAACGCGTCTCCACCGATTTCGGTGTCGAAATCCGCACCGGCGAACCCCGCGTGGCATACCGCGAGACGCTCAAGGGCGCCACCACCATCCACACCGTCTTCAACCGCGCGATAGGCGACCAGGAGTTCTTCGCGGAGGTCACCGTGGACTTCGCGCCTATGCCGCGAGACGGCGAGCCGTTCCAGATTGAAAACAAGACCCGTGGACTCATTCCAAAGGCGCTCATCGACTCCGGACTTCAGGCGCTCCACGACGGTCTGCGTACCGGCGGTCTCCAGGGCTATCCGCTCATCTTCGTTCAGGCGACCTTGCGTGACCTGGTCTTCAATGAAGAAACCACCACCCCCGGCGCCGTCGCCGGCGCGGTGAACGAGGCCATCAATCAGGCTTTCCAGCAGGCCGGCACCGTGGTGCTCGAACCGCTGATGAAGCTGGAGATCCTCGCGCCGGAAGACACCGTCGGTGAAATTTCCATGTACCTACAGCCCCGACGCGCCATCATCAACGACATGGTGCAGCTTGGCAACATGCGCAAGATCATCTGCCAGGTCCCCCTCGCCGAAATGTTCGGTTTCGGAAAGGCACTGCCGCGCCTTTCCGGTGGGCGAGGCTCCTTCTCCCTGGAGCCCTTTGGTTACCAGGAGAAACTCTAAAGGCGAGAGGGCAAAGCCAAATGTCGAGAGGTTCCTTTCTTTCTCTGGACAAAACCATCTTTGCCTTTGAAACTTTTGACTTCATTTTCGGGCGATTAGCTCAGTTGGTTAGAGCGCAACGCTTACACCGTTGATGTCGGGGGTCCGAGTCCCTCATCGCCCACCAGTTTTCCGCCGTTCGAAGAAAACACCAGTGCTATTTGCTTCCATTGGCATCGCGGCGTGCTGCCGCCCTGCGGTCTCGTTTGCGCAGCTGTTTTTCCGATATGGAAATAGACTTCCTTGCTTTTGATTGGGAATGGATTTATAGTTCGACGGCGACCTCATCTGAGTTGGACGGGAAGCTGCCTGCCCTTCTGAAGAGTGCACGGCAGATCAAGCAAAATCCCGGCAGAAAAGTATTCTGCACGGACGCGTATTTTATCAAGGTGTATTTCCATGATGGACGGCATTTGAACAAGGAATGGAAATGTGCCCAGCTGGCACAAGAGAAAGGAATTCCCGTGGTAGAGCACCTCGCCTACGGCAGGTCGTCCGCAGGTGAGATACTTGTCACCCGTGCGCTGGAGGGGGCCATCTCTGTCAAAGAGTGGTTAACCGCCCGGGAATTCACCGAAGTGGATATGTCACAGATAACTCAACTTGCCGAACGATATGCCAATTTTGTGTGCCGCGTCGTCAAGGCCGGTGTGTTTCATCCTGATTTTCATTCCGGCAACATACTCCTGGTTCCGTCCTCCGGAAAGTTGTGCCTAGTGGATGTCAGCGGTATCCGCCGCTCCAAGTTCACGGATCGTCCACAGCTCTGGCGCATGTATAGAAGTCTTTTGGAATTCAGGCATTTCTTTGCCAAGGAACAAATCATACGCCTGCTGGGAATCGCCGGTGCCTCCGACGGGGCGAAGATGTGGAGGGAAATCCAATTGAAATCGACACGCCATTTGCTTGTCTCGTGGAGGAAACGCAGCTGGCAAATGCTGAATCCCCCATCCAGATATACAGTGCGAGACGGCGACTGGCTTCGCTTCGTAGATGGCTTCGGCAAACCTTTGCCGCTCGACAATTCAATAGAGGCACAGGCATCATCCGTGGAGTCCGCCAGGAAACGATGTCTGGCGGATTTCCTGCTGGAAAGGATCAACATCCCGCACCAGCGTATTCTCGCCTGGAAAGAGGGGACGGCTGAAATGCTCGTGGAGGCCGTGGATGCACATGAAATCACGCAGGCCCCTGAAGAATATCTGGAACGTCTCGGCTTTCTTGGCATCCGCCCTCCACTGCAAAGATGGGCTGCACTGGCCAACGGGGATGTCCTTATGAAAGACCTTGCGGAAGTCATGGACTTCCCGATGCTGGACATCGCTTCCATGCGAGGGCCATTCAAACGGGCTTATTCTGTGATAAAGACGAGGCTGGGTCTTTTTTTCTCCTGAATGCCCGCTGCCAGCCGGTGGCGTGAATCTATCCTGACTGTCAACAGGAATTGAAAGGGAATTTCCTGTCCAACGCCCACGATACGTCCCACGGACACTGGGAAGAGCGACTTCACTTCAGCAACTCGCCCAAGCCATTCCACCGGACGGTCGTGGTCTGCAAAGCCATTTCCAAGGCTTCCCGTTTGGCGAGGACGAGGCAGTTTCTCCGTGCCCTGGTAATCGCCGTATAAACAAGATTCATCGTCATGAACCGGCTGCTTTTCCCGCCGGGCGGCAGCACCACTACGGCATGCCGGTAGGAGGAACCCTGCGACTTGTGAATCGTCATGGCAAATGCCATTTCATGCACAGGCAGCTGAGTCGGCAGATATCCCCGCCCCGAAGCGATAGCCTGCTCCATGTCATCGCCCGGCACGGCCTTCCCGGTGGCCTACTGCAAATGCGGGAACCACACCTTTCCGCCCCAGCAGACTCCCACGTCGCCATTCTTCAGTCTGCCCACCGGGTCATTCTGCAGAATCATCACCGGCATTCCATCCGAATAATGGCAAAGCCGGATGCCGTCTTTCTTCAGGATGATCTTTGCCATCACGGCATTGAGACGAGTCACCCCGAATGGTCCCTCGTTGACGACGCAAAGCACCTTGAATTGGCTAATCTGCCTCAATGCCTCTTCGGCCGACTGCGGCATCTCCGCATCCGGCACCCACCGTCGATAGAGTGCATCCAGAGTCTTCTCCAGGTCATCGGCGGCGGGCAATTCGGCCGCGCCAAAGCAGACTCCTCCCGTTGCTTCAATCCGCCCTCCATCCGTAAAGAGTTCATCGGTCAACTCTCGCGCCTCACTTTTATCCGGCAAACCGTCCGACAGTCTTCTGGCAAATTGAACCAGCCGTGGATTCTCCTTGGAACGGAAATTCTCCCGCAGGCGCTGAAGCGGGATTCCGGCAACCTCAGCCTGCCTGCACAACTCGGCAAAGACTTTTCCGGACTCCACGGAATCCAGCTGGTCCTTGTCGCCCAGCAACAACAGCCGTCCACCTTCTGGCAAAGCCCCGACGAGATTCCCGAAAAGCAACAACGGCACCATCGAACACTCGTCCGCCACCACCAATTCATACGGCAATGGGTATTTCGCATGATACTTCGGCAGACCGCCATTCGACAACGAAATACCAAGCAATTGATGGATTGTCACCGGAACCAACAAGCCAAGTTTATCCTTGACGGCATTCGGACACTGCAAATACTCCAGTTCCTCGGCAATGGAAGTCCGCATCTGCGAGGAGGCTTTCCCGGTAGGCGCACACAGTGCCACCCGCAGTTCCGGATTGGCCGCCAGCTCCATTGCCAGGATGGCCGCCAGCGTCGTCGTCTTCCCCGTGCCGGGTCCTCCGGTGACGATGGCAAGCCGACGCTGGAATGCCGTCTGGACGGCATTGACCTGTTCAGCCGCCGCCGGACTCTCGAATCGTTTCGTTATCGCCCGAATTTTATCAATTGGCACAGGTGTCGCATGCGGGGCGGCAACAGCCTTTTTCACCAACTCGGCAATGGTCCGCTCCGCCTGCCGGAACTTGCGCAAATAGAGCATCCTCCGGGCGGGCACCCACACCAACGGCTCCTGCCCTGCCCCCGCACTGCCATCGGCCTCTTCCGTGGCAACCGCAGTCTTCCAGCGCCTTTCCATCGCCTCCTGCCATTCCGCCAAAGTCGGCCACGAGGGAATGGACTCCGCGTAATCGTGGGCATTTTCAGCCACTTCCGGTTCAATGTCCTGGTCGCCGTGCGCCTTCTGGCCTGCCAGGCGCCCCAACTGTTCGGCATGTCTCGACGCGGCATTCTTCAGTTCCTGGCGTTCCTTCAGCCACTCCTCCAAATTCAGGCAGCTATGGTTCTCCTCGGAAGTCTCGGTCACATGCAGCGCCGTTGCCGCCAGCAATTCCAATGCCGCCGCATCATCGCCAGTCATTCCGCTTCGGCGCGAAACCATTTCGCCGAAGGCCCACTCCAGCTCAGAAAACCGCAACGTCTCACGGAATGTTTCCAAATCAATCTTCATCTATGCTGCTCGACATCAATTCTGCGGACATACATCCAGCTGCTCAAAGACACCCCGGACCAATTCGTAATCGGGGCGGACGGCGAAAAAACCCCGGTCTGCGCTAGCGGGCGAGACCCCCCTTAGAAAGACATAGAAAACACCGCCGAAGAGCTCGTCGTAGTTCGATGGCGTCAATTCCCAGGTAGGATTCAAGGAACGATGGAATTGCAAGAAGGCGACGATGTAGATGAGATACTGGAGATGGTAGAAATGCCGGTCCATCTCGCCTTTCATGCCGTCATAGGAGAAATTCCTGAAATCATTTCCGATTGCATTGGTCTTCCAATCCAAAAGATAGTATTTCTGGTCAGGCCCCCGGAAAAGCAAATCAATCGAGCCGGTCAGCGCCCCGGCCGGATGACACTCCCATGCCGCCGGGACGGCGATGCCGTGACGCGCCAAGGCCGCCCCCAGTCCGCCTAGCAGCCGCCCGTCTTCCTTGCCACGTCTCATCCAATAGGTGAACCGCAGTTCCGCCCGCCGATGTTCCCTATCGACATCCCGTAGACAAAAATCCAAATGCCTCGACGGGAAAGCTGGCCGTTCGCCAGGCGCGAGCGGCACCGGCAAAGGATTCCACAGCACCCCACGAACCATCTCTATCGCGGCATTCTGTCGCATCGTCATCTCCATCGGGGACACCGGAGCATTCCCCCTCCGCAACAGCCCCTGTTCACGAAACTGCGCAGGAAGGAGCTCTTCAATCAGCGTCTTTTCCTCCGCCTGGAAATCCAATTCCTCGAAAAGCAGATGCCACCGGGTGCCGGCAGTCACGCCATGCGGCAGCCGGAAAACCATCGGCATTTTCAGACGCTCTTCAAGGTCCTCCCCATCAGTCGCCATCGCATCAGTGTCGTCGTCGTCTTTCATCAACTCCTTCAACTGGTTGCGGGCCTCATCAGAAAAGGAACTCAATCCCGTAAAGGAATTGGTCATCCATCCCGGGACCTCCTCGTAGCCCTGTGGGAATTCCTCGTGAATGGCCCCAGATGTCGGCGGGTTCGGCGACGGCTGTGCGACAGCCTGCAGCTCCTCCCCCTGTTCACCCTTGCCCGGAAATTCCTCCAACTCCATCAGCGTCCCCGTGACATCCGGCCAGTTCGACAGCTTCATCAAATCGTCGCCCGGTTTCGCGGCTTCCGGCCCACCCAAGACGCCGGAACCTTTGTCAGCAGACTCACTCTTCTCCGCCGCCTGAACACGCCTGCCAGACAAGCAGACATTGAAAAAGGAACTTTCAGAGGGCCTCCCGTCCAAGAAACGCACAAAAAACCTCGCACGGGTGACAGCCACGTAGAAAAGCCGCAGCTCCTCCTCGGCGCTCTCTAGCCGGCCTTGTTTTCGATGCTCGCTGTCGGAGGCATCCTCCAGGGATACATCCACCAGATAGCGCCGTTCCCCCAGGGCAGTGTGATAGGATTCCGGTTCGTGGCCGCCCACCTTTTTGTTCAAGAATGAAAATACAAACACGAACGGGAATTGCAACCCCTTGCTTTTATGCATGGTCATCAGCCGTACCGCAGGCTCCTGGGTCGTCATCCGCAGAACCTCGGTCTCAGCAGGCTCGCCATTCGCATTTTCGCAATGCGCCATCTGCTCATCCAGATAATTCAGCAACGCCGTCCCCCCCAACCGCCGTTCCTGTGCCACGGCATGAAGCAGTTCCGCGAGTTGCCGGTAAATGGCCAAGCCTTCCCGTCCCTCTTCGCCACCCGCAATCATCTCAGCGACAGTGCAATCTCTCTGCGATGACAGCTCCTCCGGCACGGCATCACCCAGCATCTTGGCCATCGAAGTGCCAAGGAATTCATCAAACATCGCCAAAAAGGACCGCCGGAACCAGATTTCCTTCAGGCCATGAAGCCATTCCTGGAAGTGCGGCTGTGCTCCATCCACCATTTCATCAATCTGCGCAGGGGAGAAGACAAAAATGGGCATCGCCATGACCCGAACCACCGTCGGCAAATGACTCGCATTTTGCACGCCCTCCAAGAATTGCCGCAGAATTCCCGCCTGCGGACGGGAGAACACGCTGATATTTCCGACGGCCGAACAGGGAATGTGCTCGTTGTTCAGTGTCGTCTCGACAATGCGCAAAGTTTTATTGCCCCGCACCAGCACCGCAATGTCGCCGAAATTCAACTGATGCTCCTTACCCTGAATGCGCACCAAGACCCCCAGCTCCACCAGCCGCCGAATCTCGACTGCCAGTTCCTGGCAGGCGGCCGTGACGCTTGGCAGGCTTTTCTTAGAAATCAGCGCCTGCGTGCCAAACTTCCACTCCTGCCCATGGAATAGCAATTTCGGGGCGTTCTCCGCGGGCAGAACTGCGGACTCCAAACCAAATCGCGTAAAAAAACTACTCCTGTCAAAAAGCCGGTTCATCGCCGCGATGTATTGCCGGGAAGAACGGAAATTCGTATTCAGGCTGTGGCACCGTCCAGGAGGAATTTCCTGCTTTGCCTTCATGTATGCAGGCAAATCCCCGCCCCGGAATCCGTAGATGGCCTGCTTGGGGTCGCCAATCATGAAAAAGGTTCGCACAGGAGCATCCGCCGGCCATGGCGCGGATGGCTCATCCTCCATATACAGCCTTGCGAAGATGGAATTCTGGACGGGGTCGGTATCCTGGAACTCATCGATGATTGCGCAAGGGAATTTCCTCCGGATGTTCTTTTGCAACTCCATGCACATCTTCGGATTCGACAATTGCCGAGAAACCTCGTTGAGCAAATCATCGTAAGTGAAAAAGTTTCGCCGGGATTTTTCGCCCAGAAAGAAGCGGATTACCCGCCGCTTTGCCAAACGTAGCATCGCCGCCTTGTATCGACGCAGCCGCCAAGCCAGTTCTCCCAGGGCGCCAGTATAATTCCAGCCTTCTTCGCCCATCAGTCTGCACGTTGCGAGCTTTGACTTCGAGTCCCTGCCCTTGGGAAGGGCGGCAAAGGACTTCAACGCCAGACGGAATTCCTCCATCTCCGGCTCCGACGGCTCCGCATCGAACCAGCTCCTGCCCGGCCGCCACCCAAGCCAGCTCTCGAACTGAAGCTCTGTTTCCTCCAGAATGTCCTCAGGCTTGCCGGAAAGCGCATCCGTGCCACCGTCAATCTTTTCGTCTGACACCACGTCGGTGACGACTTTCTTCAGAGTATTCTTCAGTTCATCCGGCTTCGTGATCCCCAATGGTTCCGTCATCAGCCAGGCCCGCAAAGGGTGATTGGAATCATAGCATTGCTGACGGAAAAAATCCGCAAATCCCCGGTCCAGGATTTCCTGCTGCGCTTCGTCATCAAGTAGCTCGCGTCCAAAACGCACTCCGCTCTCGAAGGCGTTGTCTTGAAGGATCTGCTGGCAGAAGCCGTGGATGGTAGAAATCGGCGCCTGCTCAAATTGACTTAATGCCCTTTCGCAAAGCCGACATTTTTCTTCAGTGTACTGCTGATACGACACGCCTTCAGCCGCCGCCTCGGCATGCCATTTTTCCACAAACCCCGTCAATCGGCTGGGAATCTCCGGATTATCCGGCTGGCGAAGACAATCCCGTGCAGCCGTGAGTATTCCCCGCAGCCGCTCCTGCAATTCCGCCGTCGCCAACTTGGTAAACGTCACCACCAAGATCTGTTCCACGGGAAGTTTCTTTTCCAGCAGCAAGCGCAAATACAGGGTTTCAATGGTATAGGTCTTCCCCGTGCCGGCACTGGCCTCGATAAGGCTGCACCCGTCCAGTTCACATTTCATTGAATCGAAGTTGCCCATCCTTTCCCTTCCCTATCCATTGTAATCCGCAAAGACAAGCTCCCCGAGTTCCTTCATCGCCCCCAGCAAAAGTGGATTCGCCTCCACGCTCTCCGCCGTCCCGAACACAAGTTCATGGTCCGGCTCCTGAAGATATTCCGCGCCATAGTTGGCCTCCGTGAGGCTTTTCAGCACCGAAACCCTGCTTTTCTTCCCTTGTAGCCGGAAACAAGTATCGTAGAAAAGAGGCAACGGAATGAAATGTCCAAGCAGATACAATTGAAGAAGTTTCGCCAGACGCAGTCTGGCATAGTCCGCCAAATTCGATTTCTGAAACACCTCCGCTTTTAGGGGTTCACGGACTTTGCCGCTGTCTTTTGTCATCAGCAGCTTTAGGAACGGCCTTGGGCAGCCACCTGGCTGGGCGGCCAGCATGAGCCATCGCAAATACGGCAGGACAAAGTGCTTGTGGTGGTAGCTGCCATGTCGCGCATCCAATATGCCCGCTCCACCAGCGGCCATTTGGATCTGCCCATGCAATTGCAATTCCATTCGGCCGCCAGGGACTTCCAGACAACAATTCATTTGCCGAAGTTTCCTCAAGTTCGGCAGGCCCGCCAGCAGATCGGCAGGCAGCTCGACTGTGACATGCAAGTCTTTGATCTCCTGGCGACGCCATAGATCCAACTCGGCCTCCGCCGGACGTTCCATCGTCGCCTCAATGCTCCGCAGTTGCCTGGCTGCCAAGTCTCCCAGCGGGAGTCGACTGGTGCGCTGGAGCTTCCACAGGAAGTCGCTATCCCTGACAATCCGGTTCACGTTTTCCTCGCCTGGCTTCTCCGCCAGCCATAGTTCCTGAAAGATCTCCTCCTTGAGCTTGACGGCCAGCAAGGGCTCGTCAATGGCAAAACACTCCTTGTCTTTCAGCGGGGAACTTTTCTGGACCGACGATAAATTCATCCGTCTCCGCAAAAAGCTCCCCACGGCATGCCGGAAGAACGACTCGACTTCCCGTATTTCGACCGAGGTCGCGCCATTCTGCACCGCAAACGGCAATTCAGGCGGCATTGGCAAATCGAAATACCCCCTTGTCGCCTGGGGGGAGGCATCCGGTTTCACGAGCGCCACCCGAAGATTCATCGCATCAAACGAGAATGGCGCACGCAATGTCGCGGGAGACTGATTGTCTTGTCTATAGTTCTTGGCATCAAAGGCATTCAATCGATGCCGCACGACAAGCGCCTTGCGGATTTTCTCCTGGTCCATTCCTCTGCATGCCCTGGCCGCGTAGTCCAGCAATTCCCCCACCAGCGAAGCGGGTGGCAAGATGCTTGAGTCACCATCGGGATTCTTGTCATCCTGGCCATGATAAAAGATCAGCAGGTAGTCGGACACGGCTTCCAATGCCTCCAGGAAGATATACCGGTCTTCCTGAATACGGGAACGAACATAATACGGCAGCTTCGTGCCTCGCGTCAACAAGGTAAAGCCGATTTCGGCATCCCGGTGGGGGAATGCGCCGGCATCCATGCCAAGGACGGCGAGGACCTTGCAGGGCACTTCCCGCATGGGCATCATGGAACAGCAGGTGATCTTGCCGTTGAGGAAGGGTTCCTTGGGGGCGGCACTCTCCAGGGCGGCATTCAGCACCGTCTGGACAACCGAAAAGGGAAGCTTCCCTGCGTAGCCGCCATCTATGGCATTGTTGGCCATCTCCGCGATGCAGTTCCGCAGGGTGAAGTGATCCAATGCGCTGGCCTCATCCGCCACAAAGAAGCGCTGCAGGATGCGCAGCAGGAGTTCCCGCCATTCCTGCGCTGTCCGCCCGGCCGGCTCGGCCTTCAATTCGTCGACTGTGGCACGCAACAGCCGGAACAACATGCAGAGCGAGCCAAGCGCATGATGTGCATCACCCGACGAGGCAAAGGGCTGCGGCGCCAGCTCCCCGAAGCCGAGCGTGCGTTGGCTTTCCTCTGGAGGAACTTCCACCGCCAGGGAAAGCAACAGCCGATCCAGCCCCTGCTGCCACGTATATGCCTCATCATGCAGATGGAATTCCGCCATGCGGGAATCCAGATCGGCATCCAGCCGGATCTGCACCGCGTTCAGCCATCCTCGCAAGGCGATGACATCCTCGTCAGTCAATTCAAATCGATTCCGAAGTGGCTGGACATCCAGCAGACGGATGACACGCGAGACTTCAAAACGGCTGGACGGAAACTCCAGAATCTCCAGAAAGCCCTCTGCGAGCAGATTCGCCTTGCGAATCGAACGGTCGGAAATCGTATATCTCCTGCGCAGGGGGCTGTTGTCAAAGACCGCGTGAATCGCCGACGCGTACGCTGAGATGTCCGGTGCCATCACGATGATGTCATTCATCTGAAAGGTATCCTGATGGCGTTTCAACAACAGCAGCAGCGAATCCCGCAGCGCCTCCACCTCGCGGGTGGCATTGAAACAGCTGTGGATGCTCAGCGAGTCATCCGCGTCCGACAAATCCAGCCGGTCTTCTTGTGCCTCCGGCGGATTGACATTCGCGACGATTTGCTCCTGGATTGTCCGCAGCAGCGTCCGTGGGACAATGGACTCGTCCTCCGAAATTTCCCCCGCCATGGGTTCGCCGCCGAAATTCGGCACCAGGTCAACAATGCCCTCGAAGAATTCCCGTGCCTGAACGGCGCAATTCGCCAGGAGGTCATTCTGGAAAGGCACCTCCTCTTCCACCCGCTGCCGCCAGCTTTCCACGTTGTCGCCCCAGTATTCCCGGCTGGGATTGCGGTAGTAGAAATTCACGGTGGCGGTGGCGGAATAATCCCGAAGCACCTTGAGAAAAGCCGGCGGCATGGCGCTGGCGCCAAATACGGTGATGGGATAGGTCGGCTTTCGGGATGCTCCCCTGAATTCATCCATGGCCTCTGCCAGGGATTTCAAGTGCACGCCGGATTCTGGATTGCAGATGCAATGCCACAGCCAGGATTGCCAACGCAGTCCACTCCCCAGGGACGAGGCTCTACCATCGCGTTCGCAGATGGTCTCGGAAAGCTTCTCACCACGTCCCCAACAAGCCAACGTGGCAGGCAGATAACTTTGATACTCCTCGAAAAGCTTTGCAACGACTTTGGCAAACTCAAACATCCTCAGCCTGCTGTCGTTTTCGCCAGCCATGAAAAGATAATTCTTCAATTCCACGGGGAAATCGGGATCGTCCTTCCGCTGTTCAAAGACGGCAAAGATACGCCAGGCCAGGCTCGATGACGTGAAATGCTGCGGCACATAGCCTTCCACCGTCTCTTCCAAAAGCGTCGAAACGGCGATTCGAAGGACCGGGAAGTCGATTCCTGCGGAAACCACCCCCCGCCGCACTAGATAGTGCTCCAGCCAGACCGCCACGCCGTAGGTGGGCACCACTACCACTTCCCTGCCCAGCACGCCTCCCTCTCGGAAGTCCCCCAGACGTCCCTGGCGGTGCGAAAGATAGCCCTCGGCAAGCTTTTCCAGTCGATGATGGTAAAAAAGATTGAAAGGCACGGGAATGAAAGGGTTGTTGGCGGGGTGACTCTTGAAGCAACTTCAGCGCGGACAAGACAGCAGGCTACTTGTCGCTTCCGCCACGAGGTTTTCCGAAGACTTTTCAGGATTACGTTTCGTTCTCTTAATATATAGTACGAAAACTTGAACGAATTTCTTTCAATCCCACCTGACATTTTTGATTGCCCGATTCGCAACTTTCCATTCAGAGGATATAGTAAGGCCACGTGCAATTCAATATCCAAGCGGGTGTAGCATAGTGGTAATGCTTCGGCCTTCCAAGCCGACGAGGCGGGTTCGATTCCCGTCACCCGCTCCAGTTTTTTCCGGCCAGCCTTTCCTGATACGGGAGGCTGGCTTTTTTTGTGTCAATAATGAATCAGCGATTGGGAAACGGGACGATGCCTGGTTCCAAGATGCCGTCCTTCCAGTCCATGCACCAGGGAGCCTCATATTCCCTGCAGGGCGCACCGATGAAATCTGACAAATTGCGTGTTGCGGCATGCCCGTCCACGAAGGCGCAATTGGCGCGATTCAGATGCCGATTGGCTCCCTCGCTCCGCGAATCCCAGTCCAGGTCCAGCTCCTCCATGAGATTTTCCCAGGTATTGGCTCCATAAATGATGCAGGGGTCTCCGGAATCGCACAACAGATAGGCATCCGAAGGCTGGAGGATATGGCTGGAAAGCGGCCCGCGGTTTCCCTGAGTGCCGTCGTAGTTCCAGGCATAGCTTCCATCGTAGTTCCGGAAACCGGCGGGAGTCGCCTCGGGGACTTTTCCAACCGAAGACGGGCAAAGCAACAATCGGATGTCATGATAATATGGATAGCTCCAGCCCGCCCAGTTCAAACCAGGATGGTCATTCGTGGGAGCATTGGTGACATACGGCGGCAACCGTCCCCGCCAATCGCCGGAATACTGCAAAAACGCCAAGTCCAGCTGGCGGAGATTTCCCACACATTGAACCTGCATCGCTTTGGCCCGAGCCTTTAAAGCAGCCGGCGCCAGCATGGAGACCAATATTGCGATGACGGCAATTGTGGTTAGCAATTCAATCAGGGTAAAACAACGGCATCTGCGGGGCATCGGCGACTCCTGGGCTGAACATGTTTGGCGTGAAATTCCCACGCGCAAACAATATTCAATCCATCACCCGATGCAAATACCTCACCCGTCTATGCTAAGCAATCGCAGTTTTCCCATGATTTTATCATGCAGACACTTCCGATTAATTGCAAATTATACTGGTTCAGAATAGCATGGAGCAATTTCGGAGGAGCTTTGCGCTGACGATTCGTCCGGCTTATTGTCAAACGCACCTGGTTGTTCCTGCAGAACTTTCTGCGCTTCCAGCGCCATGGAGACAGAGGCCAGACGCGCGGCCACCTCGTCCCGCGAGGCATGCGCGGCCTGGGTTTCCGCCTGTGCGACAGCGATTCGTTCTTCGGCGATCTTCTGGAATTTCTCCACCAGCAGCTTTTCCTTCTCGACCAGGAATTCCGCACGCTGCGCATTCGCCTCCTCCACCTGGCGCACCTTGGCCTCGCGTGCCGAAAGCGCAGCATTCGCCTCGACCAATTCGGCTTCTTTATGGCAGAGCTCCTCCTTCATGTGCGCTAGTTCCTCACGCTGCGGCTGGATTTCCGCAACAAAAGTCGCCAACATCTGGGTGCGTTGCTGGGCCAACGATGCATTCCATTCCATCAGCATCTGATCGCAATTCGCACTGGCCTGCTTCTGCAATTCCACCAGCGAGGCTGCCTGGGCCTCGCGCGCCTGCTGTAGCTCCGACAGCATCGCTAGCTTCTGCTGCGCGAACTGCGCAGCAGCCTCGCTCTCGCGCGCCTGCACGGCCGCAACGCGTTCGGCCAACGCGGCCTCCTGCTTATCCAGCTCCTCTTTGCGCGTCTGCAACACCGCGTCCTGCTGGCGCAGAGATTGTTCCAGCGTAGACAGTCGCTGCCGTTCGACATTCATCTCCTCGAAGAGCTTCGCGCGCTCCCCGGAGAGCCCTTGGCGCACCTCAGCTTCCCTGCGTGCCAGTTCCGCCTCCCGGTCATTCAGCGCGGTCTCCTTCTTAGCCAGTGTCTCCAGCTCTCCCAAAGTGCGCTGCTGAAGCGCCTGGAAACTCTCCTTCACGCCATCCTGGAGCTTCTGGAAATCCGCCAGAAGCCGCTGGTCCTGCGCCACGAAATTCTTGTTGAATTCGTCCTGCATCATCGTGATGCGCTGCGCCTTGGCATCCAATTCCGCCTTGAGGTCATTCAATGGGCGCATCTGCTCATCCAAGCGTGATGCAAACGATGCCTTCGCCTCGCATTCCTGCGCAAGTACAGCCTGTTCGCGGATAGCTAGATCCTGTTTCTTATTCAGGAATTCCTGTGCAGCATTCTGATAGGATGCGACGGCGCTCCCAAGCGCCTGCTTCTGCTCCTCCAGCACCTGGAGCTGCTGCTGATAGATTGTCTCAAGATTGGAGCGCGTCATGATGGAGGCGTCCATCGTCCCCAAATCCTGGAACTTCGCCGCGATTTCATTCTGCTGTTTCTGAAGAAGCGTCTTGATTTCCGCATACTTGCGCTGCACTTCCTTTTCGCGCTGAAGCAACTCCTCGTCACTGCGGCCAAACAAAGCCATGAAGAACCTCCCGAAATAAAGTGAAAACCAAACGGCGAATCGCCAAAAAGAGAATGGAGTCAATATAATCTAGAAGCGTCATACAGTTTCATAAACCGCCCATGTTTTTGAGATTTTTCATTCACGAAAAAACGCCTTGGAAGTCATTGACCTCCAAGGCGTCTGAAATGGTAGCGGGAAGCGGACTTGAACCACTGACCTTTAGGTTATGAGCCTAACGAGCTACCAACTGCTCCATCCCGCAGCAAGAATGATTGAATTGTCATTTTCTGACAACTTCTATACTATATCGTCATTCGATAAAATTGCAAGTACAAAAGCACAAGAAAAGAGAATAAACCACCACCTTGCCTGCTTCCCCGAAAGGCAGCGGCTGCCGATTCCCGTTTCGTCAATCTTGCATGAAACCGCTCTCGCTTTCGTTCCATTTCTACGGCGTGGCAAAGCCACCCGAAGTTGAAATCCTGTGTCTCTGAAGACTTCATTGTATCATTCTAACTTATCAATCACTGCTGGACGGTAAAAAAGGGCAATTGTGCTGTCAAAAGTTGAAAAGAACAGTTAAATAGCCCTCTGATCTGTGTAATCCAGGTGGGCTGGGATGGAAACGACAGCCAATAGCGGTTTGCCGTGGTGGGGTGGATATTGACGGAACTGTCAGCGGCAGTTTGGATGTACACACCTACTGGCATGTCCTGAAAAACCGCTTCAAGAAGACGGGAAATAAAAACCTTACAAAACGTAAAGGATTCAAACTGGTGTCCACGGATGGCAAGCCTCGTATGCCGGACTTCCTGCCGAAGAAGACGATGCTGGCTCTAACCGAATATCCCTTCCACGGCACGACAATCCGTAAACTCCTGTGCAATGCCCTGACTCATCGGATCGATGAATGCGAGATGTTCATGAAGGGTATCAATTACTACAAGAGCGACGATGCCGCCCTGGAACTCTCCGACCTGTCGTCCAATCCAACATAAATCGCTTTCATAATCACTATTGACCGACTACCGGCCAACACAGTAGCGAAACACAAAAACGCGACGGTTGTGGTTTCAGTTCACTAAAACACACCCTATCGTCAAATTTCTACGGCAGATGCACTATATTAGTCGATGGTGGCTCCGCGTGGAGCCGTTCACTTCATCGGCAAACAGGAGATTGCAATGCCTGGGAAATTCGAAATCAAGACCACAGCAAACGGAAAATTCTTCTTCAACCTGAAAGCCGCCAACGGCGAGGTGATTCTGACCAGCCAGCAATACAAGGCGCTGGCCTACGCCAAGAAGGGCATCGCCTCCGTCCAGAAGAACGCCGCCGAAGCCGCCCGTTTCGAGGTCAAGGCCGCGAAGAACGGCGAGAAGTATTTCGTCCTGAAGGCGAAGAACACCCAGGTCATCGGCCAGAGCGAGACCTATCCCACTGACGCGGCCCTGAAGAAAGGCATCGCCTCCGTCCAGAAGAACGCCGTCGACGCCAAGATCGTCGAGGCGTAGCATTCTTTTTCCGCCCTACCCCCGACTCCTCGTGGGTCGGGGGATTTGTAGAAATACTATCCATACTGACATATTCTTGAACGTATCGACCGCCAGCGATTGCTAATTGCTAATTGCTTGTGTCGGCGAGGCTCCGACTCTACAATTCGTCGTCAAGTGGAACGTCCCTGGCGATAGCTTTTTATTCAGCGGTGCGGATCATTTCGCCAAATGGTCCGAGGAGCTGGTATTTGTTTTGCCACGAGGTATACATGATGCCACGGCAGCCTGGAGTCTGTCGGCAGATCTGGAGCCAGTCGCGGGAGCCGTCCAAGTTGTCGGCGTCATAGTATGCGGCTCCAAACGTGCGAAAGCCCAGGCCGGAGAAGAATGGCATGGCTTTCCTTCCATTGTACCAGCAGGCAATGATGAGGTCCTTTGGAATGAGATTCCAAACGCCCGCAAAGGTGCCTTTGCAACGATAGTAGTTGTCGTGGGCGTTGTGGGCCGGATCAAGCATGTCCGACCAGATGTAGATTTCGGCCTCGGGGCAGACCTCACGAATGAACTGGCACTGCCGTGTGATGCAGTCGGCGAGGATGTGCGCCATGTCCGTGTTTCGCGCCATGCAGGCGGCGCAGGTGCCTCCCGCGCGGATTTCATCCATGCTGAGGAACCACTTTCGCGGATGAAGCGCTTCGGCAATCTCATGGGCGGACTTCTCCAGCAGGTCGTAAAGCATCGGCTCCGACATGCAGGTCGTGCGTTGCCAGCCGTTTCGGACGGGACGATAATAGCTTACGGCAAGCCGGTCGCCGTCCCGGATGGCAGAATGGTCGGTCAACTTCAGAACCAGGCTCTCCGCAAACGCATCGTCATCCCCCAGAAAACGTTTCAGGGGCGGAATCGGCTCATAGTCCTTGCCTTCCTCATAAACTTGTCCGGTTACGGCATTGCGCACGACAAATGGCGTGCCCGGACGGCGCAGCACCTCGTTCACCCCGGCAATCTCGAGTTTCAGGTCGTCGATCCAGACTTTGCCGGATTTCCCCTCCCACACGCCTACATAGAGATTGCCCTCTGACAAGTCGCCGGAGGGAAAAACCATAGAGACATTTGTCCAGCCTCCTTGCGTGTCAACGTTCGGCGCGACGAAGGACAGCATTCGGGGTTCCTCCCCGCCATAGAATTGCAGGCGGAAAGCATACGGTGAATTCTCCGAGAAGTCCTCCATCCTGACCTGACAGGAAAGGCGGTATATGGTATTGGGACGCAGACTGGCCTTGAAGCAGATGCGTCCATGGCCACCGATTGGATCCGAAGCGAAGTTCTCCAGTCGGATGGAGCATGTTCCGCCATAGTAGATTTCCGTGTCCGCGAAGGAGACGACGCCCGGCCGGTCAATCCACCCCTGGAACGGGAATACATTCCCGTCATGGAGTTCGAAATCGCCGTTGGGGACGGTAGGGGCTTCCTGCGCCATGACGGTCGCCTCCTTTCCCTTCACTAGATACGGCACATCCGAGATGGGCATTCCGGCGCAGAGATTGGGATTCTTGCCAAGCATGGTGCCATAGCCGATGGACCAGATGATGGGAATGATTTCGATGCCGTGCGAATCACAGTGGCGGCGAAGCGCCTGCAGGTGCGCTTTTCGCTTTGGAGACCAGTCGGCGTAGTTTTCGACTCCGCAGGACAGGAGCATGCCATTCAGACCAGAGCGGGAAGCCGTTTCAACCAGCGGAAAAAGCTCTTCAATATCCTTGTCGTTCTCAAGGGAACGGCTGACATAGAACCAGCGGTCGTGCATGGACTGCGCATGACTCAGTATAGACAGAGCGACCAGCAGAAGCGCGACTTTGCATCGTAATATGTTCATAGGAAAAGGAGTAAAGGACGGCAGACGTAATTGAAAAAAGCCACCTCCTGCTTGGCAAAAGGTGGCAATTTCCTGGGTAAAACTGGTACCCCGGGGCGGACTTGAACCGCCGACCAACGGTTTAGGAAACCGCTGCTCTATCCACTGAGCTACCGGGGCGGAAACAATTGGTAATTAGCAATTAGCAATGATTGGTTCGATGCTCGCAGGACATGCGGCAGGAATTATTCCTGTGTCCTGCCGCATTCTGAGGCAGGATTACATCGCCTGGCAGATGGTGATGGCCGCGACTCCGGCGATATCCTCGGCGGAGCAGCCGCGGGAGAGGTCGCTGATTGGCTTGGCCACGCCCTGCATGATCGGGCCGTAGGCCTCGGCACCGGCCAGACGCTGGACCATCTTGTAGCAGATGTTTCCGCAGTTCAGATCCGGGAAGATCAGCACATTCGCCGTGCCCTTCAGCGGGCTGGTCGGGGCTTTCTGCGCCGCGACTGCAGGCACCAGGGAGGCATCGGCCTGCAGCTCGCCGTCCACGATGGCGTCAACGCCCTGCTCTTTTACGCGCTGGATGGTGATTTCGGCGGCGGTGCGCATCTTGTCCACCATCTCGCTCTTGGCGCTGCCCTTGGTGGAGTAGCACAGGAAGGAGACGTGGGGTTGCTTGCCCAGGAGGGACTGGCAGGTGGCGATGGTGGCCATGGCGATATCGGCCAGGCCTTCGGCATCCGGGTTCGGATTCACTCCGCAGTCCGCGAAGATAAGCGTCTGCTCGCCGTTCGGGGCGGGGGTCTTGAGGTCCATCACGAAGCAGGAGGAAGCGGATTTGATTCCGGGGGCGGTGCCGATGCAGTGGAACGCCGCACGCAGCATGTCGCCGGTGGAGGCGATGGAGCCGGCGACCATTGCGTCACCGTGGCCGGCCTTGATCATCAGGTCAGCGAAGTAGAGGCGGTTCTTGATTTGCTCCTGTGCCTGCTCCAGAGTCACGCCCTTGGCCTTGCGGCGCTCGTAGAAGAGATTCGCCAGTTCGTCCTTCCAGGGGGAGTTGGTCCAATCGATTACCTCGACATCCATGCCGTCAAAGACGGACTTGTCGGGCAGTTCGGCGGGAGTGGCCAGCACGATGACTTTCGCCATCTTGCGGTTGGCGATAATCTGGGCGGCCTTGATCACGCGGGGATCCTGACCCTCGGGCAGAACGACGGTTTTGTAGGCGGTGGTGGCCTTTTCAATCAGCTTGTCAATGAGGCTCATGGCTTGCTTCCTTTAAAATCTATCTAACTTATTAATTATCAACTACTTAGCACAAATTTTAACCGTTTCCATCGCAATCATGAGTTCTTCGTTGGTGGGCATCACGATGGCGGTGAGCTTGGAGTCGGGTGTGGAGATGGTGCACATCTTGCCGCGGCAGGCGTTGGCCTGTTCGTCGAGCGTGCATCCCAGCGGTGCGAGATTCTTGACGATATCCACGCGAGTCTCGTAGGAGTTTTCGCCGATTCCGCCGGTGAAGAGGATTGCGTCGGCTCCGCCGAGGAGGAGGTAGTATGCCCCGATGTAGTGGGTGAGGCGGTGGAGGAACATCTTATAGACCTCGGTGGCCTTGGGGTCACCGTCGGCCATGGCCTGGCGAATGTCGCGCATATCACTGGAGCGTTCGGAGACTCCGAGGAAGCCGGACTTCTTATTGAGCATGGTATCGATTTCGGCGGCGGAGAGGCCCTCCTGCTGTTGGAGGAAAGTCACCACGGCGGCATCCACGTCGCCGGAGCGGGTTCCCATCACGAGACCGGCCAGCGGGGTGAGTCCCATGGAGGTATCCACGACTTTGCCACCCTTCACGGCGCAGAGGCTGGAGCCGTTGCCCAGGTGGCAGGAGATGATCTTCGCCTTCGCGGGATCCAGCTTAAGGTATTCGCAGGCCTTTCCATAGACATACTTGTGGCTGGTGCCGTGGAAGCCGTACTTGCGCACCGCGTACTTTTCGTAATACTTGCGGGGGATGGCATACATGTATGCCTCGGGACCCATCGACATGTGGAAGGCGGTGTCGAAGACCGCGACATTCGGGATGCCGGGGAAGCTCTCCTCGCACGCCTCGATGCCACCCAGGTTCGCGGGGTTATGCAACGGACCAAGCACGAAGTACTTGCGGATGGAGGCTTTCACCGCATCGTCAACCAGCGTTGGTTCACTGAAATCCATGCCGCCGTGCAGAACGCGGTGGCCGATGGCGCCGATCTCGGAGAGGCTCTTGATCACGCCGATTTCGGGATCGGTCATCTTCGCGGTGATGGACTTGAGCGCCTCGCTGTGCTTCTTGATGTCCAGCGGAGCCTCGAACTTCTGCCCATGCGCCTGGTAGGTCATGTTCGTGCCCTCCAGACCGATACGCTCCACCAAACCCTTGCAAAGCACGCTCTCGTCCGCCATGTCGAACAACGTGTACTTCAAGGACGAACTACCCGAATTGATGACCAGAACTTTCAACTGAATCCTCCGTGAGTGAAAGGGCGACAACATGCCGACCCCGATGAGATTTACGAGAAAGAATATATTTTTAATATAAATCCTCTAAGGAGTTCTGTCATACTTCGCAGGAAAAATCCCTACCCATGCACAGCTGTCCGGTTAAAATATGGAAGTTACCGCAACAAGCCGGATTGTCATTTCTTGTCGCTGCCTCAGGGGAGCGTGGTGACAATGACGCCGATGATACGCTTTCTCCGGCGGCGGAGAATTAGATCAACGCTCAGGGGGCTTCCACCCTCTCCTGGGGCGCCTCGGATTCTCTTAACATAATTATCGCGCAGATGGCGGGATCGACGGAGGAGCGCACTACGAACGCGGGGAGCGTGTGCGTCTCCACCGCCTGACTCTGGAAATTCCAGACTTCGACAGGCAACTTCTCCTGGGTTACGGCGTAGGGTCTCTCAGGAGCCAGTGGATCCTCTGGCAAGTTCCCCATGCACTCCGGCACCAGCTCGGGCAATGCCGTGGGGAAACGTCCGTCATGCGCCATCCGGTAACGTTGCATGCCGACCAGCAGCAATTCCGCGTTCAAGCGGCTCTCGGCCAGGCGGAGCACCTCGCGAATGGAGCTCTTGCCAATCAGCAGACTCTTCAGATAGCGCACATACGGTCCATCCACCGCAGGAGCCTGTTCCAAATCAGCCCACGACTGGATTTTCACAACCCATTGAACGATAGAATGATATTCGGCATCCACCAGCATCTGCGGCTGGGGTGCGATCCAGGCGACCTTTCCAAAGGAAACTCCTCCAGTCTTCCCGTCATCATCCTTCAACTGCCTTGTCCGCGATGCCGCCTCCTCCAGCATGGCCTTCAGCATTTCCCTCGGTGGCTTTTGGAGAGCACCGCGGCACGCCAGCAGCTGCCTTTCCGCCTCGTCCACCGTCTTTTTCTGCCCAGGGAATCCCTCCAATAACCGTTCCGCCATCTGCGCCACTTCATCCAGCCGGCCGACAGCCTCCATCAAATTCCGGAGATCCGGCGCATCCAGTTGATTCATGGCCATTTGGGAAACCATCACGAAACACGCCAGAGCGGTTTCGAGGTCATCCTGCTGAATCGCCGCCTCCATTCGCCAACGAAGAATCAAGAAGAGTCCAGGGGAGAAAATGGCGACTGGCGGCTTTTTCTCCAGCATGGCCGGCAATCCATCCAACACCGGCTGGACTTGCGCCAGGTACCGTGTCAGCTGCGCATGTTCTTCTGGCGTAGCGGGTGCGGGCAGCCATCTTCGGGCAGTCTCACGTTTCCACATGAATGGCGAACGCGTGGCGGGATCCTGGTCGCCCGGCGTGGCGACGGCAAGTTGCCTCCCGAATTCCTGCTGAAGCGTCGCAAATTCGAGTTGCCCCTCATACCATTCCGACAGGCCCCCGCCCAATTCGCCCTGGACGCCAGCAGCACTTATTTGCCCCTCCACCTGGCTGATACGCCGTTCAATCACCCCCAGGGCAATCTGCGAGAACACCACTGCCGCGACAAAACTGGCGATCGCCCCCCACGACCACCAAGTGAAGAAGGAGCGGATTGGCTCGCCACTCCGCAGGGAATAGACCTTCAGGCGCAGCCACCAATCCACCAGAATTAGCAGAATGCCCCCAAGCAGCATTGCGAGGATGCCAAGATGCGCTTCCAGGAACGACAGCACCTGCTGATACCAACCGGGGAACAGGTCGAGAACCTGGACATTGCCGAAAACCGCCTTGCTGTAATGCGCAATGCAGCAAAGCACCATCGCCTCCACCAGCCCCCAGCCAATCAGCCCTGCAAGCGTCGATGCGGCCACAAGCCAGAGCTGGCGGGGTTGCCCGCGAGAGATCAGCACCCCCATGAACGCAAAGAAAAGATACATCAGCGTCAGCAACGCCATGGGCGTCAGCAGTGCGCTTCCGACCATCATGCAGCGTGCCGCCACTGCCACCAGCACAATCCAGGCCACCGTGGCGCCCCCTTTGAAGGCGCCTTCCACCTTCGGCATGTGAAGACCACGATAATACCTTACCAGACAGAAGCCATAAAGCCCGGTGACCAGCACCCCCGCCAGGCACAAAGCATTGGCGCCCGCATCCATTCCAAACCATCCCAGGCACCAGCAGGAAAAACACGCCAGGGCCAGCGCCGAAACCCCAAAGAGCAGCTGGGTAAGCACCGACGCCGAACGTGCGGCGGGCACGGGCGAATTGTCCACCCGCCGTTTCAGACCTTCCATGAAACCAATTTGGGGTTCCTCTGGCATGGTTTCTTCAGCGAAATCTCAATTCGTCAATCGTCCGCGACCGTCACTGCCGCTTTTCTGCCTCGATTGTCCAATCGGTGTCGCTGGCGGTCACGCTGACGGTGACCGGCCCCGCCACAGTGATCCACCCCTCGCCTTCCTGACCGGCCGAATTCAATTGCGTCGAGTAGTACAGCTTCGCGTCATCGGAAGTGACCGTGACCACGACATTCCCCTCCGTCTCCTGGATGACATGCAACTTCCATGGGGCGTTTTGCGCAGTGAAGACAATCTTCTCGCTGCCGGTACCGGCCCAGACACCAAGCTTTGTCGCGGGTTTCTTCTGCTCTTCAAGAACTCCCTTGAGCCGCCATTCCTGCACGCTGGTAAGACATTGGTCAAGACGCACTTCCCAGGGCCGCCCGTCGCCTTCGATCACCAGCATGGCAAACTGAAGGCCGTCAGCACTCTTGCTGCCTGGCTGAAGCACCTGGCGGCTCTTCAGCAGCTCCTTCGGAGGAAGCGGCTTCTTGGTCGCCGCATCAAGCACCGTGATGCTCAACGGACCTTTCTGTGGAGAGGCATAGTTCACGCGATAGGTTTCCCCGTACAACGGCACCACCTGCGTAATCATGGTGCCGTTGCCCTTCCAGGTGAAAGTCCCTTTGATCCAGCGGTAGTCGTCTGCATACAGCGCGGCACCCACGAAAACAGCCAAAGACAAACAAAGCAAGTATTTATGATTCATCTATTTACTCCTTATTTTTTTTAGCATCCTTCTTGGATTTCCGCGACATTTTCATCCCCAGCAGTTTTGCCCATTCGAGCAACTGCCCATGAACTTGCGCGGGCGCGGTGCCGCCGACGATGTCGCGTGCGGCGACGCTGTGTTGTGGATTGAAAATCGCCAGGAACTCCGGCGTGGCGGAGGGGATGGTTTTCCGCATTGCCTTGAGGTCGGCCTCGGCAAGCGTGATTCCCTTGCGGGCGCAATCCCCCACGAAGCGCCCCACCTGGTGATGCGCCTCGCGGAATGGCATGCCCTGGCGCACCAGCGCTTCCGCCAGATCGGTGGCCATCAGCGCGGGGTCGGAGGCCGCCGCCAGCATTCGCTCGGCATTCGGCTTGACAGTGGCGAGCATCGCGGCCATCGTGGATAGCACCAGCTTCACGGTATCGATTGCATCAAAGAGCCCCTCCTTGTCTTCCTGAAGGTCGCGGTTGTAGGTCAGCGGCAATCCCTTCAGGGTAGTCAAAAGTCCCATCAGCGCCCCATAGACACGCCCGGTCTTCCCGCGGGTCAGCTCGGCGACATCGGGGTTTTTCTTCTGCGGCATTAGGCTGGAGCCCGTAGTGAACGCATCGCCGATTTCCACGAAGGCGAACTCCTGCGAGAACCAGATTGCGATGTCCTCCGCGAGCCGCGAGAGATGCATTGCGACAATCGCGAGGGCGGCGAGGAACTCGATGGAGACATCGCGGTCCGCCACAGCGTCCATCGAGTTCACCAGCACATCCTCGAAGCCGAGTTCCTTCGCCACGAATTCGCGGTCCAGCGGGAGGGTTGATCCAGCCAACGCACCCGCCCCCAGCGGCAACCGGTTGATTCGGCGGCGGCAATCCATGAGCCGTTCAATGTCACGTCCAAGCATCTCCATGTAGGCCAGAAGGTGATGGGCAAAGAGCACCGGCTGCGCATGCTGCAGGTGCGTGAAGCCCGGAAGAATCGCCGTCTCGTTTTCGGCGGCCAGTTTCCACAGCGCCTTCAGGAGTGAAATGACAGTAATGCCGATCTCATCGGCCTGATCACGCAGATAGAGGCGTTCGTCGGTGGCGATCTGGTCATTGCGGCTGCGCCCGGTATGAAGCCGTGCGCCGGCAGGACCGACCAGCTCGGTAAGCCTCGCCTCGATGTTCATGTGGATGTCCTCCAGTTCGGTCTTGAAGACGAACTTCCCGGAATCCAGCTCTTTCTTCACCTTCCTGAGACCCGAGGCGATTTTCCGCGCGTCCTCCTTGGGGATGATTCCCTGGCGCGCAAGCATCTTCGCATGCGCCAGGCTCCCCTGGATGTCATACGGATAAAGCCGGCGGTCGTAGGAGATTGACTCAGAAAGCTTCAGAACCTGCTCAGCCGGACTCTGGCTAAAACGTCCATCCCAAAGTGGCATAATGCGTTAAATCCTATTTTTCGTTCAAGTCGCTGGTCGCCATCCGCCCTCCCCTCTGGACAATGCAGTCCAGCAGATGCGCGGCGGCGATGGTCACATGCCCGTCGTTGAAGCCTGCCTTCCTCAATTCGCGGTAGAAACTCTCGGCGAGTATCCGCACGACCTTGGCGGGGTTGCGGATAGAGTTGATCATCAGCTGGTTGCCGTCTCCGACCTCCTCGTCTGCCAAATCCGCCGGCCGCAATGCCAGACGCTGGTTCAGCAGATCCATGGCCTTGCCGTTTTCGATGATCAGCGAGGCGAATGGCCCTAGGAGCGAGAAGAGCCTGCGGCGCAACGGGTCCCGCGCCGCATTGGGGTCTTTCGCGCCCCCCGCGAAGAGATGGCCGATGCGATGCCCCTTGAAATACAGCGGCATCACGATAATGGGGAACTGGATGCCTTCCAGTCCGGAGTCAATCCAGTTGATCTGGTGGATGTTCTGGAGGCGGAAAAGGATGGTCTGGAGGCGGTCCGGCACAATCAACGGGCTTCCTTCCCGGAAGATCGCGGGATCAAGCCCCACAGTGGCATTCACGATGAAACGCTGCTTCTCTTCGTCCATCAGCAGCACGGCCGCCTGGGTGCTGTCCAGCACCCGACAGGTCAGCTTGACAATTCGCCGCAGCCCCTCCGCGAGGTTGCTCGGCTCGGTGAGCGCCTCGCTGAGTTCCTCCAGGATGTCAAGATTGCGATCCAATTCAGTTTCCGAAGGGTTCATCGGGCATATCCTCCCGTCTTGGGTAAAATCTTCAACAGCGCATTTTCCAAGGCCACTGCGGTGGGCACGCCGGTCGTCGTGCTGTCCAGGAGCGCGTCACGCAGGATCCGGATGGCTTCCATGAGTTCCTCGGGGCGGTATGACAATGCCGCATCCGCCGCGAACTTGATTCGCCAGGCATTCTGGCTTGCCCAGGGGGCGTCGCCGCCGGACAGCTCCCGTTTCCGGGCCGCATCCAGGCCCTCGACATGGTTTTTCAGGTCCATCGAGCTTTTCAGGCGATTCTCCGCCATATACAGGCGTATGGAGAGGTTCTGCAGGAATGTCCGTGCAAGCGAGGTGAGCAGCTGCCGTGCCACGACGGCGGGCTCCTTGGAACGCGCCAGCAGCATCTCCACCATGGAGAGCGAAGCCGCCAAATCGCGTTTCCCGACTGGGTCGGTCAGCCCCCAGTTCTCCTGGTCGCTATATGGCGGGCACATCTCGCGCACCGCCTCGGGCGTAATCGGCTGCCCTGCCCCCGCGTAGCAGATGAGTTTCTCCAGCTCACCATTGATCAGCGAAGTGTCCGCCCCTAGCACGTCCACCAACAGGTCGCTGACTTCGTAGGAAAGCGTAACGCCCTTTTCGCGGGCTACCGCCGCCAGGCATCCCTTCATGTCCTCACGCCAGCCCTTCCGCATGGTGTTGGGGCGGTTCTTCCAGACCGTCTCGCCCTGCGCCGCGCAGGCCTTCGCCAACGGCTTGGCCGGATCGCAATCCGGTCCGTCCAGAAGCACATAGACCTCTTCCGGAAGTTCCCTGGCCAGCTCTTCGGCGAGGAGTTTCAGCTCCATCGGGTCGTTCTTGACGCGTGTTCCAGCTTCCTGACCAAAACCAGTGAAATGCTTCAGCCAGATGGTCTTTCGTCCACCCAGAAACGGCGGAGTACGGATTGCCGAAATGACCTTCCCGACCAATTCGCCACGAGGTCCACGGTCGTCTTCGGAGACGACTTCCGTCGCGAACGGATCCGGTTCCTCGCCGGCCAGCTTCAAAAAAAGCCTCTCGGCCTCCGCATGGATCGCCGGCTCGTCATCCCCGCTAATCAGGAAAAGCCTCGGATTTGCATTTTTCTTAGCCACAAGGCATACTATAACACTTTACCGGGATGCCGCCCTGACATCAAAATCCGCTGCGACATACCTTTCTTTGTCAGTTTTCACGCGTACTTTTGGAAATTCTCTATATATTATAATGTTTACGGATATACTTTCCCGACAGATTTCCACAAAAAGCACGGCAGTCCCTTCCCTTGATGGTTTCTGCCCTTCCTTCCAAGTTCAGGACACCCCCATGCGTCAACATCTTTTCTTGACTCTTGCCCTTCTTCTAGCCCTTTGCATCTCGCCAGTCCTTCAGGCAGAGGATCAGCCCGGCTATGTGAAGGGCACTGGCGTGATTCTACGCGCCAACCATGCCACCTACTATGAAAGCCTTGCAAAGCTGCAGGAAAACACTCCCCTGGCAATCGTGTCGCGCAAGGGGGACTGGGTCGAGGTGCGACTGCCCGTCCGCATCACCGGATGGATTCAAAAAGACCGCGTGGACGATTCGTTTACGGTACTGGATGCCATCTGCCCGGTCTACACCGCGCCAGGCAATTTCTACACCGCATTCTACACTGCCGAGCAGGGTGAGAAATTGACTCCAGAAGGCAAGACCGACGGCGACTGGGCCTGCGTATATGCACCGGCCAACGCCACCGGCTGGATTCACGCCGACTATGTCGGAGAAGGAGTTCCCGTCGTGTCCACTCCCTCACCGGCCGCCGCTGCTTCCCCTGCCGCAAGTTCCGCCGACACCCAGGACGCAGGGGCTTCCGCCGCACTGGAAAGCGCCACGTTGGCCGCGCGGACACTGGCCCTCCGCCAAGAACAGGAGCGCCAGGAACTTGAGATGAAGCAGGAGCAGGAACGGCTGGATGCCCTGCGGCAGCAGGCGGATGAATTGAAAGAGGAGACTGCCCGGCACAACAGCGAGCTGACGGAACTCCAGAACGAGGCGCAACGCCTGGAGGCGTTGCGGGACGAGGCGAGAGAGAAAGCCCGCCAGGCCGCCGCCGAGCGAGAAGCAGCTTTGCTGCAGGAGCAACGGGAACAGGAAGACCTTTTGGCACGCCAAAAGGCCGCCGAGGAGAAGGCCAGGATGGTGGAAGCCGATTCCGCCCGCTGGGAAGCGGAAGCCCAGGCCATGGCCGCAAAGCTGGCGGCGGCCAAGGAGGAGGCTCGCCTCCGTGAGCAAGCCGCCCGGGAGGAGGCAGCCGCCATCGCCGCCGAGCAGGAAATTGCCGAGCAACGTGCCCGTGAGGCACTGGAGCAGGTTCACTCCGCAGAGGAACAGCTTGCCGTCACCGAACGCAAGCAGCAGGAGCTTTCCGCGCAGGTTGCCACCCTGCAGAAGGAGGTCCAAAGTGCCGAGGAACAGGCCGACTTGTTGCGGCTGGAGCGCGAGCGCATCGAGGCGACCTCGCGAGAGGAGGCGGCAAGGCTGGCTCAGGTCCGCCGTGAGGCAGAGCGCCTGGAGGCGGAGAAGGAGGAGCAGGCTGCACGCGTCGAAGCGACTAGACTGGAAGCGGAACAGCTGACCGCCGAACAGGCCGCCCAGGCCGCAAAGGTCGAGGCGGCACGCCGCGAGCAGGAACGCCTCCAGGAGCAACTGGCCAGCGCAGACGCCGATCTGGAACAGCTCCGCACACAGATACAGCGTCGCGAACAGGAGCGTGCAGAACTGGAACTGCTTCGCAAGGAGGCGGAGGCATCTGAAGGCAACGACGAGGCGCTCACCCAGGAAATCGAGGCCCTCAAGGCAAAGGCCGCCGAGCAACGCGAGGCACAGGCCGCACGTCAGGCGGAACTGGAGGCATTGCGACAGGCCGCGGAGAACGCCCAGACGCCCGCGCCAGAACCCGAATTGCCTGAACACGCGCCAGAACCCGAACCGGAGCCGGAAGTCGCCTATGAACCGCCGCCAGCGGCAGCTACTCGCCCGCAGCTCACGCGGTATCAAGGGAAGATCTATCCTCTCACTCGCGCCATGCCGGAAGCCACCCATGCACTTTGGGTCGTTAGGGATGGCAAGCAGGTCGCAGTCTGTTATTTGACCAGCAAGCGCATCAACCTGAACGACTGGCGCGGCGTCGCTGTCGAGGTCACCGGCATCCAGGACACGCCGAAAGGGCTTTCCTATCCCGTTCTGCAGGTCCGGAGCATCACCCGCCAGTAGTCCCGACTGGCCTTTTCACACTTTCTTTGCATTCAACCATCCATCGCCATGCACGTCTTCATTGCCGGCGGCGCCGGTTACATCGGCAGCTGCACCACCGAATATCTCCTAGATCACGGGCATCAAGTCACCGTCTTTGACGCCCTGCTCAACGGCCATCGCCAGGCGGTGGACCCACGGGCGAATTTTGTGAAAGGCAATCTTGCGGATTTGGAAGCTATTGAGGCGGCGGTGGCCAATGCGCGTCCGGACGGCATCATCCACTTCGCGGCTTTCATTGAGGTCGGCGAATCCATGACAGACCCGCTGAAGTATTTCCGCAACAATGTCGCCAACGCCATCAACCTCTGCCAGGCCGCCTCGGACAACGGGGTCCGAAAGGTGGTCTTTTCCTCCACCGCCGCCGTCTACGGGATCCCCGAACAGGTTCCGATTGACGAGAAGGTGGAAAAGGCTCCCATCAATCCCTACGGGGAGTCCAAGCTGATGTTCGAGAAGGTGCTTGCCTGGCAGCACCAGCTCCGTGGCCTCCAATACACAGCGCTGCGGTACTTCAATGCGGCCGGTGCCACCAGACTCCATGGCGAGGACCACCATCCGGAAACCCATCTCATCCCGCTGGTCATGCAGGCGGCCACCGGAGAGCGCAAGCAGATCTACATCTACGGAGACAACTATGGCACGCCGGACGGGACATGCATCCGTGACTACATCCATGTCCTCGACCTCGCCCAGGCGCATCTCCTGGCCCTGGAGTCCGATTTCTGCGGCGCGTTGAACCTGGGGACCGGCGGAGGGAATTCCGTACGGCAGGTCATCGACGCCGTACGCCGCGTCTGCGGCCATGACTTTCCGGTGGAAGTCGCCCCCCGGCGTCCTGGCGACCCGCCCCGCCTCATCGCTGACTCTTCAGAGGCAAAACGCATCCTAGGCTGGAAGCCGCAGTTCGAGAACCTGGACGCGATTGTCGAGTCCGCTTGGGCATGGAAGATGTCCCATCCGCACGGCTACGAAGATTGATTCGAAAGCGGTGAAAAAGCCCCTCTCCATCACGCTTCGCATCCTCTTCATCCTGCTGGCGCTCTGGCTTCTCTGGAAAACCGCTCGGGACACGGACGCGAATGTGCTTCTTGCCCTGCGCGATGGAGCGAAGTTCCCGCTGGCCGCCGCGTTGCTGCTTTATGGCTTCGCCCAAGTGTTGGGAGCCTGGCGCTGGAAAATTCTCCTGGCGGTGCAGGGATTCCATTTTTCGCTGTGGACGGCTCTGCGCCTGACACTGGTAGGGAATTTCTTCAGCCTGATCATCCCTGGCGCCGTCACCGGCGACATCCTGAAGATCGCCTTCGCGACGCAGAAGTATCCCGGCAAGGCAACGGAATTGACACTGGTCGACCTCATCGACCGGATCATCGGCCTCTCCGGAATCTTCTTCGCAGCCGCCGTGGCGACTTTGCTCTGCTGTCGACTTCTGCCGGGAATCTTCTCCTCAGAGGACTCCTGGATGTTCGCCTGGGCCATCTTGGCCATCAACCTAGGCTGCTTAGGAACACTGCTGCTCTACGTGGCCTGGCGCCTCCAGAACCGCTGGATGGCCTGGCGGTGGCTTCGGTCGCTCATCGGCTTTACCAGGCGGCATCTCCCAAAGGCGCTGCTGAAGATCGCCACGCGGATGAATGCCGCTCTTGGTCTCTACCGAGACCGCCAGCGGGCGTTGCTGAAGGCGCTTCTCCTCTCCATCGTCATCCATCTGACCGTCTCCACCACCGTCTTCTGCCTGGGGCGAGCGCTGCGGGAAACACAGATGAGCTTCGGGCAATATGCGCTGACCACCCAGCTGGCCAATGTCACGGGGCTGCTTCCCGTGACGCCGGGCGGCATCGGCCTTCGGGATGCGGTGACGACACGGCTCTTCCAGAATTTCGACGCCCAGCCAGCCAGCGTTCGCGGTGACATCCCGCTGCTGAATTCGCTCGTCATTGTCTTTTGGGGATTGCTGATCGGCGCCATTGCCTATGTTTCCTTGCCCACTCTAAGGCAACCCGCGCAAAAATGCGCTGGCACGGAACCACCCGCGCAGGAATCCGCTGGCACGGAACCACCCGCGCAGGAATCCGCTGGCACGGAACCACCCGCGCAGGAATCCGCTGGCACGGAACCACTTCCACCAGTTAAACAGAAATAATCCATCATGAAACACACATTCATCAAAGCGGTTCTAGAAAGCCGTGATTTTGGCAAAGACTTCACCGTGGCCGGCTGGGCGCGTACTCGGCGTGATTCCAAAGGCGGCTTTTCCTTCATCGAACTCAACGATGGATCCTGCTACAAGAACCTCCAGGTGGTCGCCCCCGCCGCCCTGCCCAACTACGAGAGTGAAATCCAGCGCATCACCACCGGTGTCTCCCTAAAGGTTAGGGGCAAACTGGTGGAGAGTCCAGCCGCCGGCCAGGCCGTCGAGCTCCACGCCGAAAGCGTGGAGGTGCTGGGCACTTGCGATCCCCTGGCCTATCCGCTGAGCAAGGGCCGGATCTCCTTCGAACGCCTACGCGAAGTGGCGCATCTTCGTGCCCGCACCAATACCTTCGGTGCCGTGATGCGCATCCGCAACGTACTCGCTATGGCGACCCATCGTTTTTTTCAGAGCCGCGGCTTCTACTACTTCAACGCACCGATCCTGACCGCCAGCGACTGCGAAGGCGCGGGCGAGATGTTCCAGGTGACCACCCTCGACATGAACCGCCTGCCGACGGACAAGGCGACGGGGAAGGTCGATTTCGACCGCGACTTCTTCGGCAAGCCCGTGAACCTGACCGTCTCCGGACAGCTGGAGGCCGAGACCTACGCCTGTGCGCTGGGTAGCGTCTATACCTTTGGGCCGACCTTCCGCGCCGAAAAGTCCAACACCACGCGACACCTCTCCGAATTCTGGATGATCGAGCCTGAAATCGCCTTCGCCGACCTTCAGGACGACGCGGATGTGGCCGAGGACTACCTCCGCGCCCTCTTCACTGCCGTCCTCCAGGAGTGTCCGGAAGACCTCGCCTTCTGCGACCAGCGCATCGAAAAGGGACTGCTTGAGCGCCTCACCCGGCTCTCCACCGCGAAATTCGCCCGCATCACCTACACCGAGGCAATTGAGCTGCTGGAGAAAGCCGCCGACACCTTCGAGTTCAAGCCGAGCTGGGGTTGCGACCTCCAGAGCGAACACGAACGCTATCTGGCGGAAAAGGTCTTCAACGGTCCCGTCATCGTGATGAACTACCCGAAGGAAATCAAGGCTTTCTACATGCGGCAGAACGACGACGGCAAGACCGTCGCGGCCATGGACGTGCTACTGCCCGAAGTCGGCGAAATCATCGGCGGAAGCCAGCGCGAAGAACGCCTGGACCGTCTGGAAGAACGCATCCGCGAGTGCGGAATGGATCCCGCCAGCTACTGGTGGTACCTCGACCTGCGGCGCTACGGCAGCGTGCCGCACGCCGGATTCGGACTCGGCTTCGAGCGGATGGTTCGTTTCTGCACCGGAATGGCCAACATCCGTGACGTCATCCCATTCCCGCGCGCCCCCCGTGAAGTGGAATTCTGACCCGCCATGCTCGCAAGGAAAATCTTTTTCTATCTTCTTCCCCCCGTTGTCATCGGGTGCATTATTGGTGGAGTGTATCTTTCCCATCGGCAGGACGCCGTAACTGAAGAAGGCGAAATGACACAGCCACCCATTGCACAGCCGATCGAAATGCCTGGTGCCGCCCCGCCGGTGAGCAATGACATCGGTTCCGTGGCCGCGAAAAACACCTCTGGTTCCTCCGATGCAGAAGGCTCCCTGCCCAGTGGCGGCACTCCCGCAGCCATTCTGACCACTGCGGAACTGCTTGAAGTCTCGACGAGTTTTTCCGACTCTCCCGTCTGGGCGCAGCTGCTTGCCCAGACCACGCCTGTCACTCGCATCGTCAAAGCCATCGACGCAGTGGCCAACGGGCAGCGCCCCGTGGATGCTTTGGACTTCCTGCATGTCGATACGGCCTTCCAGGCGCAGAAAAACGCCAATGGGAACTGGGTGGCTACCGCCGAGACTTACGCACGCTATCAAAGCGCAGTGGATTTCCTAGTAGGCACTCCCACGGAGGATATCGCCAAATGGTTCGAATTGGCCGAACCGGTACTCCAGCAGTCATGCCGACAACTCGGTTACCAGGACAAATCCATTCGCGATTTGATTGGCGAGGCCATTCAGACCATCCTAGACGTGCCGCAGTTCGCCACGGACCCGGTGCTCGTACCCACTGGCACGAGCGGCACGTATCATTTTGTTGACCCGGTCTTCGAGCAGCTCAACGACGCCCAGAAGCTCTTCGTGCGGCTCGGCCCTGAAAACTGCGCGAAGATCCAGGCCAAATGTCGATCCATCGCCGATGCTCTGAAACTCTACCGATGAACCGTTAAATAATA